>NZ_JAKMUZ010000040.1 GCF_027570195.1 Corynebacterium yonathiae
ACGTAGAAGAAGAGGACGGTATACCACCGTCCTCTTCTTTTGTTTTGCTAGTCTCAAACGCATGGACCAAGCACAAATTTCTACTGTGGTGGAACAAGTAGAGCAGGGAATTCAAGGCTTGCAAGACGTCGATAAGCTTCTGGCCTATTTAGATAGCCTGCATCCCGATGATCTGGGTGGTGTGGAGTTCCTCGTTGATCGCATGTTTGAGCAGGAGCGTAACCAAATATGGGAGCTTACGGAACCTCTCAAAGAATTTCTTGCGGATTTAAAGGAATGCCAGAAGTAGTGCAGACCCTTACCGAGGCGACCATTAACTTTGTAAAGCCCACCGGACTAAATCTGGCTGACCCCGACGATTCGAGCCAGTACGCCGACCAGGTGTGGCAGGCCGGCGAGCTGCTCCAGACTGCCATGTTTGAACCTCATCTTTTAGCCGGCTATGGAATTGAGCCAATCAAGGCTCACGATATCTTCCTAGTGGCGCAACGCGCAGTTGACGAAGTTCTGCAACAGTTGCCGCTTATTGAGGATGTCAATGAAGCCGTGCGTTGGAGTGCCGAGCGCTTGGCGCAGGAACTACCTCATGCAGCTCAACTATCAAAGGTTGACGGGCTGTACTTGGCCCAGTGGCTCTTGGGCATTCTTGAGTCGCCGTATGCGGAACAAATAGATGTTGACCCCGTGCAGTACGAGGAATCTTTAGGGGTAGAGGGCGTGAAGGAACTTCGCGAGCGGGGGCAGGGTGCGTATGCAAAGCGTCGGTTGGCGGTGCTTTCTGGCTCTGTCGAGGACGTATTTCGTACTCATACGGACGGATACGAGCAGCTGATTCGCGGCCTTTCGGAGATAGGTCAGTTTGACCTCGCCTATAAGTACTCAGAGAAGGCCTTGCTGGCCTTACCCACCGAGGATACTTTCGATATCGTTACTTTTTGGGCCGCGCTTTCCGACGCCCACTTTCCCCACCGCAGTCCCGCCGTACACCGAATAGCCTTCGATAGTTTTCCAATGCTATCGACTGCGCGTGGCCTTTTTGCCGCCGTAGGGGACACCGCGTCCGTACTCATCCAAACTCGCCTGCGGGATAAGCCATGGGACCTAGCGATGTTCCAGTACTTGTGCCTAGATGATCCGGAGCGTGCTTGGGCAACAGCCTCGGACGCCAGAATTGAATGGAGCTTGGCAGAACAGCTTCTTCCGGATTTGCCGGACGAGACCATTCCCATTCTGATGCGAATAGTCGAGGAGCAGTTGGAAAACAAGTGTGGTCGCGACCAAGCGTATGAGTTGCTCGGAAAGGTCCAAAGGGCTGCTGATCCAATTTCCTTTGAAGAATTCTTGGGCCGGCTAAAGCGGAAGTTTGCTGACTGTCCTGAAATTCGCAGCCTGTTTGCCGGCGTCGACGAACTCTAAACCA
>NZ_JAKMUZ010000041.1 GCF_027570195.1 Corynebacterium yonathiae
TTTGTTTTTTGTTGTTGTAGTGCGAGGTATTGTGCCCAGGTGTGGTTCCAGTGGGTTTGGGGTGTGGCTAGTGGTCCGGTGGCGTGGTCTAGTTGGTAGGTGCCGTCTCGGTGGAGCCAGGCGATGGTGCCGGTGATGGGGTCGAGGATGTAGTGGACGCGGCGGTCAGTTTTGATGTTGTGGTGGTGTTGGCAAAGGTTTACTAAATTATCCGGACTGGTGGGTCCGCCTTGGTGGTATTCGATGCGGTGGTCTAGTTGGCAGTAGTTGCCGGGGATGGTGCAGCCGGGCCAGCGGCAGGTGGCGTCTCTGCCTTGGGTGTAGGCGCGGATGTCAACATTTGGGGTGTATCCGTCAATTTCGTCGGCATTAAGCCGGCGGATGAAGGTGTTGTCTGTGGGCGCGTGGCCTATGTTTATCCATCCGGCGCCTGGGATGTAGACGCTGTTGGTGTCTTCGTTGGTGGTAAATGTGTTGATCGCGACGCTGGTGTGGGTGTCTTCCAAGATGAGGTCGATTAGGCCTTGTGCGTTGGTTGTTTTTGCTTTATTGGTGTAGGCGTCGATGTGGCGGGCGATGATAACGGCTGTGGCGCGGTCGCAGGTCAGTGACAGGGTGGTCGTGTGGTCTGGATTGATGTGAATGCGAAGGGTTGGTTCGGGTTTTTGTTCTTTGTCTTCTGGGCAAAGGTGGGTGTCGATGAAGGTGCGGATAAACCGGCGTAGGTCAGCATCAGTGGGCACGGTTTGGTTGGGTGTGGTGGGGGTGAGGAAGTCTGCGAGTGCTGCGTCGATGGCTTCGAGATGGTCGGGGTTGCTATCTAGGCGGTGTAGTTCGCGGTCGATGATGCGCAGTTTGGTCAGATCGAGTATCCAGTGCTGGCCTTGTACTTCGGTGACTAGAGGTAGTTGTCGCATGCGATAGTGGGCACGGATATACCCGAGGAGTTTGCTATAAGAGATGCCGAGGTCTTTGGCCAGGCTGGTGAGGCTTAAGTCGACGTCGTCGTCTAGTTGGGGCAGGATTGCGCGGTAGAGGAACCAGGAGGTTTTACGCGTGTAGGTGCCGGCTTGGCCGATGTGGTTGCCGGGTGCATTGGTGGTGTAGAACGCGTCTGGGACGTCCGGGTTGGCGTCGGGGTCGGGGTTGGTTGGGTCGTCTATGAGTAGAGATTCGGGGTAGTCGAGGGCAACATCAGGTTCGGGTGGGGCGAGTGTAGCAGTCACAGCGGGGCACTCCAACAGGACGAGGGTTTTCGAGTATGTTTTCTAACTAGCTCCCATATAGTATCCCGCCTACCGGACATATGACCTTGGTGGGGGTGTTTGTGTTCGAATAGGATGGCCTAAACCCGCAGGGATCCCCAGACTCGAGTATCAATGGTCAACGGGGGTAAAAGGAA
>NZ_JAKMUZ010000042.1 GCF_027570195.1 Corynebacterium yonathiae
GGGGGGCATTTTCTTTGAGAGCACGTAGTTCGCTGAGTGAAGTTCAGCGTGAGCAGTTAGTGGAGCTTTTCGAGCAGGGAATGGGTTGCCGAGCCGCTGCTCGTGTTGTCGGTGTCTCGAGAGACGCAACGCGTAGACTTTATCGCCGTTTCCAACTGCGTGGCAGACTATGTCTCGTGGAGAAACCAAACAAGCAGCACTACTCCTTCGAGGCGAAGAAGGAGGTTGTAGAACGTCATCTTGCGGGTGAGTCGATGATGGATCTTGCCCGAGAGTTCAATCTTTCATCCGACCACCTCGTCAAGGACTGGGTGGCTAAGTGGCGCAGAGGCGGCGACGAGGCTCTGCGCCCGAAGCCGAAGGGCAGGCCCAAAGGATCGGCTGCGCCGAAACGCCTCACGGAAGAGGAAAAGCTTCGCCGCCAGGTTGAGCGGCTGGAAGCGGAAAACGCCTACTTAAAAAAATTGCGAGACTTGAGGAACCAGGGACACGCCTGAAAGCCCAGGCAATCGTCATCCTCAAGTCACACCACCGCTTGGACTACCTCCTGGATGCGGCCGGCATGGCACGCTCGACATTCTTCTACCACCAAAAACGACTCACCGCACCGGATAAACATGCCGAGCTCAAAGACGCGATCCGGGACAGTTTTCAGCGCAACAAACACCGCTACGGCTACCGGCGGGTACTGCTCGACCTGCGTAACCAGGGCTGGGTGGTCAACCACAAGCTTGTCTACAAGCTCATGCGCGCCATGGGCTTGAAAGCCAAGATTCGCCAGCGCAGGCCCTACATCTCCTACACTGGCACAATCAGCTACATCGCTGAGAACACACTCGAGCGCAACTTCACCCCCGATAGGCTCAACACTGTCTTCGTCAGCGACGTCACCGAGTTCAAAGTCGCTGGCCGCAAGGTGTATCTCTCACCGGTGATGGACCTGTTCGACCGCTCAATCGTCGCCCACACAGTGGCCACATCGCCGTCTACGGCGTTTACCTCGGCTTCGTTGGCGCAGGCGATCAAAGCGTGTGCTCCACAGCCGGGCTGGATGATCCACACCGATCAAGGATTCCAATACCAGCACTCATCATGGCGCACCCTGATTCGCCAGCACCAGGGAGTCCAATCGATGTCACGCAAAGGCAACTGCTACGACAACGCGGTCATGGAGAACTTCTTCGGCCACCTGAAAACCGAGATGTACCACGGAGAAGCCTTCGACACCGTCGCAGAGTTCAACCAGGCAATCGACGAGTACATCCGGTGGTACAACACCGAACGCATCCAACAACGACTCAAGGGTCTAACCCCGATGCAATATCGAAATCAGACCCTTGAAGCCCTAACCGCCTAGAATTAAACCAGTCCAACTTTCGGGGGCCAGTTCA
>NZ_JAKMUZ010000043.1 GCF_027570195.1 Corynebacterium yonathiae
AAAGGAAGTACCCTGCGATGGCCGCTGACCCTCATCATATCGATCCGACCGCGTATCTCGAAGAGCTACTGACTCAAGCGTCCCCAGATTTGATGCGCCAAATGCTCACTGACTTCATCAACCAGATTCTTTCCGCCCAAGCAGACACCGTCTGCGGGGCTGATTACGCCACCGTGTCAGCCGAGCGCACCAACACACGTAATGGCTACCGTCATCGCCAACTTGATACCCGAGTCGGCAGCATTGATGTGGCAATCCCGAAGCTACGCACCGGCGCATTTTTCCCTGACTGGCTGCTAGAGCGCCGCAGCCGCACCGAGCGTGCCCTGACCACAGTCATCGCCACCTGTTACCTGAAAGGAGTCTCCACTCGCAGGATGAACGACCTGGTGGCCACCCTTGGGATCAACAACTTGTCGAAGTCTCAGGTCAGCCAGATGGCCAAAGAACTCGATGACATGGTCGATGACTTCCGCACCCGCCGGCTTGACCAAGGCCCCTACCACTTTGTCTCCTGCGACGCGCTGACAATGAAGGTGCGGGAAGGAGGACGTGTCGTAAAGACCAGCGTGTTGCTGGCCACAGGTGTCAACGCTGACGGCTACCGAGAGCTTTTGGGCATGCAGGTTGCCACCGCGGAATCTACCGCGTCGTGGACCGGGTTCTTTCGGGACCTCATCGCCCGTGGCCTGACCGGAGTATTTCTCGTTACTAGTGATGCCCATCTTGGTATTCAAGCAGCCGTGGGTGACTGCCTGCCGCAGGCTAGTTGGCAGCGGTGTCGAACGCACTTCGCGAAGAACCTCTCGGCCCAGGTTCCCAAAACCCAATGGCCGACTCTGTCAGCGATGTTTCACACAATCTTTCAGCAACCCGATGCCGCTAGTGTGTGGGCCCAAGCTCGTGAGGTTATTGAATTCTGCCAGCAGAAATTTCCTCACGTTGCCACCTACCTCGAGGAGTGTCTCGACGAGCTGTTGGCGTTTACCGCTGCGCCGAGAGCGGTGTGGACCAAAATCTGGTCGAATAACCCCACTGAACGGCTCAATAGGGAGATCCGCCGGCGTACCGATGTCGTAGGAATCTTCCCAAACCGAGACGCTGTTGTGCGCCTTGTTGGGGCGGTTTTGGCCGAACAGCACGATGACTGGATCCAACAGAAGCGTTATATGTCACTGACCAGCCTGGCACAGACCAAAGAGATCATCGCCGCTGGGGTCATCGACGAGGACCGCGACAACAACCAGGAGATCGCCGCGTGAATACCCTCACCCCTTATCCCCGAGATGGCCCCTAAACCACCGCCATGAAACTAACCCCAGATTCGAAAAACAGATACACCACTACCCAGGACTTGAC
>NZ_JAKMUZ010000044.1 GCF_027570195.1 Corynebacterium yonathiae
TGAAGTGCCCCGAGTTTTGTTCCTAGGCATTTGCCTTGATTTCTATTATTTCTTGCGGCGGGTTCTGCTTCCAAAAATCGGTTTCCACTTCGACTGGGGTTCGGTATCCCAAGCTTTGGTGAAGCCTCATCTCGTTCCACCATGACACCCACTCGAACGTCGCGATTTCTACCTCGACAACATCATCCCACCTGCGAGTATGGATCAGCTCGTTCTTGTAGGAGCCGTTAACGTTTTCAGCCAGAGCATTGTCATAAGAATCCCCGACAGTTCCGGTGGAAGCGGCAATCCCGTGCTGGGCAAGGCGCTCGTTGTAGACCACGCTGACGTACTGCGAGCCGTGATCCGAATGGTGAATGAGACCTGTTGTTTCCTCAGCACACACGATCGCCTGATTAAGAGCTTGCAGCGGCAACGCTTCGGTGCGCATGGAGTCTGATAACGCCCACCCAACGATCCGTCGGGAGTAAACGTCGGTGACAAACGCGGCATACACAAAGCCTTTCTTCGTGCGCACATACGTAATGTCAGCCACCCACAGTTTGTTCGGGCCGGGGGCTTTGAACTCACGCTCGACCAAGTCTGGGCGCAGATCAGGCACGTTAGGCTTACGGGTTGTAAGAGGTGATCTGCCTTTGCCTTTGCCAGAAACACCGGCCAAGCGCATTAAACGGGCAGTTTGTTCACGACCGATATCAATTCCGTCACGGCGGAGAGCATGCCACATTTTCCGTACACCGTAGACACCGTAATTATCCCGATGAACAGTTCTAATGCGTTCGACCAGCACAGCATCACGAAGGCGACGAGCACTTAACCCACGGGCCTTGGACTGGCGATAGCCACGCGAGGTGATGAACCCACCAGCCCGGTTATTCTTCAACGTCTTACAGATGAACTCGACAGAGAAACGAACCCGGTATTCATCGATGAACCGGATCATTTCCGACGTTTTGGGTCGAGTTCCGACGCGAAAAAAGCTGAAGCGGCCTTCAGCAGCTCATTAGTGTCGCGTAGCTCTTGATTTTCACGACGCAGCCTCGCGTTTTCCGCGGCCAAATCTTCAGGCACAGGTTCTGGGATGTTTCCCGCACGACGGGCCTGTTGAGTCCATTGACGGGCCGTATGCCATGAAACCCCCAGCTTTGGAGCTACTGCCTGGCACGCGGCTTGCATCGACATATTTTCTGCCAAGATGCGATCTTCCACGAGACGGACCACACGGTCCTTTGCATCCTGGTCAAATTTTCTTGGCATATTCCAGATTTTCCCATCTACTTAAACGGAACAAAACCTGGGACACTTCA
>NZ_JAKMUZ010000045.1 GCF_027570195.1 Corynebacterium yonathiae
TTTCCGGAAAGTATATGCTCCGGAAGCATATATCTAGCCCCCGACGGGAAATCCTCGGTGTGGCAGCCGTGATGTGCTATGCGCGGCGTGGTGTGGTGTCGCAATGTCGAAGAACCAACCACGCTGCCACTGCGGCGGTGAAATGAAACGCAACGGCACCACCAGCAAAGGCACCACCAGATGGCGCTGCAAACAATGCGGCGCCTCCAGCGTCAAACGTCGAAACGACATCACCAACGCGGCAGTGTTCACCCAGTTCATCGAGCATTGCACCACCGCAATATCACTCGACGACCTAGCCAAACGAAACGGTGTTAGCCGCGCCACCATGAAGCGGCGCTTCAAGTGGTGCTGGCTCGTTGATGTGCCTGACCCCACCGCCGGCCACCACAAGCGGATCTACGACCAGGTATTTCTCGATGGCACCTACACCGCCGGTGGCTGCCTGATCGTCGCGGCGACCATCGACCACGTGATCGCCTGGCACTGGTGCAAACACGAAACCACCCGCGACTACCAACTGCTGCTTGAACGCATCGAAGCCCCACTCATCGCCGTCATCGACGGCGGCCAAGGCGCATACAGCGCAATCAAAAAGTGCTGGCCGACTACGAAAATTCAACGCTGCCTCGTCCACGCCCAACGCGTGGTCCGCCGCTACACTACCACCAACCCACGCACCGATGCCGGGCGCACCATCTACCGACTTGCGCTGAAACTGACCCGGATCACCACACTGGATGAAGCCGCCGCGTGGGGTGTGCAACTGCACGAGTTTTCAACGATCTACCGGGAATGGATGAACGAGAAAACCATGATCAAAGACCCCAAAACAGGTGCATGGACCCGCGTGTGGACCCACCACAACGTGCGCAAGGCCTACAACAGCCTCAACCATCTTTGGCGGTCCGAGATGCTGTTTGTCTACCTCAACCCGCCAGCAGGAGTCCTTGCGCCCGAGCGGATCAAATCCACCACCAACAGCTTAGAAGGCGGCATCAACGCCCAGCTCAAACTGCTCGCCAGAACCCACCGCGGCAGATCAGGCGAACGACAACGCCGCATGCTGGATTGGTGGCTCTACTTAAAAACGGAACTGCCTGACGATCCAGTACGAATCGCCAGGCAGTCCGACTGGGGCCAGGGCCAACTCGCCAAAGTATCCACCCTGACCCAAACCGAGAACCAAGCCGACCACGAAACAGGACGCCCAGCCCTCTACGACAACGCTATCGACACCGACTACACCCACTCAATCGGCATTCAAAAAGGCCAAATCTAACCCCC
>NZ_JAKMUZ010000046.1 GCF_027570195.1 Corynebacterium yonathiae
ATGTGGGCTGATTCTCCAGGACACCGGAAAAACCTACTCGACCCCCAAGCAAAATCTGTAGGCATTGGAGTTGCCAAGGATAAAGACGGAAAACTCTTCGCAGTCCAGAACTTCGGACGATAAACCAAAATCAGGCTTCAGGCTTCGAAGCTGATAAAGGCGTCACCAACAACCGCGTCGCATTTGCAGTAAAAAGTGACGCCTCTTCTTCTTTGTAGACATTAAGCAAAAGCTTGTATTAAACTCAGGTTCGCTCGGTTTTGCTCGTTGAATCCGGGTGCCGGCAGTTCATTTTTGTGGTGTCTCCTTTGAGGGAATGAACGAAGAATGAATGATGTGGACTGCTGGTCTTTTGGAAGGTCACTAGGCTTTTTCGGGCGGCGTTTGTAGGGAACGCTGTAACCTGGTGGCCTTTCTTTTATGGCGTGAGGCGAATGTCACAGTTTTGAATAATAGATTTATGAGTTTCTTAATATTAAGGTAAGTCTTGTCGGTCAGTTACATTGTTCTGACTGATGTCCAGGGGTGATCTCTCCCTGGTCACCCATCGCATTTCGCCTGTGTTGTATGTGATGGGTTCTCCGGGAGAAGGCCACCAAGCTCTTGTTTCATCCTTGTAGTTATGTGCCTGGTGGCCTTTCTTCTGTCCCGGGCGGTCTTTAAGTTCATTAGGGGACAATTGCGGCTTTCTGGGGCTTAAACGACAGAATGTGTTGTTGTGTGGCGTGTCGGGCTAAACGACGTTTTGTGTTGGTGGGGGTTTAGCGTACGTGGCCTTTGCGTATTCCCATAGAGTGGTTGTAGGCAGTGTCGATGGCATTGTCGTAGGTTGCTGGTCGGCCGTCTTCGTGGCCGCTGGTGGCTTGTTTTTCCTGGTTGGCTAGGGTTTGTGCTTTGGCGAGTGCGTCCTGGCCCCAGTTTTGCTGCCTGGCGATCTCTACAGGGTCGTCAGGCAGTTGTGTGTGGAGGTATAGCCACCAGTCGCAGGCGATGCGTTGTTGTTCGTCGCGCAGTCCTCGGTGGGTGTGCATGAGTTTCTTTATTTGAGAGTTCACTGCGCCTTCTAGCTTGTTGGTCGTGCGTTCCAACCGTTGGTCTTGTTTAGCTTTGGTGAGGTAGGCACAGAGGTGGCCTTGTTGACTCAATTTCTTTAGCTGCAGGTAGATTCCGCGGGAGCGTGTCAAGTTGTTTGTGTGTGGGGGTT
>NZ_JAKMUZ010000047.1 GCF_027570195.1 Corynebacterium yonathiae
CCGTCCGGATACTGCCAGATATCGGCGTCCAGGGAGATGTCCTGAAGCGCGGTGTCCGGAATTTCAGGTTTGTGTCTCTACAAAGACTAACTATCAGAAAAACTCATCGAGCATCAAATGAAACTGCAATTTATTCATATCAGGATTATCAATACCATATTTTTGAAAAAGCCGTTTCTGTAATGAAGGAGAAAACTCACCGAGGCAGTTCCATAGGATGGCAAGATCCTGGTATCGGTCTGCGATTCCGACTCGTCCAACATCAATACAACCTATTAATTTCCCCTCGTCAAAAATAAGGTTATCAAGTGAGAAATCACCATGAGTGACGACTGAATCCGGTGAGAATGGCAAAAGCTTATGCATTTCTTTCCAGACTTGTTCAACAGGCCAGCCATTACGCTCGTCATCAAAATCACTAGCATCAACCAAACCGTTATTCATTCGTGATTGCGCCTGAGCGAGACGAAATACGCGATCGCTGTTAAAAGGACAATTACAAACAGGAATCGAATGCAACCGGCGCAGGAACACTGCCAGCGCATCAACAATATTTTCACCTGAATCAGGATATTCTTCTAATACCTGGAATGCTGTTTTCCCGGGGATCGCAGTGGTGAGTAACCATGCATCATCAGGAGTACGGATAAAATGCTTGATGGTCGGAAGAGGCATAAATGCCGTCAGCCAGTTTAGTCTGACCATCTCATCTGTAACATCATTGGCAACGCTACCTTTGCCATGTTTCAGAAACAACTCTGGCGCATTGGGCTTCCCATACAATCGATAGATTGTCGCACCTGATTGCCCGACATTATCGCGAGCCCATCTATACCCATATAAATCAGCATCCAGGTTGGAATTTAATCGCGGCCTCGAGCAAGACGTTTCCCGTTGAATATGGCTCATAACACCCCTTGTATTACTGTTTATGTAAGCAGACAGTTTTATTGTTCATGATGATATATTTTTATCTTGTGCAATATAACATGGGTT
>NZ_JAKMUZ010000048.1 GCF_027570195.1 Corynebacterium yonathiae
GGTTTATAGGTATTTGTCGAAGCGGTCGGGGTAGGCCACGGCCATTTGGTTGATGGCTTGTTTCCAGCCGGAAACTCGGGCTCCTTCCATGAGTCTGCCGGCTGTCGCTGAGACCCGTTTGCCTTGCTTTGCTCTCTTTGCAGCTCGTTTGTCTTCAATATTGCAGATCATCAACCACAGCGTCTTGAGCGCTGATTCATCGTTGGTGAACTGCACCCTGTTGCGAGTAGCTTTCCGCAGCTCATTGTTAAACGACTCAATGGAATTCGTCGTATAGATGACCTTTCTCGCCGCTGGTGGGAACTGCAGAAACGGGACAAACCGCTCCCAGGCATCCCGCCAGACCTTGACTGAACGTGGATACTTCTCACCCAACTCGGAAGCCTCGAATTCGGCTAAAGCAGCACGTGCTGTGGACTCGTCTGTAGCGGTGTAAACCTTTTTCAACGCAGCTGATACACCCCGGCGATCCCCGTAGGCTACCCACCGGTTCGCTGCGCGAATCAGGTGCACGATACAGGTTTGCACCATAGAATTCGGCCAGGTTGCCTCTACTGCTTCTGGCAGGCCTTTTCAGCCCGTCACAGCAGACAATGAAGACGTCCTTGACCCCACGATTGGAAAGATTGGCGCATACCTGCGCCCAGAATGAAGCGCCTTCTTCTTTGGCAATCCACAATCCCAAAATGTGCTTAATACCGTCAAGGTCCACACCGATTGCCATGTACGCGGACTTGTTGACTACCCGACCACCGTCGCGGATTTTAATGCGCAGCGCGTCCAGGAAAATGACCGGGTAGAACTCATCTCACTGGCGGTTTTGCCAGACCATGACCTCATCCAAGACGGCGTCAGTAACCGCAGAAATCGTCTCATGAGAGATATCAACCCGCATCGCCGTTGCCATATGATGCTGGATATCCCTAATGGTCATCCCACCGGCATACAAGCTGACGATCATGTCATCAACGTCAGTCAAACGCCTCGAGCCTTT
>NZ_JAKMUZ010000049.1 GCF_027570195.1 Corynebacterium yonathiae
AGTTGGTTCAGTAGGTCTGTTGTGTCCCGGTTTTCTGGGTATTTGCCTTATTTTCCATTGTTTCTCGGGCCGGTTGATGGCTCTAAAACTCTGTTTTAATCTCCGTTGGTGGGCGTTAGCCTAGGCTCTGATGAAGCTATGCGTTGCCTTACCAATTCACCCAGTTGTAGGTCGCAACTTCCACGTCGACGACATCACTCCAGGTGCGGGTATGGATGAGCTCGTTCCTG
Organism: Corynebacterium yonathiae; assembly: GCF_027570195.1. GTDB lineage: Bacteria > Actinomycetota > Actinomycetes > Mycobacteriales > Mycobacteriaceae > Corynebacterium > Corynebacterium yonathiae. Next base: position 231 of record NZ_JAKMUZ010000049.1, read on the forward strand.
TAGGAGACATTGACATTTTCAGCTAACGCATTTGTCATAACAGTCGCCTACTGACCTAGTGGACGTTGCGATTTTACGTTCGCTATAGACCATGCTCACATCCCGCGAGCCGTGGTCAGAATGGTACCAACCCTGCAGATTCCTTGGCACTTATATATGTCTGGTTTAGCGCCTGTAGCGATAGCGCTTCGGTATGCCTCGAATCTCAGCCAATACCCAACCGACGATCCTCCGGAAGAACGCATCAGTGATAGAAGCGGTTTACCCGAGTCCTTTTCATGCCCGTAAATAGGTAAAGCCTGCCACCTGCAATCGGTTATGCTCAGCGGCTGTCAAATCTCGACTAACTAGATCTCTGCCTAGGTCCGTCACTTTGGCTTTGCGGGTGGTTATAGGTGCTGCGTCTTTGCCTTTGCCGGACAGTCCGGGACCGTACACATCAATCTAGCAGTCCGTTGTCGACCGATAGTGACTCCTTTCACGGACAAGCGCGTGCCGCATCTTCCTCACCCCATAAACGCCATAGTTCTCCGCGTAAACGTGGCAAAGTTGTTTGAGAAAAGCAGGGCACGAAGTCTGCGTGGACTTATGCCACGAGCTTAGGATTGGCGGTAGCCACGTGAGTAAATAAAGCCACCTTCGCGAATGTTCTTCACCGTCGTGCACGTCAACTCGATTGTGACACG
>NZ_JAKMUZ010000005.1 GCF_027570195.1 Corynebacterium yonathiae
CAGCGCTCAAGACGCTATGGTTGATGATCTGCAATATCGAAGACAGACGAGCTGCCAAGAGAGCGAAGCAGGGCAAACGAGTCTCAGCGACAACCGGCAGACTCATGGAAGGGACCCGAGTTTCCGGCTGGAAACAAGCCATTAACCAAATGGCCGTGGCCTACCCCGACAGCTTCGACAAATACCTATAAACCTAGCCCCACACACAAACAACTTGACACCCTCCGAACAAGCAAGCATTGATAGATGCAGGTCTGCAGTACATTTTGTCGGTGAAACCCCACCGTGCCTGAGGTGATTGAAACCTGGCGGCGGGAAATCCCTGGTGAAGCCTACGCCCACGGCCAGATCTGGACACAAGCCTCGGCAAGCGATGCGCGCAAACACACAACCCCGAATACGGTGACCCACTTCCAGTACTCCTATGATCGGGCCAGACGCGGCCTGCGCGGAATCAAAGAGCAAGTCGCAAAAGCCAAACGTGCTGTTGACGGCGAAATCGCCATTAAGCGCAACCGCTATTTCGATCTTTCCACCCCGAACAAGAAGGTCAACTACGCTTTTGCTGCCAAACACCGAGCCCTAGCCGGAATTAAAGGCTATGAAACCGATCTGACCGCTCTTCCCGCCCAGGAGGTTATCGGGCATTACCGCAGGCTATTCCACATTGAAAATGTCGTATCGGATGTCGAAATCAGACCTGAAAGCACGCCCAATCTATGCGAGGAAACAAAACTCGATCACAGCACATCTCAATATTGTGATGGCAGCACTAGCCGTGACCCACCTGATGGAGACCCGCAGTGGTCACTTCATCAAACGCCTCGTGAGAACACTCAAGAAATACCGCAGCTTTCAACTCGTCGTTGGCGGCGAAACCATTCACGCCGCCGTACCATTCCCGCCCGACCTCACTGCCACCATCCAAGTAATCACCGGCCGCGAACTTCCGCACAAAATTGGCCTAAGTCAGGTTAGAAGGGAATCAGCACACCGTCTCGTGGGATTCGTGCTCTGGGTGCTCAATCTGGATGGTGGAGTGCTCGATACCGTGTTCGCGCAGGGCCTGCTGGGCGGCATCCAACAGCGGGCCGGTGCCGACGGTGCCGTCGCGCACGATATGCACGGTCGTGAGCACGTTCACGCCGTCCAGGCTCCACAGGTGCAGGTCGTGGATGTCAGCAACGCCCTCGACCTGCCGCAGCGCGGGCTCGATCGCACTGGCGTCGAAGTCCGCCGGGACTTGCTCGAGCAGCACGCTCGCCGAAAGCCGCATGAGCTGCCAGGCGCGCGGCAGCACCATCGCCGCGATCGCTAGGGAGGCGATCACGTCCGCCGCCACAAACCCCGTGGTCAGTACCACGATGCCGGCCACGATTACTGCGACCGAGCCGAGCATATCCACTAACACGTGCAAGAACGCGCCCTCCACGTTGATCGAGGATTTGCGGTGCCGGTGCAGAACCCACGCCGATAGCGCATTCGCCACCAGGCCGATCACCGCGATGATCAGCATCGTTTTTCCCTGCACTTCGGCCGGGCTCTGCAGGCGGCGCACCGCCTCGACGACAATCCACACCGAGATCGCCAGCACCATCACTGCGTTCGCCAGTGCAGCAAGCACCTCCACTCGTCGGTAGCCGTACGTGGCCTGAGCCGATGCTTGTCGGCGCCCAACCAACACCGCTAACACCGCGATGATCAACCCCGCAGCGTCGGAAAGCATGTGCATCGCATCCGCCATCAGCGCCATCGAACCCGCCAACCAGCCGCCGATCAGCTCCGCGAAGAAGACGGTGCCGGTAATGCCTAGCGCAATCAAGAGTGCGCGCAGCGGCGTGCTGGAGTGATCGTGGTCGTGGTGCTCGTGTGCCATGCACTCAGCCTATCTCCGTCGACGCTTATTGACAATTAAATGAAAATGGATGGAGGTAAGCGCAGCCACTGAAGCCAAGTCGGCCTGATTTAGGTCATTGTGCAGTTGTCCTTTGAATGTGTAGAGAAGCTGAAACATGAACAACCAAAAAGTACTGCAGCCGCATGTCAGGAAAGCAACCGCTGAGTGTACTCGAGGTAAATATAAATCTACATTTGTATAAATGTATATAGAAAAGCGCCGCGACCCGTGGAACGTGTTAAAGGGTGGGTCGCGGCGCTCGTGCCAAAAATCTACTTCTTGGTTTCACCCAACAAGTGACACTGAATCATGTTGGTGTTGCCAGCAATTCCTGGAGGAGTACCAGCAATGACGACAATCATGTCACCTTCCTCATACCTGTCCATCTCCAGCAATGCATCATCGATGGCTTCCATCATGTCATCGGTGGATTTAACATGCGGACTCAAGAAGGTCTCAGCACCCCAGGTCAAAGCCAGCTGGGAACGAACTGCCGGGTCCGGAGTAAATGCCAACAGCGGCAGATGGGAGTGCAGACGAGCTACACGCTTTGCGGTATCACCGGAGGTGGTGAAGGCCACGATAGCCTTAGCATTAAGGCGCTCGGCAATATCGCGAGCGGAGTAGGACACCACGCCGCGCTTGGTGCGCGGAACGTGAGTCAGCGGCGGAACTTTGCCACCATCTTCAGCATTAGCCACAATCTTGGACATGGTGCGCACAACGTTCTGCGGGTCAATGCCTACGGAAGTCTCACCAGAGAGCATGACTGCATCGGCGCCGTCCAGGACGGCATTGGCCACATCGGAGGCCTCTGCACGGGTCGGGCGCAGGTTGGAAATCATGGAATCCAGCATCTGGGTCGCCACGATAACCGGCTTAGCGTTTTCGCGAGCGATCTGGATAGCACGCTTCTGGAATAGCGGCACGCGCTCAAGCGGCACCTCAACACCAAGGTCACCACGAGCAATCATGATGGCGTCGAAGGCCAGCACGATAGACTCGAGGGCATCGACCGCCTCCGGCTTTTCCAGCTTCGCAATAACCGGAACGCGGCGACCTTCTTCATCCATAATCTCGTGGACCTTATCCACGTCAGCTGGGGAGCGAACGAAGGAAAGCGCGACAAGGTCTACGCCAAGCTTCAGAGCAAAGCGCAGGTCGGCGATATCCTTTTCCGATAAAGCCGGCACGGAGATATCCATGCCAGGAAGGGAAACGCCCTTGTTATTGGAAACTGGGCCGCCCTCGGTAACCTCGCAGACGACGTCGTTGCCGTCGACTTCCTTACATACGACGGCGACCTTGCCGTCGTCAATCAGCAGGCGGTCCCCCGGCTTGGCGTCCTTGGCCAGGCCCTTATAGGTGGTAGAAACACGATCGTGGGTGCCTTCAATATCATCCACGGTGATACGAACGATCTCGCCGTTGTCCCACTGCTCCTCGCCGTTAATAAAGCGACCAAGGCGAATCTTCGGGCCCTGGAGATCCGCCAAAATTCCTACGGCGCGGCCAGTCTTATCGGTGGCTTCACGCACCCAGTTGTAATTCGCCTCATGGTCCGCGTGCTCGCCGTGAGACATATTCAGACGAGCAACGTCCATGCCGTCTTGGACGAGGCGCAGGATGCCATCCTCGCTAGCAACGGCAGGGCCGAGAGTACAAACAATCTTAGTTCTTCTATCCAGCATTATTGGCCTATTCCGTCGGGGAAACTGAACACTCCCCAACCTACTCCTTCGAAGGGATTGGGGCCACAACTTTTCGAATCCATTTTCCGAACGGGCATGCAAAAATGCCCGATTCCCGATAAAACTAAAACCAACCGGGCACTCTAGGGCGGGGTTTACTTCAATTCAGACCTAGGCTGCTGTCCCCCAGCTACCGCGCGCTCATCGCGCTGCTCTTCGTTATCGCGGCGCTTCGCCCAATATTTTGGATCCACCTCTTCGGGGGATTCAGGACCCTCGCGGCGCCTATCAAGTAAGAAGAACACAACCACAGCAATGACAAAAATCACCAGGGAGACGATGATATTTACGCGCACCCCAAAGATATGGGTCGCCTCATCGGAGCGCATGCCTTCGATAAAGAACCGACCCAGGGTATAGCCCATGACGTAGAGAGCAAAGACGCGCCCGTGCCCCAACTTCCATGCCCTATGAGCCCACAAAAGGAATAGACATACAAGGACGTTCCACACCAGCTCGTAGAGAAAGGTCGGATGCACCGAAGTCATAACCTCACCCGTGGAATGCCCGGAAACCGGCGCATAGCCGCCATTGTCATTGACGCGGTAATAAATATCTAAAGCCCAGGGAACGTCGGTCGGGCGCCCGTAGAGTTCTTGGTTAAACCAGTTGCCTAGCCGGCCAATCGCCTGCGCAAGAACGAGGCCTGGGGCCACGGCATCAGCAAAGGGGCCGAGTGGCACCTTCTTCACTTTGAAAAGTACCCACAGAGCCAGTGCTCCGAGAGCAACAGCGCCCCAGATGCCAAGGCCGCCATTAGTAATCTTCAGCGCATCTGCGGGATTGCAACTATCGCAGAAGTACTTCTGATTATCGGTGATGACGTGGTAGAGCCGCCCGCCAATAATGCCGGCTGGGATAACCACGATGGCGGCGTCCCATACTGTGTCGGGATTACCACCGCGAGCGGTATAACGGCGCAAAGTCATGCGCAGGCCGACGATAATGCCCACGATGATGCACAACGCATAGGCACGAATGGGAATGGGGCCCAACTGCCACACGCCCTGCGGCGGAGACGGAATATTTGCAAGAATTTCTGTGTGCACGTAGCCAGTGTGCCTTATCCCCCACCCCGCCAGCTAGTCGGGGTATTAATCTATTTTGCGCGCGGGGCATGCAGGGTGCTGGCCGGCGGCCACCAGCGAGCGAGCCAACGCTGTTGGGTCTTGGGCTGCCATGACTGATTCACCTACAAGCACGGCATCGGCCCCGCGGGAGGCATAATGAAATAGATTGCGGGCGTTGTTTACTCCACCTACCGCAATGCGCAGGATGGATTCGGGCAGGCCCGGGGCAATATCATTAAACGCCTCACGGTTAATAGCATCCGAGGCCAACGACCACGCATTAATGGCGATGACGCTACTTCCAGCTTTAATTGCGCGGTCGACCTCGGCACAGTTGCGCACCTCGGCAATGGCGGTCATGCCGAGTGATTCCACGCGGTCTAATAGCGCCTCCAAGCGAGCCTGTTCCAATAGCTCCACTTGTAGCGGAATGGCGTCGGCCCCATAACACCGGGCCTCATGAATTTGGTAGGGATCCACGATGAGATCTCGCGACATCATCGGGACATCAATTGCAGCGCGGGCGGCTGCCATATCCTCCAGAGAACCGTGGAAGCGGCGGAAATCAGTCTGGCACGCCATTAGATGTACGCCGCAGTGCTCAAAAGTGCGGGCCCATTCCGCCATCTGCTCCGCGGAGCCGACGTGGGCGATTTCGCCGCCGTAGGGAACGGCACGTTTGAGCTCGGTGATAACTGAACAACCCGTGCGCAGCAGGGCCGCGCGCGCATCCCGGGGAGATTCCATGTCACGCGAGCGCGCCTTTACCTCTTTGAAGGACACGCGGGCTTCCCGCGCAGCGACGTCTTCCAAGACTCCTGCAACAAGGTGGTCAACGGCAATCGGCGTAGGCATCAGCACCTCCCTCCACGGGCGATTGAAATCACACTTAGGTTAACCCGGGCAGGTGCAGTTGCGGAAATTGCACAGGCAGCGGGGCTATTTTTTGCCCATATCGGTAGGATCGATATCACTATCAAGGGCGTCCCACATCACACGGCCAGAATCGGAGGAAGTTTCCAAATCTTCCTCCAACTTTGCCTGTCGTGCCGCCGGCGTCTCGTATTTGCTGGATACCATCGCCTTATCCTCGCCGGGGTTGCGCGCGAGCATTACCGCGCCGAAGAGGGCCATTGCCGCTCCCACTAGGGCCAGGACCGGCGCCCAAGCATGCACTTCGGTGGAGACGATAGTGGCCCAGTCAGAAATCTGTGCCGAATCTACCGCGTTTTCATTAGACGAGGCGCCCTGCAGAATCTTCTGCGCGCGCTCGGTATCCGCGCCCGCCGTCAGCAGATTTACCGGGGTCCATGCGCTGGCTGCGGCCGCGAGGGCGCACACGATGCCCACCACTCGCCTACCGGTGCGCCGCAGCGCCATCCCTGCAACAGCACCGGCAATCAGAACTAAGGTCAGGGCCATAATTTCCAGCGACCATGCCGAACCTACGATGTCAATAACTGCTGAACCGGCTTTATCATCCTCGCTAGCGGCTACGACCCACGTGGCACGGGAAGACAGCCACAAAACGATGGCTCCTACAGCGATAAGTAGTGGTCCAAGGCGTTTAGCCTTCACGATTGTCCTCCTAGGAGATCTGTGGCATCAAAACACGTGCGATCACCGGTATGGCAGGCGCCGCCACGCTGCCGCACGGTCAGCAGGATAGTATCTCCATCACAGTCAAGGCGAACGCCCAGCACCTCTTGGGTATGTCCAGAGGTTTCGCCCTTGACCCAATATTCATTGCGCGAGCGCGAAAAATACGTTGCCTTGCGCGTGGCAAGGGTATGGGCCAAAGCGTGGTCATCCATCCATGCCATCATCAGCACCTCACCAGACTCAGCCTGAGCAATGGCCGGCACCAATCCTTGGTCATTGCGCTTGAGCTGCTTGGCGATGCCCCCATCTAGTTCATATTCGCCCGGGCTACTCATCGGCGCACCTCATAGCCCGCGGCGTCTAGGGCGTCCTTGACGTCGCTGATCTCTACCTCGCCGAAGTGAAAAATGCTTGCGGCCAAAACGGCATCGGCACCGGCCGCAACGGCGGGTGGGAAATCCGCGGCGCTGCCCGCGCCGCCGGAAGCGATGATGGGAATAGTCACTGCTGCGCGCACGGCGTGCAGCAGGTCCACATCAAATCCTTGCTTGGTGCCATCGCCATCCATCGAGTTGAGGAGAATCTCCCCTACGCCGAGTTCCTCGCCACGGCGTGCCCACTCGATGGCATCAATTCCGGCCGACTTCGTACCTCCATGCGTGGTGACCTCGTAACCGGAAGGCGCAAACTCCTCACGGCACCGGCGGGCATCAACGGAGAGCACGATGCATTGGGCCCCGAAAACCTCGGCCATCTCGCGCAGCACTTCCGGGTTCTTAATCGCCGCCGTATTTACAGAGACCTTATCCGCACCGGCGCGCAGTAGCTCCCGGACGTCGTCGACGCTGCGTACCCCGCCGCCGACCGTTAGTGGGATAAATACCTGGTCTGCAGTGCGGCGCACAACCTCGAGCATGGTTGAACGCCCCTGCTTTGAGGCAGATACGTCTAAAAATGTCAGTTCATCGGCTCCGAGGGAATCATAACGCGCGGCCAGCTCCACTGGGTCTCCAGCATCGCGTAGGTTTTCAAAGTTTACACCCTTGACCACTCGTCCTTGATCGACGTCTAGGCAGGGGATAACGCGTACGGCTACAGCCATATCGGCCGCCTCCTTATTTAAAATGAAGTCTTAGCGGTAAATGGAACCGGTATGACGGGACAGGATATCCACGATAGTGGCATGAACCTGCGGGGTACCTGCCGCCAAGCCGCGCGACTGCGCAGTCCACGGGTTTCCTTCCGGGTCAGTTACTACCCCGCCAGCGGCTTGAATTTGCAATGCACCAGCGGCGTTATCCCACGGGTGTGGGGAGAAGTTAATCGCGCCGTCAAATACCCCCTGCGCAACAAAGGCATTATCTAGCCCCACTGAGCCGGTCATCCGCGGACGCAGGCCGGTCTCGCGCAGTTCGTGGAAGATCTCGGTGGGTAGATGGGAAGAGCAGCCCACGTGTCCGCGCGCTTCATCAAAGCCCATCGCTTCTTCCCCACCGCCGAAGCCGGTGGCAGGCCCGCCTACTGAGCGCAATGGAGAGCCATCGCAGGTGACCAAACGTCGCCCAAGCAGCGGGAAGTCAGACACCGCAGCAACAGGTGCTCCTTTATGTATGAGCGCTACCAAGATGCCGGCTAGCGGGTTTCCGGCGGAGTAATTTGCGGTGCCATCAATCGGGTCTACCACCCACACAGTATCCAGCACGCTGCCACCGGATTCTTCTCCATACACCGGGATGCCGGTCATTTGGGTCAAGATATCCCGCAGCTGTTGCTCGATGACGAGATCTACCTCGGTGGCAAAATCTCCCTGCCCTTTAAAGCGGGCAGGTGCCGCACCGAGGCCAGAGCGGAAAACGGGTTCTACTTGGTCTACGGCCGCCTCCGCGAAGGCCACCAACTCGCGGGGATCCATCATGGCTTAGTTATCCTCAGGGTCGAAAGGGTCAATGGTTTCTTCCGCCGGCAGCGGCTCTACCTCGGCCACTGCATCGAGAGCTTCTTCGAGGCTAAAATTCCCCTCGTAAAGGGCCTTTCCAATAATGGCGGAATCAATGCCCTCATTTTCATAGAGCGCGAGCTCGCGCAGGTCCTCCAGGCTAGAAATACCACCGGAAGCGGTGATTTTTGCTTCCGTAGCCATCGCTACCTCACGCAGCAGTTCAATATTCGGCCCCGTTAGTGTGCCGTCTTTAGATACGTCTGTCACCACAAAACGCTGGCATCCGGCAGCATCGAGGCGCTCGAGCACCTCCCATAGGTCGCCGCCATCGGAGACCCAGCCATTGCCTGCAGTACGCCACTCGCCGCCGTCTTCACGCACGGCGAGATCCACGGCGACTTTCTCGCCATAGCGCGCAAGGATGTCTTCGATCCATTCCGGGTGTTCGAGAGCGGCGGTGCCGATATTAATGCGTTGCGCGCCAGTAGCCAGTGCTTGCTCTACCGCGGCATCGTCCCGGATGCCGCCGCTAAGCTCCACGTTTATGCCCAGCTCTTCAGTGATATCCGCCATCTGCTCGTGGTTGGAACCGCGGCCGAATGCCGCATCCAGATCCACAAAGTGCAGCCATTGCGCGCCTTGAGACTGCCACTTCATCGCGGCATCACGCGGCGCGCCGTAAGAGGTTTCGGTGCCTGCTTCGCCTTTGTCCAAGCGCACGGCTTGGCCCTGAGATACATCGACTGCGGGCAAAAGCGTAAAAGTCATAGTCATCATCCTACCTAGAGCGTGCACATCCAGTTTTCCAAAAGTTGTGCGCCGGCGTCCCCGGATTTTTCAGGGTGGAATTGGGTCGCCCACAGGGCGCCATTTTCCACCGCTGCGACAAACCTATCGCCTGCGTGCTCAGCCCAGCTGACCAAGGGCGGGCGAGTGATTTCGGTTTCCAATTTCCACCGGCGAACGCCATAGGAATGCACAAAGTAAAATCGCTCGGCTTCAGACAATCCTGCAAACATATCGCTGCCGACGGGCACTTCAACGGTATTCCACCCCATATGGGGCAGGACCGTAGAGTGAAGCTTTTCCACGGTGCCGGGCCACTCACCACAGCCGGTGGAGTTGATGTTGTGTTCCACTCCGGCGTCGAAAAGCACCTGCATACCCACGCAAATACCCAAGACTGGCCGCTCTCCTGCCAGACGCTGGCCGATAACCCTTGGCCCGTGAACCGCGCTTAGCCCGCGCATGCATGCGTCAAAGGCACCAACGCCGGGGACCAGCAGGCCGTCTGCTTCCACCGCAGCATGAGGATCCGCAGTCACGGTGACTTCCGCGCCTACTCGCTCTAAAGCGCGCTGTGCCGAGCGCACATTGCCCGCGCCATAATCCAATAATGCGACCGTCTTTGTCATGGGCTATACCTTACGCATGCGACGCAGGCGCGTCCGGATATCGTTGGTTTCGCTCACGCGGGTGCGCCCAAGGACAAAATCCGCCAGCGTCATTACTACACCAACGACGAGGATGACCACACCGGCACCAAATGCCCCCGCATAGCCGTAGCCGGCAACCAAAGCGCCCAGAAGGGTTGAGCCCACGCCGGTTCCGCCATCATAGAAGATATTCCAGATGGCCGAAGCTTCCGAGACACGCTCGCGCGGCAGGCGGTCAAACATCGACAGCAGGGCCTCATTTTGCGCGATGCCAAAGGCACCGCCGAACAGAAATGCGCCAAGCACGAGCCACCACACGGAGCCGTCAAGATAAAGAGGGACGGCGATGGCGAGCACACCCACAATGGCCATGATCTGGCTGGGGATATACAACCGGCCGGGAGCGCCCACTCGGTCTGCCACCATGCCGGCGAAGTAGCGGAAAATCATGGCCGCGCCCCCCACGATGGACAGCATAATGCCGGCAAGGCTGGCGCCACGCTCTGCATCTAGCTCCTGTACCGCCGGCGGCAGGAAGGACGACACGGCGCCGTAGCTCATGGAGAAAGTTGTCAGCGCTAATGCGGGCACTAGCACCAACTTCCACGTGGGAACGCGGATCAAATTAGGCTCGTCTTCGGTATCGGAGGCCAGTGTGACCTTGATCTTGGGAATGCGCAAGCACATGCCAAAGCCCACGAAGCCAATGATGCCGGCAGTAATATACGTCGAGGCATATCCCAGCTTCTCCGCCATAATCAAGCCCAAGGGCAAAAAGACCATCTGGCCCAGGCCGGTAAATACGCCAATCATGCCGGTAGCCTTGCCCAACAGGCGAACTGGTGCCAACTCTGCAATCAGCGCAGACTCGGAGACGGTCAATGCACCGAAGCCCACTCCGCGCAAGGCAGAAAAGAGCAGGACCACCCAGGCATCTGTTCCCAAAAGGTGGCCGAAAGCGGGCACGCCCAAGGTAAAGGCGGAAAGTGCCATCACGCGGCGATAGCCCCAACGGCGCAAAAGCCACGGAGAAATGATCTGCGTAAGCACGGTAAAGGCCATAAAGATGCCGGTGGATGAGCCCGCCAAGGTAGCTGAGCCGCCGGAATCAATGACAGCTAGCGGCACCACCGGAAGGAGGATGGACCAAGCGCCAAAGGCGGCGGCAATGGCCATCATTGTGGCGGTATAGCCCGGGATCTTCCAGATATTAGTCTCTTGGGTTGTGCTCACTTACCAAACGCTCCTACCATCCACGAGATTGCTGCTACCACGGTGATTGCGGCCAAAAGAGAGGCCACTACTGTCAGTGCCTTCGACCCCTGTTGGTAGGCAGACCAGGCACCGCCTACCAACATGCCTGCTACGAGGAAGAGGACCAAGATCATAAAGTGCATGCGTTCTAGAGTGCTCCCTTCGTCGAAGGAATGCCAGTCTGGCGCGGGTCAGTTTCCACGGCAGCGCGCAGCGCACGCGCGACGGCCTTGAACTCCGCTTCTGTGATGTGGTGCGGATCGCGCCCGTAGCGCACATTAAGGTGCAGAGTTACTGCAGCGTGGATGGCAAGCGTTTCGAAGAAGTGGCGGTTAATCACGGTGGCGTAGTGCCCACCGATGGTCTGCCATTGCAGGTGCTCCGGTTCGCCGTTCATCACGAAATAGGCGCGCCCAGAAAAATCCACGACCGCTTCCACCAGGGTCTCGTCCATGGGCAGTAGCTGGGAGCCAAAGCGACGGATGCCGGACTTATCCCCCGCCGCCTCGCGCAGTGCGGTGCCGAGCACGATGGCGGTATCTTCCACCGTGTGATGGGCATCTACCTCGATATCGCCCACGGCGCGCACGGTGAGATCAAAGCTGCCGTGGGTGGCAAAGGCCGTCAGCATATGATCGAAAAAAGGCAGCCCAGTGGAAATTTCACTGCGCCCCGTGCCGTCTAGGTTGATCACCACGGAAATCTGCGATTCCGACGTAGCCCGCTGGGCACGCCCGACTCGGTTGCTCATGGTTCGCTCCCTTCTCCCACTGGATAATCCGCCACTACTGTATCTGCAAGCTCTTCAGCTACGGACAAGAAGGCCGAATTTTCTTCCGGCAGGCCCACGGTCATGCGCAGGTGTCCCCCGATGCCGACATCCCTGATGAGCACTTCTTTTTCCAAGAACTGCTGCCACACGCGGTGCTGATCAGCAAAACGGCCGAAGAAGAGGAAATTGGATTCACTCGGCAAGACGGTATATCCCAATTCGCCCAAGCGAGCGGACACGCGCTCTCGTTCAGCGGCAATCTTCTCTACGGTTGCTAGCGTATCCGCACTGTGACGCAACGCCACCGTTGCCGCAGCTTGGGAGAGTACGGACAGGTGGTACGGAAGCCGTACCAGCATAACGGCCTCCACAAAGGCCGGATCCGCCACAAAGTAGCCTAGGCGACCGCCAGCAAAATCGAAGGCTTTGGACATGGTGCGCGAGACCACCAGCTTCGTGGGGTACTTATCCAATAGCGTCACCGCGGAGGGCGCAGAGGAAAATTCGCCGTAGGCTTCATCGACGATGAGGATGCCCGGCGCGGCGTCGGCAAGCGCGGCAATATCGTCCACACTAGTCACCCCACCGGTGGGGTTATTCGGCGTCGTCACAAAGATAATTTCTGGCTGGTGCTGCGCCACGGCGGCCAACGCGCGGTCTATGTCAATGCGGAAGTCATTATCGCGCGAGCACTCTAGAAACTGCGTATGTGTTCCGTCCGCGAGAATGGGGTGCATGGAATAGGACGGTGTAAAGCCGAGCACGCTGCGCCCCGGACCGCCAAAAGCCTGTAGCAGTTGCTGCAAAATTTCATTCGAACCATTAGCCGCCCACACCTGCTCATAGCCCACACTCACGCCGGTTTGCCCGGAAACATAATGCGCTAGGGCCCTACGCAGCTCTGCCGCATCGCGCTCCGGATAGCGATTGAGCGAGCTGGCTAAGCGTCGGGTCTCCGCCACTAGGTCATCTACTAGCGCCTGCGAGGGCGGATAAGGATTTTCATTGGTATTGAGTTGGTAGGCCACGGTGAGTTGCGGCGCGCCATAGGCGGACTTGCCGCGCAGCTCTTCGCGCAGGGGAAGGTCGTTTAATTGCGTCATCTAGTACTCCTCAAATCGGGCGCGAATAGCTTCGCCGTGAGCAGGCAATCCCTCGGCCTCGGCGAAGGTAATAACGTGCGGGGCAATCTCCTCCAGTGCAGCCCGGTCATACTCAATAAGGTTGACCGGGCGCATAAAAGTATGGGTAGACAGGCCGGCAGAAAAGCGCGCCGTGCCGGAGGTGGGCAATACATGGTTGGAGCCAGCTGCGTAGTCCCCGAGTGGCACTGGCGCGAAGTCTCCCACAAAGATAGCGCCAGCGTGCTTAATCTGCCGGGCCACCGCGCCGGGCTCTGCGGTGTGGATCTCGAGGTGTTCGGCAGCATAGGCATTAGCCACCGCAATTGCTACATCCGGGGAATCAACCAGCACGATCCCGGACTGCTCGCCGCCTAAGGCCGCGGCCGCCCGGTCCGCATGGGCGGTAGCACTATAGCGCGCTTCTACCTCCGCATTCACACGCTGGGCCAAGCTTTCCGATGCCGTAATAAGCACGCTCGCCGCCATCGGATCGTGCTCGGCCTGCGAGATGAGGTCATAAGCCACAAACACAGGGTTTGCGGTGTCATCGGCGATAATGGCGATTTCGGTAGGGCCGGCCTCGGCATCGGTGCCCACCACACCACGCACTAGCCGTTTGGCCGCGGTGACGAAAATATTTCCCGGCCCGGTAATCATGTCCACCGGTGCCAGGGCGGCATCATCGTCGCCGTAGGCCATAAGCGCAATGGCCTGGCCACCGCCTATAGCCCACACCTCATCTACGCCGAGCATCTGGCACACGGCTAGCACCGTGGGGTGCGGCAGACCGCCAAACTCTTTTTGCGGTGGCGAGGCCACCACCAAGCTTTCCGCCCCGGCCGCCTGCGCCGGCACCGCATTCATTATTACCGAGGAAGGATAGACGGCCTTGCCTCCCGGCACGTATAGTCCGACGCGCTCGATGGGGCGAAAGACCTCGGTCACCGTGGCGCCAGGTGCCAGTTCGGTGGTGCGCGTGGCCGGCTTCTGTTCGAGGTGAACCTTGCGGACACGCGCAATCGAGGCCTCAATTGCCCGGCGCACCTGCGGGTCTAAGCCGGCGACGGCCTTGTCCAATTCCGCTTGCGGTACCCGCAGGTGGTTCGGGCGCACGCCATCGAAACGCTCGCCGTAGTCCAATGCCGCCGCGGCTCCTTCGTGGCGGACGCGATGTACCATTGGCGCCACCTTGTCCACCACGGCGGCGACGTCAGTGCCACCGCGGGGCAAGACGCGTCGCAGCTGGGCAGGGCGCAGCTCCTTGCCGCGCAGATCAATGGTGCGAAGCATTCCCGGCTCCCATTCTGTTTATCGGATTTCTGTTATTAAACCAATATCCTAATAGCCAAATTCCAGCGAGGGGGCCGGTTTGGGCTATAGACTCGGACTCAATATAGCTTTAAGGTGGTGACAGCGATGAGCGAGAATGAGCCCTCCCTTTTACTCGCACATGTCCGCGCCATCGCCCAGGAAAAAGACATTGCCTGCTGGACGCTACCTACTGGCGAGCTTCTAGTCCCGCATGCAGCCGGCGGCTCCACCTTCATCTTTGTCGACCAAATGGAAGAACCGGTGCTACACCTACACACCAGCCCCCGCGGCGGCGTTGACCTCAGCGAGATATCCGAGCTTGCACACCTGGCCAACGAGTGGAATCACGATTGCCTCTCACCGGCCGTAATGGTCGATTATGACCAGCCCGAGTGCGTAAGCGTATCCGGCCATAGCTACCTGCCGGCCGATACCTCCCCCAGCCGCGAGCAGCTCGCGGCGTTCCTCCTGCCGGCGCTGCGCAACGCTGAAGTGCTCATGGATCTGCTTGCCCAATCCCACCCCAGCCTCGTCCGCGACACCTCGCCGGTGCTTGCCCCGCTTGCCGATGCCCCCTTAGAACCCTTCACCCTCGATAGCCTGGCCGAAATGCTGCCGTTAATCGGTATCCAACGTTTCCAAAGCGATGGCGCCACCGCCATTTACGCGTGGGTCAACGATGTCCTTTTTGCCTTTGCACTGGACAACGGCCCCAGCCTCATCATCAAGGGGCATTGGGATCCCAGCCTGGAAGAAGCGGAATTTACCCGTCTATTCCTCATCTGCAATGACTGGAATCGCGCCCACCACGGAGCCGTCGCTTTTTGTCACCACACCGATGAAGGACTGCAAGTGCGGATGGATGCCGCTACCATCACTGCCGCCGGGCTTACGCGGCCGCAGCTCTTTAGTGCCATCGGCCGCGGACTCAAACACATCCTGCACGGCATCGATGACATCGCACGCGAGGTGACTGGCGCCTCCCCCGTCGAATGGCCCTAGCCGCTTTGCCTACCAATCATCATCGGCGCTCACAAAAGCCGTGGACCAATAAGAAAACATCGCCATAAAGGGCGCGACCGCCCAAGAAATAGCGGGGGAGAAATTCGGTGCAAACTCCACGACCTCCCCTGGATTTTCCGGCGGATGCGTGGCAGTGGCTCCTCCAAAGACATAGAACGAGGCCGCCCCAGCCAAGGCACACACGCCCACCCACAAGAGCATTGATAGGCCTCGACCCTGCCGGCGCAAATACGCACCCAAGCCCAAAAGCAG
Source organism: Corynebacterium yonathiae (assembly GCF_027570195.1). Classification (GTDB taxonomy): domain Bacteria; phylum Actinomycetota; class Actinomycetes; order Mycobacteriales; family Mycobacteriaceae; genus Corynebacterium; species Corynebacterium yonathiae. The sequence continues at coordinate 15,432 of NZ_JAKMUZ010000005.1, forward strand.
CCCGAGTAAGCCGGTGATAAGGGCAAAGGTAATGAAGGCGATAAATTGGGCACTGCCCATCGACTCGATGGCATAACCGCCATCTTCTACCTCACGGCCGGTAAGCGTCGGCCGAAAAAGCCCCCACAACACCCCGGCCACGCCAAAGACTAGGAGCGCACACGCGAGTAACCCTGCACCAAAACCAAGGGTGCGGGGTAACCGACGCTGGAAAAGGGACAACTTAGTTACAGAAGGTCCAGTTGCCATTCTCACGACGGAAGCGCACCGTGGAGGTCTCGGTGCCCTCAGAGTTAGACACGCTCACGGTTGCAGAAGCATCATCGCCATTGACCACGATGTCGTTGACGGACTGCAGCTTGGTCGACTGTGGGATGGACTCCAGCTGATTAGCAAACTTCTCTACCTCACCATTGCCGCCACCCTGCTGGCGCATGGTGTTAGCGTATTCGGCAAAGGACTTGTTCGGCAGACTATCCACGTACTGCTGATACTGGTCAAACTCCTTAGCCTGGCCTTCGCGCACGGCCTGGCAGGCGTGCTGCGGCATGTAGTTGAAGTATTCCTTCACATTATCGATCTCGTGCTGGCCGCGGACCAGCTGCTCGATGGCCTGCTTGTCACTATCGTTGGCGTCCTGGCCGCCCTCGATCGGCTTGATGTCTTTTGCACCAGCGAAAGGATCCTCGCCATTGTTTAGGGGGTTGGCCATCTCATCCGGGCCCTCACCAGCGGCATCCTCGCCCTCCTGGCCCTCAGCACCAGCTGCGGCGTCCTTGTTCTGGTCTTTTTCCTTATCTTTATTCTTTTCCTTGTCTTTGTCCTTATCGGCGTCTTTGTCCTCGGACTTATCTGCAGACTTATCCTCGGAAGCCTTGGACGCCGTGGTAGCGGCATCCTTCTTGGAGTCGTCATTGTCATCCGAACCACACGCAGCCAGCGCCAGCGGGGTAACCAGCGCAACCGCGATGAGGGACTTCTTGGCAGGGGTCAAAAAGGACAAGGGAAAGCTCCTGAATCAATCTTGCGAATGTGAAGCCGCGTTGGGCAGCTTCTTATTTGTCTTCGCAAGACTAACAACCCGACGATGGAAATCACATTGAGACTCCGTTAAAAGAACCTGTGAACTACCGCCCTGGTCGGTCTAGTCCGTACAATCGCGAGGGTGCAAATAAATCGCGAGAGTATTATCGCCGCCGCTCTTTCCCTGCTTGATACCTATGGGCTTGGCGACGTCACCATGCGCCGCGTTGCTTCTTCCCTCAACGTTGCACCCGGCGCCCTGTACTGGCACATTGCCAATAAGCAGGCTCTTATTGCGGCCTTAGCGGAAGACATTATCGCCCCTATTTCAGGGGAATCGCTCGGGGAACTAAGCCTCAACCTTCGCGAATTACTGCTTGCCCGGCGCGATGGTGCTGAGGTGGCCATTGCCGGCCTCTCCCTCCCCCAAGCCCCTGCCTGGGACCGCCTGGTAGCAGTCTTTACCGCTGCCGCAGCACGCAGCACACCGGCCGCTGATAGCGCCCACCGCGCCGCCGCCCTATCAGCCATTCACCTAGTACTCGGCGCCACCTTGATGGAACAGTCCCAACGCCAGCTTGCAGAAACCACCGGCGCGGCGCCCGATACAGACTATCGCGCTGACCTCATACGCGGTGTACGCATTATTAACACCGGATTAATACACGGCGCCGGCGACTAGAAAGTAGTTATGCTCGTGGGCATGAACACTCCCGCCATGGACGCAATCCCCACGCCCACCGAGCGCTACAGCCGCCAAATCTGGCCCGGCAAACCCACCCCACTCGGCTCCACCTTTGATGGATCCGGTACCAACTTCGCCCTCTTTTCGGAAGTCGCAGACAAGGTTGAGCTCTGCCTCATTGATAAAGAGGGCGATGAAGAACGCATAGAAATGGCCGAAGTAACCGCCCATGTGTGGCATATTTACCTCCCGAATGTCACCCCTGGGCAGCGCTACGGCTACCGCGTCTATGGCCCCTATGAACCAGAAAAGGGCCTGCGCTGCGATCCCTCCAAGCTCCTCGTTGACCCCTATGCCCGCGCCTTCGACGGCGAATTCGACGGCGATGCTTCCCTGTATTCCTATGACATCCACGCCGAAGAGCCCGGCACCGGCCGCAACGAGGAAGATTCGCTCGGCCACACCATGCTTTCCGTGGTCATTAACCCCTTCTTTGACTGGCGCAGCGATCACCGCCCGCATATTCCGGATAATGAAAAGGTTATCTATGAAACCCACGTCAAGGGCATGACGATGACTCACCCGGACGTTCCAGAAGAGCTGCGCGGCACCTACGCCGGCATGGCCCACCCAGCCGTGATTGATTACTTCAAGGAGCTCGGGGTTACCACCGTTGAGCTAATGCCCGTGCACCAATTCCTCCAGGACGATCGGCTGCGCAACCTAGGTCTGCGCAACTACTGGGGTTATAACACCTTCGGCTTCTTTGCCCCACACCATGACTACGCCTTTGCTAAGAAGCCAGGCGAGGTGGTCTCCGAGTTTAAGACCATGGTTCGCGCCTTCCATGAGGCCGGCATCGAAGTTATCCTCGACGTGGTCTATAACCACACCGCAGAAGGTAATCACATGGGCCCCACCATTGCTTTCCGCGGCATCGACAATGGCGCCTACTACCGCCTCGTCGAGGGCGATGAAGCCCACTACATGGACTACACCGGCACCGGCAATTCCCTCAATGTGCGCCACCCGCACTCACTCCAGATGATTATGGATTCCCTGCGCTACTGGGTCACGGAGATGCGCGTCGATGGTTTCCGCTTCGACCTAGCTGCGACCTTGGCGCGGGAGCTTGACGACGTCGACAAGCTAGCTACCTTCTTCGACCTAGTCCAGCAAGACCCCATCGTCAGCCAGGTCAAGCTCATCGCTGAGCCCTGGGACATTGGCCATGATGGCTACCAGGTAGGCAACTTCCCGCCGATCTGGAGCGAATGGAACGGCAAATACCGCGATACCGTGCGCGATTTCTGGCGGGGCGAGCCCGCTACCCTGGGCGAATTCGCCTCCCGCCTGACCGGCTCTTCGGATCTCTATGCCGATAATGACCGCCGCCCTAGCGCCTCCATCAACTTCATTACCGCCCACGATGGCTTTACTCTGCGCGACCTCGTGTCCTATAACGACAAGCACAACGAGGCTAATGGCGAAGACAATCGCGACGGAGAATCCTTTAATCGCTCCTGGAACTGCGGCGAAGAAGGCCCGACCGATAACGACGAGGTCCGCAAGCTGCGCCGCCGCCAGGTGCGCAACTTCCTGACCACCCTCCTACTCTCCCAAGGCACTCCGATGCTCTCGCACGGCGATGAGTTCGGCCGCACACAAGACGGCAATAATAACGTCTACTGTCAGGATAACGAGCTGTCGTGGATGGACTGGTCCATGCTGGAAGAGGAAAAGTCCGCCGCCATGCTGGGCTTTACCAAGCGCGTGCTGTCTATTCGCAACCACCACCCCGTCTTTCGCCGCAAGCGCTTCTTAGCCGGCGGCCCACTCGGCGCGGATGTAAAGGAACGCGATATCGCCTGGCTGGTTCCTTCCGGACGCCTCATGACCCAGGACGACTGGGACCACGACTTCGGCCGCGCCCTTATGGTCTATCTCAATGGCAATGCCATCACGGAAACCACCTCCCGCGGCGAGCGCATCACCGATGATTCCTTCATCATGATTTTCAACTCCCACGACGGCGAAATCGAGTTCACCCTGCCTACCAAGGATCTCGGCGCCACGTGGCGGCTGATGGTCGATACCGCCGATTCCGGCGGCTACCCCGTAGAGGAAACCCTTATTGAAGCAGAGGGTACGATCACGGTGCAGCCGCGTTCGACGCTGATTTTTCGTCAGGTTGAACCGCCCGTTTTCGATTCCTAAAGAAAGGCCCCTCGTGTCATTTCCCGCGCACGGCGCACTCATCGATGTCACAGCGGAAAAACTTGTGCTCCACCGCACCCTGCTGGCCACCAGCCTCGGCGCCCCCGCCACGCAGGGCATCCCGCTCGATTCCATCGACGCCGTGCGCGTAAATGAACCGACCTCCACTGGCTTCGGCGTCCTCGACCTTGGTGCCGCCGGCTCTATTTCTTTTGCCCCGCACCAAGACCCGCAAGCCGTCGCCCGCGCCATCGCCGCCGCCCAGCGCGGCGATGCTCCCTCCTCCGCCGCAACGATCCCCGGCCTCGATTTCACCGCCGTGGATGTAGAAACGGCCAACGATAACTGGGGATCTATCTGCCAAATCGGCGCTGTGCGCTTCCGTGACGGCCAAGAGAGCGACTCCCGCTCCTGGCTGTGCACCCCACCGCCTGGCCTCGAGCACTTTGCGGATATCAACGTCTCCATACACGGCATTACCGCGAGCGATGTGGAAGGGGCGTCGGCCTTCGCCGACGTTGCCAAGGAGCTCTTCGACTTCCTCGGCGGCGACGTGCTTGTCGCGCACAATGCCCAGTTCGATTCCACCGCGCTGCGCTCCGGTCTGCTTACCGCCGGTGCCGAGGTGCCCACCGTGCCGCTGGCGTGCTCCCTCGCACTGGCCCGCGACGCCTCCAAAGCAAAGGTAATTTCGGTGCGAAACCACAAGCTACCCACCGTCGCAGCCCACCTTTCCGCGCCGGACTTTAGCCACCACGACGCCACCGAAGACGCCCGCGCCGCCGGCGAAATCATCGCTCGCTTAGCCGAACGCTTTGGACACACTGGCAGCATTCGCGACCTATTCACCGCCCGCGAATTTACCTTGGGTCGGCTCGATGCCGAGGCTATCCTGCCCGTCCTGCGCGCCCATACCGCCCCCACCTCGGGCGCGGACCTCGGCGCCGGCACCGACTTCCGCGGCCAGACCCGCGCTGCCGGTTCTGCAAAGAAAAAGTCCAGCAGGCCCGCCCCGTGGCAAACCGTTGCCACCCCAGACACAATCCCGGAGCCCAATCCAGACGCGGATCCGGAAGGCGCGCTCTACGGCCAGCATGTCACCCTTACCGGTGATTTCGAGCCCTATGACAAGGGCGTGCTATGGCAGGGCATCGCCGAGCGCGGCGGCCAGGTAGCCAAAAACGTCACCAAAAAGACCACCCTGCTTATCGTGGGCGAATGGGCGAAGAAGACCTCCAAGGAAAAGCGCGCGGAGGAGCTGCAGGCCAAGGGCCAAGAAATCGACATTTGGCCAGCCGATAAGCTCTTTGCCGAGCTGCAGCTCGACGCCGATCCACCCTTTTAGGCCCACCCGGGGAACCAAACGGCGTCTTCTCCAGTCCAATAAAGGCGACCGCATCCTACCGCCACTGGAGAATTCGCCGTGACCGTCGCCCTGCGCCCGCCTCGCCCAACCACCGCAAACCTGCTGCCTGCCCTCTTCGCCCGATCCTGGCTGAAAGAACAGCGGCTTTCCGACGACGGCTTTTGCGACTCCCTCGCCACCATCCAACTCTCCCCCAGCCTGTCCATGGCGCTTGTCTTTCCCGGCAAGCAAACCTTCCGCCGGCTCAGCCACCGCGGTCTTGCCGACATGGATATCTCCGCGCGCCGGGCCTGGAATCACGCCTCTCATAACCTGCAGCGCGCCGCTCTCGATTCGCAGGGGCTGCGCTTCTGGACCCGCCCCGCCGCCTGCGATCTTCCCTCCGCCGCACGCTTCGGAGGCCTGCAGGTCCGCTCCCACAGGGCGCCGATTTCCTCCTGGATGGCCCACCCAGAGACCTTTACCGTGCTGGACAAACACATGCGCCGCCTCCTGCGCTCACACTCGCTGACCTACCTCGTGCCGGACTCCGCCACGCTCTTTGCTTTTGCCCACCTGCCTGACACCTATGCTCGCCAGCTGGCTGCCGACGCCGTCGAGCGCGTGCCCCGTCATCGCACCGTGCTCCACCCACGCCCGCTAGTATGGTCTAACGGATTCCCGCGGGAGTTATGAAAGGAGCACCATGCCGGAAAGTAGGATGTCGCGGCTGAGCAACCAGTATCACGACTGGGCGCGCAGCCACCCCACCGCCGCGATGGACTTCCGCACCGCTATCGAGGATCTCCTCAATGACGCCGGCATCATCTTCGACCGCGTCTCCACCCGCGTCAAAACCTGGCCCTCTCTTAAAGCCAAGGCCAAAAAGCGCCGCGAGAACGGCGATTTTGTCTACCCCCAGCCGTGGCAAGAGATACACGATGTGATGGGGGTGCGCGTTACGCTTTATCACTCCACTGCTATTCCAGAAGCGCTGAGCGTTTTAGGGGAATCGTTCAAGGTCGAACGCTCCGTGGATAAGGCTGCCGAAACCCGCATCTCCGGCGGCTTTGGCTACGGCTCCCACCACCTCGTGCTCACCGTGACCGAGGATAGCGCTGCCGCAATGGAAGAGCTCACGGACTATGTAGGCTGGACCTTTGAGGTGCAGATTCGTACCGTCCTGCAGCACGCATGGGCGGAGTTTGAGCACGATATTCGCTATAAGCAGGGCCCCAATCCGCCTTCGCCCGAAGTGGACCGCCTCTTTACCTTGGCCGCGGGACTTATCGAGCTCGCGGACCAACAATTCGATGAGATTGCCGCACTCAAGGCTCCAGATACAGAAACCGATAAGGACGTAGAACTTACCGCCGAGACCCTGCCGGGCGTGCTGGCCATCATCCTAGGCAACCGCTTCCCACTCTCGCGCTCGGAACACTACCGCTTCTTGGCAGAACTGCTGGAACAAAACGGAGTGCGCCACTTGGGTCAGCTAGAGCAGCTGCTTGATGATACCGCCATTGCTCACGTCCACGACGCCATGCGTTACCGCTTCCGCCCCGGCCAGGTACGGCTTATCGACGACCTGCTGCTCAATAAGTTTGGCAAGCAGCATATCGAAGCCACCGCCGAATCCGGCGATCGCCCGGGCCGCAAACGCCGACTTACTGCGCGCCTGAAAGCTTTGCGCGCTGCCCGCTAGTTTCGGCTGATTATCGGAAACCGCCGCGGAATTTCTCCATATCGCGGCGCTCTTTCTTCGTCGGCCGCCCCGCTCCGCGCGGGCGCACGGGGACAGACGGCATAAATTCCTTGGGCGGAGGCGGCGGAGCATGGTCCGTATAGCACGTACGCGCCACGGGTGCGCCCACGCGCTTGGCCACAGTCGCTAGGACCTCAAGGTCATGCTCGTGATGGTTGCGCCACACGCGCACGCGGTCGCCCGGCACCACCTGTTGGGAGGGCTTGACGGCCTCCCCATTTATCTTGACGTGCCCGGCGCGCACGGCCGTCGCGGCCGCGGATCGGGTTTTAAACATGCGCACGGCCCACACCCAGGCATCAATCCGGACGGGGCGGCCGCTAGGTTGCGGTGCCGGCATCTAGTACTGGTTGTGGTTTTCGTTGACGATCTTCTGGATCTTAAACCAGTTATAGCCGCCACCAACCACGGCGACGATGGCGCCCACCAACATCCAGGCCCAGAAACTTGCCGCAGATAGCACGCCCAGCACTGCGCCCACGCCGAGGCCGCCGGCCACGCACACAACGACGTTGCGGGAGTGCTTGCGCACTTGCTGCTTGCGCTGCGCAATGGGGTTATTCGGTCGCTGCTGCATACTCATGTTCAGGATCCTACCTCAACCCACGCGCTACCGGCTTCTGCCGCCTCGAGCTGGCCTTGTGAGATCGCTGCCAGCGTAGCTTCCAGCTCTTCCAGCCCACCCGGGCGCACGGCCACGGTAAAAGTCACCGCAGCCGCATACGCGGTATCGGTTATCTCATAGCCGCGCCCACGCAGATCCGCCTCCACTCGCCCGGCCGTCGCGTGTGGGCACTCCACCGCATAAAGCTCCCGGCGCGCCCGGGTCACCGCGCGCACCTTCTCCATGGTCTCGCTCACTGCACCGCCATAGGCATGCACGAGACCGCCGGCACCCAGCTTGATACCGCCGAAGTAGCGCACAACCACCGCACAGATATCGAGCATGCCGGAGCCTTTGACTACATCCAGCATGGGTTTTCCGGCCGTTCCAGAAGGCTCGCCATCATCGGAGGAGCGCTCCACCGGATTCGCGCCGTCGACATGGTAGACGTAGGCGGAGCAGTGGTGGCGGGCGTCGGGAAAGCGGGTGCGGGCGGCGTCGATAAACGCGCGGGCCTCTTCCTCATTGGTGACGCGGCCGATCACAGTAATGAACCGAGAACGCTTGATTTCAATTTCGTGTTCGACTTGGCCTACGGGGCGACGATAAGAATCCTGCATTAGGCTACGAGGAATTCGTACTCGGGGGTGCCAGGCTTGAGGTACTGCACCGAAATCTTGGATTCACCCATGCGCTCGAGCAGGCCGTCGAGGTCCTCGGCGCGGCTAAGCTGCAGGCCTACCAGCGCAGCGCCAGTCTCCCGGTTATTGCGCTTCAGGTACTCAAACAGCGTGATGTCATCGGTCGGGCCCAAAATCTCCTGCAAAAAGTGGCGCAGCTGTCCCGGCTCCTGCGGGAAATTCACCAGGAAATAATGTTTGAGTCCGCGGTGGACTAGGGAGCGCTCCATGATTTCGGCGTAGCGCAGCACGTCATTATTGCCGCCAGAAATCACGCACACCACCGTCGAGCCCGGCTGCAAGTCCAGCTGGTGCAGGCCCGCCACCGACAGTGCACCGGCCGGCTCGGCAATGATTCCCTCATTTTGATAGAGGTTGAGCAAGTCCGTGCACACCGCGCCCTCGGACACGGTGTCAAAACTCAAGCGCTCGCGATTGGCGTCCAAAATCTCATATGGCAGCGCGCCCAAGCGCTTTACCGCCGCCCCATCCACAAAGGGGTCGACTTCTTCTAGCGTTACCGGCCCGCCGTGGTCAAACGCCGCTCTTAGCGACGCCGCCCCTTCCGGCTCCATTCCCACCACTCCGGCGCCCGGTGCCATATCCGCAAGGTAGGAGGTGATGCCCGAAATCAGGCCGCCTCCTCCCACGGGTACAACGATGGTATCCAGCGACTTTCCCTTGGCCGATAGCTGCGCCAAAACTTCCGCGGCAACGGTGCCTTGTCCGGTGATGGTATCGCGGGCGTCGAAGGGCTCGATGAAGGTAGCGTCGCGCTCGGCGGCGTCGGCATGCGCGGCCGCGGCTGCCTCATCGAAGTTGGAACCAACCACCACCAGTTCTACTTGGTCGCCGCCGTGGACCAGGATGCGGTCGCGCTTTTGCATCGGCGTGGGCTCTGGCACAAAAATCTTGCCGCTGATTCCCATTGTGCGGCAGGCATAAGCCACGCCCTGTGCATGATTGCCGGCCGAGGCCGTGACAATTCCCCGGCCGCGCTCTTCCTGAGGGACATTCGACATTCCGTTTAACGCGCCGCGAATCTTATAGGAGCGTACGTCTTGCAAATCCTCCCGCTTGAGGTAGACCTCGCAACCCGTCTCGGCCGAAAGCCGAGCGCAATACTGCAGCGGAGTCGGGGCGATTTCCGAGCTAATCCGCGCCTGCGCCTGCTGGATATCGGATGCATGGATGGTCGATTCAGTCATGTCTTGACAGTCTACCCATTCACTGGAAATTCACTGGCTTTTAGTTCCAGCGTTACATAGTGGACATAACCACAAGAAAGGAATATTAATGCTCAAGCGCATCTCTCTGCGTTACTTCCTCGCTCGTCCTTGCCTTCGGCCCAGCCGCGCATGCCCACATCGTGGATAACGTGCTGGAGCACTCCGCGTCCCAGCGCATCCTCACCGTCAACGCGCGCTCCGGCGAGGTCGACATCCTTGATGGTTCCGATCCCACCCAGCCGCACAAGATCGGCGCCATCTCCGCCGGGGGAGACAAAGAAATCAACTCGGTAGCTGTACGCCCCGATGGCCTGGCCGTCGCCGCGGTGCAACAGGCAGATAAGACTGACAGTGGCGAGGCGCTGTTTTCAACACCGAGGCTGGTGAGGAGCTCGGACGCGTGGGCGTGGGCGCGCTACCAGATAACGTGCATCTCACTGCCGATGGCCGCCACGCGCTCGTAGCCAACGAGGGCGAGCCTTCCGACGCCCTGAATGCCGAAGGCCCTGCCTACCTCAAGGATCCGGAACGCTCCGTTTCTGTCATTAACCTGCCCACCGACGTCGCTGCGCCCCCGCTTAGCGACGTTCACACGGCCGACTTCACCGCCTTTGACACCGCCGACCTTGACCCCTCCATCCGTATCTTCGGCCCTTCCGAACACCATAATCTGCCTTCACGGGACTTCGAGCCGGAATACATTTCCTTTGCGGACGGAAAAGCCTAAGCCACGCTGCAAGAAAACAACGCCATCGCGGTCATCGATATCGAGTCTGCCACGGTAGAAAAGGTTCTTCCCGCCCACATTGCAGACCACTCCCAGGTGCCGTTGGATCCGTCTAATAAGGATGACGCTGCCGAGCTGCGCACCATCCCGGTACACGGCCTATCCATGCCGGACTCCATCAGTGCCTTCGAAGTAGATGGACAAACCTTCTTCGCCACCGCCAACGAGGGCGATGCCCGCGAATGGGGCGACTATACCGACGAAGTGGAACTCAAGGACCTAGTCAAGGAGGGCAAGGTCTGCGACGATCTCGAGCTTGCTGACGGCATCGAAGACAAGAAGTTCGCCGGCAACCTCAAGCTATCTAATGCTTCTGGCTGGGACGAGCAAAAGGGCTGCTTCGATGGTTTGTACTCCTACGGCTCGCGCTCCTTTAGCATCTACAACCGCGAGGGCAACGTCGTCTTCGACTCCGGCTCGGACTTTGAAGAAATCACCAAAGGCATTCCTAGTCTGAACTTTAATGCCGATAATGAGGATCCCGAATTTGATGACCGCTCTGATAATAAGGGCCCGGAGCCAGAGGCACTGACCATTGGCAAGGTTGGGGATCGCACTTACGCCTTTATCGGCGCGGAGCGCGTGGGCGGCATCTTCGTCTACGACGTGACGACCCCCACCGAAACAAAGTTTGTCACCTACGTTAATAGTCGCGATTTTTCCGTCGGCTACAACGAGGACGATGTCGCAGCGATAGCCCTGGCCGGCGACCTCGGCCCCGAGGGTCTTGCTTTCGTCCCAGCGACTGACTCCCCGACCGACGATGCCCTCCTCATCGCCGGCAACGAGGTATCCGGCACCACCACCGTGTTCTCAGTCAAGGACCTGCTTGCCGATGCCGCCAACTCCACGCCTGACAAGCCCAATGGCTCCAGCACCGGCAGTAGCATCGCCGCCGGTGCCGGAATCATCGACGGTTTAGTGGGCCTCGGTGCGCTGATTGGCGGGGCATTAAACTTCTTGCCGAAGCCCATTGACGAGTTCTACGCACTGCTACCGGCACAGGTGCGCAAGCTTTTGCCACAGACGTTCCGAGGTTTACCTGCTAAATTGTTTGAGGCTAATACCTCTCACTCTAAATAGAACCATGCGCAACCGTCTCAGCATTTCGCTCGTCGCAGCCATCGCCGTGGCAGCAGGCCTCGTCGCACCAGCTACTGCTTCTGCCGCAGAAGAGCAATCAAAGTAGATTTCGGCTGAATGCCAGGCCGAGGTCGACGAGGCCAAGGAGGAGCATCTTAAGAAGATCGAGAACGGCGAGCTCGGATCTTCCGCCCACACCCCGCAGGAGCTTATCCAGGGCCTGACCAACGGCTACGGTTCTTCCGGAATGCCAAAGGAGCCAGACTGCGTTGCCCAGGAGGCGAAGCAGCGCCAGATCGAGGCACTTGAGCGTCTGCCTATTTGGGGCTCTTCCACCCCAGAAAAGTTCCTCGAGGTCATGAGCTGGGTGACCGTGGCCACCAGCCTCGTCGCTGCGTTGCTGCAAGCCTTGACTATGGTTGCCAAGGTGAACCCGGCTGTGCTGAAGCCGATGAAGAACGCCCTCACGCAGCTGGGCGTGCGCTTCTAGGCGCCAAAGATTAAGCCGCTCCGGAGTTCCGGAGCGGCTTTAGGCGTTTTTAAAACAGTTCGCGGGTAGCGATGTCAGCGCCTTCTACCAAGGATTGCAGCTTCGCCCACGCAATCTGAGGGTGTAGGCGGCCGCCCAAACCGCAATCGGTCGATGCGATGACATTTTCCGGTCCAACCACCTCGGCGAATTGAATGATGCGATCAGCTACAAGCCGCGGGTGTTCCACCGCATTGGTGGAGTGCGAGACCACACCCGGGTAAATCACGGTTCCTTCCGGCAGCGCATGGTCCTGCCACACACGCCACTCATGCGCGTGACGCGGTGACGCGGCTTCGAAAGAAAATCCGCCGACCTCGGCCCGCAAGATTTCCTCGATGATATCTGCAAATGGGACGTCGGTTACGTGCGGGCCGTGCCAGGAACCCCAGCAGATATGCAGGCGCGTTTGTTCCTTGGGCAGGCCAGCAATGGAATCATTGAGCACGTCAATACGCTCGCGAATGAAGCCTCGGAAGTCTTCTACGGAAGGCTCCGGATTAATTTGGTCCCAGGCCTCGGCCAGGTCAGGTGCGTCGAATTGCACGGTGAGCCCGGCATCGGTGATGGCTTGGTACTCGGTGCGCATTGCTCGGCCGACGTCGGCAAGCAGCTCATGCTCATCGTCGTAGTAGCGGTTGGTCAGGCGCGCGGCCGAGCCGGGGGAAAGGGCAGCGATGAAGCCGGGGGTGCCGGAAGGTAGGGCGTCGGCAAGCAAGCGGACATCGGCGGCAACTTCATCTTGGCCGATATAGGTTACCGGGCCGGTGAACTCTGGGTTTGCCACCTTGGCGCGACCGGTGAAGATGCCAGAATCCGGGTCATTATAGGCCTCCGAGAACAGCGCGCGGTCACGTCGATCAATAAACGACGTCAGCCGCGGCTCCCCCGGCTTGGAGCGCACTACCTCAGCCGATTCCCAGCGGTCGGTATCCGTCATCGTCAGCCCGCCCAGGCGGCTAAAGGAATAATTCCACCACGCACCGTAGTCCACGGCACCCGAGGTGATATGGCCGTACTCGCCCTCGTTAATGATATCGAGGCCGAGATCGAGCTGCCGCTTGACGACGTCCGCCACCGCGGCCTTCAAAATCCCCTGAAACTCCGCGGCCGGCAGCTCCGCACGCTTCAGGTTGGCTTCCAGCAACTCTAGAGTGCGCGGCAGTGAGCCGACGTGGGTGGTGCGAATCTTTGTAACCATCAGGTTTCCTCCATTGATATAGACTGTGCTGTCTAGATTAACGGAGGACTTCGGCCGCCGCCGGGATTAAATTCAGCCTAAAATACCTGCGCCCATAGTGGCCTTGAGATCACCCATGAGGTTGCCGGAGCGTTCCACGCGCAGGTGGTCACCGAGGATCATTGTGGTGGATTCGGAGCCGTCGACAAGCTCGAGGTACACGTCCGACTCGCCCTGGTTTTTGAGCAAAACCTGCTTGAGCCGGGCAATATTTTCCATGGTGCACTGGTCCGTGCGCATGGTCAGGCGCAGCGGCAGGCCCGCGCCACCGCCAGGTCCGAGATCTGGGACGCGGATATCGGAGCAAAACAGGGAGCGGCGCTCATCGCGGACCTTGACGTTTACGCGCGCCAAGATGATATTGTCCTCCACAATCTGTGGGGCGACGAGCGAATAGACCTTATTGAAGACCAAGATTTCTACCTGCGCGCCGTTGTGGTCCTCCACCGTTACAATGGCCCAGGGGGAGCCATCGCGCTTGGAAAAGCGGCGGTCTACGCCTGAGATGATGCCACCGATGATGAGCTCTTGGCCGTTATGCACCTCATCGTTCAGGATTTTTGTCAGCGGGGTATCCGTTTGCGCAGCCAGCGCCTCCTCAAAACCATCGAGCGGGTGACCGGAAACGTACAGGCCAAGCATCTCTCGTTCCAGGGCGAGCTCATGTTTGCGGTCCCAGTTGTCTTCTGGGATGTCCAAGGCAAAGGCGTTGGAGGCCTCATCATCTTCTCCCCCGCCAATTCCGGCGAAGAGATCGAATTGGCCCTTATCCGCCGCCTTCTTGGTGGTTTGCACCGCATCCACCGCGTCCTCGTGGATGAGCATGAGCCCCTTGCGCGGATGGTTCAAGTCGTCGAAGGCGCCGGCCTTAATGAGAGCTTCAGTCACGCGCTTAGTGCAGGCGGTCAACTCGATCTTGTCCAGGTAATCACTAAACGAGCTAAACGCGCCCTTGTCGTGGCGGGACTTGATGATGGACTCCACCACTTCCGAGCCAACGTTGCGGATAGCGCCCATGCCGAAGCGGATATCCTCTCCCACCGCCTGGAAATCCTCTTCGGACTCGTTGACAGAAGGCGGCAGCACCTTGATGCCCAAGTGGCGGCAGTCCGACAGGTAGATGGCGGACTTGTCTTTCTTATCGCCCACCGAGGTCAGCAGCGCGGCCATATACTCTGGCGCGTAGTAGGCCTTAAGGTAGGCCGTCCAGAAGGACACCAAGCCATAGCCTGCGGCGTGGGACTTATTAAACGCGTAGGACGCGAAGGGCTCGATGGTGCCCCAGAGCGCGTCCATGGCGGACTTGGAATAGCCGTTTTCTTGCATGCCGCCCCAGAACTTATCGTACTGTTGAGCCAGCACCTCGGGCTTTTTCTTACCCATCGCCTTACGGAAGCCATCTGCCTCGCCGGCCGTGTAGTTAGCAACCTTTTGGGAGATACGCATGATCTGCTCCTGGTAGACGATGAGGCCGTAGGTCTCATCCAGGATTTCCTTCAGCGGCTCTTCCAGCTCTGGGTGAATCGGGGTGATTTCCTTACGGCCGTTCTTGCGGTCTGCATAGTCCCAGTGGGCGTTCACGCCCATCGGGCCGGGGCGGTAGAGCGCAAGGGAGGCGACAATATCTTTAAAGCCGGTTGGCTTCATGCGTTTGAGCAGCTCTTGCATACCGCCGGAGTCAAGCTGGAAGACGCCCAGCGTATCGCCGCGCGAGAGCAGGTCATAGACCTTGGAGACTTTGGGGTCGTCGGCATGCAGCTGCTCCAAGTGAACTTCTTCGCCGCGGTTGCGCTTGATGTTTTCAATCGCGTCGCCGATAACGGTGAGGTTACGCAGGCCCAGGAAGTCCATCTTCAGCAGGCCGATGGCCTCACACGCTGGGTAATCCCAGCCGGTGATATAGGCACCGTCGGCCGGGCGCTTCCACATGGGGATGTGGTCCATGAGGCGGACCGAGGCCATAATCACCGCACAGGCGTGCACGCCGGCCTGCCTGACGACGCCCTCCAAGCCCCTAGCCGTGTCATAAATCTTTTTCACATCCGGGTCGGATTCGACCATCTGGCGGACCTCGGCGGCCTCGGAGTAGCGCTCGTGGTCCGGGTCTGTGATGCCCTTGAGCGGAATATCCTTCGCCATGATTGCCGGCGGCAGCGCGCCGTTGATACGGTCGGCCATCTGGAAGCCCGGCTGGCCAAAGTGCACCTTGGCGGAGTCCTTAATGGCCTGCTTCGTCTTCACCGTGCCGAAGGTAATGACCTGCGCTACCTTATCCTCGCCCCAGCGCTCGGCCGCGTAGGTAATCATCTCGCCGCGGCGGCGGTCGTCGAAGTCGATATCGATATCGGGCGCGGACGGGCGCTCGGGATTCAAGAATCGCTCGAAGAGGAGATCATGTTCCAGGGGGTCGATATTGGTAATGGTCAGCGCGTAGGCGACAAGCGCGCCGGCCGCCGAGCCACGTCCCGGCCCCACGCGAATGCCCACCGAGCGCGCGTGCTTGATGAGCTCGGCCACGATAAGGAAGTAGGACGGGTAGCCCTTCATCTCAATGACGGAGATCTCGTACTTGGCGCGCTCGATGTACTCCTCCGGAACATCCTGGCCGGGGAAGCGTGCCTGCAGGCCTTCCATAACCTCGTGGGTGAGCCAGGAGGTTGGGGTGTGGCCCTCGGGGACGTCGGCAATAGGCATGCGATCGTGGGTATGCTCTTCCCAAATCTCGCCGTAGTCTTGCACGCGCTCGGCAATCCACAGCGTGTTATCGCAGCCATCTGGAATCATATCGTCCCAGGTCTCACGCATCTGCGCGGCCGACTTAATGTAGTAACCGGTACCGCCGAACTTGAAGCGATCGGGGTCCATAAAGGTCTTGCCGGTCTGCACGCACAACATCGCCTCATGCGCCGGCGCCTGGGACTCCAGCACGTAGTGGCAGTCATTGGTCACCAGCGGCGGCAAGTCCAATTTACGGCCAATTTCTAATAGGCCATCGCGCGTGCGCTTTTCGATGTCCAGCCCATGGTCCATCAACTCCAAGAAGAAGTTATCTTTGCCGTAGATGTCTTGCCACATGGCCGCGGCCTCGAGCGCCTCATTGAACTGGCCAAGGCGTAGACGGGTCTGGACATCGCCGGAGGGGCACCCGGTGGTGGCGATGATGCCATCAGCATGCTCCGCGATGAGCTCGGCATCCATGCGCGGCCACTTGCCCAACTGGCCCTCATAGGAAGCTAATGAGGACAAGGTAAAAAGATTGCGCAGGCCGGTGGCGTTCTCCGCAATCATCGTCTGGTGGAGATAAGCGCCGGACGCGGAGACATCGTCGCGCTTTTGGTCCGGCGTACCCCACAACACGCGCTTTTTATTGAAACGGGATTCGGGCGCCATATACGCCTCGATGCCGATAATGGGCTTGATGCCGGCGCCGGTCATGCGACGGTAGAAGGCATCGGAGCCGTACATATTGCCATGGTCAGTCATGCCTACGGCCGGCATCTTCTGGCGAACCACCTCGTCCGCCAGCATATCGACCTTGGCCATGCCGTCGAGCATGGAGAACTCGGTGTGGTTGTGCAGGTGGACGAAGGAGGAGTTTTTGGCCATGCGGCTCATCATAGCGGGGCGGTCAAAATGGGCTATTATTTTGTGATGCTCTACACGCTCGCCGCCTATATCATGTGGGGATTTTCCCCGCATTCTTCCCTCTCCTGTTGCCGGCATCGCCGCTAGAGATTTTGGCTCACCGCGTGCTGTGGACCGCGGTATTGGTCACGGGATTTTTGTGCCTCGCCGGCCGATGGCGCGAGTTGGTGCGCATGGACAAGCGCACGTGGGGATGGCTCGCGGCCGCGGGAGTATTCATCACGGCTAATTGGGGCACCTACGTGGTAGCGATTAATAGCAACCACGTAGCCGACGCGGCGCTGGGGTACTTCATCAATCCCCTCGTATCGGTTGCCCTCGGCATGGTGTTTCTCAAGGAACGGCTGCGGCCGTGGCAGGCCGGCGCGGTGGGAGTTGCGGCCATCGCGGTGCTGTATTTGACGTTCTTTACCGGCCAGGCGCCCTATATTTCGCTTTTGCTGGCCTTCAGCTTCGGAATTTATGGGCTGCTCAAAAAGCAGGTGCGGGTGTCCTCGGCCGTCTCAGTCGCAGCGGAGGCGCTCGTGATGTCGCCACTAGCGGTGGGCTACATTCTGTGGCTAGAAAGTAGCGACCAAGGTACCTTCGCTAGCGAAGGCGTCGGCCACGCGCTGCTTTTGTTAAGCGCCGGCTTAATCACCGCGCTGCCGCTTCTTTGCTTTGCAGAGGGCGCGCGGACGCTACGCTTATCGACGATCGGCATGCTCCAATACCTCACCCCCATCATGCAAATGCTGTGGGCACTTTTCGTCACCCACGAACACTTTTCGCCCCACCGGTGGATTGGCTTCGGCATTATCGGCTTAGCGGTAGCGATCTACGTGGCCGACTTAGTGCGTATGGCTAGGAGCGCCTGAGTTCCTCGCGGGCGGCGCGGGCACGACGACGCGCGGCCTGTTCCTCCTCCGCTTCCAGCGCCCAGCGCGGCATCACTACGATAAGAAAGATGCCAAAGGCACAAACGATCGCGGAAAACACCAGCGTCATGGAGGTGCCGCCCGTAATAAGGCCGATAACTAGGGCGATGCCGGAAACCACCACCGCGACCCAGGCGGCGATATAGGCAAATTTATAGTTCGGCATCCACTGCGAAAAAGGCTGCTGCGGGGACATGACTCTAGCCTACGCGGTTGGTATCTAAGTAGGCCCGGTATTAACAAGGTCCGGCGGGGGCTTCTCCCAGGGGTTGACCCAGCGCACGCCGCGGGCCGTGCGCTCGAAGCGGCCATTGCGCGGCGGGCCGGTGCGATGATCGTCATTGCGGCCATTGTGATAAGCGCAGGCGGTGGTGAGGTTCTTCGCGTTCGTCCACCCGCCGCCGGCCCAGCTGAATATGTGATGGACTTGGCACTCATCGGCAGGCTTGTGGCAGCCCTTAACCGGGCAGGTGGGGTTTTCCGCCGCGGCCATCATAAACTGCTTCCAGGTCGCCCCGCGGCGCATGCGGTACAAATTCACCGGACCTTCCACGGGATGCAGCAGGGTGACAAACCCCTCCTCTGCCAGCGCGCGCTGGGCCAATTCGGCACCGGTTATCTGCGCGCCGTTGGTCATGGTCAGCACCACATCATCACTACCATGGGCCACGCCGACCAACTTATCTAGTGGCACCACAACATTAGTGCGCACGGTAGAGGTAGAGGCGCCGGTGCGGAAGAAAGAGGCGACGTCGGCAAGCGAGCCGGCATGCTGGTGAAGTTCCGCAATGAGCGCGGAAGGACCGGTGATAGAAAGCGTCCACGGCTTTCCGGCGGCGCGGCGCTGCAGCCGCACGCCAGGCTTGGGCTCGCGTGGCGCGCGCATCTTGCGCAGCTTTATGCGGGCGAGCTTTTCCATCTCCCTCGTATCACAAGAGATATGGGCAAGCTCGGCGCGCAGGGCCCAGGCGCGGGCTTGGGTGGGCGCGCGACGCGCATGCTTTTCGATGACCTCCAGCGTCGGCAGTGAATGCCTGTTTCGGCGCGCCCCATCCACCGCCCGCCGTTGGCGGCGGCGAAAGCTGGTGGGGCCGAAGTAGACCTGCGCGAGCTGCGCAATAGAGTCCGCTGCGGCATCGGGCATGCCGGCGGCGGCAAGGTCGGCAGCAGAAACGGCGGCGGCCTCGGCGAGGATATCCATTGCCGAGTTCAGTGCCGCGATATAGGCCCGAATATGTTCCATGCCCCTGATGCTAAAAGCGCCGCGGGGGCACTGCGCGCTGCGGGAGTAAAGAAGGCGAAATTAGCTGGGTGGACGGATGGCGAAGCTGCCCCAGGCGGCGTCGGCAGGCGCTGCTTCGACGGCGGCAACGGAGGGGGTGGAGGCGACGTCGGCAAGCTGGGCGCCTGATCCCCACACCACAACTGCGCTTACCGCGTTGGATCGCTGCCCATAGGAGGCATCGATGCGGCCGACGGCACGCTGGATGACAGCGGCGCGGTCCTCGCCAGCGCTCGGCTCAGGAACGTCGATGGGAGCGGTGGAGCCAATGAGGATGGCATCCATGCGCGGGGCTGCGGCGACGGCGGCCGCAGCAGCTACGGGCGGTAGTTCCTCGTCGAAGGTAACCAGGGCGTAGGCAGGCTCATCGGGAAGGTCACTGCCCGCCACGCGCGCAATATACTCCGCGCGCGATTCGCCATCCGGGCCGAGCTGGTCGCCTTGCACCTGCGAAGTAGCCTGGGTCCCCAAGGCGCCGAAGAGCGCCAGCGCCGCCAGAAAAAGCACCGCGAGCACCGCCAAGGCCGCTAGCCGACGCCGCTGGTAGACCTTCCTCATCCCCGCAGCACCGCCAAGGCATGTTCGAGATCGGCTGGATACGGTGCCTGAATTTCAAACCATTTGCCGGTGCCGGGGTGGGTAAAGCCGAGTTTGACCGCGTGCAGCCACTGCCGCTCGAGCCCAAGGCGCTTGGCCAGATTCGGATCCGAGCCATACATGGGATCGCCCACGCACGGGTGCCCGGTAGCAGACATGTGCACGCGGATTTGGTGGGTGCGGCCAGTCTCCAGGTGCACTTCGATGAGGCTGGCCTCGCGGAAGGCCTCGATGAGGCTGTAGTGGGTGACGGCCGCTTTGCCGTCGTCAAGCACGGCGAATTTCCAGCCCGACTTGGGGTGGCGGCCGATGGGGGCATCGACAGTGCCCTCGATGGGGTCCGGCAGCCCCTGGACCACGGCGTGGTAGGTCTTTTTCACGCTGCGGTACTTAAAGGCATGCTTGAGCGCAGAGTAGGCACGCTCCGAAGAAGCCACTACCATCACCCCAGACGTGCCCACATCGAGGCGATGCACGATTCCCTGGCGCTCAGTCGGCCCGGAAGAAGCCACCGTATAGCCGGCCGCGCGCAGCCCGCCGATGACCGTCGGCCCGTCCCACCCCACGCTCGGGTGCGCGGCCACACCCACCGGCTTATGCACGCAGATGATATCGGCATCGCTGTAGAGCACGTCCATGCCTTCGACGAGCTCTTCGCGCGGCAGCATTGGCTTTTCTGGCTCCGGCAAAAGCACGGAGACTACATTGCCGGAGGTCAAACGCTCGGATTTGCCCAGTTCTTGGGAATCAATGGTCACACTGCCCTCAGCGCAAAGCTGCGCGGTGGCGCTGCGGGAAAGGCCAAGGAGCTTAGCTAGGGCGGCGTCGGCACGCATGCCTTCTAAACCTTCAGGGACGGGGAAGCTGCGCATCTGCCTATTCATGCTCGGCCTTCCTTTCCTCCAGCACCATGGCGATGATGAAAAGCACCACTCCGCAGGTGATCGCCGCGTCCGCGATATTAAACACGGCGAAAGATCCGACCGAAATATAGTCCACCACGTGCCCGAACCAGAAGCTGGGGGCGCGGAAGATGCGGTCGGCGAAATTGCCCAGCGCGCCGCCAGCAATGAGCGCCAAGCCTACTGCCTGGCCCGAGTGGGTAATGCGCGGGGCGGCAATGGCCACGCCGAGCACAAAGACCAATTGGATAGTGGTAAAAAGCCACGTCGATCCCTCCCCGCCCATGGAAAAGGCGGCGCCAGGGTTAAAAAGCAGGGTAAACCGGAACCAGTCCCCAATGATCGGCAAGGGCTCGCCTTCCGTGAGAATGGAAAGCATTAACTGTTTTATGGCTTGGTCCACCAGCGCCACGGCGATGACTATCGCGGCGATAAGTCCTGTCTTGCTCCTTCGTTTTTGACTCACCCGCTCTATTCTAAACGGCAGCGTCCGGTATTTTGGTAAGCGTGTTTCGAGTCAAAGTTTTTGCAGCCCTGACCACAGCCGCCGTAGCACTTACGGCGTGTTCCTATGAAAAGCCGGGACCCGCGGTGGAACAGCCCGTGGGCCTGACTATCGACGCCCCGCGTGTAACCGTGGATAACCCCGGAACCGGGGAGAAAAAGCTCCTGGAATACCGCGATATTGACTCCACGCAGGACGTTAATTACCGCGTTACCGAAGGCTTTTCGCAGGACCTGCTCAAAAAGTCAGTGGCCGAGAAGTTTCAAGCCTCCGACGTCGACTCCACCACTACTTCCCTGCCGCTTTCAGCCAAGGTAGATAAGGCCAGCGAGGACGTGGAAGATCAACTACCAGCCACCCGCAATGCTTTCGTTACGGCCAGTACCCCGGAAACCTCCGGAGACACCGACGTCTCTTCGGCCGAGGGATTTCAATTTGGCTGGCGCGGCCAAGATACTGGCCAGATGAATTCGCTGCGCTTAGCTGCGCCCCAGGAGGCCACGGATGAAGCCCGCGGAGCGGTCGAACAAGCGATTATGAAGCTGACTGCCCTGCCGGTGGTTTTCCCTACCGAGGAGGTGGGCAAAGGCGCGAGCTGGACCGTGGATTCTCGTGTCACCGGCGAGTCCACCCTATTGCAAACCACGCGTTATACGGTCGATTCCATCGAGGGGGACCAGGTGAAGCTCAACGTGGAGGTAGAACAGCGGCCGTCGCTAGGCGCACTGTCCTTTGAGGGGCAAGCCCAGGGCACAGAGCTGGAAAATAAGGAGCTCAAGGTTTTAGACTCCCGCACCGAATCCAAGGGCAGTATCACGGTGGATCTCACCCAGCCGCTGCCCGTGGGCGGTGACGTGTCATTCGACACGAAGGTCATTTACGGCACCGCCGGCTCGGAGCTGCGGGTGGTGCAGTCGAGCCTGACGGAACTGAATTTCTCCTAGTTACTCAGCCGGGGCTTCTACAGGGGCCTCGGCTGGGGCCTGTTCGGCGCCGGCAGCGGGGGCATCGCCCTCGGCAGGAGCAGCGTCCCCCTCGGCCGGTGCCGGAGCGGGTGCGGAGGCTCCGGCACCGGTGTCCGCGCACATTTCCGGAACTTGCTCTGGCGGCACGGTATTTTGGATGAGCGTGCAAGCCCAGGCCTTGGAAAGCTTCCAGGTGCCATTTTCGTAGACGAATTCCACCTGGTCAGCAGTCTGCTGCTGGCCGTCAGCGGTGGTGAAGTTCACGGTGGTCAGCACGGACTGTGGGTCATAGCCCGGCAGTACGGGGTCAACGACCTCGAACTCGGCGCCGGATTCCGCCTTAGACTGGGCCATGGTGTCAAAGATCTCCGGGGCGGTCTCGCCGCCTTGCACGGTGGCGGTCTTTTCCTGCTCGGAGGCATTTGGATCGGTAGCCTTAGCCAAAATAGCGTTCAGGTCCGCCGGGGACGGCAGGGCCGGGGCGGCGGAATCGCCGTCGGAGGAGGCGGATTCCTGCGCCTCGGTATTGGTGGCGGCGGAATCGTCTTGCTCATCATCGGAAGAGCAGGCGGCCAGGGCGGTGGCCGCGGTCAGTGCGAGGCACGCGGCGCTAAACTTGCGGAATTTCACTTCTAACTCCTCACTTCTGGGTTTTAAACTCCCATCAGTTTACAGCTGCACCAGCTTTTTCCGGGCTGCGCCCGCCGCGTGGGCGAAGATTTCTTTAATCTTAAGGACATGACCCGAATTGCTTTGATCGCCACCGGCGGCACTATTGCGTGTACCACCGTGGCCGATGGTTCCCTGGTTCCCACCGTCTCCGGCGCGGCCCTTGCCGCTGATATCGACGCCGAGGTGGTGGAGTTTCGCCAGCTCGACTCCTCTTCTATTACTTTGGCCGACCTCGACGAGCTCATTGCGGTAGTCAACTCCCAAATGGCACGGGAGGACATCGGCGGCGTGATCATCACCCACGGCACCGATTCCATGGAAGAAACAGCGCTGGCGCTAGAGATTTTCTGTAGCGGCGCAAAGCCTATCGTGCTCACGGGTGCGCAGCGTGCCTACGATCACCCCGCGGCCGACGGCCCCACGAATCTGCGCGATGCCCGCGAGCTTGCGGCTAGTGGACGCCCAGGGGTCTACCTCTGCTTTGGCGGTGCTATCATCCCGGCCCGCGGTGCACGCAAGCGGCACACCAGCGACTTGCGCGGGTTTGAATCCCTGGCCGTGCCTGGCTCCACTCCACGTCTTAGCCCTGCCCCGCTGGCGCCGCACCCGGTAGAGATCATCCCCGCCTATCCAGGAGCTGGGCGCTTGCTGGTGGACGCCGCTGTGGCCTCCTCGACCGCCGGGCTCATTGTCGAGGCCATGGGCTCGGGCAATATGGGCGAGGACATCGGCCTCGCGCTTGCCGACGCCCTCCGCGCCGGCCTCCCCGTCGTCATTTCTACCCGCACACCCTACGGCCCCACGGCCCTAGCCTACGGAGGCGATGGCGGTGGCGCGAGCCTTGGAAAACTGGGCGCTATTAACGCCGGTTCTTTCCGCCCGAGCCAAGCGCGCATCCTGCTGGCAGCGGCACTGGCCACCGGCACCGACCCGGCAGAGTTATTCCCACACTAGGTGCTTAATCCTCGACGGTGAGCCAATCCTGCCAATCAAGCGAGTCGAGCGGATCCGCCGGCACGAGCGCAGGATCATCGGCCGCGAAAGACTTGGTACGGCCGGGCCCCGTGGCACGGGTCTCAAAGCGCACGCTGACTACCCCATGCCCGGCGCCTTGAATCCAGCCGTGGCCATATTCGGGGTGGAATACGTCTTGCGTTGCGTGCCACTGGTTATCGGTTTCTTCTTCCACCGTCACCGTCGGTGTCGGTACTGGCGGCACAACGTCGTCGCTCACCCCGGTTTCATAATCCGTATCCGCCGGCGCAGGGCGCACGATTTCGCGGTCTAATTCTGGGAACAGTACGTCTTGGCGGGCGGTTTCAAGCCCCGAATAGCTCACCCCCACCAGGCGGATGGGCCCTAGCTCATCCGGATAGCGGGCGAGCTTGAAGGCGGCGGCGGTGAGCACGGCGGCGTCGTCAGTCGCGTACGGCAAGGTAGTCGACCGCGACTCAATATGGAAATCCGCCATACGCAGCTTCACCGTTACCGTGCGCGCGCCGCGCCCGTCTTTGAGCAGCCGGCGGTGCGCGCCCTCCGCCGCGCGGGCGATGGCTGCATCAACTTCCGGCACCGTCTGCAGATCCTTCGGGTAGGTGTGTTCGGTAGAAATCTGCTTAGAAATAGCACGCGGTGCCACTTCGCGGTCATCGATGCCGCGGGCCAGCTGCCAGAGCTGCAGCCCCACCACGCTACCAGTGGAAATCTCTACTTCCTTGCGCGTCATCGCTGCAAGCTGCCCAATAGTTTCGACCCCAATGGACTTCAGCTTCGCGCCGGTTACCGGGCCCACGCCCCACAACTTATTCACCGCCAGCGGATGCAACATATCTAGCTGGCGCTCCACCGGAATGACGAACGTACCATCGGGTTTCGCCTCGCCTGAACCGATCTTGGCAAATTGCTTGCCCGAGCCCGCACCAATGGAACATGGCAGGCCCGTCTCCTCTCTGATGAGCGCGCGCAGCTCATCCGCCCAGCGCTTGACCTCCTCTGCGCTCGCCCCCTCGAGGGCGGCAGGTTCCATAAAGGCCTCATCAATAGAAAGCTGCTCAATGACCTCCACATGTTGCGCAATGATGTCAAAAACGCGCCGTGAGGCCGCCGAATAAACTGCCCGGCGCGGCTGCACCACCACCGCGCGCAATCCAACAAGCTGCTGTGCGCGGTACATAGGCATAGCCGAATGCGCGCCGTATTCGCGCGCTTCATAGGAGGCGCCGGCTACAACACCGCGCCCATTAGTACCGCCCACCAATACGGGGCGCCCCTGCAGCGTAGGCCGGGTGAGCTGCTCGACGGAGGCGAAAAATGCATCCATGTCGATGTGTAGAACCCAGCGTTGCATGCGGCCCAGTTTAATAGGCGTGTCCTCAGGTGCACTCCTGGGTATTTGCATGCCGTTAATTAAAGCTTTTATTGCTTTCCATCTGGCCGTCACTCCCACGCAAATTTACGACCTTATATTTTTCGAGGCCATTAAAAGTAGCTCTCCAGATAAAACCTCACACGCATTCGTGGACTCTAGAACAAATCCACCCCCATCGACTCACCTAGCCCCCTTGGACTGCCCCGCCACATGACTGCCGCCCACCGAAAGCAATCCCAATAACACGGTCTCTCCACCTGTCTTGCTAAAAGCAACTGAAAGGCATCCCATGTCTGCTAGCATCTTCGTCTTTTCAGATCTCCACTTGGGCCTCCCCGGCGCCCCAGGGATGGATTGGGCTTTGCAGGAATTAGAGACCGCCGCCCGGCTGGGCGCTACAACCTGTGTCTGCTTGGGCGATCTCATCGACCGCAACGCAAACGCAGCCGAATTCGCGCCCCAGGCCCGCGCCGTTTTGGACCACGCTGTCACACTTTTTCACGAAGTCCACTTTCTTTCCGGCAACCACGATACCCACCACACCCTGGATTTCCCGCCGGAGGTCACGGTTCACGGCACGCAGGTACATACCTTCCAGGTGGGAAAAACCACAGTGCTAGCTGCAGCGGTGGCCGCCGATCCGGACCCGCGCCGCCTTCAGCTTCCACCGCGTCCCAGTGACGCGCCTTTCCTTGGGCTCTTACATTCTTCCGTTACCGGCGAGTTTTCCACAGGAATCTGTCTCCCACTGTCAGTGGCGGAATTGCAGGCCAGTGGCGCTGATGCTTGGATCCTCGGCCATGTCCACACCCCACACACACTTGCCGACGCCCCTTTCATCGGCTGGGTCGGCATGGGCCGTGGCTTACTCTTCGACCCCGATACGCGCCAAGTCACACGCTTGTGTAACTAGATTCTTTCCCCACAAAGCGCCACCGGAGTTTTGCTTGCATGCAAATTTGCATGCAAGATGGATGCATGCCCAATAAACGAATGCAGCCCGCCGCGGAGCGCGCCTATGACTTCGTCAAAGAGAAGATCATCGACGGCTCCTTCGAGCCCTCACAGATGCTTTCCGAGGCTTCCCTAGCCACCGAGATAGGAATTAGCCGCACCCCCATGCACGAGGCCTTCCTACGCCTAGAGGTTGAAGGCTTTCTACAGCTCTACCCCAGGCGGGGTGCACTCATCGTGCCAATTAGCCCACAGGAAATTCGCGAGGTCTATGAGGCGCGCTTGCTCGTAGACGGGCACTGCGCCGAAAAGATCTGCGCCATGCCTGATGCCGAGCGCGCGGACATCGCTGATCAACTAGATGCGACCATCGCGGAACAAGACGCCGCGTTAGATGACGCAGACCTACGTGCCTATACACATCTGGATGCACGTTTCCACCAGATCATCATGGATGGCGGGGCCAATCGCCTGCTAGCTGGTTTGGGACACCAACTGCGCGAGCGTCAGCAGCGCTTTACCGCCACAGCCATTGGCCGCAACGTGGCCCGCGCCCGCACCTTCGTGGATCAGCACCGCACGCTTGCCGATGCCCTCCGCACCGGCGACCTCGACGCCTACCTTTCTGCATTGGACACCCACCTAACCAACTCGAGGAATCAACTATGACCGAAAAAATTGCCAAGCACTCATGGTTTCCCGTCGCCGGCAGTATGGTTGCCGTGGCCTGGGGCGGCAATGAGTTCACCCCTCTACTAGTCATGTACCGCGAGCAGTCTCACTTCTCGCAGGTCACCGTCAACGGTCTGCTGGCTGCTTATGTGCTCGGCATCGTGCCTGCGCTGCTTATCTCTGGTCCGCTTTCGGACTACATCGGCCGCCGTCCCACGATGCTGCCTGCCGCGCCACTATCGCTTTTAGGTTCCTTCCTTCTATCTATCGCACCGAACGAGCCACTCGTCATCGCCGTGGGCCGCATCATGTGTGGCTTGGCTCTAGGCATCGTCATGGCGGTAGGCTCCACCTGGGTTTCAGAGCTCATCACCCGAGCCGGTGGAGATCCCGCTGCCGGCCCGCGTCACGCCTCGATGTGCCTAACCCTCGGCTTCCTCATCGGCGCCGGCCTCGCCTCGGTGCTGGCCCAATGGGGCCCGTGGCCCACCCACTTAGCCTATATCTTGCACATCCTCCTCACCGTCGCCACCGCCATCTGGTTGATGAAGACCCCGGAGACTCGTCCGCCACGCGGCGCCACGGTAAAAGACACCTTCCTTGACCTGAGCATCCGCGACATGCTGCGCATGCTGCACATTCCCTCCGCAGCCCACCGCCGCTTCGTGCGCATCGTCTTGCCGGTAGCGCCATGGGTCTTCGGCTGCGCCGGTGCCGCTTATGCCCTCCTGCCACAGCTGCTATCCAAATCCGCCGGCGATGCTCCTATCGCCTTCTCCGGCCTAATGACCGTTATCACTTTGGGCTGCGGCGTTGGCGTCCAAATGCTCGGCAAAGTCATTGATACCAGCCGGTCCGCCCGCGCATCCGCGGTAGCAATGGGAGTTATCACCGTAGGCACTATCCTCGGTGCAGTTGCTTCTCATACCCGCTCACTGCCGCTGGGTATCGTCGGCGCGGCAGTTATGGGCGCGGGCTACGGCCTAGCCCTAGTCGCCGGCCTCTCCGAGGTCCAGCGTATCGCCCGTGCCGAAGAACTCGCCGGCCTGACCGCCGTCTACTACTCAGTGTCCTATACCGGATTCTTTATTCCCATGGCCTTTAGCGCACTCGCCCCGCTGCTCGGCTTTACCACCCTATTCCTCATTGGCGCCGTGCTTGCACTGTGCTGCCTAGTTAACGTGGTCCTCGGCTGGCGTGCTCACCTGCCGGGCCCGGTCCGTTAAGTCCTATCACTCATAAAAATTGCCCAGCCACACCGGCTGGGCAATTAATTTTAGGTGGAGGCTAGCGCGCTACTGCTTCACGACGGTAGCGCTAACCCCCTTCACCACCTCGTGCACGTCCTCACCATCAAGCGCCTCGGTGGTCACTTGGAAATCGGTCGCGAGCACTTCACCGGCGATATGGTCGGCGTGACGCTCAGCCCATGCCTTCTTCTCCTCCGGTACAGAAAGTACGGCCGCGATGCGATCCGAAACTTCAAACCCAGAAGCCTTACGGGCATCCTGGAGACCACGTATAACGTCTGCCGCCCAGCCTTCTGCCTCGAGCTCTTCAGTCACTTCGGTGTCGAGTACTACAAGGCCGTCGAGGCCTTCGATACGCGCGGTCGACTTCGGGTTCGCTGCCTGCAGGCGCTCGGTGTACTCATCCGGGCCAAGCACGATATCGCCGTCAACTACGACCTCGTCGCCGCGGCGCTCATAGTTGCCGGCCTTAAGGTTCTTGATGGCGCGCTGCACATCCTTACCCAGGCGCGGACCAGCGACCTTGGCATTGCAAACTACCTGGAAGGTGCCTACCGAATCGACGTCCTCGGTAAGCTCAACTTCCTTTACGTTGACCTCGTCGCGAATGATATCGGCAAAGTCCGCCAAACGCTGTGCCCCTTCAAGAGCCACCGTCAGCTTCGGCAGCGGCAACCGGTTGCGCAGCTTATTGGACTTGCGCACCGACGATGCCGCCGAAGCCACCGCGCGAGTGGCGTCCATCGCAGAGACCAGATCTGCATCAGCTGGGTAATCCGCGGCCTGCGGGAAATCCGCCAAGTGCACAGAACGCTCGCCGGTTAGCCCGCGGTAGATAACTTCTGCTACGTGCGGCAAAAGCGGCGCGACCACGCGAGTCACGGTTTCCAACACGGTGTACAAGGTATTGAATGCCTCAGGGTGGGCATCTTCGCCTTCCCAGAAACGCTCGCGCGAGCGACGCACGTACCAATTGGTCAAAACGTCTGCGAACAGGCGTACCTCTTCGGTTGCCGTAGCGATATCGGTATCGGCAAGCGCTGCGTCTACATTAGCCACGACATCGTGGGTCTTGGCCAAGATATAGCGGTCCAGAACATGCGTGGAGCTGGTGTCGAACTTGGCCTCCTTTTCCGCGTAGAGCTGCAGGAAGGTATAGGCATTCCAGATAGGCAGAATAGCCTGGCGCACTCCCTCGCGAATTCCCTGCTCCGTCACAATGAGGTTGCCTCCGCGCAGGATAGGCGAAGACATCAGGAACCAGCGCATGGCATCTGAACCATCGCGGTCAAAGACCTCGTTGACGTTGGGATAATTGCCCTTAGACTTCGACATCTTGAGACCGTCGTTGCCCAGCACGATGCCATGAGCAACGACCTTCTTATACGCCGGGCGATCAAATAGCGCCGTAGATAGCGCATGCATCACGTAGAACCAGCCACGCGTCTGTCCGGAGTATTCAACGATAAAGTCAGAAGGCGAGTGGGTCTCAAACCATTCCTTATTCTCGAATGGGTAATGCTTCTGCGCGAACGGCATCGAACCTGACTCGAACCAGCAGTCCAATACGTCCGGCACGCGGCGCATCATGGACTTACCGGTCGGATCATCGGGGTTCGGGCGCACCAACTCATCGATATGCGGGCGGTGCAGGGACTGCGGGCGGACGCCGAAATCGCGCTCCAACTCATCCAGTGATCCGTAGACATCCATGCGCGGGTAGTTGTCATCATCGGACATCCACACCGGGATAGGCGCACCCCAGTAGCGGGTACGGGAGATATTCCAGTCACGCGCGCCCTCGAGCCACTTTCCAAACTGGCCGTCCCGAATGTGCTCTGGCAACCACTCGATCTCATTGTGATTAAGCTCCACCATGCGATCGCGGAACTCAGTCACCTTCACGAACCAAGCCGGCAGCGCCATGTAGATAAGCGGCTCACCCGAGCGCCACGAGTGCGGGTAGGAGTGCTCAATCGTCACATGGCGCACCACTCGCCCAGCGGCCTTCAAGTCCTTGATGATGTCCTTGTTCGCATCAAAGACCAGCTGACCCTCATACGGCGGTACCTGCGAGGTGAATTTGCCGTCCTCATTGACCGGGATGACCAGCTCGATATCGTACTGGTTGGTGGTATTCATATCGTCTTCACCAAACGCAGGCGCCTGGTGAACCACACCGGTGCCGTCTTCGGTGGTGACATAATCAGCGACCAACACCTGGTAGGCATTGCGCAGGTCTGGGAAGAAGCCAAAGATTGGCTCATAGGTAAAGCCTTCGAGCTGCGCACCGGTGAAAGACTCCAGTACCTCGGCCTCACCCAGTTCCTTTTCCAAGGTAGCCAATAGATTTTCCGCCATGATGAAGGCACGGCCAGCGAAGTCACCCTCGGTGGCCCTAAAGAGCACATAGCTAACCTCGGGGTGAACCGCCAGCGCCTCATTTGAAGGTAAGGTCCAGGGGGTGGTGGTCCAGGCGAGGAAAGCGGCGTCGGCAAGCGCGGGGTGCTCCGCCAGCGTCTTTTCCGCCGCACTGCCCTCGCGCGCGCCCTCCACAGGGAAGGTAACCGTCAAGGTCGGGTCCTGGCGCATCTTATAGGAATCATCCAAGCGGGTCTCCTGATTAGACAAGGAGGTATGCTCCGCCCAGGAGTACGGCAAGACGCGGAAGCCCTTATAGATAAGGCCCTTGTCATATAGTTCCTTGAACGCCCACATAACCGATTCCATGTAATTGATATCCATGGTCTTGTAGCCGTTGTCAAAATCCACCCAGCGGGCCTGGCGGTTGACGTATTCTTCCCACTCATCGGTGTATTCCAATACGGACTTAGCGCAGTACTCATTGAACTTTTCCAAGCCCATGTCCTCGATCTGCGCCTTTTCGGTGATGCCTAGCTGCTTTTCGGCCTCTAGCTCGGCGGGCAGGCCGTGGGTATCCCAACCGAAGACGCGAGGAACGTAATTGCCTGCCATCGTGCGATAGCGCGGGACGATATCCTTCACATAACCGGTCAGCAGGTGGCCATAGTGCGGCAGGCCATTAGCAAATGGAGGACCGTCATAGAAGATGTACTCTGGGCAGTCCTTAGTCTTTTCTAGCGAAGCTTGGAAGGTATCATCCTGCTTCCAGTACTTCTGGACTTCCTCTTCCATATCCGGGAAGCGGCTTGAGCCGCCGGTCAGATCGACCTTGGGGTAAATCTTTTTCGCCATAACTATCCTTCACTCGTAAAACGGTGCAGGGACGCGCCTTCAAGGCTCGCGGTACCACCCTGCTTGAGCCCGAAGGCTCCGCTTCGTTTCGGTGAAGGAGTTGACGGTCCCACCCGTTCAGTTCTACTGGGCCGCAGAGGCTGTTCTTCTGAATTACTCCCCGGTGATGGCCGGATCACTGCATGTAGGTCATAGTATAGCGCCCCAGAATCTTCGTGCACAATAAGTTATCCACAGGCTAAAAATTTTCTCTTGTGCGGGGTTGCGCGGGGAAATAGATTGTGATTTGTGAACGCGCTAGATACTTACCTCGCAGCCATGGCCCCCGGGATGGACATCGTCCTCGGGTGCGCAGGCATGTCCGAGGAGGATCTCTGCGCGCGGGGTGCCGCCGAAAGAACTGCCCATGAATTGGCTCTATTGAAAGAGGCATACTGCGGCACGACCAAGTTCACAGGGAAGCGCCGCCGCGCTATCGAAGGTGCTCAGCACAATGGACATTCCATCGTTGCACTATCCATGATCGAAAAGTATGCGCGAAAAATGCCCACGCTTTTCGACGCCTGGGTTCTCCGCGAACAGCTGTGCACCACCAAAGCCACAGCAGGCGCACTAGAAAAGCTGGCTCAGTCCAAAGTCCCGAAGAAAAGGCGCTCGGTGAAACCGGGCGTGCGCATTATCCGCCGTAAAGATGCTCCATGGACGCTTGCGATCGACGGCTCGTCCTCATTTATTGCGGACTTGCACGCAGCGGTAGAAAACCAGAATAAAAAGCCGCTAGATGTGGTGAAAGATACCTTCTTCGGGGGCGATAGCGCGCAACGAAGTACAGTGATAACAAATGTCATCGTGCGCTTGGAAGACTACGTACGCATCGTCAACGGTGACGGTGAGGAAATCACCTTACAGATGACAAACGGGGCGACGCTTACGGGTGCGCAGTACTTGCGTCGCACGCTCAAGGAGCATGGCCTCATTACCCTGGTAAGTCCTTTTGAAGGCGCGGTAAATCTGTATCGCACCGAGCGCTTCGCCAATGCCAAGCAGCGGTTGATGGCGGGCGCGGAAAATCCCGTGTGCCCATGGCCTCGGTGTGCCAAGCCTGCCGACCAATGCCAAATTCACCATTTGGACCCGTGGTCACACGGTGGATTGACCAATATCGCGAACTTATCCACAGCCTGCGCCTACCACAATGGCGCTAACGATGACGATCCCAATGCCCCACCGCTGCGCGGACGGCTTGCCCGAACGAATGGCGAGATTCGGTGGCAGCCACCTGATTGTTAAGGAAAAGATTGCGATAAAGGCGCCTCGTGCGCCTCATTCGCATGCCTCAAACCAAGACTTGTGGGCGCGGCACATTAACCCTCGCGGAAAACTTCGCGCAAGGCCTCTTGATCAGGGCGTACTGCTGCCTCGGATTTATCGGCACGGTGCTTATGCACCCAGTCCAAGATGAAGCAGACCAGCCCAAGGCCAGCGGCAGCGAATACGATATAAAGCGACCAATCTGCCCCCGAAATCACAAAATTCACCAAGGCCACGAATGCCACGAGGGCGAGAACTAAAGCGGCAACGAGCACAGCGGTTCCTCTCATTAGGGCGGGTTAAGGCACAACGGTCAAAAACAACAATAGCGCCCCCACCGCAGTGGCGGGGGCGCTAAGAGGAACGGGGTGGCTTAGTTATTGCCAGCCTCACCGTTCGGCGCGGCGGTGCCGCGGGTAGCCAGCTCTTCCAGCTGAGACTCGAGCAGAGTCTTCAGACGAGTGCGGTACTCACGCTCAAAGGTACGCAGCTCGGAAATGCGAGCCTCCAGTGCGGTCTGCTGCTGCTTGACCGTGTTCATAACCTCGGTGTGCTTGCGCTCAGCATCGGCCTGCAGGGAAGCAGCCTTCTCTTCTGCCTGACGGATCTGGGCTTCGGCACGGGAGGAAGCATCAGACTCGGTCTGCTTTGCCTTAGCCTCGGCGTCAGACACCAGCTTCTTGGAGCGGGAATCTGCGTCCTGCAGCTGGGCATCGTACTTCTTCTGGGCGTCGGCAAGCTGAGCCTTGGAACGAGAGTCTGCGTCGGTCAGCTGCTTTTCTGCGGCAGTGCGTGCCTCGGACAGCATGGACTCGGACTCCGCACGGGCCTCGGAGGTCAGGCGATCTGCCATCTCCTGCGCCAGACCCAGAACGCGGGCGGCCTGCATGTGGGTTTCCGGAGTAGCCAGGCCATCGGCGGTCTGAGCCGCGCCAGCGCCCGCAATACCTGCGGCCGCAACGCCGGCCTTGGAGGAACCAGCTGCGGAAGCGGACTTCTTCAGCTCGTCGTTTTCCTTCTTGGAAGCCTCGAGGTCCTTCTTTGCCTGTGCTGCTTCTGCGCGTGCCGCCTCGGCATCCTTCTTTGCCTGAGCGGCCTCGTCGCGGGCCGCCTTCAAGTCTGCCGAGGAGGAAGCAGCAGAACCGCTCTCCTGAGCCTTGGAAACCTCAGCCTGGGCTGCCTTAACCTGCTCCTGAGCCTTCTTGGTTTCTTCCTTAGCGCGGGAAAGCTCAGACTTGGAGTCTGCCAGCTTGGTTTCGTACTCAGCACGCAGCTTGGATTCGATTTCCTTACGCAGTGCAGCCTCGTCAGTGCGGGCGGAAGCTGCGGTCGCGGTACCAGCGGCGGCCCCCGCACCCGACTTAACCTGAGAATTCAGGTCACTAACCTGTGCCTGCAGGTCCTCGTTCTCGTCCTGCAGCTGGGCAAGGGCATCCTCTACGAGATCGAGGAACTGATCCACCTCGTCTTCGTTGTAGCCGCGCTTGCCAATCGGCGGCTTGCTGAACGCGACGTTGTGTACATCAGCTGGTGACAGTGGCATGTCTTCTCTTCCCCTTCAGGTTGGTACAACCCCGGAGGTTCCAGGGCCTTAGGAGCTGCGGTTCAGGTCTAACTAAACCTTCCCCACAAAGGTACATGTGGTTCATAATACGGGTTATCGCGATTTATCGTAACCAAACGCCCACAATAATCGACGCCCCGTCGAGTCTCAACGTTTACCACAGGTTTCATGGCGACGGGGGTGCTAAGTCAGAAACACCATCCGCAGGATCATCGTGAGTATCGAGAGCAAGACGAATAGTACGAGGACCGAAACGTCGAGGGCTACGCCACCCATCTGCAGCGGCGGGATCAAGCGCCGCAACGCCTTGACCGGCGGATCCGTAATTACGAACAAGGGCTCCGCTACGACCATAAACCAGCGGGGCGGATTGAATTGCCGCGAGAAGGACTGGATCATCTCGATCACGATGCGGGCGATGAGCACCCACGTATAAATCCGCACGAGCAGGATAAGAATAATTCCGAGTTGTGTCACAATTGTTGAGCCTATCGAATAAACCCCCGCAGGTACCCAATCGGCACCCCACGGGGGTCAAGAAATACCAGCTGCTTTAGCGCAAGCCTGCGGCGCGCTCGAGCTCGTGCTTAGCGATGTCCGCTGACTTCGGCACGATGGAAAAGACCTTACGCTCGGTGTCTAGCCCCTTGGTGAGGTTGAGCATGCGACCTTCAAGGCCGAAGCAAAGGCCCGCGGCGAAGTCGATGAAGCGCTTAGCTGTGGCCTTTTCGGCGTCGGTAAGCTCGAAGACCACAGCGTCGCCGTCACGGAAGGGCTCGCCCACCTTGGCAGCATCATTAAAAGACGTCAGTGAGATGGCCACGATGGTCGGAACGAACTCCTCTTGTGCCGGAGCTGGCTCAAAGGACTGCGGGGTGCGGCGGCGAGCATAGGCCGAGGAGCTGTTTTCGGAGTAACGAGGCTCTTCGTTGTAGTAAGCATCGTCCTCTTCGATATCCATCGGGCCCAGCCCGAAGAAATCCTTCGTCTTATCAATGAATGACATTTTTGGGTCTCCCTCTGACCTAAATTTGTACAAGTCCAAACGCGTAAAATGTGTCTAGTGTGACTCATGTGATTTACGCTGTGAAATGCGCTTTTGCAATATTTTTTAACCTACTGGTCGCGGTCCCATGATACTGGTTCCGACACGCACGATATCGCTGCCCGCAGCAATTGCTTCTGCCATATCCGCACTCATTCCAGCAGACAATTTCAGCGCTCGCCCCAACTCGTCCGATAGGCGATCTACCGTCTGACGAACACTCTGGAATACTTCAGCTGCATCGGCATCAAGCGGCGGAACTACCATGAGGCCGGCAAGATCCAGCTGCTGCGAATCCTCTACCGCCTCCACGAGCTCATCGAGCGCTTCGGCTGGAACACCGCCGCGAGCGCCATCGCCGTCAGCGGAAACTTGGATAAAGACCGGCAAATTAGTTTCGCGCTCTCCCCGATCCTTGGCTAAGGCAACGCCTCGCTCCAATGCATGGGCGAGTTTTAGGGAATCGAGCGAATGAACACTGGCCGCCCATCGGGCTACATGATTGGCCTTCTTGGTCTGGATCTGACCGATCATGTGGAAGCGTAGTTGCGGCAGCTCGGCGGCCTTGGCGCGGGCCTCTTGCTCCCGGTTCTCGGCAACGTCTGTAACCCCTAATTCCGCCAATAGAGCGATATCCGCGGCTGGGTGAAACTTCGTCACTGGGAGCAATTGCGGAGGCTTGCATCCCGACTCCGCTGCTAGTTGCTCAATCTGGGCGCGGGTAGCCGCTAGGTTTTCTTGTAGCTGTACTTTTCTTTCGCTCATTACTGTGCCTCCAACCAAATTAGTCCAGCCTGACGGCCGGTGGTGCCTTCGCGGCGGTAGGAAAAGAATTCTTCATCCTGAATGGTGCAGCGTGGGTCGGATTCAATCGCCGTAATGCCCAGGCCCATCAGCTGGCGAATGAGTCCTGCGCGAACGTCGATGCCCCACGTGCCCCTCGATGTTCGAGTCTTAGAGCCCGGCAGCCGGAATTCTACGTCGTTGGCCATCTCTTCTGGCACCTCATAATTCTTTCCGGAGGCTGCCGGCCCCATGACCGCCTGAATGCGTTCGGACTGCGCGCCCAGCTTCTGCATTTCCCGCACGGTATTGACAACGATGCCATTGCGGGCACCTAAGCGGCCGGCGTGGACTGCGGCGATGACGCCAGCAGCGACGTCGACAAGCAGCACTGGCGTGCAATCCGCAACCAGAACGGCCAAGCCAAGGCGGCGCTGAGTGGTAACCAATGCGTCAGTGGCCGGCACGGGTTCATCCTGCGGACCATCAATAACCGTGACTGTATTGGTGTGCAATTGCTCCATCCACACAATATCTTCCAGCCCGGTCACGCGCTTGAGGCGAGCACGGTTAGCGGCTACCGAGGCGGGGTCATCGCCGACGTGGTGTCCCAAGTTAAAAGAATCATATGGAATATCAGACGCCCCGCCGGCACGGCTGGTAAAAACCATGCGGACGGGGCGTTTGGTGCGATGTTCCTCGTTTACTGGCATGCACACCAGCGTAGCGCTTTGCGTTTAGCGCATGAAGGAAGGCACATCCAGATCATCATCGCCGTCATCATCGCGGCGCTGGGACGGACGGGACAAGCGGTAGTCATCGCGGCGCTCGTCGCGGGAAAAACGATCGGAGTTGGTAAATAGTCCGCTGGATTCTGGTCGACGCTCCTCAGCCGGGCGCTCTGTGGTAAAACGCTCCCGCTCCTGGCCAGCGCGCGGCTCATAGGAATGGCGTGGGGAGTAGTCATCCTGAACCGGCTGGGCAGCAGAAGGCTGCGCGGGAGCCGGGGTGACTGGCTCTGCGGCTGCGCGCTCGCGATTATCGAAGAGCGAGCCCGGCTTGCGCTGCTGGCCCTGCGGCTGTTCCTCTGCAGCGGCTTGGGCCATATTTGCTTCAGCGTCAAAGCCAGTGGCAATAATGGTGATGCGAATCTCATCACCCATGGTGTCATCGATGATGGTACCGAAAATGAGGTTAACGTCCTCATCGGCACGCTCTTCGACCATGGAGGCCGCAGCATTGACCTCGTGCAGCCCCAAGTCGGAGCCGCCGGCAATAGACAGCAACACGCCTTTGGCACCTTCCATCGTAGATTCCAGCAGCGGCGAATTGATTGCCTGCTCGGCAGCGGTCATGGCACGGTTATCTCCGCGCGCGAAACCAATTCCCATCAGCGCAGAACCGGCATCAGACATGACGGAGCGGACGTCTGCGAAGTCAACGTTGATCATGCCCGGGATAGTGATCAAGTTGGTAATACCTTGGACACCATTGTGCAGCACCTCGTCGGCGGCGCGGAAGGCCTCAACTATGGAGAGCTCTTCCCCACCGAGCTGCATCAGTCGGTCATTCGGGATGACGATGAGGGTATCGCAGACCTCACGCAGTTCCTCGATACCAGCCATGGCCTGGCGGGTACGGCGAGCGCCTTCGAACTTGAAGGGGCGGGTGACAACGCCGACAGTCAAAGCGCCCATCTTCTTCGCGATGGATGCCACGACTGGGGCGGCGCCGGTGCCGGTGCCACCACCCTCGCCGGCAGTCACGAAGACCATATCGGAGCCTTGGAGGGCATCTTCAATCTCGGACTTGTGGTCTTCTGCGGAGGTCTTGCCCACCTCTGGGTTAGCGCCGGCGCCAAGACCGCGGGTGGCCTCGCGGCCGATGTCGAGCTTGGTATCGGCATCGGAGAAGATGAGGGCCTGAGAGTCAGTGTTGATGGCGACGAACTGAACGCCCTTGAGGCCTTCTTCGATCATGCGGTTAACGGCGTTGACGCCGCCACCACCGACGCCGACGACCTTGATATCCGCGAGGTTGTTATTGGAAGAGATCATGTGAGTTGGTCTCACCTTTCGCTACTTTAAGTCTGCACGTGCATTAAACGAGGAATGTAAAGCGGCCCGCCGAAGGCGAATCGCGTTCCCCTCCATCTTTAACGACAGCCGTGTAATTTTCACGCACATTTTGCGCGTGTCGAGACCCTCAAGTTCCACTTTAGGGTTTCTCACCTGCGGTTTTACTAGTCACACCCGTACCATCTGCCCCATGTTGCAAGCAGAAAAATGGGCCCGTGCAGCGCACGCGCATAAGCCTAGCTGCCGGGCCCAAAGTCGGGATAAAAACACGCGCGGGGGCACCCGTCGCCCTATCCGCGGGTAGTAACCAACTCAGGGTTGGAAATATTCCATTCGCGGCCTTCCATCTTCAACACGGTTTCAAAAGCATGTGCTTTGTCCTCGTTATTAGAATCGCCTGCTCCCCAGAAAACGCGGCGGCCGTCTTTAGTGGTGAAAGTCAGTGAGTATTCGTCGGCGACTTCCAGCTTCGCTACCTGATTGCGTACGTCTTCAGATAGCACTGCAATAGCGCGCACGGCGTCTTGAGTTTGGGGGGAGCCGCTATCAACAGAACCTGTGACCTCAACCGCACCGGCGGGTGGCTCCGCAGAGGTAAATTCTTCGCCCTTATCGTCGATCAGGAACGGCTTATTATCACGCTTTACAAAGGCGACAGCCTTGTGCTCGGATACGTTGAAGGTCAAGGTCGAAGGAAAATCGCGTGAGACGGTTACCGAATCGACCCAGTCCAGCCCAGCAACGCCGGCGGCTGCCTCGCGGGTGTTGACACGCAACAGGTTTTCGCCCTCGGGGACCCCGGAGGCTTCTTCTACCTGCGCAGGATCGAGCTGGTGGAGACCCTCAACCTGGAAATTGCGCACCTTCAGGATTGGCACTGTCCACACCACTGCGGTAATGATTACGGCTACAGCGACAACCGCTGCGATGACTCCGGCGATAAACTTTGAGGATACGCGCACTAGCTCGCTCGCAGTTCGTCGAGGATTTCTGCGGCCACCATGGTTACCGAGCCAGCACCGATGGTCAGTACAACGTCACTAGGCTCTACCAGAGATACGACGTCGCCAGCAGCGGCGGAAAAGTCCGGCTCGAAAATGACCTGCATATCGCTGGGCATCTTATCGGTAATGATGCGGGAGGTAATTCCCTCCACGGGTTGTTCACGCGCGCCGTAGATGTCGAGTACAACGGCGGCGTCGGCAAGCGAGAGTGCGTGGGCAAACTCGGCGTCAAATTCCATGGTGCGCGAGTACAGGTGCGGCTGGAAACAGGCAATAACGCGCCCGCCGTGGCCTTCTGCCTCAACCTTGGCGCGGGCAGCGCGCAGCACTGCCTCCACCTCAGTGGGATGGTGGGCATAATCATCAAAGACGCGCACAGGCTTGCCCTGCTTATCGACGCTCCCCCGGTACTCAAAGCGCCGGCGCACACCGCTAAAATCAGTCAATCCCTCAGCGATGGCAGCCGGGGCTCCGCCCGAGAGCACGCCCGCAATCAATGCGCCCATGGAATTTAGCACCATATGGTGTCCTGGGATTTGCAGCTCATAGCGCACAGTCTCAGAAACGCCAGGAAGATTAATTGTGACGGTAGTGTCCATGCCCTCTGCGGTGGTCTTTTCACTCACCAGCTCTGCGGCTAGCGGCACGGTGGAGGTAAAAGACGTCTCCGCCGAGCCATAAGCCACGACGTTGATGCCGCGCTGTAGCGCACGCTCGCCAGCGTGGGCGGCGTGCTCATCCTCGGCGCAGACAACCAAGTAGCCGGTATCCGGGGTGACCAAGTCAGCAAAGTCATCAAAGACTTGGAAATAGGCTTCTTCGCTGTGGAAGAAATCGAGGTGATCGGGCTCGACGGTGGTCAGCACCGCAATATCAGGGCTATAGCGCAGCAAGGAGGCATCGGATTCATCTGCCTCGGCAACGAAGGCCTCACCGGTGCCACTGTGGGCATTGGTACCTGCGCGATTGAGCTGGCCGCCAATGGCAAAGGAAGGATCAAGACCCGCGTGTTGCATGGCACTCACGGTCATCGACGTAGTGGAGGTTTTGCCGTGCGTGCCGGCCAGCAGCACCTGCTTGTAGCCTTCCATCAAGGCGGCGAGCAGATCGGAGCGGCGAATGACTGGAATATCGTTTTCTTTCGCGGCTACTAACTCTGGATTGTCCTGCGGAATAGCGGCGAAGGAAGTAACCACCACAGTGGGCAGATCACCTGCAAGGCGCAGGTTATCTGCGGCATGGCCGATGGCAACCTTGGCGCCCATGGTGCGCAATACCTCGACTGGGGTGGAGTCTTTTACATCGGAGCCGGTAACCACCGCGCCGCGAGCCGCGAGGATTCGCGCCAGACCCGACATGCCGGAACCGCCAATGCCGATGAGGTGCACACGACGAAGATCGTAAAGTGCGGGGTCGGTCATTTACTTATCCTCCTTTATGGCAGAATTCTCCGCCTCGGATACGCGGGCGGCAATGCGGTCTGCAATGGTATTGGCAACGTCCCCGGCGCTGGCATGGGCGGCGGCATGCGTCATCGATTCGAGACGCTGGGGGCTATCGAGAATGCTGCGCACCTCAGAGATAAGGCGCTCCGAGGTCAGTTCCGCATCGGGAATCTGGATGGCGGCGCCCGCCTCAACCACTTCACGGGAATTCAGTGCTTGCTCACCGTTGCCGTGGGGCAGCGGCACGTAAACGGCTGGCAAGCCTGCGGCGGATACCTCGGCAACGGTCATAGCACCAGAGCGGCACACGACGAGATCCGCTACCGCCAGAGCAGAGCCCATGTCCTCGATATATGGCAGTGCGGCGTAATTGGTGTGTTCTGCGGGAGGGTCATTCTTCTTGCCATAGGCGTGCAGGAGCTGGAAGTCTTGGGTTAAATCCTCTACCGCCCCAGCTACCGCGCGGTTAATGCTGGCCGCGCCTTGGGAACCGCCGGTAATAAGGATGGTGGGAAGCTCGGCCAGGTCCCACTTAGTCCGCGCCTCCGCAGCGAGGGTGCCATCTGGGTCCTCCGCCAAGCTCGGACGCACGGGAATGCCGACGACCTCACCCGGCATGCCGGAGTCCGGATGAGCGTTCAGGCCGATGCCGCCCATCTTCACGCCCAGCTTATTGGCGATTCCAGCTAGGGCATTTGTCTCCAGTACGTAGAACGGAATCCCGAGGGAACGCGCAGCAATATAGGCCGGTCCAGCCACGTAACCGCCGGTACCAAAGACAACATCCGCCTCAACGTCCTTGAGCACCTGCTTAGCCTGCCCCACCGCGCGGGAGAGGTTAAACGGCAGCTTGAAAAGCTGCGCGTTGACCTTGCGCGGAATCGGCACTGGGGTAATCAGCCTAAGGTCCACGCCGCGGGCGGGAATAATATCGCGCTCGAGGCCCTTTTCGGTTCCGAGAGCAGTGAGGCGTGCGCCGTGGCGCTCGCGCAAAGCTTCGCCCACGGCGAGGGCTGGTTCAATGTGTCCGGCGGTGCCGCCACCTGCGATGACGACGGAAATAGGCGTGGAATTCATAGCCTAAAGGCTACCAGCGCCCCCTAGCGATAGCGGCGCTCGGCGCGCGGATAGCGGCGGCCGCTTCCAGTTACGGAACGGCCGAAACGCTCTTCACGCGCGCGGGACCGTGGCTGCTGCGGGCGAGCATGGCGGCCCTGCTGCTTCTTTTTCTGCTTGGGCAGCGGCTGCGGCTCACCGATGAAAAGGAGGCGGTCGAAGAGCGGTCGCCCAAAGTTCTGCATGGCGGAAATCTGCATCGGCTCGTGCCGCGCCACGTTACATAGGATGCCCATCGAACCAATGGTGATGATCGCCGCAGTACCGCCGGCGGAGATCATGGGCAGCTGAATACCGGTCACCGGCAGCAGGCCAACGACGTAGCCAATATTAACGAAGGCTTGCGTGACCACACCGATGGTAAGCGTAGCGGCCAGCAGAGATTGAAACTGGTTCTGCGCGCGCATAGCGGTGCGCAGGCCCACATAACCCAAGGCGGCAAACAGCACGATAACGAGCGCGCCGCCCCACCAGCCAAGTTCCTCACCCACGATGGCGAAAATAAAGTCATTCTTCGCCTCCGGCAGGTAGAACCACTTGGCACGGGATTGGCCGATGCCTACGCCCCAGAAGCCGCCGTCGGCGAGCGAGAGAAAGCCCTGATAGGACTGGAAACCCGTGCCCTGGGTATCGGAGATATTGCCCACCAAGGCATCAAAATAAGTGTGGAAGCGGTTGGAACGGAAACCGCCGGAGAGGAAGATAAATGCCAAGCCGCCCACCGCTGCGACGCCGATGGTCGCCGGGACTCGCCAGTCGACGCCCGCGAAAATGAGAGTAAAGACCACCACAAGAGCGAAGGACAAAGCCATACCCAAGTCGCCCTGCCAAACGATGAGCAAGAACATCACGCCGGCAATGAGGGAGTACATCATGAAGGGATCGGTAATCTTCATGGATTTGTGCTCTTTATCCGCCAACACGGTTGCGCCGAACATGCCTACGGCGACGCGCGCAAGCTCCGAAGGCTGCAGGGAGAATGGGCCAAGGTAAATCCAGGACTGCGAACCTACCTCTTCGCGGCCGGTGCCTACACCAGGGATCAACACGGCGATGAGCAAAATAATGGAGAGACCCACAATCCACGGCACGCATTTGCGCAGGGTATGCGGCGAGACCTTAAGGCCGAACCAGAAGGCAACGAGGCCTAAAAAGACCATCACACACTGCCGCAATGCCTGGTTCCATACGCCGCCGTCCTCGGTCAAGGAGGTAGCCATAGAGGAGGAAAAGACCATGAGCACGCCGATGCCCACGAGAAAGAAGATAATAAAGCGCAACAGCTGGTAATCCAGGCCGGCCTGCTGGCAGGCTTGCTCGCGCAGCTCGCGAACGCGATCGCCGAAGCTCTTGGAGCGCGGGCGCTGCTGGGAGGTTGCCGTCATGTGTTCTCCTGATCCTTAATTCTCTAGCTCTATTTGCGGGGTAAGCTCCCGCGCGGCCGCGGCGAAGAAATCACCGCGTTGAGCCATGCCGGTATACATATCCAACGATGCCGCAGCCGGCGCCAAAAGAACGGTATCCCCGGCTTCGGCGTGTTGCAGTGCAGCCCGCACCGCAGCGTTCATGGCCGCGGACGGCTCACTACTTTCAATGACGTCTACAGGCGCATGTGGTGCATGCTCGGCTAGGGCGTGGGCAATCTCTTCCCTATCCACGCCCATGACCACCGCGGCTTTGATCTGGGCGGCGTGCTTGGCGACGAGCCCGTCTACCTCCGCGCCTTTCAATTGCCCACCGGCAACCCATACGACGGAGTTGAGTCCCTTGAGTGCCGCATCCGCCGCGTGTGGGTTGGTGGCCTTGGAATTATCGATGAAGGTAATGCCGGCATGCTCATGCACTACCGCGCCGCGGTGTCCGGCGACGGTGTACGCTGCCAGCCCCTGTGCTATGGACTGCGGGGTCGCGCCCGCGAGACGCGCGACGCTCGCCGCGGCCGCAGCGTCCAAGACACCAGCCAACCCGGCAGGCTCGATGCCTTCAGCGGAGGCGAGGTCCTCACGCTCCTGGGTGAGTCGGGAGATGAGGCGGCCGGCACTCACGCCAACTTCGCCCTGCGCGGGCTCGGCGGCGGTAAAGCCGTACAGGTCTGCGGTGCCTGCGGCGTAGCCCACCGCTGCGGCATCGTCTTTGCCCACGACGGCGGCCTGGCCGCCGAGGACCTTGGCTTTGTCCTGCGCATAGGCGTCGAACGAGCCGTGCCAATCTAAATGATCCTCGGCCAAGTTCAACAGCACGCCTACATCCGGGCGCAACTGGCTAGACCAGTGCAGCTGAAAAGAGGAAAGCTCGGCGCAAAGGACGTCAACGCGAGGGGTGGCCGTGAGGGCGTCGAAAAGCGAAACGCCAATATTGCCTACCGCCAGGGCGCGCTTGCCGGTGCGCGCGGCATCGGCCTGCATGATTTTTGCCAGCATGCCAGTCGTGGTGGTCTTGCCATTGGTTCCGGTGACCACCAGCCAGGTGCGCGGCGCACCGAAGACGCCGGATCGGTCCAAGCGATAGGCCAGCTCCACATCGCCGATCACCTCTACCCCAGCGTTCTGAAAGGCAAGCAATAAAGGCGAGTCAGGGCGCCAGCCGGGCG
Source organism: Corynebacterium yonathiae (assembly GCF_027570195.1). Classification (GTDB taxonomy): domain Bacteria; phylum Actinomycetota; class Actinomycetes; order Mycobacteriales; family Mycobacteriaceae; genus Corynebacterium; species Corynebacterium yonathiae. The sequence goes on from NZ_JAKMUZ010000005.1 coordinate 59,500, forward strand.
AGGTAACCACGAGGTCAAACTCACTCTGGGCGGCGGAGTCAACGGGAAGCGTAGCTACGCCGTAGTCCTCCGCTAACGCCTCTAGAGCGGCTTGGTTGGAATCTGCCACGGTCGTATCCACGCCGAGGCTGGTGAGCATAGCGACGCAACCGCGCCCGGATACTCCCGCCCCAGCCACGAGCACGCGCCCGCGCAACGAGGCTGGCAACTCGGTCATCTATTTTCCTCTTTCCTCGATAAAGCTAGAAGGCGTGAGTCTTAAGAACTAAAGCCGACCGCGGACAACCAGTCACCGTAAAAGATGCATACGCCGGCAATAGCGGCCATGGCGCTAAGCAACCAGAAGCGGGTAACCACGGCGGTTTCTGCCCAGCCACCGTTTTCAAAGTGGTGGTGGATGGGCGCCATGCGGAAAAAGCGCTTGCCGGTGCTGCGGAAGACGATGATCTGGATAACTACGGAGACCGTCTCAATAACAAAGATGGCGCCGATGATAATCATGAGCAGCTCCGTGCGAGTGGTCACGGACAGGCCGGCCACGAGGCCGCCCAGGGCGAGCGAGCCAGTATCACCCATAAAGATCTTCGCCGGTGCGGCGTTCCACCACAAAAAGCCCAAGCACCCGCCCAAGCCAGCTGCAGCCAGCACAGCGAGATCGAGAGGGTCACGGACCTCATAGCACCCCGCCGCAGGCGACACGGCGCAAGAGTTGCGGAACTGCCAGAAGGAAATGAGTGCGTAGGCGCCCATGACCATCGCGGTGGTGCCGGCGGCCAGGCCGTCGAGGCCGTCGGTGAGGTTTACCGCGTTCGACCACGCAGCAATGAGCAGATAGAGAAAGACCAAAAAGACGATGGTGCCAATGACTGCGCTGCCCACAGCGATATCAAAGGTGTCAAAATCGCGGACGAAGGAAAGATTGGTCGAAGCTGGGGTCAAGCCATGTGCATCTGGGAACTGTAGCGCCAAAATGCCAAAGATAAGCGCGACGGCCAACTGGCCGACCAGCTTGGCAGTCTTATTCAAGCCAAGGTTGCGCTTTTTGAAAAGCTTAATGAAGTCATCGGCAAAGCCCAGGCCACCGAGGCCCATGGTAAGGAAGTAGACCAAGAGACCGGAGGGGCTAAAACCACCATTGCCGGTCAGGCGGGCGTAGATGCCCACCACGAGGTAGGCCACAGTGATGGCGAGCAAAATCGCCAGTCCGCCCATGGTGGGGGTGCCGCGCTTGCGCAGGTGCAACTGCGGCCCGTCCTCGCGAATTTCCTGCCCCTTGCCCACGCCAGAAAAGTAGCGGACCAACATGGGAGTGGTAAAGATCGCGACGAGGAAGCTGAGGATACCCGCGATAATGATCTGAGTCATTGCTAGAGGTCTTTCTCCTTGTACTGAGGACTAACGGCGATTGAGCTGTTCTGCCACGCGCCACAGGCGCTGGGCATTCGACGACTTGATGAGGACTACATCTTTGGCTTCGCGCCCTGCCCAATCTTCGATGCCGGCAGGCGCTGCCCTAAGGATGTCTTCCACCGCCGCCGCGGCGGCGTCAACATCCGGGCTGATAGTAGTATTTATACCCCGCGCCTGTGCGGCCTCGGCCATGGCCCTCATATTCTCGTTCTCTCCCACGGCCACGAGGTGCTCAACGTGGTACTTGGAAAGGACCTCACCCAATGCGCGGTGAGCTGCTACCGCTTCGCCGCCGAGCTCGCCCATTTCCCCGAGTACGGCGATGGCGCGCGCGTCGGGACGGGCGGCTGAGGTATAGGCCAGCGCGGCAATCGCCGCGTGCATGGAATCGGGGTTGGCGTTATACGAGTCATCGATGGTGGTAACGCCATCGCGACGGGTGCGCACGTCCATGCGGTGTTCCGAGGCATTCTGATGGCCGGAAAGCGCATTGGCCACCACCTGCGGAGCCATCCCTGATTCAATGGCTGCCGCGGCTGCTGCTAGGGCGTTAGAGACTTGGTGCTTGCCAAAAACCTGCAGTTTTACCGGAAGCGGGTCAGTCCCCGGCGCATGCAGCACAAATGAGGGGCGGGCTACATCATCGAGCTGGATATCGCTGGCGTAGTACTGGGCGTCGGAAGCCGGAGGCGTAGTAGCCGAGTAGTACACCACCCTGGCCGAGGTGCGCGGTGCCATGCCCGCGACGAAGGGATCATCGGCATTGAGTACTGCGACGCCGCCTTCGGCGGCCGAAGGCAGGGCCTCCACCAGCTCGCCTTTGGCTTTGGCAATGTTTTCGCGCGAGCCGAACTCGCCCAGGTGAGCGGTGCCGACGTTGAGTACAATGCCGACGGTGGGAGCGGTAATGGTGGTCAAGTGGCGGATATGGCCGATGCCGCGGGCCGACATTTCAGCAACGAGGAAACGGGTGTGTTCATCGCAGCGCAGCGCTGTGTATGGCAGGCCCACCTCATTATTGAAAGAGCCAGGAGGGGCGACGGTATCACCCTCTGCGCGGAAAATTGTGGCCAGCAGGTCCTTGGTGGAGGTTTTTCCGGCTGAGCCCGTCACCCCGACGATATCTAGGCCTTGTTCGGCGGTCAGGCGGCGGGTAACTTCCCGCGCGATATCGGATAGCGCCTGCACCACCGCGGCGGCAGAGCCATCCTCGTCATGGGCATAGATATCCGCGTTGGCAGCATCGCCAGTAATGCGGCCCTGGGGCTTGACGACGACCGCCGGAACTCCCACCGGCCGCGCAGCCAGCACCGCTACAGCGCCTTGTTCGATAGCCTTTTCTGCAAAATCATGGCCATCCACGCGGGCGCCGGGAAGGGCAAGGAAGAGCCCTCCCTTAGTCACCTTGCGGGAATCAAACTCGATAACCCCGGTAACGCGCTGGTCCGGGTCGGCCACGCAATCAAGGCTGCCGCCGGTGATCTCGGCTATATCGGCAAGAGAAAGTGGAATCATGTCTACTCCTTCGCATCCCCAAGGCTATCGCGGTGCAAGTTTCCGGCCAGCTTTTCCTCGATGGCGCGGGCCATCTCCTCGCGGTCATCAAAGTGCAAGGTCTTTCCGTTAATAAGCTGCCCCACTTCGTGGCCTTTGCCGACGACGATGACGGCATCCCCCGGCCCAGCCCAATCGACGACCTCATCGATGGCACGGGCACGAGAGCCTACCTCGCGGATATCGCCCTGCGGAGCAGCTTTACGAGCGCCCTCCATGACCGCAGCGCGAATAGCGGCGGGATCTTCTGAGCGCGGATTGTCATCGGTAACCACTGTGAGGTCAGCGCGGCCGGCTGCGGCTGCGCCCATGATGGGACGTTTGGAGCTATCACGGTCACCGCCGGCGCCGACGACGATGCCGACCCGGCCCTTGGTCCCCTCTAGCTGGCCGCGCAGGGTGTCGAGCACCGCGGCGATGGCTGCTGGCTTATGGGCGTAGTCCACCACGGCCACAAAGTCTTGGCCCCGGTCAATACGCTCCATACGGCCGGGAACGGCGACCTTTTCTACACCTGAGAGGAACTCCGCCGGATCCTCTCCTATAGCTGCGGCCATGCCCAATGCTAAGCAAGCATTGGCGATATTGAACTCGCCAGGCAGCGGCAGCCGGAAGGTGAAATCGGCACCGTCGTAGTTCAAGGCTACCTCTTGGGCGCCGGTGGCTTCGGTAGCGGTTTGGTGTGCGGAAATCGTGGCTGCAGTCCCCTGAGTGGCCACCGTGGTCACGGAATGACCGGCGCTTTTGGCGACGCCGCGCATGCGCTCGCCCCACTCATCATCGATGCAGATAACTGCACGCTCGGCGGCCTGCTCCCCGGCAAAAAGCTTCGCCTTGGCCTGGAAGTAGTCCTCCATAGTGGGGTGAAAGTCCAGATGGTCCTGGCTTAAGTTAGTAAACCCGCCTACAGCAAACCGAGTTCCGCGCACGCGTCCCAACTCCAGCGCATGCGAGGACACCTCCATGACAACGTGGGTAACGCCCTCGTTTTTCATGCGTGCGAATAGCTCTTGCAGGGTCGGTGCCTCGGGAGTCGTCAGCGAGGTAGGCACCGGGGTGCGGTTAATACGAGTGCCGGTGGTTCCGATAAGGCCCACGGAATGTCCGGCATGCAATAGCCCGGCCTCGAGCAGGTAGCTCGTCGTGGTCTTGCCCGAAGTGCCGGTCACACCGATGACCGTCAGGTCGCGGGTGGGGTGGCCATAAATCTCCGCGGAGATCGGGCCCAGCACGGCCCGAGTGTCTTCTACCACCAGGATGGGACGGGTTTCCTTGGCCTCGAGAAGCAGGTCGAGCCCGGCGGCGTCGGTAAGCACGGCCGCGGCCTGGGTATCACGGGCGAATTGCGCTCCGTGTACCCGCGTGCCCGGCAAAGCCGCAAAGAGGGCGCCTTCCGGCAACCGGGAAGAATCCAGCCCGCATGCGGAGACTTCCACGGAGGCATCACCAATGATGCGCCCGCCAGAAAGCTGGGCGAGAGTATCCAAAGAAACGGTCATACTAAGCTCCTATTGTGCCCGCAGGGTCAACCGCGGCGCTGGTTTCGAAGTCGGAATATTGTCTCGGTTCAGCAGCCAAGAGGCGATGTCTCGGAAAATCGGGGCTGCCGATTGGCCGCCACCCCCATTGTCCTCCACGCCGGACTTCGGCTCATCCAACATGACGGCAACGACAAAGCGCGGATCATCAGCCGGGGCGATGCCAGCGAAGGTAATCCAATAAGCGGAATTCGAATACGCCCCGGTATCCGGATCAACCTTCTGAGCTGTACCGGTCTTGCCGGAAAGCTGATAGCCCTTGATCTGCGCATTGGCAGCCGTGCCATTTTGCAGGCCGGCATCATCATCTTGGAAGACGGCACGAAACATATCCACCGTGGTCTTAGCGGTCTCCGGGCTTACCACCTGTGTCTTTTCCGGATCCTCTAGCTTTTCTTCCTTGCCATCTGGTCCCTTCACCGAGTCAACGATACGCGGCTCGATGCGCTCGCCACCATTGGCCAAGGCTTGATAGACGCTCGCCATCTGCAAAGTAGTCCAGGACTGGCCCTGACCAATGGGCAGGTTGGCAAAAGTACCGCCGGACCATTGCTCCAAATCTGGGATGCTGCCGGCCGACTCGTTTGGCAGCTCCACGCCGGTGGTGTTGCCCAAACCAAATTTCTGCAGGTAGTCCGCGTACTTTTCCTGGCCCAGCTTATCGGCAATCATCAAGGTGCCCACGTTGGAGGACTTACCAAAAATACCGGTGGTGGTATATGGCTCGGTGCCGTGTTCCCAGGCGTCATTAACCGTCACGCCGGCCATATCGATGGACCCCGGAACTTGGTGTACCTCGTCCGGGGTGGTTACGCCCTCCTGCAAGGCAGCAGCCGCGGTAACTACCTTGGCCACTGAGCCTGGCTCATATGGGTGGGAGACGCTGCGGTTTTCAAAGTCTTTGCCCTCATCGAGCTGATCCTCAATATTTTTATTGGGATCCACGGTGTCGGTATTGGCCATGGCGAGGACTTGTCCGGTTGCGGCATCGAGGACCACAGCTTCTGCGCCAGAGGCCTTGGAATTGGTCTTCGCCTTTTCCAGCTTCTGCTGCACGTAGGTCTGCAGGTCTAAGTCCAAAGTAAGGGTGACATCACGGCCGTCAACGGTATCAACAACGTCTCGCAGGGTGCCCGGAATAACCTGCCCATCAGCAGAAACATCCTCAGTGGACTGACCATCGATGCCGGTCAGTTCCGTATCGCGGGCAGCTTCGAATCCGAACTGGCCGTGGCCGTCCATTGACACCTTGCCTACGACGTTTTCACCAATAGCACCGTTGGGATATTGGCGGATGTCTTGGCGGTCTGCAGCCACGCCGTGATACTTATTGGCAATCTCTACGGCTACATCCGGATCGACGTTGCGCACCAGCACCTCGTACTGGGTATCGGCCTTCAACTTATTTAAAATGTCGTCCTTTTCCACCTTGGAGGTGGAGGCTCCGGAATCCTCAATCATCTTAGGGATCCCCTCAGACATGTCTTTGAGGGTATCTTCCATTTTCTTGGTGAGAAAGCTGTCAAGCTTCTTGTCATCCATGCCCTCTGTCGAGCCATCATTCTGGGCCTCGATTTCGGCCTTATCCTTCAGCTCATCGCGCAGGCGGGTAGGAGAAACAGTCAAGGAGCGAGACTTCATCGTATACGCCAAGCGCTGGCCATCGCGGTCTAGAATCTCTCCCCTGCGGGCTGGCTCAATATAGACACGTTCGCGCTGGGTTACTGCCTTGGCGGAAAGATCTGGGCCCCAAACAAGCTGCACCCAAGCCAAGCGGCCGGCGAGGACAACCATTGCTACAAGCACCACGGATACGATGATGCGCAGACGTTTGCGCATCATTTTCTTTTGCGGCACCGTGGAGCTGGTAGAGCGGCGCGGGCGGCGCCTAGCCTTACTTGGCGTAGTCACAGTCCAATGTCACCTTCCCTATTTCCGCCACATTTTCTTGCGTGTATTGATTGTGCCCTACAAAAGTGAGAATGCCCGCGCCACCACGCACGAGCATCAGCATTTTCACCGAATATTCTTCCTTAGCTACTCGGCGCGGCTGGCATATGGCGCACGCGCGGGAAGGTTGGGGCGCGCATTGTCCTGAGCGGCACCCGCATCCGCATTGTCCGCCTCACGACTCGAGTTTCGGTCCCCTGCGTCGCCACCGCGACTGGTGCGCTGCTGGCCTTGCGGCACCGCATTCAAAGAGTCCGACATTCCCTCAGTATCCTTCGGGTCACTCGATGCCTGGCCCGGACGGATTGGCTCGCCATTGACGTCAATGAGCTTTTCCGTCTCCGGGGTGCCTTCGCGCTTGTCGACGATCTTTCCATCGGCGCCGACTTCCGCAATTCCCGGCTGCTTGGGAATGGCCATGCCCATTTCATCCGCGCGGCGTGCGATATCCGCAGAGGAGCTGAGGTTCTCGGCATCGCGGTTGAGAGTCTCAATCTGGTTATCCAGTTGGGAATCCTGCACGGTGAGCTGCTGAATGGCAAAGGTTTGTTTGGTAGACAGGCCAGACAGCCACATTGCTAGGACAACGCCGGCAATGAGCAGCGTAAAAACAATAACAGCCAGACGGGTAAAGAGTCCGTTCTTTTTCGTCTGCGGCTGTAGCTGACGACCACGGAAGCTAACGACCTGCTTTGAGCCTAGACGCTTGGTGCTACGGTGCGGCACCCGAGTGCGACTCGGGGCGCGTTTGGTACTAGGACGCTCGCGTAGCGCAGTCGGGGCTCCGTTATCGATTCCGGTGGTGAAGTCTCGGCTGGCGCCCATGGTGCGAGTGGCCTCTCTGTCGCGGCTGTCAGTCTTTAGGTTGTTTCGGCGTGGGATCGTGCTCATGACCTGCCTCCCGGCGGTAAGAATTCTGGCATCCCCTCGAGTCTTTCGACGGCACGAACACGCACCGACGCGGCACGGGAGTTTTCCGCGATTTCCTCTTCGGAAGCCTTTTCTGCCCCGCGCGTGACAATCTTGAACTTAGGCGCGGTACCAGGAAGATCCATCGGCAGACCGGCTGGCGTCTTGGAGGTAGTCATTTCTTTGAAGGCTGCCTTTACGATGCGGTCTTCCAAGGATTGGTAGCTCATAAATACTGCTCGGCCACCTACCGTAAGTGCCTGGCTAATGACCGGCAGGACATTTTCAATGGCTTCCAACTCGCGATTGACCTCCACGCGCAGCGCCTGAAAGGTCCGCTTGGCGGGGTGCCCACCGGTACGGCGAGTAGCAGCGGGAATGACATCATAAAGCAGCTCAACCAGCCGCGCGGAGTTAGCGAAAGGTTCCTTATCGCGCTCCTTTAGTACCGCCGACGCAATTTTTCCTGCGAAACGCTCATCACCATAGTTTTTGAGGATCCGAGCCAAGTCGCCATGCGAGTAGGTATTGAGCACATCCGCCGCGGTAATTCCGTGCGAGGGATCCATGCGCATATCTAGCGGCGCATCCGTCTTATAAGCGAAACCGCGATCTGCTTGATCGAGCTGCATGGAAGAAACGCCAAGATCAAAAAGCGCGCCAGCAATACCAGAGCTGCGAGCTACATCGAAGATGTCACCCTCACTTTCCCCGATGGCGCTGCCCAACTCATCAAAGCGGGCATTGATCCCTAAAAAGCGATCCCCATAGGGAGCAAGACGTTCGGTGGCATTGCTCAGCGCCTGCTTGTCGCGATCAACGCCAATAACCCGGACATTAGGGAAAGATTCTAAGAAGTAGCGGGTATGGCCGCCGGCGCCCAACGTGGCATCGACAAGCACTGCCTTATCCCCCGCCGCTTCTACTCGAGGGCGCAAGAGATCAGCCATGCGCTCGCGCATGACCGGTACGTGGCCGTGATTACCCGCCACGTCATAGTTTAGGTCTTTAGTAGCCATGTCTCCCCGCAACCCCCTTTCTCATATTCCCGGACTCCCAGTGGCGGAAAGCATGCGAGTGCGTATAGGGCCCTGTCCGAGGCAGGTTTCTGATATCGGGGAAGTACACCAGAATCATCCGCCTCGGACAGAGTCCTTACACGCACTCTTGTGCAGACTTAGAGCAAGCCTGCCAGTACGTCATCGGCATCCGCTGCCGAGTAAGCATCTTCAGTTTGCGACTGGTACTCAGCCCATGCGGCTGCATCCCAAATTTCGAGAAAGTCCACTGAGCCAACCACTACGCACTCTTTGGACAAGTTCGCATATTCCCGATGCCCCGCGGACAACGTGATACGCCCATGCCCATCTGGCCGCTGTTCGTCCGCACTTGCTGCCAAGTTACGAATGAAAGCACGCGCTTCTGGGTTGGTTCGAGAAACCGCCGCAGCCTTCCGTGCGCGTGCCGCAAATTCCTCCCGCGGGTACACGGCCAGCGAGTGGTCCTGCCCCTTGGTGACCATGAGGCCACCCGCGAGTTCATCACGAAACTTTGCCGGAAGCGTAAGACGTCCTTTGTCATCGAGCTTCGGAGTGTAGGTTCCGAGAAACATCCCGGCGTCCACCTTCCTTACTCGAAAACTCCGGATTCTCTTACTTCAGAATCGAGACCCTTTGGCCCTTCTTTCCTCCGCTGCGCCCCACTCTACCCCACTTTCCCCCACCGAACCCATTTAAATCGGCGTGTTTCCCAGAACAATTCCGATTACCCGCAGCTAGACAGCAGTTTTTCCAGTGGGAAGAAATCCCCAAAAAGACCTTGACACCCCGATACAACTACCCCTCCCGCCCCACCCACACCACCAACATAAAGTGTCCCGCTGCCCTCACCAACCCCATATCCTGTGTTATCGAGGCCTTTTACTCCGACCCACGGGTCAGGCACCCCATGGCCGCCCAATTAGTTCTTCCCCAGTGGGGCAAAGTGGGAAATTTTGTAAAGGCATAAAAAATCCCCCGGTCGGCCCTTAACGAGACCGTCCGGGGTGAACTAGATAGAAATGGCGCTAACGCCCCTCAAAGCGGCGGCGGAAATTTTCTTCTAATCTGCCACTAACCCCACCACTGTGGGAAGAGGACTTCTTTGCACGGGCACTGGAATACTGATTCCGTACCGAATGGCCAGAGCCATCACCACGCAACATCCACACACCAGCGGCAAACATGACCAAAAAGCCAGCAATGGAAAGCACAATAAACCAAAGGCTTTGCTGTGCGAGGGCAACGCCGCCGATGAGCATGCATAGGCCAACGACGATTAGCGCTATACCTCGCAGGGTTACCGCACCGCCGGAGCCACCGAAAGACGTAGGCTCAGAAACGGAAGCGCCAAACTTAGGATCGTCAGCAAGTAACGATTCCTCAATTTCACGGAGCGTACGCTGCTCCTGCTCAGAAAGAGACACTGTTCCTCCAACTACGGATTGGGCTTCGGGCGGTAATAGTTCTACATATACTAACGCCCAGAATAATCAGTATGTTCCCCAAAAGGTAGTGAGCGCCCCCACGCAGTGACTATGCAGCAAAAGAGCCAAAAGTGGTCTCCGCCTCACTTTCATCCAAAAACTGTGCGGCGAGCTGCATGAGATCAAAGACAAACTCTTCACTCGGCACTTCATCCAAGCCCGACGCTACGCGTGCGCGGGTACGGGAATAGCCCTTAAAAGATTCAGCCCACCGCTTATCTTCCACACCAACAAGCGCTAGCCTGTCCCACGCGCTAGAGGGAAGACGGCGACGACGAGCCGCCGCAGATGCTGCTACTCGCGCCCCAGCGGTACGCAGGGCCGATTGGTATGCCACCTCTAAAGCTTGATCAAACCGCCCCTCGGCCGCATAACCGCGCGCAGCATCTAATAATTCTCGCGCCTGATAGAGAAACCGGGCACGCTTGCTACCTTCACGACCAAGGGAATGGGTACGCGTTGCCGAAATAATCTGTGCCATTGCAATTGTCCTTAACTCAGTAAATAACGTCGATGAACTGCCCCTGACGCTAATGAGGCCATTGGACACCTCGCCCCTAATGGTAGTTCACATGTTCGAGTAGATCAATAGTAAGCGCTGCACATAAGATTTCAACAGCTTTCTTGTTCGATCTATTATCACCTTTTCCGGCCTGCAGAGTGCACCCCACTTTTCCTCTACTGTGCACTTCTGGTGTCATAGATACTGTGAGCTTTGAAATTCGCCGCCTATCCCCGCCGGAATTCTCCCTGCTGGTCCCACAGCTGGTGGAAATCTATATCGAAGCAATGAACTACAATCCGACCATCTTGCATAGCCGCATTGCTGGCTGGCGCAATGACCTGGTACGGGCCGGATTCGACGCTCAGATTGCCATTCATCACAACGAGATCGTTGGCGTGGCCTACGGGTTTTTAGGTTCGCCCGATAGCTGGTGGGATGCCGAGCTTCGCCGTGGCCTAAGACTGCAAGGCGGGCCCACCGAACAACAGTGGGAAATTTTACGCAGCTACTTTGAACTAGCGGAGATCCATGTCTTGCCGCAGTACCAGGGGCACGGCCTCGGCAGAAAGCTACTAGAAGCTTTATTGTGCAACGCCTCGGCGCGCTATGCCCTGCTGTCCACACCAGAAGTGCCGAACGAAGACAATGGTGCCTTCCGGCTCTACAGGTCCACCGGCTTCTTCGACGTTCTCCGGGGGCACCTCTACCCCGCTGACGCCCGGCCATTTGCCATTTTGGGCGCCGTGCTGCCGCTGTAAACCCCTGTTATTTCTTGCGCACCCTAGCCGGTATCGTGTGGGGTGTGACTATGCAGAATATTCCTGAGCTTGCGAACATCCCCGGTGCGGTGCGCGAAGAACTCGCCACCTTTCTCGATCAACGCCGAGAACAGGTTGCTGAAATTGGCGCCCCAGTAACCAAAGCCGTGAGCTTTTTGGAATCCTTCGTGTTGGATGGTGGCAAGCGAGTCCGCCCCACCTATGCCTGGGCGGGCTACCTCGCTGCAGGTCGCGGAGAGGAAGAGCCCGCGGCCATGCTGCGTGCGGCCGCCTCTCTGGAATTCATCCAGGCCTGCGCACTAATCCACGATGACATTATCGATGCTTCTAATACCCGGCGCGGCAATCCTACGGTGCACCGGGGCGTCGAAAAGCTGCACCGCGAATCGGATTACCTGGGCGATCCAGAATTCTTTGGTACCTCCGTGGCAATCCTGGTAGGCGATTTAGCGCTCGTGTTTGCGGAGGACATGTTCCAGGACTCTGGTTTAAGTGCGGCCGCTTTGCACCGTGCCCGCAACGCGTGGCGTGGCATGCGCACTGAAGTCATTGGCGGGCAACTTTTGGATATCTCTTTGGAGGCAGCAGGTTCCGAATCGGTAAAGCTCGCCAATTCCGTCAACCGCTATAAAACGGCTGCTTATACCATTGAGCGTCCTTTGCACCTTGGGGCATCCATCGCCGGGGCGAGCGAGGAACTCATCACTGCCTTTCGCAGCTACGGGCGTGATATTGGCATTGCCTACCAGCTGCGCGACGATCAATTGGGCGTCTTTGGTGATCCCGCAATAACCGGCAAACCGGCTGGTGATGATTTGCGCGAGGGCAAGCGCACCGAGCTTTTGGCGTTAGCGCTTCGGCGTGCGGATGAATCTAATCCCCAGGCCGCTGCCACTTTGCGCAAGCTCGTCGGCCGCACCTCTGATCCCCAAGAGCTATCGCGGTTGGCACAAATCATTGCTGACTCCGGCGCACCGGAAGAGATTGAACGGCGCATCGAGTCCTTGACGCAATCCGGCCTGCGCCACCTGCGCGCTGCACGAGTAGATCCCGCGGTGACCGAAACCCTCGAGCAATTGGCTATCAAGGCCACCGCTCGCCGCAAGTAGGTTTTCCCGTGGCAAAGACGTACTCTTTTCCCATTCCGCGCGCGTTGCCGCTGGGGCTATCGGCCTCCTGTATTTTGCTGCTCGCGTCCTTTTCGGGTGGCGCGACCCGCAACCGCGGAGGGCTCCTCGAGGCCCTCAATATTGGTTTCTTGTCCTACGGGCACGGGCGCAACCTTGGTCTCGCGCTGTACTGGGTGGGAATTTTCCTCTTAGCCGCAGCGTGGGTGCTCGCTGGGCGCAGCATCATTCGCCCGCAGCTTAAAGCTCCCCGCCCTGAGGGCGGCTTGCACGACATTCAGCGCATCCTCATAGCCTGGGTTGCTCCTCTGTTATTGGCTGGACCTCTGGCTTCCCGCGACGTCTATTCCTATCTGATGCAGGGCGCGATGGTTCGCGATGGCTTCGATCCTTATAGCGAAGGAGCCGCCGTAAACCCGGGCCCCTTCCTCCTCGAGGTATCACAGGATTGGCGCAACACCACCACTCCTTATGGCCCGCTTCATCTGTGGATAGGAGAATTAGTTACCCGCTTGGTGGGCGATAACGTCACCGCCGGTGTGGTGGTCTACAAAGTTCTCTCCCTACTGGGCTTTATCGCCATCGCTTGGTCAATTCCCCGCATCGCCCGGAAGCTCAGCGCGGATCCCGCGGTAGCGCTGTGGCTCGGCGTAGCTAACCCAGTTATCATCTTGCATCTCATCGGCGGTATGCATAATGAATCGCTCATGGTAGGCCTTGTATCTATCGGCTTGTTAGCAGCTTTACATAAGCGCTTCCACGCTGCCCTCATCCTCGTGGGCACTGCCGTGGCAATGAAGGCCACTGCGGTCATTGCCGCACCGTTTATCGTGTGGATGATGCTCCACCACTACGCACAAAAGGGCACTGGTAAGTGGCGTTTACTTGCCATCTTCGTTGTATCCGGCATCGTCGCGGTGGCAGAGATTATCGTGGCGGTAGCCCTCATCACTTGGGTTTCCGGCACGTCTTGGGGCTGGTTATCGCAAGTCAGCGGAAACTCCAAGGTGATTAATCCGCTGGCCGGTCCAACCTTGGCCACCGATGTCATCTTCCCTGCCGTACAGATCTTTATGCCGGATGCATCCTATAACGCCATCCTTGCCGTTTTGCGCACAATCGCTATGGCGTGCATGTTCCTTGGCCTGGTAGCGGTGTGGTGGCTATGCCGCAAAGACGACCGCGATGCCATCATGGGCACCGCTGCCGCGTACCAAGTTGCTTTTGTCTTCAATGCCGTAACATTGCCGTGGTACTACGCGTCGATTTTTACCTTGATGGGCACTTTCCGCCCGCCGCTGTGGCTTATCAAGTTCACCACCGGCGTGGCTTTGTTTATTGGTGTTTCCTTCTCCGGCGATGGCAATCACCAGCTCTACAACTGGTTCTGGGTCATCGGCATGATCGTGGTGGCATGGTTTGCCACCCAGTGGATCTTTGAAGGCGTCGCTAAAAAGCGGCAGCCTGTGCCCGCCGAATAACCTCGCGGGCTAGGTGGCCATGCAGGGCATCGATCGGGCGGCCCGGAAGTGAGTCATCCTCAGTAAAGAGGTGTTTGAAAATCTCGGGGTCCTTATAACCGCCGTCCGTCAGCACAGTAATTGCCGCGGTCACGTGCTTTGCAATGACGCCCTTGTCATTGAAAAAAGCCAACGGCACGCGCTTTCCTTCCGGGGAATCCCAGGCAATGAACTTTCGGTCCTGCAGCAGGTCATAAGCGCGCGTAATGGGCAAGTCTAGCTTTTCTGCCACTTGCTGCATGCTGAGCAGTTCTTCTTTAGCGAGCAAGGAATCGAGGGATTTTTCTGCGTTAGTCACGTCCTCTACTTTAACGCGGGCTAGAAGATCAGCCATACTGGGAGATATGACTAGGTTGGAAATTGGTGACGTTCTGGAGAATCGTTACCGCATCGATCGCCCTATTGCCCGCGGAGGCATGTCTACCGTCTATCGCTGCGTGGACATGCGGCTGGGGCGCGCGGTAGCGGCGAAGGTCCTGGATGAGCGCTATTCCGATGACCCAGTCTTTATCAAACGCTTTTCCCGCGAGGCTCGTGCCATGGCCCGGCTGCAGGATCCCAACCTCGTAGCTATTCACGATTTTTCGGCCGACGGCGAACCCATTTACCTCATCATGGAACTCATCGATGGCGGTACGTTACGCGAGCTTTTGGCCGAAGGCGGCCCCTTCCCCGTGCAGGCGGCCGCTTCTACCCTGCGCAATATTCTCCGCGGCCTAGAGGAGGTACATTCCACCGGGCTCATCCACCGCGACATCAAACCCGATAATGTGCTTATTACCTCCCACCACCGAGTAAAGGTGGGCGATTTTGGGCTGGTGCGCGCCACCAATGCCGAAGCCACGACAAACATGATTGTGGGCACCGTGTCCTACCTTGCGCCAGAGCAAGTAACCGGTGAGGAAATTACCCCGGCCTCGGATGTATATTCAGCCGGTATCGTCCTCTTCGAGCTGCTTACCGGCACCGTTCCCTTCTCTGGCGATACTCCCATGGCGCATGCCACGGCCCGCTTAAATTCCGACGTCCCCGCGCCGTCGTCGCGTATCTCTGGTTTGCCCAAGCTTGTCGACGCCCTCGTGGCCACCGCCACCGCCCGTGATCCCCGTGAGCGCTTCTCCGACGCCGGCGAGTTTCTCGAGGCGCTCGATGATGTCTGCCGAGAGCTCGATCTCCCAGACGTGACCATCCCCGTGCCAAGGAACGCTGCCGCGGCGCGCACGGCACAGGCTCCTACGGATTTTTCTGGCACAGGAGCCACCGAAATCTTTGAGCCCACCCGCAACATCTCGCAGGACGAAACGGAACATCTTGACGGTGGCCCGACAAAAGTCATCCCGCCGCAGCGCCTAAGTTTTGAAACAAAACTGGATATGCCTCAGGCGGGGGCCGCTCCAGGGCCGCAGCCACAACCGCAGCCGCAGCCATATTCCACGGCCGAGTCCCCCCTCGAACCGTTTGCCCCGGCAGCTGCATCTGCGCCACCACCGGTGGCGGCATCTGTCCCTGAGCAACCGGTCCACAGCGCACAAGAAGAACCCGCCGAGCGTCCGCTGACCAACCGCAATCCGCTTTCACTAGTTCTTTTCCTACTAGTGGTAGCGATTGCTGTTGGCGCGGTGGCGATCGGCGGGTGGTGGTTCGGTTCTTCGCTTTATGGCATGACGCCGAACCTGTGGATTTAGTTACGCAGCATCTCCGCGATGAGGAAGGACAGCTCTAGCGACTGCTGCGTATTCAGGCGCGGATCCACGGCCGACTCGTAGCGGCCCGGCAGATCCACGTCCGTGATATCCTCCGCGCCGCCCAGGCACTCGGTCACGTCTTCACCGGTGAACTCGAGGTGCACGCCACCAGGATGGGTGCCCAGTTCACGGTGAACTTCAAAGAAGCCTTGGACTTCGTCCACGATCTTGTCAAAGTGGCGAGTCTTGTACCCATTAGAAGCGGTGAAGGTATTGCCGTGCATCGGATCGGACTGCCAGACCACCTTGTGGCCGGAGTCTTCCACCGCCTTCACGATGGCAGGAAGAACGCTACGGACCTTATCGTGGCCCATGCGCGAAATCATGGTCAAGCGCCCTGGCTCGCGGTTCGGGTCGAGCCTTTCCGCGTACTCCACGGCCTGCTCCGGGGTTACCCCCGGCCCCAGCTTAATCCCCACTGGGTTGCCAATCATCGCCGCGAAATTCACGTGAAAATCCTCGATCCCACGGGTGCGCTCACCAATCCATACTTGGTGCGCAGAAAGATCGTAGAGCTTGGTTTCGCCATTATTATCCTGACCCAAGCGCAGCATGGAGCGCTCGTAGTCCTTCAGCAATGCTTCGTGCGAGCAGTAGATATCGGCAGAGCGCAAGGTGTCATCGTGCACACCGCAGGCATTCATAAAGTTCAGACCGTTTTCGATCTCACGGGCCAGGTCCTGGTAGCGGGCACCAGCGCGAGACTTACGCACGAACTCACGGTTCCACTCATGCAGGCGGTAGAGATCCGCAGTTCCAGACGAGGTTAGCGAACGTACCAGGTTCATTGCCGCCGAAGAGTTTGCGTAAGCGCGGATCATGCGGGCGGGGTCGTGACGGCGAGCCTCCTCGCTCGGCTCCACGCCATTGACAATGTCACCGCGGTAGTTCAACAGACCGTTGGAATCCGTATCAGAGGAACGCGGCTTGGCGTACTGGCCGGCGATGCGGCCCAGTTTCACCACGGGAACCGAGGCACCATAGGTCAACACCACGGCCATCTGCAGCAGCGTTTTCACATTGCCACGGATATGCGGCTCGGTATTTGACTCAAACGTTTCTGCACAGTCGCCGCCTTGCAGCAAAAAAGCCTTGCCTAGGGCAACGTCTGCCAGCTTCTTCTTGAGCGCTTCAATCTCGGGCGCAACCACGATAGGAGGCACGGATTCGAGAATTTTGCGCACGTTATTGGCCTGGGAGGGATCCCAGCTTGGCTGCTGCTTTGCATCACGCTTGATGACGTCTTGGAACACTTCCTCGATGCCCTCAGGCAATGGTGGAAGGTCCGGGAGAACGCCTTGCGGAATATCTACTGTCCAACTCACACTGCTATTTAACCATTAAGGACCTATAGCGCGTTAGTTAAATTCTAGATATTGATTCTATTGCCCTTAGAGAGCGGAAGCACTTGGGCGCAGGCACGGAACTTGGCGAGGTTATGGCGGGCGTCGACAAGCGCATCATGGTTGCCCTTGGGTACAGCAGGCAGGCTAGGGCGTCCCGCAAACTCCCAATACTGCTTTAGCTCGCGAGTATACCGTGGCATGCGCTTTGGCAGTCCGGCCATATCTCCCCACAGCTGCGCCAAGACCACGTGATCATAGGCGCCCACCCACGCCCATAGCTCAACCGGCGTGGAACTTTGGGTCAAGAACTCAAAGACCTCTGCGCGGATGGTTTCCAAGGGCTTCCACACCGGATCCCGTGGGCTCGGCAGCTTGGCCAATACGTTGTCTTTTACCCAAGAGTTGGCCTTGGATGGATCAAAATCCGTAGACACAGCGTAGTATTCGCTGCCATCCTCACCGACGATACCGATGGAGACCAATTCAATGGTCTGTCCATCTTCGATAAATTCGGTGTCATAGAAGTAGCGCACGTCTCCCAAGCCTAGCGCCGCCTAGTCGGAGGCGATAAATTGGCCCCTTAAAGAGACGGTTGTACACTTCTGGCGTGAAGAAATCTGTGTGGTTTACTGCATTTCCCTTGTGCCTATCTGCCCTCGTGGCCCTTTGGTGGCTGATTGATATTCCGGAGTTTTTCTCCGGCCATTTCTCCACCTACTACCACATTGACCTCGACGTTTACCGCGAAGGTGGTGCCGGCTTTGGCAGCGACCTATACGCCAAAGACTATCTCGTCGGCAGCAATCGCGATGTCTCTCTCCCCTTTACCTACCCGCCGTTTGCGGCGCTGCTTTTTGTCCCATTGAGCTGGATTCCCCTCACCGCCGCGAGCCTCTTAGTATCTATAGCCTCTTTCCTTGCGCTGTGGGCCTGTGTAGCCCTCGTTCTGCGCTCCATTGGCTGCCCCGTCTGGGCAGGCTGGGCGCTCCTGGCTGCAATGCTTACTGAGCCGATTACGGAGACTTTTAGCTTCGGCCAAGTCAATATCTTGCTCACCGCGCTGGTAGTAGTAGATATTCTCTGGCTACGCCCGGGCCGCGGCCGCGGCGTGCTTACCGGTATCGCAATGGCTATCAAGCTCACCCCTGCGGTATTCCTCGCCGTATTTTTCGTCCGCCGCGAGTGGCGCGCATTTTTCAGCGCACTCGGTGCCTTTCTCGCGGCAGGACTCATCGCTTTTGCTTGCAATCCGCATAGCTCCATTCAGTACTGGAGCGAAACCTTGCGGGATTCCAACCGCATTGGCGGCCTAGCCTATAGCTCCAACCAATCTCTGCGCGGATTCTTTAGCCGCCTAGTCCCGGACCATGCTGAAACACTGTGGCTCGTGGCTGTTGTCCTCGTCGTTGGCATCATATGGTTTGCCATGGAGCGCCTCTCCCACGAAAACCAGGCAGTCCTCATGCTACTGGCCGCGTCAGTATCGCTGCTGTGCTCGCCGGTGTCGTGGTCGCATCATTTCACCTGGCTCGTGCTAGCGGGAGTGCTCCTAGTAGCGCAGCGCCACTGGGTGCTCGCCGCGCTGACGTGGCTGGCACTCCTGGCTCGCGGTCACTGGCTTGTGCCCCATGCCAATGACCAGGAGCTGAACTGGGCATGGTGGCAGCACATCGTGGGCAACGACTATGCCATCGTTACCGCTCTACTGGTTCTTTGTTCGCTACCATTGGCTCTACGACGGGCCGGCGCTTATCAATCCGCGGCGGAACCAGCGTCCAGCCAAGGATAGGGACCTTCCCCAACGCCCATAGGGCCACCGATGCCGCGGCCGAGTAGAAAAAGCACATTCCGATCCAAAACCAGGTATTCTCCAGCGGCCATTGCCCGGCAAGGCTCACCACGTAATCGCGGTGGGCCATGAAGAAGCCAAACCCCAGGGTCATGCCGATCGGGTGAGCCAAGTAGATGGGCAGGGTATGCCGGCCCACGAACTTTACAAAAGCGGAAATCGCCGGAATATGGCTGATGAGGACTGCACCTACGATGCCCGCTGGAGTTACGAGTGTCTGCTCTGCAAAGCGAATAAGTAGATCCAAATCGCCTCGGCCGAGGAAATCCCCACCTGGCAATGGCCACTGCACCGATACCTCACCCTCGACGGCATTCCAGGTACGCCGGATGGACAGTCCTGCAATGTAGCTGAGGATAGCCGCACAATAGGCCCACAGGGACCCGATGCGGAAGATACCTTTGAAGGGTGCTTCGGCGGCGTCGGCAAACCGCGTGATTGGCCCACGCAAGTAGGACGCTCCGACGAAGATGGGCAAGAACATAATGGCTTTGCCGATGAAGTAATAATGGTCCTGCCACGCGATGAAAAGCAGCGGCGCAAAGCTTAAGCCTATGCCCGCCCACGCCGGCAATTTGCGAACGGCCCACAAAAATAAATTGAACACAATGAGCGCGTGAATAAACCAGGCCATAGTGTGCCCCAAAAGCAGGTTATACAGCAGCTCAGTAAACTGCAGATAAGGATCACCAAATACCCAGTGGTACTCAATGCGCTTGGTCCACAGTTCAACGGTCATCCACACCGTGTAGGGAACGAGGAAAAACCACAGACGTCGAGTAAAAAGCTCGCTGAAAGAATAGCGAAAAATCTTGGTAGAGAAATAGCCGGATACAAGAAAGAACAAGGGTAGGCGGAGCGGATCCAGCCATACGTTGAGGGCGGCTAACCATGTTAGCTCACCTTCCGGAACCACCAGCGTGACGTGCAGCAGCACAACGCCGATGATGGATACGCCTTTAGCGGTATCTGGCCAGGCTAAGCGGGCCTTGGGAATAGTGATTACCTCCCCTTGTATTCTGCGCCGGCGGGGTAACCATGGCCGGCTTTGAGTGAAGCCTTCACAGCAGAGGCGTACACATCAACATAAGGCTGCTCGCTCAATTCGGCCAAATTACGCATCACAAAATCCGTAAAGGCACGGATGGTCTCATGCTCAGACGGGTTCATCCCACGTTCCTTTGCCCACTCATGCGGCCAGATGGCGTCCCCCACCCGCACGCCGACCTTGAAGGGACGAGGAATCCACGAACCGATGGGATTCGCCTTGCGCGAATTGATCATCGCAATGGGGAATACCGGCTGGTTAGTCTCCATGGCGATTCGAGCCATGCCGGTGCGCCCCCTATATACACGACCATCTGGGGAACGAGTGCCTTCGGGGTAAATACCGAACAGGTCGCCGCGGGATAAAATGCTTTCTGCGGTTTGCACAACGGCGTCGCCAGCGTCCTCGCTATCGCGCTCAATGGGAACCTGGCCTACTGAGGTGAAAAACCACTTTTGCATGCTGCCGACAAGCCCCGGAGTGGTGAAGTATTCCGACTTAGCTGGAAAGGTGATCTGACGGGGGCAGACCAAGGGAAAGAAGAAAGAATCCATCACGGATTGGTGGTTCGACACCAAAATCGCGGGTCCTTCAGCAGGGATTTTTTCTATGCCCTCGGTCCACGGACGATTCCATACACGCAGGGCAGGTCCGAAGAAAATGTGCTTAAAAGCCCAGTACCACTTGTTTTCCATCGCCAGGTCGTCCTTTGTTAGTTCTAACGGCCGCTGCGGGCCAAATCGGCTACGCCAATCATACCCGCTGCCGAGCCCAATTCGGCGGTGGCAACGCGGGCAAGGGGGCGATGCCCAGCACCAACAATATCTTGCCCCATAGCTTGGACAGCGCCTTCCAGATACAGGTCCGCGTCTTGGGATACGCCACCGCCAAGCACGATGAGTTCCGGATCGAGGACATCGGCCACAATGGACAGGCCTTGGCCCAGCCACCGGCTAAAATCTTCCATTACTGCAACGGCGAGCGGATCTCCACGCCGCGCAGCCTGGGTAATCTCTTTGCCTGTGGGCTCAGCTGGCAGCGTAGTCTCATAACTTCCGCGCAGATCAGCGCATGTGTCCGGCAATGCGGTGCCAGAGGCATAACGTTCCAAACAACCACGCTTGCCGCAGGAGCACTGCCGACCATTAGGGACCACCACGATATGCCCAAATTCTGGGGCGGTACCAAACGCACCGCGGTAAATCGTGTCATGCGTCATCAGCGTGGCACCGATTCCGGTACCCACTGCAAAGAAAACCCAATCCTCCGCACCGCGGCCGGCGCCAAAACACCACTCACCCCAAGCGGCGGAATTTGCATCGTGCTCCAAGCGCACATGCATGCCTAGTTTCCGTGAGAGGGATTCCCTCACGTTGGCATGGCGCCATGGAAGATGCGGGGCGAAACGCACTACCTCACACTTAGGATCCAAAAATCCCGCCAAGGCAAGTCCAACGGCGTCAACCTCGTAATCGGCGCGCAGCTCATCGACGATGCCCACAATATCTGCTTCTAGCTGTTCGGTGTCCATGGAAGTGGGAACCGTGCGGCTAGCGAGAATCTGACCCTCCCGAGTGATCACTCCGCCGCGCACGTTGGTGCCACCGACGTCGAAGCCGATAGTCAGATCGGCGGAGTTATTCTTAAGCATGCATAACAGAATATACCGGCAACCGGGTTAGGGTCACATCAGGACAGCAGACGCCGCAACCACTGCCCCATAATCCGCCAAGTCCAATGTTCTTCCACATGGCGACGACCTGCTTGCCCCATGCGCATCCTCCGCTGCGGATCAGCCAGCAAAGCTTTCAGCGCCTCAGCCAGTTCCTGCACAGAGGAGCCCTTGACAATGACCCCGGTCTCCCCCGTCACCGTTTCCGGCGCTCCGCCAGAATCCCCGGCGATAACTGGCAGGCCGCACGCTTGGGCCTCCAAATAGACAATGCCCAAGCCCTCAACATCCAGACCGCCGCCACGGGTACGTGCCGGCATGGCAAAAACATCCGCCGCATGCAAGGCTGTTTCAATACTTTCAGCCTCTTGGATCACCGCATCGGGACAATACATATCCGCTAGCTGTTCTAAGGCCACGCGGTAGCGCCCGCGCCCAATGAGAAGCAGCTGCGCGTCCGGAAATTCCTCACGTACCAAGGGCATGGCACGCAGTAGTTGGTCTTGGCCTTTGCGCGGGACAAACCGCGAAATGCATACGATGGTGGGTCCGCTTATCCCGAACTCTGCCTTGGCAGCTGCGCGCTGCTCCGGCGTGGCCGGGGACAAACCTTCCACGCTCACCCCGGACGGAAGGTGCTCCCAACGCGGGTTCGGTCCGAATGGCTGACGCAACCGACGCAGAGTGTAGTCGGAGATATAGGTAATCACGTCAGCGTAATCGCCGATGCGGCGCAGGCATTGCCTAGCGCCAGGCACCATCGACCAACCCACTTCGTGACCGTGCGTAGTGGCGACTACCCGGGTGGCCCCCGCCTCCTTTGCGGCCTTGCCCATCAAAGCCAATGGCGCTGCAGCACCAAACCACACAATGTCGATACTCTCCGCGCGAATGATCTCTTGCATGCGCCGCACCGTCGCCGGCGTCGGCAACATCACTCGCCGAGGCCAGCGAATAACCTTATAGTCCGCCGCGGCATCGAATTCCGCCGGCGGCTCTTGAGTAGAAGCAAAGACAACTACCTCGCGCGGATCCAGCGTTGCAACGAAATCGCGCAGGTAGGACTGAATCCCACCGATTTTTGGCGGAAAGTCATTCGTTACCAGCAGAACGCGGGCCACTTAGTAACGAGCCGTTCCAGTAATCGGCATGGACTTTAACGGCACTACCTGGACGGGTACGCCATAGGTAGAAGCATGCACCACCTGGCCGTTACCAATGTACATTCCCACGTGCGTCACTCCAGGATAATAACCCACGATATCGCCCGGCTGCAGATCCTCTAGCGGCACCGATGTACCGCCAGCAATCTGGGCCTGCGACGTACGTGGAATGGACTTGCCGATCTGTTGATACGCCCAGAACATAAGGCCAGAACAGTCGAATTGATCTGGGCCTGCCGCACCCCAGCCATAAGGCGAACCCAGCTTCGACAAGGCAGCAGAAGCTGCGCCGTCTGCGACCTCACCTAAATCCATATCTGGCTTATCGGAACCACCGAACTGGCCCTCCCAGGCCTCGCGCTGCCGTTCATCGAGAGCGTCAACTTGTTTCTCGATGTCCTTTTGCTGCTTTTCCAGCTCCTCCTTTTCCTTGAGAAGCTCCTCACGCTGCTCTTCGAGCGCCTTCTTTTCCTCGCGGACCTTAGCTGCGGCGTCTCCAGCCTTGTGTTTTTCCTCTTCTGCCAGGGATGCAGCATTGGCCTTTTCATCGAGGGTGCGCTGGGCCTTGCGGGATAGCGCACCAAGGTAGCCCATTCGCTCTACTGCGTCCGAAGGGTCTTCTGCAGCCAGTGCACCAGACACTGCGGATCGCGAATCCCCACGGTAGCGCGACTGCGCAATTCCGTTAACCCTGCTCTGCTGCGTGGACACGTCACCCTTCGCATCCTCCGCACGACTCTGGGCCTCAGCAGCCGCACGTTCAGAGACCGAAACCTCGGCCTTCTTCTCCTCGAGCTTAATTTCTAGCTCTTTTACTTCTTCGTTCTTGGCGGAGACTTTTCGCGCAACCTCGCCAACGCGCTCAACCAGGGCGTCTACATCTTCCGCGCCGGATTCCTGTTGCGGAGCCGCCTCTTGGGCGACCACCTGCGAAATCCCTGAAACCGACGTAACAGCAAGAGCTGCCACAAGCGCAGCTGCAGGAAGTACTCGTTTAGACACTTAAGGACCCTTAGACTTAGAAGTTTTTAAAAATCGTACTAACTATAGCGGGTTTTATCCCCTGATGCACGACAAAGCCCTCCCCGCGACGGGGAGGGCTCGATCCGCTACCTCTTAGAAGCGAACTGCGGAGTGAATCGGCATGTAGTTCAGGTCGCGCTCCTGAACTGGGACGCCAGAGTTAAGAGCGTCAATGATGGTGCCGTGTCCGGTGTAGATACCGACGTGGGAAGCACCACCGTAGTAAGCGATGATGTCACCCGGCTGCAGCTGGTCCAGAGATACCGGGGTACCACCAGAAGCCTGAGCCTGGGAGGTACGCGGAATCTGCTTGCCAGCCTGAGCATAAGCCCAGCTGGTCAGTCCGGAGCAGTCAAAGGCATTCGGGCCTGCGGCGCCGTAAACGTACGGGGAGCCAATTACGGAGCGGGCTGCAGCCAGTGCTTTCTCACCAACGGACTGCTGCGCCGGAGCGGCCGACTTGTGGCCAGCTGCTACGTAGTTGTTGTTCTGCTGGTTAGAAACCTTACCCAGGGATGGAACGTAGTGGTCGATGTTCGGAACCTGGTCAATATTCGGAACATTTTCCAGACCTGCTACCTCGAAGCGGTAGTCGGTGTTAGGTACAACGACCTCTGCTGCCTGGGCTACGCCTGGCGCGACGACGGCTGCAGTTGCAGCCAGTGCTGCAGTAGATGCGATGCGACGGGTGTTCTTGCTGCCCTGACGACGGTGCTGTGTCATGAATAAAACTCCAAATCTTCCTGCGCGCCTACTTCACCAAGTTGGGGAAGCTCTGACCCTGGGGGACTAGCGTTCGTTGGAAATCCATTCCTTTAGGATTTCCTCCACTCGGCCCCTCAGTAGGAAGGGCCAGATGCGGCGCTGTAATTCTTCTGTTTAGATTGAGCACCTTTCGGGCGGTAACTCAATGTCTCGAATAGGTTACGAAATCATCACAAGCAATGTCCATTCGCGACACCAAAATAAGGTTTGTTATCGCTTCGTTACCTTTCGTTGACATTGTCGAGATTTAACTCTCCTGAGCGAACAATTTCCAAATAGAGACAGAACCTTTAAAGCCATAACCAGTACAAACACCAACCACTCGGCCACCTCCAGCGAAGCAATCCCTTGACCAAAAGCAAACTTAACAATTAAGAGTTTTCTAAATTGTGACTTTCGACACCAAGGCAAATTGAGGGCCCCTCTTGCCCTCCAAATGAACCTTTTTTGGCCTCTGCAAGACGCTCGCGCTGATAGCAACTTTCTTACTTAGACGACCATTACCCGTCCCCGGCAACAAGCGCCTGCCTTAGCCGCACGCATATGTACTGAAAGAGGAATAGGTGGGCTTCTAACACGAGAATTTGACCCAAACGCTACGGTGCCCCGCCCCCGGCGCTGAACAGGAACGAATGCGAACTGTACGGCAGCCATATATCCCCACAAGATAGAGATGTTTCCCTAAGCCATTCCCAGCGCGCCTCGGGCGGCTTTTAACAGCCGCCAACTTCTCGAAGCCGGATTGCGACGCGCAGGTAGGAGTCTCAAAGCCCGTTGCAGCACACCGGACAACCACGGCAATGACCCCACCGCCTACTAAATACAAGCAGCAATATATACGCAAGACCCGCCCTTGCTCCTATGGCAGGAGCAAGGGCGGGTCTGTGAGCGAGTTTCGAGTAAACCTCAAGCCAGGGGCTTAGATGCGACCGTTTTCCTCATCTTCACGGCGATTGGCCTCGTTGAGGCGGCGGAACATCTCCGCTTCTTCCTCGTGGTTATTCGTGTGGATTTCGTGTACACGGTGCATGAGTGCCGAGTCATCAGGACTAAAGGTGCCCTGAGTCTCGGAATCAGCGAGGCCGAGGTGGTTGAGCTGCTTCGGCACCTGGGCACCTGCGTACTCCAACGGAACCGGATGGCCATCGGCATCGACCGGGCCGAGCGGTTGGTGGACCTCGATGAAGGCACCATTCGGCAGCTGTTTAATAACGCCGGTTTCAATACCGTGCTCCAGTACCTCGCGGTCAGAGCGCTGCAGACCAACGCAAATGCGGTAGGTCATAAAGTAAGCAATCGGAGGCAGCACGATAAGGCCGATACGTCCAACCCAGGTCATCGCATTCAACGAAATCTGGAAGAAGTGCGCCACGTGGTCGTTACCACCGGACAGGGTGACCAGCAGGAAGAACACGATTGCAGCCGCACCAATAGCGGAGCGGGTAGGAACATCGCGTGGACGCTGCAACAGGTTGTGGTGAGCATCGTCACCGGTGAACTTCTTCTCCAAGAATGGGTACGCCATAAGTAGTACGACCATGAGGCCACACAGCAGGGCGACCCAGAATGCGGAAGGAATGGTGTAGTTACCGATGTAGAGCTCCCATGCCGGCATAACGCGGGCTACGCCGTCAGTCCAGAGCATGTAAATATCTGGCTGGGAACCGGCGGAAACCTGAGATGGGTTATATGGTCCAAGAGTCCAGATAGCGTTGATGGTCAGCAGGCCAGACATGAGGGCCAAGACACCAGCAACCATCATGCCCATGCCAATCGCCTTGGTTGCGAAGACCGGCATAATGCGAACGCCAACTACGTTGTTCTCAGCACGACCCGGTCCAGGGAACTGGGTGTGCTTCTGGAACCAAACCATAATCAGGTGAGCTGCAATCAGGCCCAGGATGATGCCTGGAATCACCAACACGTGCAGGATGTAGAAACGATCCAGCATCAGGTCAGATGGGAAGTCACCGCTGAAGATTGCCCAGTGCAGCCAAGTGCCGATGATAGGCAGACCAAGAATGATAGCGGACATGATTCGCAGACCGACACCGGAGAGCAAGTCATCCGGCAGGGAGTAACCGAGGAAGCCCTCGATCATACCCAGCAGGATAAGCGCGCAACCGATGATCCAGTTTGCCTCACGCGGGCGACGGAAGGCGCCGGTAAAGAAGATGCGCAGCATGTGCGCAACCATGGACATCATGAACAGCAGCGCTGCCCAGTGGTGCATCTGGCGCACAAAGAGACCGCCACGAACTTCAAAAGAGATATCCAGTGCAGTGGCGTATGCGCGGGACATTTCCACACCATTAAGCGGTGCGTAGGTGCCGTCGTAGATCACCTTCGTAATGGAAGGGTCGAAGAACAGCGCCAGGTAAATACCGGTCAGTACGAGAATGATGAAGCTGTACAGCGCCATCTCACCGAGCATGAAGGACCAGTGGGTCGGAAAGACCTTGTTCAGCTGAGTCCTCAGCACGCCGGCGGCGCTATAGCGCTCATCCATGTTGTTGCCCATTTGGGCGAGTTTATTGCTCATTATGACTTACGCTCCCAGAATGCCGGGCCGACAGGCTCAATGAAGTTGCCCTGTGCAACGAGGTAGCCCTCATCGTCCACCGTGATAGGCAGCTGTGGCAATGCACGGGCTGCCGGACCGAAGACCGGCTTGCCGTAGTGCAAAGCGTCGAACTGCGACTGGTGGCACGGGCACAGGATTCGGTTGGTCTGAGCCTCATATAGAGAGGTCGGGCAACCGATGTGAGTACAAATCTTGGAGTAGGCGTAGTAGTCGCCGTGGTGGAAATCTTCCTGACCTTCGCGCTCGATAGCCTTCTGTGCGTCGCTGTGACGCAGACGAATAAGCATCACCGCGTTGCGGTTTCCGTGAATCGAGTGCATGTGATGCTCGTAGACATCGCGCTCGGCGTCGTACTTGTCGCCATCGTTGACGTCTTCTTCTGCCAGCGGGAAAACGGTCTCCATGCCGCCTGCTGCCAGATCCTCCGGGCGCACGCGAACCAGGCGGGTAACGCCCTTAGTGCTGTAGTGCTCGCCGGTCTCACCAGAGTGCTTTTCGGCGATGGTACCGGTGTCGCGAGCCAGGTAAAGCTTGACGCCTTCATTGTACAAGGTCCAACCGGAGGTCCACAGAGTACCGTCGCCGGCGTAGTTCAGGTTGTGGCGAACCTTCCAGGGATTCTTAATAGCGCCGCCCAGCGGAGCAATCACCGTCAGGCCGAATAGAACACCAGCTCCGCCGAGCAGGCCCTGAATGGTCTTGCGGCGACCCAGAGTCGAGGTCTTCCAAGAGTCGTTCAGCAAAGCGGTGAGGGTGCGGCGGTCCACCTCTTCGGAAGGACCGTCGTGACGGCGCTGTACGGAGATTTCCTCTGGGAGAATCTTCTTAACGTACTGAACGATTGCGATTCCCAGTGCACAGATTGCAAGCGCTGCAGTAATACCGAGGAGAGGGGTATAGAGGGTGTGCCAAATATGGCCTTCTTCCCCGAGCTGCTTGTACTGCCACGGCCAGAACAGGTAAACGCCGAGGAATCCTAGGCCGCCAATGACGGACAGGAACAGCCAGATGGCAACGTTACGTCCGGCGCGCTTCTCAGCTGGGTCACCTTCTACCGGGAAGCGTTCCTTGCGGAATGCAACGGTGACGTCATCGAGCTCGGTACCTAGAGCAGCGAGTTCATCGTTGCTCATCTTATCGAGCTCAGCATTAGTGTAATTCTTCTTCACATTGCTCATGAGCGCGATCCAATCCACATAGCGGCGGCGCACAGGGCGCTAATGCCGATAATCCACATTGCCAGGCCTTCCGCTACCGGGCCGAGAGCGCCAAGGTCCCAACCGGCCGGGGAAGGAGTTTCCTTCGCAGACTTGAGATAAGCGATGATGTCCTTCTTCTCGTCTGCGGTCAGCTGACGGTCAGAGAACTTAGGCATGTTCTGCGGACCGGTCAGCATTGCCTGGTAAATTTCCTGCTCGTTAGCCGGAGCCAGCTCCGGAGCGAACTTACCGGAGGACAACGCGCCGCCCTGGCCGGTGAAGTTGTGGCAGGATGCACAGTTCATACGGAAGAGCTCGGAGCCCTTAGCAACGTCTTCTGCCTGGATTTCGCCGTTGTAGTTAGCACCACGCAACGACTCCTGTGCAACGCTTCCGTCGTCGTTGTAGACGATGTCGGCGCCACCACCGTTAGCTGCAACATATGCAGCCAAGGCGAGAGTCTGCTGCTCGGTGTAACGCGGTGCCTTGCGCTCTGCCTGTGCGTCGTTAGACATCATTGGCATACGGCCGGAGTGCACTTGGAAGTACACGGAACCAGCACCGATACCAACGAGGGACGGACCGCGGCCTTCGATGCCCTGCAGATTGGCACCGTGGCAGGTGATACAAGCGGTGTCATAGATGTCCTTGCCCTCTTGCACGAGGGCTTGGTCATCTTTTTCCGCCGTGGCGACCTGTGCGTCCGGGGTCAAGGCAGAAGCCAAGACGCCCGCACCGGACAGGCCAATCGCCAGGGCAAAGCCACCAGCGAGGGTGCGCTTCGCCTTGCGGCGACGGCGGGTCTTCTTAGCCGTCGCAGTGGTCTGCTCCACTGCCACGGACTGCGAATTGTTATCCATCATTTTCCTTTAGATAACTCGAACACGGGAGGACTGTTTGGGGAGATTGGCCAGTGCTACTGAACCAAGTAAATAACGGTGAAGACGCCGATCCACACAACGTCAACGAAGTGCCAGTAATAGGACACTGCCATTGCTGCGGTCGCCTGCGCCGGCGTGAACTTGGACTTAGCAACGCGCGCGAGAATGATTGCAAAAGAAATCAGACCCGCGGTCACGTGCGCAGCGTGGAAGCCGGTAATGATGTAGAACACCGAACCGAAGACGCTGGACTGCACAGTCACACCTGCGTGAATCAACTCGGTCCACTCAAACGCCATAATGCCTAGGAATACAACACCCAGTACCAGCGTCACGGTGTACCAGAGTCGAAGCTTGTAAACGTCACCCCTTTCTGCGGCAAACACGCCGAACTGCGAGGTCACAGAAGAAGAAATCAACACTGCCGTAATGAGGAAACCCATGGGCAGGTTGATATGGGCGGTGTGCTCCGCCCAATCGCCTTCCTGACCGTTTGCACGCGAGGTGAACCACATCGCGAACAGCCCGGCAAAGAACATCAATTCCTGAGACAGGAACACGATGGTGCCAACACTGACCATATTGGGTCGGTTCAGCGAGGCAGCACGTGGTGCTGTCATACCTTGGTTAGAAACTACGCTCGTCACAGTGGCTATTATGGCCGTTCTAGTCGCCGAAGTCACCTCGATTCCCCCCGCTTTATCTATTCGTTTTTCACTCTCTGGGCAGCTAACACTCAGCTAGACGACTGTCGAAATTATATTTTTCTATTCGGGAACTTTTTGCCCCGCTTTCCGACACCCCATCGATGCAGGTGACACCACCCGAGGAGCCCTATACTGCAGCTTCAGCAAGTCCACCTCGACAACGTTCCCCATTTCTTTTCCCGATCGCCAATCTATCTGTCTCAAGTTTTCCGGAGAGATAAATCACATTTGTAACCCACCCCAAAAGCGCTGGTTTACAACTTTCGAACGACCCCCGCAAAAATTGCCCTTTACGTGCCTGAATAGTTGCAAAAACCTGGCGACAACGCGCTCATATAACCACCGCCACTCCCCCGTTGCAAAATTTTTTGGAAATCTGGGGAACTTTTCGTCACGGCAAACGACGCCGGATCGCCAAAGCCCTCCTAGCCTTTATAGCTAGGAGGGCGGAGAAGTTTTAGGCAGGGATTCCTTCAGGTTGAGGAATTAGTGCTTTTCCTTCGGCAGGCCATACTGCAGGGACAGGCCGGTGCAGGCCGCGATGAGACAGACGGCGCCGAGGGCAATCAACCAGAAGTAGAGGAAGACGATGCCTAGGCCGAGGAGCGCAATTGCACCAGTCATAGCCAGCGGCCAGATGGAGCTTGGGGAGAAGAAGCCAAGGATACCGGCGGCGTCTTCGGTTTCCGCCTCCTCCCAGTCTTCCGGCAGGACATCACTGCGGTCATCCGTGAAGTGGAGGTAAGCACCCAGCATCATGCACAGCAGGAAGGCAAGGAACATGCCGACGATGCCGACCCACTCAGCGCCGTAAAGGTAGCCATCATCCTTAACGAAGGTGACGCCGAAGATGTAGACAATCAGCGAGACAAAAAGGTACGTCGCGATTGAGTAAAAGACTTTCGATGTTGCACGCATTGTGTTGTGTCCTTATCTCTTATGCCGCGGTGTTCACGAAGTTGTCACCCTTAGCGGTGTCACGCTCGCCGGAGAACGGGTGGGTGGTAACCGCATATGGGTCCTGACCGATTTCCTTGAGTGCCTCTGCGTTGGTGGCTTCCGGATTGTTCTCGCGGAACTTCATGTACTTGTTGAAGTCCTCTGGGGAAACAACGCGGATTTCGAAGTTCATCATCGAGTGGTAGGTACCGCACATCTCAGCACAACGGCCGACGAATGCACCCTGCTTCTCAATCTTTTCTACCTGGAAGCTACGCTCCTGTGCGTTTGCTTCTGGGTGTGCATATACGTCGCGCTTGAACAAGAACTCTGGCACCCAGAATGCGTGGGATACGTCGCCGGAAGCGAGACGGAACTCAATCGCAGTATCGGAGGGAAGCACCAGAACCGGAACCTCTTCGGTGGTACCGACGGTCTCAATCTTGTTGTAGTTCAGATAGGAAAGATCACCCATGGACTTGCCGTGAATCGGGTTCGGGTTGTCCACACCCTCTGGGTCGTGAGCGGTCTTCTCTGCTTCCGCCTGACGCTCCTTATCGGCACCGTCGTAGTTCTCACCGTTAACGTGATTCTCGGCGTAACCGAACTTCCAGTTCCACTGGAATGCGGTGACGTCGACCACGACCTTCGGATCCTTATCCAAGGCGGTGACCTTCTGCTGAGCCTGAACGGTAAAGAAGAACAGGCCCATGATGATGAGGATCGGAACGATGGTCAAAACCATCTCCAGCGGAACGTTGTACTGAATCTGGCGCGGGAACTCGCCCTTGCCATCCTTCTTCGCCTTCTTCGCGCTCCAGCGGAAGATAGCAGTGAGGAACAGGCCCCACATAATAAAACCAACGATCCATGCGGCAACCCAGACCCAAATCCAGAAGTTGTACATGGCTTCTGCCTCAGGGGTAATGCCCTTCGGCCAACCAAATCCCAGGAGGTTCTCTACAGCAGTTGGCGCCTGAACGTCACAACCTGCCAGAGCGAGTCCACCCAGGGCAAGTGCGCCAGCTACGCCCGCCTTACGGGCAAAGGTGCGCTTATTACGCTGTCCCACGTGTGTTCTGCCTTTCTGTCCACACAAAACTTCTCGAATACTCACAGAGCACTCTTACCCAATCAGAATAGAGGATAAGTGCCGGATTCCCAGCCTGTTTAAAGGCATAAAAGGGCACCTAGTGCACTCATTTCATATTCTTCTTCTAGTAGGTTACCGCCCCACCTGCACAATGTCCCAACTACACCCTTTGGCGAAACTCGAGACTTGTGCGCCAATTCACAGGTTTGCAGCAGGGCCATCATCCGAAAGTTCGCACCCCTATCGGGGAAGCCAATTCCAAGGCAGTCGCCAGCTTTCCCTAAGCCGTGGCGTGTTCTGGTTTCTGTCGCTCGAGCCGTAAAGTAGGTGACTAGCAATAGACGCTTATATATAAGGAGCAATCTTTACATGTGCGGACTTCTTGGCATGCTCGCCGCAACAGGCAACGTAGATAAATACGTTGCTGCGCTCGAACGTTCCCTGCCCTGCATGCGCCACCGTGGTCCAGATGCCGCAGGCACCTGGCATGATGGCGATGCCGCCTTTGGCTTTAACCGCCTGTCCATTATTGACCTGGAGCACTCCCACCAACCCCTCCGGTGGGGTCCTGAGGGCCAGCCCGATCGTTACGCCATGACTTTCAATGGCGAAATTTACAACTACGTAGAGCTACGCGAGGAACTCAAGGGCCTTGGTTACACCTTCCAGACCGAAGGCGATGGCGAGCCAATTGTGGTGGGCTACCACCACTGGGGCAACGACGTAGTCAACCACCTGCGCGGCATGTTCGGCATCGCCATCTGGGACACCCATACCAAGACGATGTTTGCCGCTCGCGACCAATTTGGCATCAAGCCGCTTTACTACGCCACCACCGAGGCAGGCACCGTTTTCGCTTCCGAGATGAAGTGCATCCTGGAAATGGCAGACGAAATTGGTCTAGACCTCAGCCTTGACCGTCGCGCAATTGAGCACTACGTCGACTTGCAGTACGTCCCAGAGCCTGAGTCCCTACACGCTAATATCCGCCGCGTGGAATCCGGCTGCACTGTTACTCTCCGCCCGGGCGAGGAAGTTGTTTCCGAGCGTTACTTCAAACCCCGCTTCCCTATCCAACAGGTAAAGCAAGGTGAAGAGCAGCAACTCTTTAACCGGATTGCGGAAGCGCTGGAGGATTCCGTCGCTAAGCACATGCGCGCCGACGTCACTGTGGGCTCTTTCTTGTCGGGCGGCATTGACTCCACCGCTATTGCCACCCTGGCCAAACGCCACAATCCAGACCTACTGACCTTTACTACCGGCTTTGAGCGCGAGGGCTACTCCGAGGTCGATGTCGCGGCAGAGTCCGCGGAAGCTATCGGCGTGGAGCACATCGTCAAGATTGTCTCCCCCGAGGAGTATGCCGAGTCTATCCCGAAAATCATGTGGTATTTGGACAATCCGGTGGCTGATCCGTCGCTGGTGCCGCTGTACTTCGTAGCCCAGGAGGCCCGCAAGCACGTCAAGGTGGTTCTCTCCGGTGAGGGCGCGGACGAGCTCTTTGGTGGCTACACCATCTACAAGGAACCACTATCCCTCGCCCCCTTTGAGAAGATCCCTTCCCCACTGCGCCGCGGGCTGGGCAAGCTCTCCCAGGTGTTGCCAGAAGGCATGAAGGGCAAGTCTCTACTCAACCGTGGCTCAATGACGATGGAAGAGCGTTATTATGGCAACGCCCGTTCCTTCAATTTTGAGCAGATGCAGCGCGTTATTCCGTGGGCGAAGCGCGAGTGGGACCACCGCGAGGTGACCGCACCCATCTACGCCCAGTCCGAAAACTTTGACCCAGTCGCTCGCATGCAGCACCTGGATCTATTTACCTGGATGCGCGGTGACATCCTGGTTAAGGCCGATAAGATCAATATGGCTAACTCCTTGGAGCTGCGCGTGCCTTTCCTGGACAAGGAAGTCTTTAAGGTTGCCGAGTCTATCCCTTATGACCTGAAGATTTCTCACGGCACCACCAAATACGCCCTGCGCAAGGCGATGGAGCAGATCGTTCCGGCCCACGTTTTGCACCGCAAGAAGCTCGGCTTCCCTGTGCCGATGCGCCACTGGTTGGCCGGCGATGAGCTCTACGGCTGGGCCCAGGACACAATCAACGAGTCCCAGACCGAGGACATCTTCAATAAGAAAGAAGTTCTGGAGATGCTCAAGGAGCACCGCGACGGCGTCTCTGATCATTCTCGCCGCCTGTGGACCGTGCTGTCCTTTATGATTTGGCACGGCATTTTTGTGGAAAAGCGCATCGATCCGCAGATCGAGCAGCGCGACTACCCAGTCAAGCTCTAAGAGCTTTCCACGCATATAAAAGGGGGTGGGTGCCACAGGCACCCACCCCCTTTTCTGCCCTTTATTTAGTTGAAGGAATCGCCACAAGCGCAAGAGCCGGTGGCATTCGGGTTGTCGATGGTGAAGCCCTGAGACTCGATGGTGTCAGCGAAGTCAATCTTGGCGCCGGTCAGGTAGGGAACGGACATCTTGTCCACAACGAGGTTTACACCGCCTACCTGATCAACCTTGTCACCATCCAAGGTGCGGTCATCAAAGTAGAGCTGGTAGCGCAGGCCAGCACAGCCACCAGGCTGTACGGCAATGCGCAGAGAGAGATCATCACGGCCTTCCTGATCAAGCAGCGCCTTTGCCTTTGCGGCTGCTGCTTCAGTCAGAATGACGCCGGTTGCGGAAGCTGGAGCGGTCATCACTTCTCCTCATTAAGTATTGGATTCGTTGCCACTACCCTACCCGGTTAGTTCAGGTGGGAAAAGGTAGCCCATACCTACAACACCATGGGCGCCGAGCCTATTCCCCTATTCCTATCTAAACCTTGTAGTGTGAGGAGCGTGAAACTCCCGTGGCAAAATGATGATAAGAACTCCGCTGAGCCCGCCCCTGTGCAAGAGAAAGCGCAGGACGATGCTCAGGACCAGCCCCAGCGCAAGGGCTATACCCCACCAAAGGGTCGTCCTACGCCAAAGCGCTCAGAACAAGAGATTGCACGTGGCGTAAAGCGCGATCCCCATGGCATGTCTGAAGCACAGCGCTACCAGCACCGCAAGGACATGAAGAAGTCCATGAGCAAGGACGAGTGGAAGGAATTTAAGAAAAAGGAGCGCCAAGAGCGCCAGCAGGCGAATCGCGAGCAGCAAGCCCGCATGGCAGATGGCGATCCACGCTACCTTCCTGCTCGCGACCAGGGTTCCGAGCGCGCCTATGTGCGCGATTGGGTAGATGCCCGCCGCAGCTTGAGCAACTGGGTTATGCCAATGGCCTTGGTTCTCATCGTGGTCATGTTCTTGACCTACGCGGTCCCCAGCATTGCGACGATTATTAACGCAGTAGCGATGGTTATCCTGATTATCTTCGCCATTGAGGGCGTCATTCTGGCCCGCCGCTGCAATAATGCTGTGCGCGCCAAGTTCCCCGGCACCACCGAAGCCGGCTTCAGCCTTGGCTTTTATGCTTATTCCCGCGCCAGCCAGCCGCGCAAGTGGCGCATCCCGCGCCCCCGCGTGGAGCTCGGCGCTGACGTTTAGGGAGTCTGCTCATGGCTATTCCGCAGCCCGATAGTCAGGCACGTACCGAAAACGATGCGCAGCTCGCGCCTTTTGGGCGCCTAACCGACGCCGCCCAATGGCTAGCTGCCTGCCAAGGCACTGCCCCCGCGCGCGAGCCACAACGAGTACGCGGCGTTATTTTCGCCAAGCAGGAAACCCCCCTTGCGGCCACCGAAATCGCCGCCAGACGGGCGGAGGCCGGGCTGAATGTAGTCACGGTGACGAATTTTTCCCAAGCATACGGCTTAGGAGCCGCTACTGCGGATGCAGAAATTGATGCCGGCGCGGACCTGATTATTCCGGGGGGCGTCGAAAGCGCCCGAGTGCCAGCCGTGGTCATGGCGACGTTGACGCAAACGGAGCCCGTAGTGATCGTCGGCAAGCAGCATAGCGTAGAAGACTGGAAGCGTGAGGTCACTGAAATCCGCGATGCTATGTTCCATGCCCGCAACCTCGAGGGCATGGAGCTGGTTGAATCTTGCCACTCCGCAGTGCTGGCAGCTGCGGTGGGTTTTATTACCCGGGCTGCAGAACGACGCACGCCTCTGCTTATCGATGCCCCTTTGACCGCCACCGCTGCCCTCCTTGCCGAGCGCGACAATCCTGGCGTTAAAGAGTGGCTCTTCGCCACCACCCTCTCTGCTGCTCCTGCTCACCAGCTGGCGCTGGAAAAACTGTGGCTCCACCCCCTGCATGAGCTGGGAATGGAGCCGGAGCCCGCGCTCGGTGCCCTCGCGGCGCTGCCGATGCTGCTAACCGGAGTGGAGATCGCCTCGGACGCCTAAGGGAGGCCTATTTCACGAGGGTATGGAGCCAACCGTGGGTATCCTCCACGGCACCGCGCTGAATTCCGGTGAGGCGCTCACGCAGGGCCATGGTGATCTCGCCCGCCTGATTGCCATTAACCTGGAAATCCGCAGACTCCCCCATTACCCGGCCCACTGGGGTAATGACCGCGGCCGTGCCGCAGGCAAAGGCCTCCGACATAGCGCCAGATTCCGCATCGCGCTGCCATTCTTCGGTAGTGATGCGGCGCTCGGTGACCTTGTAGCCCAAATCCTGGGCAACCTGCAGAAGAGATTCGCGCGTGATACCCGGCAGCAAGGAGCCGGATAGTTCTGGGGTAACAATCTCCGTATTGTCACCAGAACCATAAACAAACATCAGGTTCATTCCGCCCATCTCCTCGATGTAGCGGCGTTCAACGGCATCCAACCAGACCACCTGGTCACAACCTTTTTCGTCCGCTTGGGCCTGAGCTAGAAGCGAACCTGCATAGTTTCCCGCAAACTTAGCCGCGCCGGTGCCACCGGGAGCGGCGCGAACGTAGTCGGTGGACAACCAGACAGATACCGGCTTGATGCCACCGCTGAAGTAGGAACCCGCTGGGGAGGCGATCAGTACGTAGCGGTAGGAATTGGCCGGATGAACTCCCAGAGAGACCTCAGTAGAGATCATAAAAGGACGCAAGTACAGCGCCGCTTCCCCACCAGCTTCCGGCACCCAGTCCTTGTCCGCCGCAACCAATTGGCGCAGGGATTCGATGAATTCTTCTTGCGGGAGCTCCGGCATGGCTAGACGCTCAGCAGAGTTGATAAAGCGCTGGGCGTTCTGGTCTGGGCGGAAAGTAACAATGGAATCATCAGACTGGCGGTAAGCCTTGATGCCCTCAAAGATCGCCTGGCCATAATGGAATACATTGCTGGCTGGGTCCATCGTCATTGGCCCGTATGGGCGCACCTGAGCATCGTGCCAGCCCTTTTCTTCGGTCCAGTCGATGGTGACCATATGATCCGTAAAGTGCTTGCCAAAGCCAGGGTTGGCAAGGATGTCTCTGAGTTCTTCAACGGAGGTGGGGCTATCGGTACGAGTAATCGTGTAATCAAGCATGCCCACAATCTACCCCTTTATCTATTACAAGGCAGGAATTAGTTCACTGCCACGCGGTACAGTGGAGGGAAGATTGATAAGCCTTTCCATAAAGGAGGATAAAATGGCACCGACCGACCTGCCCGCACGCGGAAACTTTCCCCAGGTAAAGCTGGGAAAGAAGGCTCCCAAGAAGGCGGAAGCACTACTCATCGCCACATTCGAGGGCGAAAGCGGCCTAGAACTGCCGGGCACCACCTTGCTAGGCGGCGCCGCGCTGCGTTCCACCTACGAGGCGCTTGTAGCCGTAGGGGCTTCCGGCAAGGTCGGCGAGGTCACGCGAGTTCCGGCCCCCGCCAAGGCGGGCGTGGCCTCCATCATCGCTGTTGGCTTAGGCGATGCGGAAGAAGTTGACGATGAAACGCTACGACGTGCTGCCGGCCAGGCAGCTCGCTCTATTACCAAGGTGAAGGCCGTAGCCACCTCTCTGGGCGATTTTGGCGTCGCCCCAGTGGTAGAAGGCCTCATCCTTGGTGGCTATAAATACTCTGGCCTGCGCTCCGAGTCGGCTGCGGAGGCTACCACCTACACCGTGGTGGCGGAGAAGTCCGCCCAAGAGGAGTTCGAGAACGCAAAGATTACTGCCGAGTCCGTTCTCATCGCCCGCGACCTTGTTAATACTCCTTCCAACCTGCTCTACCCAGAAACTTACGCCGCATTCCTTTCTACTCAAGCGGCAGATGTGGGCCTTGAGGTGGAGATCTTGGATGAAAAGGCGCTGGAAAAGCAGGGCTTTGGCGGCATCATGGCCGTCGGACGCGGGTCCGCACGCCCGCCACGCCTAGTCCGCTTGAGCTGGAAGCCTAAGAGGGCCAAGCGCCACGTCGCCCTAGTAGGCAAGGGCATCACCTTCGATACCGGCGGCATTTCCTTGAAGCCAGGCGCCAAGATGTGGGACATGATCTCTGACATGGGCGGTTCTGCTGCTATGGCCGCCGCCATCATCGCCGCAGCAAAACTGAACCTCAAGGTCAGCATCACCGCTACCCTGCCACTAGCAGAAAATATGCCGGGCAGCGATGCCACCCGCCCGGGCGATGTAATTACCCACTACGGCGGCATTACCTCCGAAGTTCTCAATACCGATGCTGAAGGACGCCTCGTGCTTGCTGACGCCATTGCGCGCGCCAGCGAAGACAACCCCGACTACCTCATTGAAACTGCTACCTTGACCGGCGCCCAGATGGTCGCCCTAGGTGAGCGCACCGCCGGCGTTATGGGCTCGGAGGAATTCCGTGACCGCATGGCCGAAATCGGTCGCGAGGTGGGTGAAAAGGCATGGGCTATGCCATTGCTGGAAGAACACGAGGAATCGGTAAAGTCCGCCAGCGCAGATATTCGAAACATCAACGCCAAGCGTGAGGGCGGCATGGAATATGCCGCGACCTACCTCCAGAACTTTGTGGGCGAAGGCATCGAATGGGCCCATATCGATGTGGCCGGCCCTTCCTTCAATACCACCGGCGCTTATGGATACACCCCGAAGATGGGCACGGGCGTGCCCACCCGCACGGTGGTAGCTGCACTGCGCGAAATTGCTGAATTAAACTAGCGCCGCAGCAGGCTTTATGGGGTTAAAATCCTAAAGGCATGAAGCCTGCTTTAATCATCGTTGACGTACAAAATGACTTCTGCCCCGGCGGTGCCTTGGGTACCGAGCGGGGCAATGAGGTCGCTGCAAAAATCGCTTCCCTGCAACAGGACTACGAGACCGTCGTAGCCACGCAGGATTGGCACATCGATCCGGGTTCCCACTTTTCTCAGGACCCGGATTTTGTCGATTCTTGGCCCGTACACTGTGTGGCCGATTCCCACGGCGCGGCCATGCATAAAGCGATCGGACCGGCCGAAGCCTACTTCCGCAAAGGGGAATACACCGCCGCCTATTCCGGTTTTGAGGGTGCTGCGAACGGAACCTTGCTCGCGGACTGGTTGCGCGAGCACCGCACCGATGCCGTAGATATCGTGGGAATTGCCACGGACCACTGCGTGCGCGCCACGGCTGCCGACGCCCTTAAGGAGGGCTTTGCCGTCCGAGTTCTGCGTGACTATTGCTCACCGGTAGACGAATCTCGCGGCGAGGCGGCGTTGCAAGAGTTGGCTGCTGCCGGCGCTACGATCTGCTAGACAAAAGAAAACGCCTGCGGCCCTCGAACCGAAAGTGGTCCGAGGGCCGCAGGCGTCTCTCTACAAGGTGTTTCCATGTATCGGCCATCTCAGCCGCCCTCTGGAAACGTGAGGGGTTCTCTCTATCTCTCTCGCATGCGCTCTCTCAAACGCATGAGATAAGTATGAAACACCGATATTGGATACGGATAGAAATATCCTTAAAGTTTCCTGTTGAGTTGTGCCCAAGGTTCCTCCTACCGCCGCTCGACAAAGAAGCGTAAACACCGAAAGTGCGAAAGCCCTGCGCTACGCAAAGCGGTTGTTATAGGGTGATCAGCGTCCCCACGGGTGCCCGAGCACGGGCTGAGAATGCGCTAAAGCTGCGCATAGACCGTTCGAACCTGTTTGGTTAATACCTACGAAGGAAGAGAGGAGCGCTTGCCATGACGGCTGGCCCAGAAAATCATCCTAAGCATTCCTATTCCCCCATTCGACACAACGGCTTAGAGGTCCCAGAGACCGAAATCCACCTGGATGATTCCCCACAAGGCCCCAATGAACCCTTCCGCGTCTATCGCACACGTGGACCACAATGCGCGCCCGAAGAGGGACTACCGGCGCTGCGCAGCGAGTGGATTAGCGACCGCGGAGACACGGAAGAATACACCGGTCGCGGCCGCGAGCTGGCGGATGATGGACGTGCCGCGCAGCGCCGCGGGGCTTCTTCACAGGAGTGGAAGGGGGCTAAGCGCGCCCCGCTTAAGGCTCAGCCTAAGCGCCGCGTAACCCAGATGCACTATGCCCGCCAAGGAGTCATCACCCGC
The DNA here is from genome assembly GCF_027570195.1 of Corynebacterium yonathiae. GTDB lineage: Bacteria > Actinomycetota > Actinomycetes > Mycobacteriales > Mycobacteriaceae > Corynebacterium > Corynebacterium yonathiae. The sequence goes on from NZ_JAKMUZ010000005.1 coordinate 99,749, forward strand.
GAAATGGAATTCGTAGCGCTGCGTGAGCACTGCGATCCAGAATTTGTCCGCGCTGAGGTAGCTCGCGGCCGCGCCATTATCCCCAATAATGTCAACCACCCCGAGTCTGAGCCCATGATCATTGGGCGAAAATTCCTCACCAAAATCAACGCCAATATTGGCAACTCCGCGGTTACCTCCTCTATCGAAGAAGAAGTATCCAAACTGCGCTGGGCCACCCAGTGGGGCGCGGACACCGTAATGGACCTTTCCACTGGTGACGATATCCACACCACCCGTGAATGGATCCTGCGCAACTCCCCGGTTCCTATCGGCACCGTACCCATCTACCAAGCTTTGGAAAAGGTCAATGGCGTAGCAGAAGATCTGACCTGGGAAATCTTCCGCGATACCGTCATTGAACAATGCGAACAAGGCGTGGACTATATGACCATCCACGCCGGTGTGCTCTTGGCCTACGTACCGCTGGCGAGCAATCGCGTGACCGGCATAGTCAGCCGCGGGGGTTCCATCATGGCGGGATGGTGCCTTGCTCACCACAAGGAGTCTTTCCTCTACGAGCACTTTGATGAGTTGTGCGAGATCTTCGCCCAGTACGATGTTGCATTTTCACTTGGCGACGGCCTGCGTCCCGGCAGCCTTGCCGATGCAAACGACGCCGCCCAATTTGCTGAGCTTAAGACCATCGGCGAGCTGACCCGCCGCGCGTGGGAGTATGACGTGCAAGTGATGGTGGAAGGGCCCGGGCACGTGCCGCTCAACATGATTCAAGAAAACAACGAGCTGGAGCAAGACTGGGCCTCAGATGCCCCCTTCTATACCCTCGGCCCGCTAGTTACTGATATTGCCCCTGGCTATGACCACATCACTTCCGCTATCGGTGCCGCCCATATCGCCATGGGCGGTACGGCCATGTTGTGCTATGTCACTCCCAAGGAGCACTTGGGACTGCCTAACCGCGATGATGTTAAGACAGGGGTCATTACCTATAAGATTGCGGCGCACTCCGCGGACGTCGCTAAGGGGCATCCAGGCGCCCGCGCCTGGGACGATGCTATGAGCAAAGCCCGCTTTGAATTTCGTTGGAATGACCAATTTGCGCTCTCCCTCGACCCGGAAACCGCGCAGGCTTATCATGACGAAACACTGCCGGCAGAGCCAGCAAAGACCGCACACTTTTGTTCTATGTGCGGGCCAAAGTTCTGCTCCATGCGCATCAGCCAAGACATTCGCGATATGTTCGGCGGGCACATGGCCGAGCTGGGTATGCCCACGCTAGGCGAGCAAGTCCGTGAGGCCGCGAACGGTACTGCACCACAAGAAGGCATGCAGGAAAAATCTGCCGAATTTCGGCGCAAGGGATCTCAGGTGTATTTACGCGAGGACACTAACGCTGACCTAGCTTAAGTCTCGCCCTGTATCTGGATTTTCGCCGCGCTCGAACCGGGCGCGGCGTTGCTTTTGTTCTTCCCTTTTACGCAAAATGCGCTGTCTTTCCATGCGCTCACGCATGCGCTGCGGATAGCCGGTTTCTTCCACGTCATATATATCGCAGTTCAATAATGTAGCCACGGCATCAATACCCTTTGGTCCACCGATGCGACGGCGAATAAACTCGCCGTTTTCATCGACAACCACGACAGACATCTCATTGACTACTGTTTCCGGCTCCACAAAGGCCTCTACGTATAGCTTTCCGGCGGCCCATTGCTTTAAATCCTGTGCGTCCTCCGGGCGGATGGTCTCCCCCGGTCCGCGGGGTGGTCGCAGCGACGATCTGGACTTATTGCGACGGAAGGGGTTGAACATAATTCCCTAGCTTACCCGGAAGGAGGGTAGTTACTAACCCCACATCTGCACGAGGGTGAGCATCACGCTGTAAGATTGTCGGGTAGCGATAGAACACTTCCAACTTTAGAGGAGTCTTATAACTCATGGCGAACTCCGTTGAGATGCCCGAGCTGGGCGAATCCGTTACCGAAGGCACCATCACGCAGTGGCTGAAGTCCGTCGGCGACACCGTCGAGGTAGACGAGCCATTGCTCGAGGTCTCCACCGACAAGGTCGACACCGAAATCCCCTCCCCCGTAGCCGGAACCATTATTGAAATCAAGGCTGACGAGGATGACACCATCGAGGTCGGCGAAGTCATCGCCATCATCGGTGATGAGGATGAGGCAGGCTCCGCATCCAACGATTCCTCCGCTGATGAGGGCAAGGAAAAAGCACAAGAAACTAAGGAAGAGCCGAAGGCTGATTCCTCTAACGGCGACTCTGGTGACGCAGCCGATGTAGAAATGCCAGAACTCGGCGAATCCGTCACCGAAGGCACCATCACCCAGTGGCTGAAGTCCGTCGGCGACACCGTCGAGGTAGACGAGCCACTGCTCGAGGTCTCCACCGACAAGGTCGACACCGAAATTCCTTCCCCAGTAGCAGGCACCCTGGTAGAAATCCTCGCCGACGAGGACGACACCATCGAGGTCGGCGAAGTCATCGCCCGCATCGGCGACGAAAACGCCACCGCATCCTCCTCCGAGGACAAGCCAGAACCAAAGGAAGAAAAGAAGGAAGAGCCACGGGCCGAAGAAAAGGAAGAGAAGAAGGCTGACTCTTCTAAGGGCGGCTCTGGTGACGCAGCCGATGTAGAAATGCCAGAACTCGGCGAATCCGTCACCGAAGGCACCATCACCCAGTGGCTGAAGTCCGTCGGCGACACCGTCGAGGTAGACGAGCCACTGCTCGAGGTCTCCACCGACAAGGTCGACACCGAAATTCCTTCCCCAGTAGCAGGCACCCTGGTAGAAATCCTCGCCGACGAGGACGACACCATCGAGGTCGGCGAAGTCATCGCCCGCATCGGCGACGAAAACGCCACCGCATCCTCCTCCGAGGACAAGCCAGAGCCAAAGGAAGAAAAGAAGCAAGAGCCACGGGCCGAAGAAAAGGAAGAGAAGAAGCCGGAGCCAAAGGCCGAGGAGAAGAAGGAAACCAAGCAGGATTCCTCCCTGAACACCTCCACCAAGGTCAACAATGGCGACAACGTTCCTTATGTCACCCCGCTGGTACGCAAGCTGGCTGATAAGCACGGCGTAGACCTCAACACCGTCGAGGGCACCGGCGTAGGTGGACGAATCCGCAAGCAGGACGTGCTCGCCGCTGCTGGTGAGGGCGAAGCACCTACCAAGTCCAGCGCACAGTCCGATAACTCCCCGCGTGCTCGCTGGTCCACTAAGTCCGTGGATCCGGCTAAGCAGGAGCTTATCGGCACCACGCAGAAGGTCAACCGCATTCGCGAGATCACCGCCTCCAAGATGGTAGAGGCGCTGCAGATTTCCGCACAGCTTACCCACGTGCAGGAAGTCGATATGACTGCTATTTGGGATATGCGCAAGAAGAATAAGCAGGCATTCATCGACAAGCACGGTGCCAACCTGTCCTTCCTGCCGTTCATCGTGAAGGCCACCGCTGAGGCTCTGGTCTCCCACCCGAACGTCAATGCGTCCTACAATCCAGAGACCAAGGAGATGACCTACCACTCGGACGTCAATATCGCTATTGCGGTTGACACCCCGAAGGGCCTGCTCACCCCGGTCATCCACAAGGCGCAGGACATGACCCTGCCGCAGATTGCGCAGCAGATTGCAGAGCTGGCCGATAAGGCCCGTAATAACAAGCTGAAGCCGAACGATCTCACCGGTGCCACCTTCACCGTGACCAACATCGGTTCTGAGGGCGCCATGCTCGACACCCCGATCTTGGTTCCACCACAGGCCGGCATCCTGGGCACCGCGGCCATCGAGAAGCGCCCGGTCGTTGTCAACGAGAACGGCCAGGACGCCATCGCTATCCGCCAGATGTGCTACCTACCATTCACCTACGATCACCAGGTGGTTGACGGTGCGGACGCAGGCCGCTTCATCACCACCATTAAGGATCGCCTGCAGACCGCAGACTTCCAGGCCGACCTCGAAGTTTAAAGGTTCTATCGCCGCTTAAAGCCTCTTAGCCCCACTGTGGGGTTAAGAGGCTTTAGCTTTGTCTGGGGTGCCAAGCGGGGGGTAATAGATCCACCCTCGCCCGACCTACCCTTCTCCTCTTATTCGGGGGTATGCGGGGGCCTTGTATCTAAGCCCATGGTGAACGCACTAGAGACGAGATTAGACAGTGACAAGCTGCATAAAAGTTTCCAAAGAAGGATCGGCTCACCCATTATTAAACATATAATTGGGACGGTTACAGCCATTGTCCCCCACAAAGGAGTCTCACTGACATGGAATTCATCTCCCGCCACCTAGGGCCGGATTCTAAGGAGCAGGCCACGATGCTGGCGAAGGTAGGCTACGACAGCGTGGACGCGCTGGTCGATGCCGCCATTCCGTCCACGATCCGCGCGGCAGAACTGCCTCAGCTTCCTGAAGCACTCTCGGAGGATGAAGCCCAGGCCACGCTGCGGGAGTATGCCAACCAGAACACGGTGCTGAAGTCCTTTTACGGGCAAGGGTTTTCTGACACCCTCACTCCCGCGGTCATCCGCCGCGGTCTGCTGGAAGATGCCGGATGGTATACCGCCTATACCCCATACCAGCCAGAGATCTCTCAAGGACGCCTCGAGGCGCTGCTGAACTTTCAGACCATGATTGAATCGCTGACTGGTCTGCCCATCGCCAACGCCTCCTTGCTGGATGAGGCTTCTGCTACGGCAGAAGCGGTGGGACTTATGTCCCGCGCGGTGAAGAAGGGCCGCCGCGTGGTGCTCGATTCTCGCCTGCACCCGCAGGTACTCACCGTCGCCGCGGAACGCGCCCGCGCGATTGACCTCGAGGTAGAAATCGTAGACTTGCGGGAAGGCCTCGTGGGTGAAGACCTTATTGGCGCCGTTATTGCCTACACCGGCACCGAGGGCGATATCTTTGACCCCTCTACCCTTATCGAGGAGCTGCATACCCGCGGTGCCCTAGCTACCGTGGCCACCGACCCACTCTCCCTGCTCCTGCTGGAAGGCCCTGGCTCGCTAGGCGCCGATATCGTGCTCGGTTCCTCCCAGCGCTTCGGCGTTCCGCTCTTCTTCGGCGGCCCGCACGCTGCTTATATGGCAGTCACGGAAAAGCTCAAGCGCCAGATGCCTGGCCGCATTGTCGGCGTATCCAAGGATGCAGATGGCCGCCCGGCATACCGCTTGGCACTGCAGACCCGCGAGCAGCACATCCGCCGCGAGCGCGCCACCTCCAATATCTGCACTGCACAGGCACTGCTAGCCAACGTCGCTTCCATGTACGCCGTCTACCACGGTCCGCAAGGCCTCAAAGCCATCGCCCAACGCATCCACGGGCTTGCTTCTTCCTTTGCACAGTCGCTCAAGGATGCCGGAAAGCAGCTGGTCACCGAGGACTTCTTCGATACCATTACCGTTTCCGGCGTCGATGCCGCTGCCATTAAGGCAGGCCTTCAACAGGAGGGCTACCTCGTGCGCACCATTGGCGAGGACAAGGTATCGGTGTCCTTTGGTGAGTCGGCGACAAAGGGGGACGTCGCCAAGCTTGCCCAAGCCTTCGGTGCCGAGGCGGTCGAAGCAGATTTTGCCTTGCCGGAGAACTTACAGCGCAGCGAGGAGCCACTCCAGCACGAGATCTTCAACCGCATCCATTCCGAGACCCAGATGCTGCGCTACCTGCGCAAGCTGGCCGATAAGGACCTGGCTCTTGACCGCACCATGATCCCGCTGGGTTCCTGCACGATGAAGCTCAACCCCACCGCCGCCATGGAGCCCATTTCCCGGCCGGAGTTTGCAGGCATCCACCCCTACGCTCCGGAAGAAACCACCGCCGGCTGGCGTGCATTGGTCGAGGAGATTGAAGGCTGGTTGGCCGAGCTTACCGGTTATGCCAGGGTGTCCATCCAGCCCAATGCCGGGTCCCAGGGTGAGCTAGCAGGCTTGCTGGCTATCCGTCGCTACCACGTGGCCAATGGCGATAATGAGCGCGATGTCGTGCTCATTCCGGCTTCTGCCCACGGCACGAATGCGGCCTCAGCTACGCTGGCTAACCTGCGCGTTGTTGTGGTCAAGACGGCCGAAGACGGCTCTATTGACCTGGCGGATTTGGATGACAAGATTGCCAAGCACGGCAACCACATCGCTGGCATTATGGTGACCTACCCGTCCACCCACGGCGTCTTTGACCCAGAGGTGCGCGATGTATGCGAGAAGGTCCACGCGGTGGGCGGCCAGGTCTACATCGACGGGGCAAATATGAACGCGCTAACCGGCTGGGCCCGTCCAGGCCAATTCGGTGGCGATGTCTCCCACCTCAACCTGCACAAGACCTTTACTATTCCGCACGGCGGTGGCGGTCCGGGCGTGGGTCCGGTGGCAGTGGCGGAGCACCTCATTCCTTTCTTGCCCACCAATGCCGCAGATCCGCAGTTGGATGCCACCACCGCTACCCCGGTCGGTCAGGGTGTCCCGATTACCAATACTAAGTACGGCTCGGCCGGCGTGCTGCCGATTTCCTGGTCGTACCTAGCTATGACCGGTGCACAAGGTCTGGAGCAGGCTTCCGCCCACGCAATTTTAGGCGCGAACTACCTCGCCAAATCCTTGGAAGATTCCTTCCCGGTGCTCTATACCGGCAATGCTGGCTTGGTTGCCCACGAGTGCATTCTGGATCTGCGCGCGCTTACCGATGCCTCCGGGGTCACCGCTGCGGACGTAGCCAAGCGCCTCGTAGACTTTGGCTTCCACGCCCCCACCCTGGCTTTCCCTGTGGCCGGCACCCTTATGGTCGAGCCCACCGAGTCCGAAGACTTGGGCGAGCTGGATCGTTTCATTGAAGCCATGCATACCATCCGGGCCGAGATCCAAGAAATTATCGACGGCGAAGTGTCCTACGAGGACTCCGTAATCCACCACGCACCATTTACCGCAGAGTCCGTTAGCGCCAATGCATGGGACTTTGACTTTAGCCGTGAGAAGGCCGCGTGGCCGGTGAAATCTTTGCGCCAAAGCTACAAGTACTTCCCGCCGGTGCGCCGCATCGACGAGGCCTACGGCGACCGCAACTTGGTCTGCAGCTGCCCGCCGCCTGAAGCTTTCGATATCGCCGATTCTGAGGAGTAATTATGACCGACCTTTTGACCTCCCCTCTTCATGCCGAGCACGAAAAACTCGGCGCCACGTTTACCGCCTTCGGTCCGTGGAATATGCCGCTGAAGTACCAGAACGAACTGGATGAGCACCGCGCAGTACGCAACAACGCCGGCCTCTTTGACCTGTCCCACATGGGTGAAATCTGGGTCAACGGCGCTGATGCCGCCAAGTTCTTGTCCTATGCCTTCATCTCCAACTTTGAGCCCCTCAAGGTAGGCAAAGCCAAGTACTCCATGATTGCCGCAGCCGATGGCGGCATCATCGATGACCTCATTACTTACCGCTTTGAGGAGGATAAGTTCCTCGTCGTGCCGAATGCCGGCAACGCCGATACCGTGTGGGAGGAGCTCAACAAGCGCGCTGAGGGCTTCGATGTGAGCTTGAAGAACGAGTCCCGCGACGTCGCCATGATCGCCGTGCAGGGCCCAAAGGCCGCAGAAATCCTCGTGCCGTTGGTAGAAGACAATAAGCAGGACGAGGTTTATAACCTCGGCTACTACGCCGCCACCATGGGTAAGGTAGCGCGCACCTTCGCGATTATCGCGCGCACTGGCTATACCGGCGAGGATGGCTTCGAGCTCATCGTGTATAACTCCGATGCCCCGCAGCTATGGGAAGAGCTACTCAAGGCAGGTGCGGAATATGACCTCAAGCCATGTGGCCTAGCCGCCCGCGATTCGCTGCGCCTTGAAGCCGGTATGCCGCTCTATGGCAACGAGCTCTCCCGCGATATCACCCCGGTCGAGGCGGGTATGTCCCGTGCCTTTGCTAAGAAGGAAGCCGACTTCGTCGGCTCCGAGGTTATCCGCCAGCGCGCTGCCGAAGGCCCCCAGGTAGCGATCACCGGCCTTACCTCTAAGCAGCGCCGCGCAGCGCGTGCCGGCGCCGAGGTATTCGTGGGAGAAAAGAAGGTAGGCACGGTCACCTCCGGGCAGCCTTCCCCCACCTTGGGACACCCAGTGGCCATCGCGCTGCTGAAAACCAGCGCCAATCTCGAACCTGGCGCTGAAATCGAGGTAGAGATTCGCGGCAAGCGCTATCCTTTTGAAGTAACCGCGTTGCCGTTCTACAAGCGCGAGAAGTAAACATCATCTCACCCAGCCCGAAAGGACTACATCACCATGGCTAACCTTCCACAAGATTTCTCCTACTCCGAAGACCACGAGTGGGTCAACGCCGCCGCTGACGCCGTTGCCGGCGCCACCGTACGCATCGGCATTACTTCCGTAGCAGCCGACCGCCTGGGCGAGGTCGTCTTCGCCGAGCTGCCTGAGGTGGGCGATACCGTCACCGCCGGCGAGTCCTGCGGCGAGGTCGAATCCACCAAGTCCGTCTCTGACCTCTACTCCCCTGTCACCGGCACCGTAAAGGCCGTCAACGAGGCCGTGCACGATGACTACGCTGTCATCAACAACGACCCGTTTGGCGAGGGCTGGCTCTTCGAGGTCGAGGTGGATGAGGCAGGCGAGCTGATGGATGCCGCCGCCTACGCATCCGCCAACGGTCTGGACTAATTCGACTCCCTACGCGGGAGGGTGTGCCACGCGCATCCTCCCGCTTTGCTTTGTCCACCGCACCAGAGGAAACTTTGAGGCTATGACTGCACCACGCGATCCCTTCTTCCCCGCCGAGCGCTCTATCCGCGCCTCCGATAAACCACTAGAGGTCCGTTTCTTGGGCCGGATGGACTACCAGGAGGCCTGGGACTACCAGGCCGAGGTAGCGGCCGCGCGCGCCAAGGGGGAACAAGACGATGTGGTGCTCGTAGTCGAACACCCCAATATCTATACCGCCGGCAAGCGCACCCAACCGGAAGATATGCCAGATAACGGCCTGCCCGTTATCACCGTAGATCGCGGCGGGCGCATCACCTGGCATGGCGAAGGCCAGCTAGTCATCTACCCCATTATCAAGCTGGCTGAGCCCGTCGACGTCGTCGACTATGTCCGCCGCCTCGAGGAAGCCACCATCCAGACGGTCCGCCAGATGGGGGTGACCACCGCCGGGCGCATCGATGGCCGCTCAGGCGTGTGGGTTCCTTCCACCACCGAAGCCAAGGATCCCGCCGCCCCGAAGCGTGACCGCAAGATTGCCGCTCTTGGAATCCGCATTACCCGCGGGGTGACCATGCACGGTTTGGCGCTTAACTGCTGCAATACTTTGGAATACTACGACCACATCGTGGCCTGTGGCATCGATGACGCCGATGTCACCACCCTATCGCTGGAGCTCGGACGCCAGGTCAGCCTCGAGGATGCCACCCAACCGCTTTTGCAGGCGCTTGATGACGCCCTCTCGGGCCGCCTCATTGTCGCCGACCACACCTTTGGCTCAGCCCCTGATCCCACGAAGTTAGCGAATGAAAGGGCTAGACAGAGGCGTCGGCAAGCGCGGCAAGAACCCTAGTTTGGGGCTGGCGCGGAATAGGATGTGACCGCGGCGACTTATACCTAGAAGAGCTATTAGCCATCACCACCATCAACCGATAAAGTGAGTTTTTGTGACTGTTAAGCCTGAAGGACGCAAGATGCTCCGCATTGAAAAGAAGAATGCGGAGTCACCCATCGAACAAAAGCCACGCTGGATCCGCAACCAGGTTCGCACCGGTCCGGGCTATGAGGACATGAAGTCCCGCGTGGCCGGGGCCTCCCTGCACACCGTGTGCCAGGAGGCAGGCTGCCCGAATATCCACGAGTGCTGGGAATCCCGCGAGGCTACCTTCCTCATCGGTGGCGATAAGTGCACCCGCCGCTGCGACTTCTGCGATATTGCCACCGGCAAGCCAGAGGAGCTAGACCGCGACGAACCGCGCCGCGTGGCGGAAAATATCCAGGAAATGGACCTTAACTACACCACCATTACCGGTGTAACCCGCGATGATCTGCCGGATGAAGGCGCTTGGCTCTACGCCGAGGTCGTGCGCAAGATCCACGAGCTCAACCCGCACACCGGCGTGGAGAACCTGACTCCGGATTTCTCCGGCAAGCCGGACCTGCTCGAAGAGGTCTTCGAAGCCAAACCGGAGGTTTTCGCGCATAACTTGGAGACCGTACCGCGCATCTTCAAGCGCATCCGCCCGGCCTTCCGTTACGAGCGTTCCCTGGATGTAATCCGCCAGGCACATGATTATGGCCTCATTACCAAGTCCAACTTGATCTTGGGCATGGGTGAGACTGAGGATGAGGTCGAGGAAGCCTTGCTCGACCTGCGCTCTGCCGGCTGCGATATCATCACCATCACCCAGTACCTGCGCCCCGGCCCGCGCTTCCACCCGATTGAGCGCTGGGTACGCCCGGAAGAGTTTGTGGCCCACTCCAAGCTGGCCAAGGAGCTCGGCTTCGGCGGCGTCATGTCCGGCCCGCTGGTACGCTCGTCCTACCGCGCCGGCCGCCTTTATGTGCAGGCCATGGAAAAGCGCGGCTTCGAACTGCCGGAAAACCTCAAGCACTTAGCTGCGACCTCCCAGGGTGCTACCGCTCAGGAGGCCTCTACTCTGCTGGAGAAGTACGGTCCATCGGAGGAGACTCCAGTAACCACCCGCATGGCCAAGACCCAGGCTAATGCGAACTCGGCGGCGGCCACCATCCGCTAACCCCAACGTTTTCATAACGGCCTGCGCTTTCGCGTGGGCCGTTTTAACATTTATGCCCGTTGACCTTTAAAGTAGGAGCCATGGCGAAAGATGATAAGGCAGCACTAAAGGCTGCAAAGAAGCAAGAACGCGCGGCCAAGCGCCAGCAGCGTAAGCAAACCTGGTCCCAGATGTGGCAGGCATTCAATATGCAGCGCAAGCAGGATAAGGCGCTTATCCCCATCATGCTGGGCGCCTTCTTGGGTATGGGCTTGCTCTTCTTCCTCATTGGCCTATTATTCCGCGGCGAGTGGTTCATGCTCATCTTGGGTTTGGGCATCGGCGCGCTGCTCGCAATGTTCCTTTTTACCCGCCGCCTTGAACGCGATATGTACAAGCGCGTAGAAGATCAGCCTGGTGCCGCCGGCTGGGCTTTGGAGCAGCAGCTGCGCAATACCGTGGGCATCGTGTGGTCCGTCAAGACCGGCGTAGCCGCCACCCGCCAGCAGGATCTTATCCACCGCGTCATCGGCAACGCCGGCGTCATCTTCGTCTGCGAGGGCAATAAGAACCGCGTGCGCCCCACCCTGAACCAGCTCAAGAAGCGGGTAGACAAGATCGCCGGCGGCGTTCCAATCTACGAAATCTTCGTGGGCAACGGCGAAGACGAGGTTCCTGTTTCCAAGCTACGCAATAAGGTCATGAAGCTGCCGCGCAACTTCAATAAGAACGAGACCTACGAAAACATCCGCCGCATTGAGGCCATGGATTCGATGCCGGGTACCACCCCGGGCATGCCCAAGGGCCCAGTTCCCCACCAGGCGCAAAACATGGCCGGAATGAACCGCCGTATGCGCCGCGCCCAGCAGCGTAAGAAGAATAAGTAGGCGCTTAAAGCGAATCCCTGCCGCACCGTACGAGGTGTGGCAGGGATTTTCTTTTGCCCCGAATAGTCCGACGACTTAGGAACGAATAACGATGGTGCCGGTGGCGCGATCGTGCATGCCGCGACCATCCGCATCCACCATGGCCGCTGGGAAAAGCACTCCAGTTAGCACCGTGCGCAACGCCGCGCGCCACAACCCCACGCGGGCACCGGGGACATCGAGACGCGCCACGCCCATGCCCAAAAGCAGCATGCCTGGGGTGCGGGCAAAAAGCCATCCGCACACAATGCCCATGATTACCCACAGCGCGTAGCCCAAGAAAGCCACACCGCCGAGTTCCGTAGTAAACATGTGGATCAAATTGGCAATGAGCATGCACACAATCCAGTCAATTGCCACAGCGCCGGCGCGGCGGCCAACGGAAGCTAGTGACCCCGGTCCGGACTCCGGAAGACCCAGCTTTTCGCCCGGCCAGCGGCCTGGGCCTTCCATATCATCGTATTCGCCCGGAATATTCGGCCCGTCGAGCCACGTACGCTTATCTGCCATGACCACCAATCTAGCGGGCACAAAGTGAGATGTGAAACGAAGGGAATCGCGATGCCTGCGGCGAGAACCTAGTAGGCTATAGAGAGACAATTCACCGGTCAACAACGAGGAGACAAACGTGTCTTTCGAGACAGTGCAGGACATCGTCCAATTTATTCAGGACGAGGACGTAAAATTCGTCGATATCCGTTTTACGGACGTCCCAGGCACCGAGCACCACTTTTCCATCCCAGCAGATGAGTTCACCGTAGAAGATGCCGAAAACGGCCTTGCCTTCGACGGCTCCTCCATCCGCGGATTTACCACCATCGATGAATCCGATATGACCCTGCTGCCGGATCCAGCCACCGCGCACATTGATCCGTTCCGCACGGCCAAGACCCTGAACATCAAGTTCTTTGTCCACGATCCTTTTACCTTTGAGCCTTTCTCCCGCGATCCGCGAAACATCGCACGCAAGGCGGAAGAGTATCTGCAGTCCACCGGTATTGCAGATACCTGTAATTTTGGCGCCGAGGCCGAGTTCTACCTATTTGACTCCGTGCGTTTTAGCACCGACGTCGAGCATGGCTTCTACGAGGTAGATTCCGATGAAGGCTGGTGGAACCGCGATAGCGAGACCAACTTCGACGGCACCCCGAATACGGGTTACAAGACCCGTCTGAAGGGCGGCTACTTCCCCACCGCGCCGTATGACAAGCACGGTGAGGTCCGTGACGCCATGGTGGAAAACCTGCAGAAGGTTGGCTTCCAGATCGAGCGCTTCCACCACGAGGTGGGCGCCGGCCAAAACGAAATCAACTACCGCTTCAATTCCATGTTGCACGCGGGCGATGACATTCAGACCTTCAAGTACGTCATCAAGCAGACCGCGCAGCAGTGGGGCAAGACCGCAACCTTCATGCCCAAGCCGCTGGCGGGCGATAATGGTTCCGGCATGCACGCCCATATGTCCCTGTGGAAAGACGGCAAGCCGCTGTTCCATGATGAGGCTGGCTACGCCGGCCTTTCCGATATCGCCCGCTACTACATCGGCGGTATTCTCCACCACGCTGGTGCCGTTCTTGCGTTCACCAACCCAACGCTGAACTCCTATCACCGCCTGGTCCCAGGCTTCGAAGCACCAATTAATCTGGTTTACTCCCAGCGCAACCGCTCCGCTGCAATCCGTATCCCGATTACCGGTTCTAACCCGAAGGCAAAGCGCATTGAATTCCGCGCTCCAGACCCATCCGGCAACCCGTACTTGGGTTTTGCCGCCATGATGATGGCCGGCATCGACGGCGTAAAGAACCGCATCGAGCCGCATGCTCCGGTGGATAAGGACCTCTATGAGCTGCCGCCGGCAGAGGCTGAGTCCATCCCACAGGCACCAACCTCCCTCGAGGCTTCCTTGAAGGCCTTGCAGGAGGACATGGACTTCCTCACCGAAGGCGATGTTTTCACCGAGGATCTCATCGAGACCTACATCGACTACAAGTACGAAAACGAGATTAACCCCGTTCGCCTGCGCCCGACCCCGCAGGAATTTGAGATGTACTACGACTGCTAAGGCTGCGCTAGCCGACGCCCCCTCTCGCCACCAGCTATGCGCCATCCTAGGCCCCCATATTGCTGAGTGGCCTTTGGGGGCTTTGCAGATCCTCTGTGCACTTTGGATTCAGAGGTTTTACACCCACTATTGACAAGCGCCCTTAATTCTTAGCGGTGGCCACTCCTTGTTAATTGACTACCGCAGCGTTTTCCAAATTCGTGGCCCGAGAACAAAATTTTGCGCAAATGATTACTTAAATTGCGCATTTTGAGCTATACTTTAGTCAATCGATACCCCCTCCAAGCTTCCCATAGGAACAGCTCAATATGAGAGGGGGGCTTTGCTATGCTGAAGCAATGAACCGCAGGAAGAAGTTCCTAAGCATTCAAGAGCAAGTAGGTTTAATTCAGCAACGCGGGTTAATCCTTCCTTCCGAAAAATCTGCTAAAGATTTCCTTGAGCGCCAAAATTATTACCGCTTTTCGGGCTACATGCGGTACTTCCAAGAAGACATAGCTGGGGACGAAGCCAGATTCGTTCTTGGCACCCAGTGGGATGAAATAGTTAACATCTACCGGTTGGACATCGAACTTCGTTCTCTCCTTTTCCGCGGTCTCCAAGAAGCAGAGCTTGCGGCCAGGACGGCCTTTGCTCTCAGCGAAGGTGAAATCCATTCTCCTTATGAGAAGTATCTTCAGCCCACTGCTTACCGGCGCCCACCAAATCCGGCTATGAGGCCCACCCACGATCTAATTATCAGTGAGCTCAAGCGGTCTAAGGAACCATACCTCCACAAATACCAAAAGGACTCAGGATCCGACGCTGAAAGGTGGGTTTACGATGTTCCAATTTGGGTGGCAGTCGAGGCACTGTCCTTTGGTACGTTGTCGAAAGCAGTAAGCTTCCGAAACGACAACAACCGAGTTTACGCAAAGACTTGTTCCATTCTTGGCGTAAAGAAACAATATTTAGCGCGCCAATTGCGCTCTTTTACATTCGTGAGAAATAAGTGTGCTCACTCAGCTCGGTTATGGAACAGTTTCGTTTTGGACCAACCTGCAGTATCCAATGCTACGAAACGACGTGCTGAGAAAGTTTTAGGTCAAAATTATGGCGAGAACTCACTACTAGCAGTAATTGTAGCCCTTGATAACTTTCTCTTTCTGACGAATTCGTGGGTTGGATTTTTGGATGAGTATATGGAGCTGGTCGAACGAAATCCGGCTTTCCACCAAGGTATAGCGAATCCTCATCATTCATAGCCGCCTTGGTGTATGAACGCACAACGGTACCCCAGCCTTTTCTTGCGATCCCAGACACACATTCCTGCGGGCTTGACCCCCGCCCCTAAAAGCACACTTAGCGAGGGTTCTCACCAGTAATAACGACAGCAAAGTTCTGATAGCCCGACCGAAAGAAATTAACATGTGGGTGTGACTGATAGATTCCGCCAACTCCCAGCCCCTGGCCCCGCGTGGGGAGGCAGCCTCATGGGCACCTCCATCGTTTCGCGCCTGCTCGTGGAAGAAAGCTTGATGATCCTGGCCGGCATTTTTGCCGCCATTGCGTGCGTCATCTTTGTCGTTCTCACCGCGGGTTTCTTGCGCTACCGCCACCCCAGCTTCGAGCGCACCACTATGGCGGAATGGTCCATGTTCTTTATCGGAATCTTGGCGCTCGGTGCCGCGCTTTCTGGTCTTACGGATATTCCTACCTTCCGCCTCGTAGGGTTTTGGATCGGTGGTCCGGTTACGGTCATTACGTGGGCTATCCAGCTCACGCGCTTTGATGGCGAGCCGAAGTTCACCTGGGGCCTGCCGCTAGTTGGTCCTATGATTTCGGCGTCCGTGTCCGGCTGGCTGGCCCACGATTACGGCCCGATGTACCACGTGATGGGCACAATATTTTTCTTCATGTCCCTGGTAACGGCGGTACCAACCTTTGCTCGCGTGTACTGGGCCGCATGGCATGGCAAGGTGGATTTCACCGGCGCGAAATCAGCTACCGCCTGGGTACCACTGGGCGTAGTAGGCCAGTCCACCACGGCTATGCAGATTCTCTTCCCCGGCCCAGTATCCATTTACTACGGCGTTACTGCCCTCATTATCGCCATTCCTCTGTCCATCTACGCGATGTTTACCTTCTACCCCAATGTGGCGCGGTGGGTTCCGTACTCCCCTGCTTGGTGGTCGTGCACGTTCCCGCCGGGAACCGTCAGCATGGGTGGCCACCAGCTGGCATTGGTCAATGGCTCCGAGCTTATCGACGCCATTGCGCTCACCATCCCTGTTCTCCTCACCGCACACTGGCTGCTTTGCTCCACCCGCTTCCTCAGCTGGGTGTGGGAAGGCAAAAAGGAAACAGGCCCGGAAGAGCCACTCATCGACACAGGTCAATAAAAATAGCAAGGAGGAGCAACCACTATGCCAGACGCCAGCTTTGAGCGTGGGAAGCGCCGCAACGGTCGCCGCTAATGCATAGCTCCTCCCCCATCACCTTCATCGCTTGGGAGCGCGCGGACCTGACTGCAGTCAGACAGGTACTCGCCGGCTTGCAGCGAAACGGCATCTATCTCTACCGCGACCATCTGCTCTTGGAGACGTCGTGGCTGGGCCAAGGCGCACAGGATTTCTATGCCACGGCATGGCGCTGGACTGCAGATGATTGCCCGCTCTTTTATGACTTGGCGCGACAGGGCAAGGTCCTAATCACCATCAACACTGCGGTGATTGCCTGCGGCGATGAAGAAGACATCGCCACAGCGTGCGAGAGCATTACACAAGAGCTCATCGTCGCCCACAATCCGCAGCAACTATACGAGCTGCTTGCCGACGCC
Organism: Corynebacterium yonathiae; assembly: GCF_027570195.1. GTDB lineage: Bacteria > Actinomycetota > Actinomycetes > Mycobacteriales > Mycobacteriaceae > Corynebacterium > Corynebacterium yonathiae. The sequence goes on from NZ_JAKMUZ010000005.1 coordinate 116,273, forward strand.
GCAGCAGAGTAGACCTAAAGCCCCGGTTGCTCGCTGCGCTTCATCCAGCCCATACGCGGAGCAAAGCCGCGGGGATGTTTCATCTGGGCTACGGCATCAGCAATCATGAGGCGGTGGCGGCGTGAAACGCTATCGGGAAGCTGCGCCACCGAGAACCAACCTGCCTCGGCATTTTCTTCATCGCTGATAACTGGCTCTGCGCCCTCCGCTACGGACACACGCAGCGCCGTGCCCATAAAGGTGCACTCATCGCCATTGGGATAGGTCACTGGTCCGGACTGCCCTACGCCTAGGAGCGCTTCTACCTTGGCTTCTAGCCCTACTTCTTCTTTCACTTCCCGCAGCGCAGTGGTGGTAATTTCCTCACCTGGCTCGCAGATTCCCTCCACCGGCGTCCACACACCGTTATCGGAACGCTTTACTAGCAGGACGGAGGGAACTTCCCACAGCGCGGCGTCTGCCGGCACATCGCGAATAATGACGGCGCTACAGGCCGGCACGAAGATCTGATCGTGGCCAATCTTTTCGCGCAGCTGAACAATAAAATCTGGAGTCGGCATGCCACCAAGCGTAGACCAGCGCAGCGGATTTAGGCCATGGGCCCCAAGACCTCTTTGGCGAGCAGCTGAATATCGGTAGCCAAGGTGAAAGACAACTCCATTTCCGTCTGCGTGGTCTCGCAGGTGAGGCCTTCTTCGAGGCGTTGCGTCGTGCCGGAGACTACCCCTACGATGGTTTCCTTGCCTTCCACCTGGCCGTAGACCGGCCCGCCGGAATCGCCGTTGGTGCTGCACACGCGCGCCCTCGCAGCCAGCGAATCCCGTTGGAGATCCTGCGAGTTAAGCTGCGCCATTTCCGCGTCATGGGATAGCGCTCCACACGTCTTATCTGTCACGCGGCCAAGCTTGCATACCTCAGGGGGCAAATGAGCTAGGGAGGTAGCCACGCTGTTATTGACTTGCCCGGGGACATAGAAGTCAGCGCTGCCAGTGATCTCGATGAAGGCCACATCGAGGTCGTGGCTGTCTTCGGCATAGAAATCAGAGTAAATGACCTCGCCGATGGGCTCGGCGGGATAGCTAAAATCGCCGTCAGCAGTGCCGGCCCAGACCTTATCTCCAGGTTTGCCGCAATGGGAGGCGGTGACGGCGATCGAACGGGCGTCGGCAAGCGTGAATGACCATGCCGCCGTGCAGGACTGGTAGTTAAAGTAGGCGCCCGCACGCGGCTCATCACCAGAAAGATCCAGGGCGGTTCCCGGCGCGAGCGGCGCTGCGGTCGGGGAATAGGACTCATTAGGAATGAGGTTTTTATAAGACAAGGCGGAGAAACTTGGTTCTTCCCCGCCCCGCACCGGGCTGCAGGCCACAAGGAGCGCGGCCATGCAGGCTACAAAGACGCTAGTTACTATCCGCGTCCGCATCCCCGGCGTTGTCCTTGTCATCCTCTTCCGCTTTCATCTCCGCCTGGGCTTTGAGATCGCGGATGAACTTTTCCGGATCGAACTCAGTGTAGTGCTCTGGGCCGGCAAAATTTTCTAGAGCCATGGTTTAAACCTCCGTTTTCTGAATCGACGTGGTGATGTAATCCTTGACCGCCGCAGAATCATTAGGCAAGTCCTTGACGTGCCGCTCGGCATCGAGGATGCCGGCAAACCGCTCGGGCGGCTCGGGGGCAGCGCCAATGGCCTCAGTGATGGTCTCAGCAAACTTCACTGGCAGTGCAGTCTCCAAGCACACAATCGGCGTCTCTACGCCCTCGCGCTGTGCGCCACGCGCTACCTTGAGCCCATCGGCTGTGTGCGGATCTGCCAAGTAGTTAAAACGCTCATACACGTCCTTAATAGTGGCAAGCCGGTCGGCATGGCTGGAGGAACCGGACAGGAATCCGTACTTTTCCTGTGCGGTAGAAACCTTTTCGCGTTCGAGGCTGAAACCGCCCTCTTTGACCTTGGTGCCGAAAAGCTCTGCGGTTTCGGCTGCATCACGGCCAAGCAAGTCGAAGGCAAAGCGCTCAAAATTCGAGGCACGGGAGATATCCATCGACGGCGAGGAGGTAGCCAAGGTCTCTGCGGCTGGACGCGGACGGTAGTTTCCGGTGCGGAAGAACTCATCCAGCACGTCATTTTCATTGGTGGCCACAATGAGGCGATCGATGGGAAGCCCCATCTGGCGGGCGGTGTGCCCGGCGCAAATATCACCAAAATTGCCGGTGGGAACACTGAAGGAAACCTTCTGCTCGGCGGTCTCGGTGACCTTTAGCCAACAGGAAATGTAGTAGACCACCTGAGCCATAAGCCGCGCCCAGTTAATGGAATTGACCGCACCGATGCGGTAAGTGGCTTTAAAATTGGCATCGCCCGATACAGCTTTAACCACGTCCTGGCAATCATCAAAGACACCATCAAGGGCGATATTGAAGATATTCGGGTCATCCAGGCCAAACATCTGTGCCTGTTGGAAGGCCGTCATGCGGCCGGCTGGGGTGAGCATGAAGACGCGAATGCCCTGGCGCCTTCGCATTGCATACTCGGCCGAGGAGCCCGTATCACCGGAGGTGGCCCCCAAAATATTGAGGGTCTCGCCACGGCGGGCAAGCTCATATTCAAATAGCTCGCCCAGCAGCTGCATGGCCATGTCCTTAAAGGCCGCGGTAGGCCCTTCAGAAAGGTGCCCGATAAAAAGGCCCTCGCCTAGTTCAGTCACGGGAACGATCTCTGGGTCTGCGAACTTGGGACTGGTATAGGCACGGGAGGCGATATCCTCGATGTCTTGCGCTGGAATATCATCGATGAAAAGCTTAAGTACCTCGGCTGCGAGTGCCGCGTAGCCCTTTTCTGCTAAGAGCCTGCGCCATGAATTTAAAGTGGCGGAATCTAACTGTGGGTAGCTCTCTGGCAGGTATAAACCGCCATCGGGGGCAAGCCCACCAAGCAGAATATCCGTAAAAGATGCGGGCTGACGGGCGGTATCGCGGGTCGAAATATACTTCACACAAAAGAATCTTAGTAGTTAAAGCGTAAGGTATCAGCCATGTCGCAGCCGAATCCCAGAGAAGTCATTACCACTCAAGCTTTAGGCATTTGGGTGGCCGCCATGGCGGTCTACCTCGTAGCGATTACCGGACGCACTTCTTTTGGCGTTGCTGGCTTGGATGCAATTGAGCGCTTCGATGTTGATGCCGGCCGTATCGCGGTCTTTACCTCCGTGCAGCTGGGCGTATATGCCTTAGCCCAGATCCCCACCGGTATCTTGATCGATAAATTTGGCCCGCGTCTACTTCTGGTGGTCGGTGCCGTCATTATGGGCGTAGGCCAAGTAGTACTGGGCTTTACCACCAGCTATGGCGTGGCCATTGCCGCCCGCGTACTCATTGGCGCAGGCGATGCCACGGCGTTTCTCTCCGTGATGCGCATTCTTCCTTACTGGTTCCCGCTGCACCGCACCCCGATGTTTACCCAGGTGACCTCGTCGCTGGGGCAAATGGGCCAGTTCATCTCCGCAGTACCTTTCCTGTGGTTGCTGGGCGCGGCCGGCTGGACCGCCGCTTTCGTTACCCTTGGCGCAGTGGGGATTCTCGTGGCCATCGCCGCGATTGTGGCGGTGGCAGATTCACCGGAAAAGCTGGGAATTATCTCCGTGGAAAAGGAACCGCCCAACTCGCAGGCCACCAGCATCCCAGCTCGCCTGAAAAAGGTATTCCGCTCCCCAGTGGCATGGCAGGCCTACTTCATCCACTACATCGGCATGCTCCCGCTCATCGTCTTTGTCATGCTTTGGGGCATGCCCATGATGACTCAGGGGATGGAAATGTCCAAGGCCAAGTCCAGCCTGGTGCTTACCTTGCTGGCGGTATTTTTGGTCTTCGTCGGCCCCCTGCACGGCAAAATTTCTTCGCGCGCGCAGCATGTCCGCCCGTGGCTCAGCCTGGGATTTGTAGCGGTCCACGTATTGACCTGGCTCATCTTCTTTGCCTTTGGCACCGACAGCGGCCTGGCCGCAATTTTGGTGGTGTCCTTCGTTACCGCGCTATGCACACCAACGGCCAATTATGGTTTCGATATCGTACGCGAACGCATGGACCGCTCTGTGGTGGCCACGGCAACCGGCCTAGGTAATATGGGCGGATTTACCTCCGGCATGCTGGGCGCTCAGCTCTTCGGCATGGTGCTGGACCATTCCTCTGCTGCCCCTAACTACTCCATGCCGGATTTCACTGCATCCTCCGCGGCGGTGCTAGCCGTGTGGGTGGTCGGCATGATTGGTGTGGTAGTCACCCACTTCCTGCGGCGCCGCGCTGGCGAGGATGGGCCTTCTGTCACCATCGTGGAGGTTTCTTAAAGGCCAGAGCTTGGTTACTCGGGGTTGACAATAAAGCGGATGGTTCCTTCAGGATCCGCTAAAAGCTCACGGGTAGCCGCCACGGCTTCCGCCTCATCGAAGGCGATGCGCTCAAAGCCAGTATCGTTTAGTTCCACAATGTCTGCCCCAGGGCAGGCCAAAAGAATTGGTGAGTGCGTGGCTATGATTACCTGCGCTCCTCTCTCAACCGCTTGGGCTATTTCCCCCACTAGCGCCAGCTGCCGGATAACGGAAAGCCCAGATTCTGGCTCATCAAGAACATATACACCTTGGCCGTTTATGTGCTCATAAAGCATGTCGAAGACGGATTGTCCGTGCGAGCGGCGAGACAGATCCACGTTCTGGGACAAGGTGGAGCGGCCTGCGCGTTCGGCCGCTGAATCTCCGCGTGCAATCAGATGCTCTTGTTTTTCAGCGCGTAGGAAATAGGCGCGCTGGATAACTTCCTCCGTAACACAGCGAATAGGACTGCGGGGAAAGATTTCATCAGGATCTCTCATCCGGCCACCTTCGGGAGAGCAACCCAAATCACTGGCCATGCCGGCGAGCAAACTAGATTTACCAATGCCGTTTTCCCCCACGAAGACAGTTACTGGACTCCGCAGCTTAAAGACGCCCAGATCGGCCAAATAATCGAAGACAGGCAGCTCTGCCCTGTAGTCATCGGGCTTAAATTTCAGGCTTAGGGCATCGATCAGCATGGCCTCTAGGCTAATTCAGCTCATCCAATACGCGCAGCGCATCTTCACGTGTTGCTTCCGCACCAAAGTTTTTCAGGTGGCCGGCCAAATTACCCGTGGGAAGTGATTGGGCGATGGTATCGGCCGGCACGGTATTGACGGCATAGGCCACCCCTACCCCACCGGTAATGGGGATGGCGATGGCGGCGATTACTCCCACCGCGGTCGATAGCGTGGTCTTGAAAGTCATAGTCTCCTCCAAAGGCTTCGGCGCCGAGCACCCTGCCCGTTACCGATTTGTGATGTTTTAGCCTAGGAAGAGTTACTGCAAAGGCCATGCCGTCCGGCTGCGGGTTGCCTGAATTTTCATCCCCAGTTCGCAGTTAAGCCTGGCTAGTTCGCCGGGTAGCTTTCTGCGACGATGCCATCGCTAGCCGGCATCACAAGTCCTCGCTCAAAGGCCACAAGGACCGCCTTTTCATCAGACTCACTGATGTCACCTGCTTCCACCGCGCTGCTCAGCTCGCGCTCTAGGTAGACGCGAACATCAGATTTTCCGTTCTCAGTTTGGGTAATATCCCGCGGAACAGAATTGAGAGGAATACCCAGCGCCTTCGCAAGGGAAGTTACACGGTTAGCGTCGGTGGAATCATCGTCCTTGATATCACCGTTGACCTGTGCGGGCATATCTTCTTGGACCACCCCACCGGCGACAGCCTCGCCGACTGTCATCGTCCCCTTAGGCGGGTTACCGCGGTTAGTTGCCCATACCCCTACCGCGATGGCTACAATGACGGCCACGGCTACGAAAGTCCACAGGTAGATGAGCTTCTGTCGATGCGATCCGCTGATTTTAGCCATGGTAACCAGCACCATCACCAAAGGAGCCGTAGTCATTGCCCCGCGGGTTCTCACCGCGGTCATTGAGGGCGTCAATAATGGAACGGATGGTGGCTTCCCCGATGCGATCGGCGCGAGCCCAAGAGCGAGGTGCCTGGCGAGGATTCTGCGGAGCTGATTCTGGTCGCGGCGGTGCCGGCTTTTCCTCTCGCGGAGCAGAGACCTCGATGGTGAAGGTAGTGCCATCAAGGTGGAGGGCGTCACCGTCGCGCACGCCCGCGGCACGCGCGGCGGAAAGCAGCGCAGATAGCTCGCCCACCGTAGCGTTGTCCACATCAAGCTGCAGTCTAAAAGACATATCTAGCCAGTCCTTTCTCTTTCCTATCCCACTTTAGAGTCCGGCAGTGCAAAAAGTAAGGCCACAATGCAAGCAGCGGGGGTTTTCAAGGGCAACTCTAAGAATGCTCGAAGGATTCTTCCTCGCCCCAAAAGACCTCATCTACAACCTTGCGGGCATGCCGGGTTAGTTTCAAATAATTTTCTAGAAACTCCTGGTTATCTTCCGGTGGCCATCCAGCGGCGCCGGCCACCTGGGCCAACTGTGGGCCTGGGCCAGGCAATTGGTCCACGCGCTTGCCGCGCACGAGCACTAGTGCGTTGCGAGCGTCGGTGGCCATAAGCCAAGCTTCGCGCAGGTCTGAAACCTGCTCAGACGACAGGATGGAGGCATCCTCCAAGGCGTCGAGCACGCGCAGTGTAGACGGATCGTGCAACTCGGCATGCTCGTGGGCATGCATCATGGTAAGCAACTGCACGGTCCATTCAATATCCGTAAGTGCGCCGCGACCCAACTTGGTGTGCGTATTGCGGTCTGCACCGCGCGGCAAACGCTCATTGTCAACGCGCGCCTTCATGCGCCGGATGTCGCGGATGGTCGATGCACTGGCACCGCCTTCTGGGTAGCGGAAGCTATCAACCATAGATATAAAACGCTCACCTACCTCCTTGTCACCGGCCACAAAGGCCGCGCGCAGCAAAGCCTGCAGCTCCCAGGACTCGCCCCACTCACGGTAGTAGCGCTCATAGGAGGCAATGGTGCGCACCACCGCACCGGAGCGGCCCTCTGGGCGCAGGCCCAAATCGACGTCCAATGGTGGATCACCCGAGGGTTTAGACAGGCGGCGCCGGAGCTTATCGACGATCCCGATAGCCCACTTCACCGCCTCCCCCTCCGCGCCAGAATCATCGGCCTGTTCGGAGGGCTCTGCTACCACGAGCACGTCTGCATCTGAGCCGAAGCCCAGCTCCATGCCTCCTAGTCGCCCCATACCGATAACGGCAATGCGCGCAGGCGGCTCCGCGTCCTCGTGCGCTAGACGCCACGCTCGCACCTCGGCGCGAAGTGCAGCCTCTAGCACGGCATCCCAAATGGTCGATAGTTCATAGCACACCTGCTTGACCGGCATAAACCCCAGCAAGTCCGCACTAGCGATGCGAGCGAGCTCTACCCGGCGCAGCGAACGAGCCACCGCCACCGCCTTATCCGGGTCGGCGTGGCGTTTGCTGGAATTAACCAGCGCCTTGGAAACCTGTTCGGGCTTGGTTTCTAATAGTTTGGGGCCAGTGGCGCCGTCGGAAAGCTGCTTAACCGAATCCGGCGCGCTAATAACAAGGTCTGCGGTAAACGGCGAGGTACCCAAAATGTGCATGAGCCGCTGGCCCACAATCCCTTCATCGCGCAGCATGCGCAAGAACCACGACCTGTCGTTCGCGGCCTCCGAAAGCTTGCGGTAGTTCAACAAGCCCATGTCTGGATCTGCGGTATCGGCTAGCCATTCCATCAAGGTAGGTAGCAAAATCGCCTGAATTCGGGCCTTGCGCGAGGTTCCTGCTGCCAGGGAGGTCAAGTGCTCGAATGCGCGGTCTGGGTGGTTATAGCCCAACGCCGCCAGCTGCAGCTTGGCGGCCTCCGGCGAAAGCTTGAGCTCATCGGCGGACATGGTGACCACGGAGTTAAGCAGCGGCCGATAAAACAGGCGCGAGTGCAGCTCGGAGATGCGCAGGCGAATTCGGCGCAGGTGCGACAGCATGCGCTCAGCGGCCGATTTGGTCCCTTGCGGGTAAAAGCCGGCGATGCGCGCTAGCCACTTCATCCCCTCTTCGTCGTCCTTGTCTGGCAGTGTGTGCGTGCGACGGAAGCGCTCTAGCTGCAAACGGTGTTCGAGAAGGCGCAGGAATTCATAGGCTTCAATGAGCTGCGTGCCGTCCTCGCGGCCGACGTACCCCGCAGAAATCAGCGCCTCCAGCGCCTCCACCGTGGATAGCGCGCGCAGCGTCTCATCGGAACGCCCGTGCACCAACTGCAAGAGCTGGACGGCAAATTCGATATCGCGCAGGCCACCCACGCCGAGCTTCAGCTCACGGTGCTTGAGCTCTGCAGGAACATTGGCCAGTACCCGGCGGCGCATGGCCTGCACATCTTCGACGAAGGACTCGCGCTGCGAGGCCGTCCACACCATCGGGCGGATTTGTTCCAGATAGTCCTGCCCCAGCGGGAGATAGCCCGTCATCGCACGCGCCTTGAGCAGCGCCTGGAACTCCCAGGTCTCCGCCCACCGTTTGTAGTAAGCCACGTGTGATTCCAGAGTGCGTACCAAGGCACCCGATTTTCCTTCGGGGCGCAGATTCGCGTCTACCTCGAAGAAGGTGGTGGATCCAATGCGATTAAACTCCGCCGCTAGCCTTGTGGCCCGAGGGGTTGCCTCGCTGCCGACGAAGATGACGTCCACATCGGAGATATAGTTCAGCTCTCCGGCGCCGCATTTGCCCATCGCCATGACGGCTAGCTGTGCATCCAGAGGTTCATCGTCGTAGATGGAACGCACGGCGCAGGCGAGAGAGGCGGTCAAGGCGGCGTCGGCAAGCGCGGTGGTCAACGCTGTAATCTGCCGGAATCCTACCTCCGGTTGAGACCTAGTTTGACCCTTGCGCGCATGAAAAGTGCCCGCCACATCACAGGCGGCAATGCGCATCATCAAGGTGCGGTAGGTCGTACGCAGCGCCTGCTTATGCTCGCCCTTGCCGGCCCGATAGGTGCCCGGCGCGCTCAGATCCTCTTGTGCGGGATCGGGCCGGTCAATGTCATGCGCGAAATCTGCCGGCTGGGCATCGACGACACCGAGCAAGCTCTGCAGCATCTCAGCGGGCTGCGGAAGAGGCTTTTCTAGCTCTCGCCACAACTCAGGGTTCGCCGCGAGGTGGTCTCCAAAGGCAGTCGAAGCACCCAACAAAGAAAATAGGCGCACGCGCATCGTTTCATTGGCGCGCACGGCTTCATCAAGCTCTGGGGCGTGTTCATAGATGCGGATCAGGTTATTAAGGGCCAAGTCCGGATCGCCCACGGCCGCAAGGGTCCACAGGAGATGGACCGATTCTGGGTTATTCCAGCCCAGATGCTCAATATCCTGGGCAGCGTGCGGGCGGGTGAGACCAAGCATGGCCGGTGAAGGCACAGCAGCAGGACGCATTACTCTCCTAGAAGTTCAGGTTATTGCGCAGCTCAAAGGTGGTGATTTGGCTCTGATAATGATGCCACTCATCCCACTTGGAGCGCAGGAAGAACTCAAAGACGTGCTCGCCCAAGACCTCTGCCATGAACTCGGATTTTTCAAATGTGCGCAAAGCCTGATCCAGGCTGGTGGGTAGATCCTTATATCCCATCGCACGGCGCTCACGGCGGGTGAGCTGGTGGACATCGTCCTCGGCCGGCTCATCCAATTCATAGCCCTCCCGGATGCCTCGCAGTCCGGCGGCCAAAAGTACCGCGTATCCCAAGTACGGATTCATCGAAGCATCAATGGAGCGGATCTCTACCCGGCGCGATTCTTCCTTGTTAAGCCGGTAGGTGGGAACGCGGACCAGCGCCGAGCGATTAGACACACCCCAAGTAGCCGCACCTGGTGCCTCGTTGCCGAACATCAAGCGCTTATAGGAATTGGTCCACTGATTAACTATCGCAGACATCTCCGTGGAGTGCTCCAGGATGCCGGCGATGAACTGCCGGCCTGTTTCGGACAAAGAAAATTCATCATCTGGATCGTGGAAAGCATTGGATTGGCCTTCGAAAAGGCTTAAGTGGGTGTGCATGCCAGAGCCTGGTAGATGCTCGAAGGGTTTGGGCATAAAGGTGGCGCGCACGTTGGAGTTGGTTGCTACCTGCTTGATGACGTGGCGGAAGGTCATGATGCTATCGGCCATGGTCAGCACGTCCGCATGGCGCAGGTCAATTTCTTGCTGCCCCGGTGCGGTTTCATGGTGGCTAAACTCCGTGGCAATTCCCAGCGATTCTAGCGCTAGCATCGCCTTCCGTCGGAAAAGCGGGGCGGTATCGTGCGTAGCTTGGTCGAAATAGCCGCCGTTATCGGTCGGTACCAGGTCTGTGAGTTCGCGGCCACGCTCTAAAAGGTAGAACTCGATTTCTGGCGAGGCCATGCAAGTAAAACCATCGTTTGCGGCCTCGGTGACCTGGCGGCGCAGGATATGACGCGGATCCACCATGGAGGGCTGGCCATCTGGCTGCGCAATATCGCAAAACATGCGGGCCGACTGTAGATCCGGCTCATCCATATCGAAGGGCAGAATTTGGAAGGTGGAAGGATCCGGCAGCGCAATGGTGTCAGACTCAGAGATGCGGGAGAAGCCCTCCACCGAAGAACCATCGAAGCCAACACCTTCTTCAAAGGCCGATTCCAGCTCGGACGGGCTCATGACCACGGATTTAAGGGCGCCCAAAATATCCGTAAACCACAAACGGATAAAGCGGATATCGCGTTCCTCAACGGTGCGCAAGACGAATTCGTGTTGGCTATTCATGCCTTAGACCTTACCGGCTTGCTCCCGAGGAATGTACAGTTCATGCGACAGTTTTTCCAAGGCGAAATACGCAGGTGGCAAGAGTATCTAGGGGGTGGCTAGTGGGGGCTTTTGCACCAAAAGCCGCTAGATTCGCATGCTTTGCTAAATGGGCAAACGAACACACGTACACCCGTTAAAGGACAAAGCCTTATGACCACTAATTGTGACGATCTTTCAGCTCATGTAATCGAACGCCTCATCACTGCCGCTCAGCACGGTTGGGCGCCGGCGGATTTAGAACACGTTTTAGGTCCACACGCCTACCCCATCATCTACCGGGCTAGCCCACATGTTCCGGCACGGATTACCTCTCCTGCGCTGCGCAAAGCTTGGCTGCAAATGGCCCCTCCGCAGGAAAACTTCATTCCCCGCGACAAGCTGCGCGGCATTATCAAAGAGCTCATCCACCTGCCTAGGCTGCGCGATACTGAGCTTTTGGCTTCCGGCGAGTCCCTACGCGAAGACGGTCTTAGCGATAAGCAGCGCAAAATCCGGGAAAAGGTTCTAGGCCTTCTGCGCAAAGCAGAGTCCACCAGCTTTGCAGACGAGGCCGAGGTTCTCATTTCCAAGGCGCAGTCCCTGCAGCAAAAGTATCGCATCGAGGACCTGCTTACTTCCGAGCTCCCCAATCTCATTTCCCACCGCGTGCATATACACCCGCCCTATATCAAGCATCAGGCTTCCCTGCTGAGCACCATCTCCGACGCCAATGGATGCACCACTCTCCTCATTCATGACAAGGGCTTAGCCTGCGTGATTGGTGCTCCTGCCGACGCCGCCCATTGCGCCGACCTCTTTGCTTCCCTCAACCGCCAATGCGATTGGTTCATGCGCAACGGCGACGGCGCCGAAATCGCCCGCGCTACCGGCTCCACCGCCGCATATCGCCGCAGCTTCCGCCTGTCCTATGCCGCCCGCATCGGCGAGTTGCTAGCCCAAGCCAATGAGGATGGAATCACAGACAACCTGCGTGAGTCGCAGTACTGTGCACACCACGCAGAGGCTGTAGTCTCCCAAACCCTTCCCGCACTGCAAGCACGCACTGATCACGCTATCGAAACCCGCAATCGTCTTTTCCCGCACCTGACAGAGATGTCGCTATCTATGAATAGCCTGCACGGCATCAACGATGGCATTGCCGCTGCCGATAGGTCCCATCTAGGCGGTGACGCTTCAGGACTCGGTTCGGTTCCAGAAATAACGCAGTAATTTTTCCTGCTCAGCACTATTCTTCCTCCCCGTTCCCTGCTAGCGAACGGGGACGAGGAGTAGCACCGCAGCCAGGTTATAACGGGTAAGATTACCGGTGAGATTTATTTAGTCTAGAAAGTAAAAGGTACGTGAATGTCTACACAGTCTTTTCTCGAAGTTGAAGCGAAATTCTCCGTAGCCGAGTCCACTCAGCTCCCTGAACTGACCCGCCTCGAGGGAGTTGACCACGTTGCAGACACGCGCCACCATGCGCTTTCTGCCATCTACTACGACACCGAAGACCTCCGTCTCACTCACGCTAAGATCACCCTCCGCCGCCGCACCGGTGGCAATGATGATGGCTGGCACATCAAAATTCCTAGTGAGGCCGGTCGTACCGAAATCCACGCTGAGCTGGGAGAGCCAGTCGATGGCCGTTACGAAGTTCCAGCAGAGCTATTGCACCAAGTTCGCTCCATTATCCGGCACAACGAGCTCTCCCCGATTGCGCAGGTAGATAACAAGCGCACCGAGATGGTCTTGGCGGATGCCGATAATAAACCTGTAGCAGAGTTCTGCGATGATCACGTCACCGCCTTTTCCTTCCTTCCCGGCGGCCAGCAACAATCCTGGCGCGAGTGGGAGGTAGAGCTTGCTGGTGAGCTTCCCGGCACTAAGGAAGGAACGCAATTCATTCGCCGTGCTACCTCCCTGCTTATCGGTGCCGGCGCGCGCGTATCTTCTTCCCCATCGAAGCTGAAGTCCGCCCTGGGTGATTCCTACTCCAACGCTCCTCTCCCTCCAGCCCTGGTAGCACCCGATGTGGACCCAGACTCCCCTGCCGCCGCCGTAATCACCGCGCTTCAAGCCAACCGCGACAAGCTGGTTGATTATGACCCACGTGTGCGCCGCGATGAGTGGGACTCGGTTCACCAGATGCGTGTGGCTACCCGCGAGCTGCGCAGCCACCTGCAGACCTTCCACGGCATTGTGGTCGGCCCAGAAATCGAAAAGATTGAAGCCGATCTCAAGGAGCTTGCCGGAATTTTGGGCGTTGCTCGCGATGCAGAAGTTGTTGAAGAACGCTGGCAGAAGCTGTTGGAATCCGAAGATTCTGACACCTTGGATGACTCCACCCGCCAGCACATCGCACAGGATATGGGCAACGCTTACCGCCGTGCGCACCGCCGCGTTATCGCAGCTCTTGATTCCGAGCGCTACCTCGAGCTACTGGAGTCCCTTGACCGCCTGCTGGCAGATCCACCAACGGCCGATAAACAAGAGGAATCTTCTCCGGCAGTAAGCACCGCGGAACAGACAGAAGAACAGTCCACTACGGAAGAAGGCGCCCCTGCTGCTTCCGAGGCTGGCGAGGATGACGCTCCTGCCGCAGACAAGGCCGAAAAGAAGCCGGAGAAAAAGGCGTCCAAGGACCAGTCCGCGGACATGGATACTGTGATGGCGCAGCACCTAGAAAAGGCCTATAACAAACTGGTCAAGCGCCATAAGAAGGCCGTGGAGAACTGGGATAACCAGGAGCTTTCTTTGCACGAGCGCGAGGACTATTTCCACGATATGCGCAAGGCAGCAAAGAAACTGCGCTATGCAGCAGAGGCAGCCGGTTCTGCTACCAATCTCAAAACCAAGCGCCTCTACAAGGCCTGCAAGCAGATGCAATCGGTGCTCGGAGATTTCCAGGATTCTGTGACCTCGCGCGATAAGCTACTCGAGCTAGCAGAGTCCGCTCGCCGTCGCGGTGAAAATACCTTCGGCTACGGTCTGCTTTACCAGCGCGAGCGCACCATCGGTTTGCAGGCTCTGGACGATTACGCTGAGTCTTTCAAGGACATCAAGGCCGCGTTTAAGCCACTGCGTAAGAAACTAAAATAGCCACGTCTCTCGGGTATAAACCGAGGAAACGCGGCTGAGGAAAAGATGGCTGGGATTAGCTACTTCCAGTCATCTTCTTCGTCTGCAGCGTCTGCTGCATCATTGCGGGCTTGAGCTATTTCGATGGCGTTTTCTGCCTCTTCGCGAGTGTCATACGGGCCCATTCGGTTTTCCCAGCCAGAGGTCTTGCCTTGGCTGACTTCCTTGGTGGCTGGATCAAAGAACCATTTCTGGTCTGCATCGCTCATTAAACTTTCCTTCCTGTCGTAGCATCAGCAACACCGGCCAAGCGCTGCCGCTGATATGGTTTGTGCCCACACTACCCACGCTGTCTCACCGATGCCCGCTAGAATATGGGGCAGCACAATTCTTTTATACGAATCCAAGTCGTATTCCCCGTCACCGCGCCAGAAGGTGGCGGGCGTTCGTTGCCTAAAGCGCACCACCGCGTGCGAGGAGCAACGAAGACTACTGGTCCCAGAACCTGGAAAAGGAGCTTTAGCACCCATGCCACTGTGGTCAACGCCAGCCGAGCCTGTAGCCGAGCGCGCCGCCCAAGCACATACCGAACTCACGGGCAGCGCTCCAACTCATTGCGCCAGCGCGCCGGCAACGTGGTCCCTCATTGGTGAACACATTGATCACTTTGGCGGCATTGTCGCCATGTGCGTGAGTAAGCTGCGCGCTGCTGCCGCGGTAAGCCCGCGCACCGATGGCGTGGTAGCGGTGCATTTCCACCCGACACAAGGTGAGACCGCACATGATTCGATTAGCCTGCAGGCGCTGGCAGAGCTGGCGACGGGCCAACAGCCCACCACGGATGAGGAGGGGCAACCAGTTATTCCACCGGCGCCACAAGGTGGGTTGGCCGCCCGCATCGGCGGCATTGTCCACACCATGATCAATCGCCAATTGCTCTCCCGCGAGACAGCCGGTGCGGATATCACCATCGCCTCCGATATTCCGGAAGGTGCGGGCTTGGGTGCCGATGCCGCTGCGGACGTCGCGGTAGCGCTGGCACTTATGGGTGCGGATGCAGACCTCGATGCGCCGCTTAGGGCCCGGGTGGCGGATGTATGCACCCAGGCAGTTACAACCTTTGCTGCGCGGCCGCCGCTGCGTGCTCGCCATGGCGCTGCTCTGCGCAGCACGGGTGAAGGCGTGTGCATCATCGACTACGCCGATAGCTCTGTCACCCACGCCCCGCACGTAGTGGGCCGCGAGATGGCTGCTTTCGCGGTGGCCGTGCCGGAAGATTTTTCCGCGCAGGAAGATATGGCCATCACCGATATTCGCCAACGCCAGCGTTTCATCGATGATGCCTGCCATTCCTTTGGCACTGATTCGCTGCGCCTGCTTCCCGACGCCCAACAGCGCGTCCTTGACTGGCTCAAGGCCGTCCATAAGGTCTACGGCGAGGAGGGCCGCCCGAGCATTAGCGCCGCCACAGAGTGGATGGCTTTCTATGAGGAAGAAACCCAACGGGTAGAGAGGTTTGCGCGTTGCCTGCGCTCGCATCGCGGCGCGGAACTCTTCCCTATCCTGCTGCAGTCACAGTCCTCTCTGGCCAATATCTACGGCTTGGATTCGGCGGAAAAGCTCGCCGAGCTGGTCACGGTTCGCGGCGCCGTGGCGGGACGCTCGGCACATGCGGGCACCTCAAACGCGGTCATCGCCTATGTACCAGCGAAAAACGCACATAACTTCGCCGCCGATTTGGCAGAGGATGGCCTGCTCGTAGTCGAACTACAGCCAGGCGAGGCCGCACGCGGCGAAAACTAGGAGCCTCACCGGTTAATCGGCCGGCCAGGCAAAGCGCACCTCGCGCGAATCGGTATCCGCTGTCACCAACGAAACGGTGGTTTCACTGCCGGTTTCTGGCGCGCCCACACAATGGGCAAAGACAGGTGGTTCCGGAACAAAAATCCGTGCCTTATCCTTCTGCGGATCGCCGCGCACAACGGTGGCTGAAAAGTTGGTACCAAGCCAAGGATGCAGCACCGTGGCCTCAGTCAGGTTTAGGCAGGCCTTATCCACTTGAGAGGCGAGCTGCGATGTCGAGCGCATCGCCCCGATGACTTCGGTGGCGCTGCCTGTCACCCACTTAGGAACCTCGTACTCACCGCACAGGGCTAGGCAAACTTCCGTGGCGAACCTATCGGATAGGCGTCGCAACGGCGCGGTGACGTGGGCATAATAGCCTCCAATACCGGCATGGACCTGTGCTTCCTGCTCGCCCAACCAGGCATAATCGGCACCGCGCAGGAGGCTTTGGGCTTCGCGCATGACCGCCATGCCGCGTGGGGAATCGGCGTCGACGGTAAGGAGGAACTGGGGAATGGGGGCATCGCCAAGCGCAAAGCCTAGGGCTTGGGCCTCGGCGCGGAATTGGCGTTCATGGTCCGACTCTGCCTCGGGCAGGGTGCGCAAGAAGCCCACGCCCGCTTCCTGCATAAGGCGTCCCGCGCACATGCCAGCGAGCAGAGAAATCTCCGAGTTATAGTCCATGACCTCATAACGAGGCTCGATAATGAGCTCAAAGGTGCCGTCAGCATTTTCTACCACCCGCTGGGAGGGCAGGCGCAGAGAGATGGCCTCGCGGCGTAGGGAGGATTCTTGGCGCAGCTGGCCTACCTCCGGCAGCAGCGCAATCGACGGATGGAGCTTTCCGGCCGCTAAATCCGCGTGTGCACCCTCATAGTCCAGCCGAGCCTGAGAATAGATAATCGCGCGCTCTACGTGAAAGGACTCCACCTCGCCGTTGCCATCAAGGTCAAAGGTCCACAACACGGCCGGCTTATCGGTGCCTGGAAGGAGCGAGGCACGGTCTTCTGAAAGCTCGGGTGGATGCAAGCGCGCGGGCTCATCGGGAAGATAGATGGTCTGGCCGCGGCGGAAGGATTCGCGCTCTAGCTCGCTGCCGGGCTCGATAAAAGCGGCTACGTCTGCGATGGCATAAAAGACGCGGTATCCGCGCTCGCGTTGCTCGATACAGACTGCCTGATCCAAATCCATGGAGCCGGCGGGATCGAGGGTTACGAAAGGAATATCGCGGGCGTCGCGGCGCGAGTCGGCAGAGCGGTCCTGCGCGCGGGCGGCCTGGTCGGTGACCTCGGCTGGGAAATCAGTGGCTACTGAAAATTCTGCGGCAACGGCGCGGAAATCAAGCGGGGCGGCGTAGAGCTTCATGTCCACCACCATAAACGTATTGGGGCGAATGAGCCGGCCTATAAGCCGGATTCTGTCTAACCGCGACACTCGCACAGGAGCGCCGCGCGGTGAACATCCATCTAGACCAACCGTTGCCAGTTGGTTCCAGCAGCTACCTTCAGGCTCGAGCGAGCAGCCTTAAAACGCCTGATCGGGCCCCGCAACGTGGCGGGGCCGTGATGCCTTGCTCCCGGTGGGGTTTACCCAGCCACCGCCATCACTGACGGTGCTGGTGCGCTCTTAACGCACCGTTTCACCCTTACCTTGATGTTCCACCTTGGGACGAAGCCCAAGTGCAGACACAAGGCGGTCTACTTTCTGTTGCACTTGCCCGCGGGTTTCCCCGGGTTGCCGTTAGCAACCACCGTGCTCTATGGAGTCCGGACTTTCCTCGGCGCCCACGTGGCAGCACTTGGCTACCCGTTTGCAGCGACGCGATCACCCGGCCGGCTCATTCGCGTTCCTTATTCTAGCGCAGGCCCTCCAGGTGGCCCACATCGTTAAATCCATGCACCATAGAGCCACCTTCCCAAAATTCCACCTGCGAAATGGCAGCCAGATCGAGGAAGAGATGTCCAAAGGTAGCCGGCCCGGCGTCGAGCGCCTGGCGGATAAAGGACTTAATTGGGTTAACGTGGCTGACTACTAAAACGGTCTTGCCCGCAAAACGCTCCTGCAGCTTCTTACGGGTGGTGCGCACGCGGCGGTTGACCGCCTGCAGCGATTCGCCGCCCGGACAGGCGACGCTCGCATCATGCAGCCATTCTTCGTGCAGTTCCGGATCGCGCTGGTGGGCCTCGGCCGCAGTTTTTCCTTCCCAGGCTCCGAAGTCTACCTCGATGAGGCCTTCCACGGTCTCTACCTCGATATCGCGGCCATTGGCCACGGCCGCCGCAGTCTCCTGGCAGCGGCGCAGGGGGGAGCAGACAATGGCGTCAAAGTGGGCGTCGGCAAGCGCTTGGGCAGCGGCCAGCGCCTGCTTTTGCCCGAGCTGTGTCAGCCCAGGATTGGCACGCCCGGAGTACTGCTTAGCGGCCGCCATCTCTGTCTGTCCGTGGCGCAGCAGGACAAAACGGGTGATAGGCCCGCGGTCGCCTAGCCAATCGGTAGGATGCGGCGCAGTCGTGTCTTCTTCCGTGGCCTTTGCCGGTTCGGCGGTATCTTTCTCACCAGCAACGATGCCTTCGGGATGTCCGGCGGCCGCGGCATTCATGGCGTCATTGGATAAGGCGTCTGCCACCTTATTCTTAGCGCGTGGCACCCAATCCAAGCTAAAGGAAGAAAAGCCATTGATATATTCGCGGGCGCGCAGCGCCAGCTTCTGCATGTCAGGGTGCTTGATCTTCCAGCGGCCGTTGATCTGTTCCACCACCAGCTTGGAGTCCATGTGGAACTCCACTTCGGTAGCGCCCATCTCGGTGGCCGCTTCCAAGCCGCGCAATAGACCGTTGTACTCAGCAACGTTATTGGTGGACTTGGTGCCTACCACATAGACAATCTCGCGCAGGATACGCTGGCCGTTGCCGTCATAGATTACGGTGCCCGAACCGGCGACTCCGGGGTTGCCGCGGGAGCCGCCATCGGCGTAGATGATGACCTTCATTAGACCAAACGCACCAGGTAGGAGCCGCAATCGCCGCACTGCGGCAATTCATCGGCCGGAGCATTGCGCACGGCGTTTTGCTCCGCTGGCGGCAGGACAATAAAGCAGCCGCCACAAGCGCGGTTGGCCTTGAACTGGGCGGCGCCCACGCCGTTTTCCTCGCGCTGGGTATCGTACTCGCTCAGTACCCCGGCAGGTAGCTGATCGCGCAGCTCGCCGATGCGCACGGCTGGGTCTTCCTGGTTAGCGGCCGCATCCTTAGCCGCCTCGGCCGCACGACGCAGTTTTTCCAGTTTGCGCTCGGAATCAGAAACGCGCGCACCGTGTACGTCCAGATTGGAGCGCAGCGCGTGCACCTCATTATGGGCTTCTTGCAGCTCGCTCATGAGGTCCGCGATGCGGGACTTGGCGGCGTAGAGATCGTGCTCTAGGTCCTTGCGCGTTTCTGGATCTACAGCAGCGCCTAGCTGGCGCTTATCATCGCGCTCGCGCTGGCGCAGCTTGCTCTCATCGGATTGGATGCGCAGGATTTCAGTCTCCATGTCATCGACGGCCATCTGTGCAGAGCCGGAAGCATCCAGCAGGCGCTTGTGTTCTTCTTTAGCCTTGTCATACTCGGCTTGTTCCGGGATTTCCTTCTTCGCGCCATGGCCTTGCGAGCGTTCCAGGTTGGCCAGCTCCAGCAGTACCGGCTGTAGTTCTTGCGATAGTTTCACTTATGACTCCTTTGGGTGCGCAGAGATAGTCCACGGGTCGGTGCGCAGGCTGATAATTTCCGTATCCAGTTCTAAAGCATCCTCTACGATATCGCGCGCCTGGGCCGTCCACGGAAATTCGCTGGCCCAGTGGGCGGTATCGATGACCGCCGGGCCGCCGGCGCGTAGATGCTCATCCACTGGGTGGTGGCGCAGATCCGAGGTGACGTACACATCCACGCCCAGCTTTGCGGCCGCAGAAAGGAAGGAATCTCCAGAACCGGAAGAAACCGCTACGGTACGCACCTTTTGTTCCGGATCACCGGCGGCGCGAATACCCCAGGCGGTCTCCGGCAAGGCGTTAGCCACCTGCTGGGTAAATTCACGCAGGGTCATTTCCTGTGGCAGCTCTCCCACGCGTCCGAGGCCGAGCGCCTTATCCAGGTCTTGGTGGCCAGCGGTTTCCACAATGTCATAGGCCGGTGCTTCATAAGGGTGCGCGGCGTGCAGGGCCTGCAACAAGGCGGACCGAAGCGCAGCCGGCGCGACGAACTCGACGCGGATTTCCTCGCCGCGGTGCAGGGCACCAATTTCTCCCTCCGCCGGGTTTGCTCCCTCTTCCGGCTGGAATTGGCCTGTGCCCGCGATATCGAAAGAGCAGTGGGAGTAGGCGCCGATGTGGCCTGCGCCGGCGTCGAAAAGCGCCTGCTTTACCTCCTCTGCCGCAACAACGGGCACGTGCACGCCCCACTTATCTACGCTTTCCAGCTCCGGCACGATGGGCCGACCAGGGTTAATGCCCACCAGCTCCGCGAGCTTATCGTTGACACCCGGCCGCGCCTTATCGGCATTGGTATGAGCCGCAAAAAGCGCGACACCATTGCTCAGCAGCGTGTGCACGACCTTACCCTTGGGCGTATCGGCCGCCACGGACTCCACCCCACGCAATAGCAATGGATGGTGGACCACGAGCATATCGGCGCCGAGTTCTACCGCCCGCTCGGCTACCGCCAGGGTGCAGTCCAGGGCAAAAGCCACGCGCTTAACCTCCGCAGCCGGATCGCCGCAGATAAGCCCTACGGCGTCCCACTTTTCCGCCAAATGCGGCGGGTAGGCCTCATCGAGTACGCGGCGGACATCGCCCACGCTCACAGCGGACATGGAGGTGCTCCTTTATGCTCGTTTCATGGAATAGTTACTACTGCTATATCCTATCTTCCGCACCACAGTACTATTCGCGCGAAGGGGTTTTCCGCATGACCGAATCCGATACTCGCTCCGGCCTCTACCTCGTCTTTGTTTGCACCGGAAATATCTGCCGCTCCCCTATGGCAGAAATCATCGTGCGCGATGAAATGGAAAAGAACATGCTAGACCTCGTCGCCACCGTGGACTCCTGCGGTCTCGGCGGCTGGCATGTAGGCCAGGGCGCGGACGAGCGCACGATTGCCGAGCTGCGCCGCGGCGGCCACGATGGCGGTTCCCACCGTGCGGCCAAGCTGGGCGCCGAGCACATGGATGCGGATCTCTTCATCGCTATGGATAAAGGCCACCGCGAGGCCCTCATTGAGCACGGCATCGAGTCTGACAAGATCCGCTTGATGCGCAGCTTCGACCCCAACTCCCCGGAAGAGGCGGACGTGGCAGACCCGTATTACGGTTCCGCAGCGGATTTCGAGACCACCCGCAAGAATATCGAGGCTTCCGTACCGGGCCTGCTGGATTGGATTCGCGCTCACCACGACTAAACTAGGCCCCATGCTAAAGACGTTCCTTAAGCCAGGTTGGGTTCTACTGCTGCTGTTCGTCGTGGCCTTTTCCTACCTCGCTTTTACCGTCCTTGCCCCGTGGCAGCTTGGCAAGGACGATGACATTGTGGAACGCAACGAGCTCATCACCCACGCCTATGAGGCAGATCCCCAGCCAGTGGAAGACCTCGTGGATGACCACGGCGCTATCAAAGACGATGAGTGGTCCCGCGCCACCCTCCACGGCCATTACCTGCCGCAGGATGAAGTCCTGCTGCGCCTGCGTCCAGTCGACTCCGGCCCGTCTTACCAGTCCTTAGTCCCCTTCCGTACCGATTCCGGGCTGACCATCTTGGTCAACCGCGGCTGGGTCAAAGCCGGTGAGGCCAACGCTGTGCCGGATATTCCCGCCGCCCCTTCTGGCGAAACGACTTTGACCGGCATGATCCGCGCCGACGAGGCTCAGCACCAGTCTGCCCCCATTAAGCAGGAAGGCTACCAGCAGGTCTACTCCCTCCACACGGAGCAAATTGCCTCGCTTATCGATGCCCCCTTGGCCCACGATTACATCCAGCTTTCCTCCGACCAGCCCGGCGTGCTTAACCCCATGCCCATCCCGCAGCTCGACCGCGGCAATCACCTCTCCTATGGCTACCAATGGATTGCCTTTGGCATCATGGCCCCGCTGGGTTTGGGATACTTCGTGTGGTCCGAAATCCGTGAGCGCCGCCGCCTGCGTGAAGAGGAAGAGGCCCTCGCCTCCCTCGACGCCGATGCCTCTTCCCCATCCGAGCCCGCCGGTACCCCATCCGGGCCTGCCAGCGCCCCCAGTGCGGACTCCGTGCCCGCAGAAGCCCCCTCTCCTAAACGCTCTCAGCATGACGGCCACATCGCCGCAGATGACTCGGCAGACGGCACCACAGAAAACGCTGCAGCCGTTCCTGCCGCGTCTTCCTCACATGCCGCCAGCCGCCGCAACCGCTCGCGCTATGGCGATTCAAAGCCAGATCACTACGCCAAGCTAAACAAGCGCCGCCGCGAGCGCTACTAAGCCGGCAACGTGCGGTCTTAGTCGAAGGCTAAATGATTGGCCGAAGGGCCTAAGTACTTAGCCGAAGCCCAAGAAGCAGCCACGCTAAAGAGACTACTTCCCCAACTGCCACGCACAACGTGGCCGAAAGTTGGCCCACAAGCGCGGCCTAAACGGCAGGATGTGTTGGTGAGATTATTTGGTTAGTCGGTTTGGCGTGCTGATATTAGGAATATTTCACTTATTCGGAGGGATATCCCAGCTTCGTCCATGAAATACCGCCAAAGGCATGCCGGTGTGCTAGGAACCTAGGTTCACGATGAGGGGATGAGTAAAAATCATCCTCGATGCCCCGTCTACAGCGGGGCATGTACCAAACACGGAAAAACGAGTGCTGGACGCCAACGATGAGAGTGTCTGATGGTTTGTGTGTGGGCACCTAACCTGCACAAGGAGATGGACCAGAATGACTACTGTGGCGAGACGAGATCTAAGCTGATAAAGCCAAGATTGATGCGATTGAACAGAAGCTTCTTGCTAACCCTGGAATCGCAAAACTAATTGACGACCTAGGCACGTCAACAACGGATGCCAACGACCTGGTTCGGGGCATGCTGCAAGCCTCGATTACTAGGGGTTTGAATGCCGAGATGGATGCCCACCTAGGCTACGAGTCTGGCGACAGGAACGGCAAAGCTGCAGCTGGGACAGACAATCACCGCAACGGAACGTATCCAAAGACCGTGGATTCTAACTACGGGCCGGTAACCGTTGATGTGCCGAGAGATCGGGCGGGAACATTCTTGCCGACTATGGTCCCT
>NZ_JAKMUZ010000050.1 GCF_027570195.1 Corynebacterium yonathiae
TGTGATGTCCAGGGACGTTGTTGAGTCGGTCGAAGGGTACGCCGCCAATCGCAGAGTGGTGTCGGTGGTGGTTGTAGAAGTGGAGCCAGCCGGGCAGCGCCAGGCGTCGTTCGGCCTCTGAACCGTAAAACCTGGCATAGGCCCAGCCGTCCCCGAGCGTGCGGTGGAATCGCTCGATCTTCCCGTTCGTCTGCGGCCGGTAGGGGCGTGTCCGCTTGTGTCGGATGCCGAGCCGAGCGCAGAAGTCCCTCCATGCGTGGGATCTGTATGCCGACCCGTTGTCGGATAGGACTCGCTCGACGGTCACGCCTCGTTCGGCGAACCAGGCCACGGCGCGTTCGAGAACTCCCACCGCTGTGCTCGCCTGCTCATCCGACCAGATTTCTGCGTATGCGACGCGGGAGTGGTCGTCGATGACTGTGTGAACGAACGCCGTCCCGGTGCGCGGCTTGTGATCTTTTCCTCGTGGTAATCCCGGAGTCGCGAGCTTGTTCCGTGCGCCTTGCTGCCGACCTACGTAACGATGTCCACCGCCGTCGGGGATGTTGCCGAACTTCGTGACATCGACATGAATCAACGATCCCGGATGAGGATGCTCATATCGCCGCAATGGCTCGCCAGTGACACGATCGATATGCGAGAGGCGGTTCACGCGGCAACGGACGAGGACCGCGTGAACAGTCGACGTCGAGAGACCAAGTCGCGCAGCGATCTGGGCTGGCCCCAGTCGAAGCCGCCAGCGCAGGTTGATGATCTTCTTCTTGACATGCTCGGGCGTCCTGCCTGGGATCCGGTGCGGCTTGCTGGAGCGATCCTGCATCCCAAACTCACCCTCTTCCCGGTAGCGGCCTGCCCATTTCCGGGCAGTGATCGGGGAGACCATGAACATCTT
>NZ_JAKMUZ010000051.1 GCF_027570195.1 Corynebacterium yonathiae
GGCACTGTTGCAAAGTTAGCGATGAGGCAGCCTTTTGTCTTATTCAAAGGCCTTACATTTCAAAAACTCTGCTTACCAGGCGCATTTCGCCCAGGGGATCACCATAATAAAATGCTGAGGCCTGGCCTTTGCGTAGTGCACGCATCACCTCAATACCTTTGATGGTGGCGTAAGCCGTCTTCATGGATTTAAATCCCAGCGTGGCGTTGATTATCCGTTTCAGTTTGCCATGATCGCATTCAATCACGTTGTTCCGGTACTTAATCTGTCGGTGTTCAACGTCAGACGGGCACCGGCCTTCGCGTTTGAGCAGAGCAAGCGCGCGACCATAGGCGGGCGCTTTATCCGTGTTGATGAATCGTGGGATCTGCCACTTCTTCACGTTGTTGAGGATTTTACCCAGAAACCGGTATGCAGCTTTGCTGTTACGACGGGAGGAGAGATAAAAATCGACAGTGCGGCCCCGGCTGTCGACGGCCCGGTACAGATACGCCCAGCGGCCATTGACCTTCACGTAGGTTTCATCCATGTGCCACGGGCAAAGATCGGAAGGGTTACGCCAGTACCAGCGCAGCCGTTTTTCCATTTCAGGCGCATAACGCTGAACCCAGCGGTAAATCGTGGAGTGATCGACATTCACTCCGCGTTCAGCCAGCATCTCCTGCAGCTCACGGTAACTGATGCCGTATTTGCAGTACCAGCGTACGGCCCACAGAATGATGTCACGCTGAAAATGCCGGCCTTTGAATGGGTTCATGTGCAGCTCCATCAGCAAAAGGGGATGATAAGTTTATCACCACCGACTATTTGCAACAGTGCC
>NZ_JAKMUZ010000052.1 GCF_027570195.1 Corynebacterium yonathiae
CGGCTATCGTCGCGTATGGATTCAATTGAAGCGATCGGGAATCAAGGTCAGCGAGAAAGTTGTGCGCCGAATCATTACAGCCGAAGGGTTAACGGTGCGCTATGTTAAGAAAAAACGTCGTTATTCGTCGTATCGCGGAGAGATTTCAGATGCCCCACCAAACTTGGTGAAACGGAATTTTCATGCTGATAAGCCTGGGCTGCTGTGGTTGACGGATATTTCAGAGTTTCCTGCTGATGACGGGAAAATCTACTTTTCAGCGTTGGTGGATTGTTTCGACGGAAAGATCGTGGGAGCAACAACGAGTTGCCATCCTAGTCAGCAGCTTGCAGACGACTGCTTAGCGCAGGCGATTGAAAATGATGCGCCTGCTGATCCGACAAGATTAGTAATCCATTCCGATCGGGGTTGTCACTATCGAGGTAATAGTTGGATCCAAGCCTCCCGAGACATCGGTTTTGCTCGTTCAATGTCGAAGAAAGGGTGCTCACCCGACAATTCGGCGTGCGAGGGATTGTTCGGCCGAATGAAAAATGAGATGTTCTATGGGCGTAAATGGCGCCATCGTGAGGAATTAGAGAAAGCGATTCATGAATATGTCGATTTCTACAACGAACGAAGAATCAAGCTTGAGTTCGGCGGATTAAGCATCAATCAACGCCGACGCAAGCTGCTACTCTGAATATTCCTAAAAAATGTCCGCATCCCC
>NZ_JAKMUZ010000053.1 GCF_027570195.1 Corynebacterium yonathiae
TAGCTGAATCCGGAGTCTTGTACGATTTCGGTAATTTTTTCGGTCAACTCCGCATACTTTGAAGGACTCTTCATGGCTTTGAGCTGATAATAGAAGCTAGAAGACGATAGCCCGACGATGTCAAGCAGCAGTGAAATAGGAAAAGCAGACCGTAACGCATCGACCACAATAGTTTTAAATCTGTTACTGAGATTGGTTGGGTCGATGCTGTCGTCTTTTTTTATTTCTTCCAGCTCTTTCTCTAACACGGCCTTTTCCGCTGATAGTCGTGCTGCCAGTTTCTTAAGCTGTCTCGCATCGTCTGGAAGCGACTTCTCCAAGGCGTTGTGAGTTACGATGCCAGCTGACTGTTTGCGTTCAGTTGCGCTCATCAAGCCCCACTTTCCTTCCTCACGGAATCGTTGGGCCCAAGCATAGACGCTCATTTTCGAGTTCAGCGATAGTTCGGCTGCAACGGCATCAGGAGACATGCCGGAGTTGAAAAGCTCGACGGCTTTAAGCTTTGTCGTAAACGGGTAGCGTTTCAGCGTTGTTCGCCGAATAGGAGAAGATGGTGGTTCAGACCGCTGTCTAATCCAGCGGTGGAGCGTCCAACGGCCTGGGTAACCCAACTCACGGACAGTCTTTGTAACAGATTGAGTCCTGTCGAATACTTCTAGCGCCTTAAATCGATGCGCATTCGTGTATCGA
>NZ_JAKMUZ010000054.1 GCF_027570195.1 Corynebacterium yonathiae
TCGCCACCACCAGGGGTACCCGGGTTCTCCGGCTCAGAAGGTTCAGTCGACTCAGACGGCTCCGTAGGTTCGGTCGTCTTGGAGGAAGACTCAGAGGTGGTCGACTCTTCAGTCGAATCCTCCTTAGTCGTGCTCGACGTGGGCTCGGTCTTCTCCGTAGAGCTTTCTACAGTAGAAGGCTGCTCGGAGCTAGAAGTTTCCTCAGAAGAGGAAGGCTCGGAAGTTTCACCCTCATCACCATCACTAGGCGTACCCGGAACCTCCTCGGTAGAGGTGGTGGTCTCCGGAGTAGTAGTCTCGGAAGGCTTCTCAGACTTCACAGTCTGAGCCTCATCGTTGATGTCCTTGTGCTCCGCAATCTCATTCGGAGTATCAGCATCCGGAGTCTCCTCGCCCTTGTCATTGACGTCGGTAGAGGTCAACTCTTCGAAGGCAACCGCAGCCTCAA
>NZ_JAKMUZ010000006.1 GCF_027570195.1 Corynebacterium yonathiae
CCGTTTTCGGGGTGGGTTAGTTTCCGCGCTTTGCATGCCGCTTTTGGCGACGCTTATCTATAGGCAATTCAATTCAAAGCGGTGTGAATTTTTTGGGGGGTGGTAGTAGTGCTACCAATGGCTAGGGTTTAATCTGAGTCACACCCGCCTATCTTTGTCGCATGCGACATGGCGGGCTGTCGATTTATGAAGGAGCACTATGCAGACCCCGCTCGGGCTCACGGTCGTGGGCCTCATCATTATCTTCGTGACGGTGGGAATTTTAATCCGCGGCCGGGTAAATCCCATCATTCCCATGACATTGGTACCCGTAGTCGGTGCCTTAGTGTGCGGATTTGGTCTAGGTGAAATTTCTGACTTTTTCAGCGAAGGCTTAAGTTCCGTCATCAACGTTGTGGTGATGTTTATCTTTGCCATCATCTTCTTTGGCATATTGCAAGATGTTGGCCTGTTTACCCCGGTTATCCGCGCGCTCATCAAGGCCACCCGCGGAAAAATCATGGCCGTAACGTTGGGTACTGCGGCGATTGGCATAGTGGCGCACCTCGATGGGTCTGGTTCTACCACCTTCCTTATCACCATCCCCGCGCTACTCCCGCTCTATCGTGCGCTGAATATGTCGCGCTACGTGCTTATCACCATTGTGGCGATGGCCGCTTCCGTAATGAATATGATTCCTTGGGGAGGCCCGCTTGGCCGGGCTGGTGCCGTGGTCGATCAAGAGCCCAATGCTATCTGGGTGCAGCTTCTACCTATTCAAGGCGTAGCGATTGTGTTGGTATTCATTTTGGCTGCGCTTTTGGGATGGAAGGAACAGCGCCGTGTGGCGACTTTGCGGGAAAGCGGCGAAATAGCAGGCAGCACCGCAGTAGACGTTAATGAATTGGCCGAGGAATTCGCAGCTGCACAGGTGCGCGAACAACATAAATTGGGATACCACTTTCGCACCGGACGCTGGGTTACCGTGGTCAACATCGTGGTTGCTCTCGCGGTCTTAGTTGCTCTGCTATCCGGTGTAGTCCCGCCCGCCCCAGCTTTCCTCGTCGCCACCACGATTGCCCTGGCCATTAACTTCAGTGGTCCCATGGAACAAGGCGAGGCCCTGCGGCGTCATGCGCCTAATGCATTGGCCATGGCAGGCGTCATTCTTGCGGCGGCGATGTTCCTTGGCGTTCTCAATGAAACGAAGATGCTCGAAGAGATTGCCCTGACCCTAGTCAACGTCTTGCCGGAGGGCGTCGCACCGCATCTGCACGTCATCGTGGGTTTCTTTGGTGTACCGCTTGACTTGTTGACCTCGACGGACGCCTATTACTTCTCGGTCCTTCCCATTGTCCAGGAAACCGTAGAAAGCTTTGGGGTCAGTGGTATGGGAGCGGCCTGCGCGCTCATCATTGGCAACGTGGTGGGCACCTTCGTCTCGCCCTTCTCGCCCGCATTATGGCTGGCGTTGGGGCTCGCGGAAGGTCAGATGGGTAAATATCTCAAGCTGGCTTTCCCCATTGCGTGGCTATTTTCCGCCAGCTTGGTCGCCGTAGCGCTGTTTACGGGAATGCTGGCGTAGCTATGAAAAAGGCCCGCAGCAAAGCTGCGGGCTGATGGTCGGGATAACAGGATTTGAACCTGCGACCTCTTCGTCCCGAACGAAGCGCGCTACCAAGCTGCGCCATATCCCGGCGTTCCGCCTTGAAAAGCGGTACTCGGATACTTTAACGCAACCTGAGCGCAATCAACAAAACGGCAGGTGGCTGGGTTTAGACCTTCTCGGTGATTTTCAGCAGTGTGGCGGAAGGCCGGCAGAAGATGCGTACGGGAGCAAATTTGGAGGTGCCCAAGCCATTGGAGACGTGCATCTTCATTGGGCCGAAATCATGGAGGCCCTGCACGCGGTCGCGATCGATGCCGCAATTGGTCACCAGCGCACGGGATCCAGGCAGGCAAATTTGGCCGCCGTGGGTGTGGCCAGACAGCGAGAGCTGATAGCCGTCGGCCGCGAATTTCTCCAGCACGCGGGGTTCGGGAGCGTGGAGGAGAGCTAAGGACAAGTCGGCATCCTCGTTGGGCGGACCCGCGATTTCGGAGTAGTCATCCAGATCGTGGTGTGGATCGTCCACGCCAGCGGCGGCGAGGCGGACATTTCCCACCTTGAATTCATGCCGGGCCTGGTTGGCATCGCGCCAGCCATGCTCTAAAAATGCGGCGCGCATACCGCGCCAGGGCAGATCTACATAGGAGGGTTCGCGCTTTTTGCCCAGCAGGTACTTGAAGGGATTGACCGGCTGTGGAGCCCAGTAGTCATTGGTACCGAAGACGAAGAGACCGGGCCGGGCCAGCAGTGGACCGAGAGCACGCAGCGTATCGGGTACGGCCTGCTGATCGGAGAGATTATCGCCGGTGTTGACTACGAGGTCCGGCTCCAAGGCGTCGAGGGCGGAGACCCAGGCAATCTTGGTCTCTTGGCCCGGAATCATGTGCAGATCAGAAAGGTGGAGCAGCCGAAATTCCGGCTTGCCACGCAGGGCGCCCTTGGGCAGGAGAGGGAGCGTATATTCCTTGAGCTCGAATTTGGTCAGTTCGCTATAGCCCCAGGCCGCGGCGCCCAGGCCCGCAGCGGTGAGGCCGCCAAGAATACGTAAAAGTTTCACGGCTACCACCCTACCTGGCGTACATTGATAGGCATGAGCGAGCTAAAACAAACCATCCGTGCAGATCTGAAAACCGCAATGAAGGCGAAGGAGAAGCAGCGCACCAGCGCCATCCGTGCCTTGTTGGCTGCCATCCAGGCCGAGGAAACCAATGGCTCCCGGCACGAGCTGGAGGACGCCGACATCCTTAAGGTCATTGCGCGCGAAATTAAAAAGCGCCGCGAGTCCGCCGAGGTCTATGCGGAAAATGGGCGTCCAGAGTTGGCTGAAGCCGAGCTTGCCGACGTCCCCTTCTTCGAGGCCTACCAGCCCCGCCAGCTAGACGACTCCGAGCTGCAGGCCTTGGTAAAGGAATCCATTGCAGAGGTTGAGGCCGAAAACGGCGAAGCACCCACCATGAAGCAGATGGGTGCAGTAATGAAGGTGGCCAATGCTAAGGCTGCCGGCCAGGCGGACGGCAAGCGCCTATCCGCGGAGGTCAAGGCCCAGCTGAGCTAAAGCGGGCGAGACCGTAACGGGTGGAGCCTAGCGGCCAAGTAGGCTGCGGATATCGTTGGCAAAATTATCGATATCCTCTTGGCGGATGCCAAAGTCCTCTGGCGAGAACCCACCGCGACCGCCACCGCCGTTGCCATTTCCACCGCCTGTACCGCCAGTTGAGCGGCCCGGGTTAGTAGCGCCGTCGGCAGCACCGCCGCCGGTGCTATTTTGTGCGCCGGTGGAGTTAGCGTCGGCCACGCCGGAGGAGGGGGATTGGGAGGCCCCGGCGCCGTCGGAAAGCTGCAGCGTAATCTCCGCGCCCTTCTTCTTTCCGTCCTTGCCGGTAATGGCGCGCACCACGCGGCCATAAGGCACATCGCCGCCTATCACGCGGGAGGTTTTCACCACGTAGCCCTTTGACTCCAAGGCTTGGCGCGCCTCGGCCTCGGATTTGCCCCGCAGGCTATCCAAGGTCTTATCGGCCGTGGTGCCGTTGTCGTATTTCTTGTCGTAATTAGGCAGTCCGGCCTTGGTTGCTATGGGCAACTGCGAGGCCATGCTGAAGAAGGTCTGCGCCGGCTCCAAACCACCATAGAGGTTGCCCCAACCCGCGCACTGGCGTACTGGTCCGGTACACAGTGGGACGGTGGAAGTGCCGTCGTTATAGATATAAGGCGCTGCGGAAATGCCCTCGTTGAATCCCAGGAAAGCAGAGGATTGGTTGGACTCGGTGGTACCGGTCTTGGCCGCGATTGGGCTGGAATAGCCGGCTGCCTGGGCTGCATCCTTGGCCGTGCCCTGCTTGGCGTCTTCGGATAGGGCATTGCTCATGGCGCGGGCGACGCCCTTATCTACTGCTTGCTCGCACGGGGTTTCCTTCAGGTAGACCTCATTGCCTTCCTTATCCGTGACCTGGGAGATAGGGTTGGGCTCGCACCATTTACCATCCGCAGCCAGCGTGGCGCCTACATTGGATAGCTCCAGCGGGTTGACCTGGTCCGGGCCTAGGGTAAAGGAACCCGAATTGGCTTCCTTAGTGTGCTGGGCAATCGAGGTGTCCTTATCAAAGCTGCCCTTATCATCATAGGAGCGCAGACCTAAGCGCACGGCCATATCAACGATGGGAGCCACGCCTACCTGCTCCGTGAGCTTGATAAACGGCGTATTGGGTGAGTGTGCCAGCGCTTCTTGCAGCGTCATCGTGGCCTTGTAGGAGCCGGCGTTTTCCACGCAGTAGCGGTTGGCCGGGCATCCTTCAGCGCCGCCATGGCCCAGGCCTTCTGCCTCATAGCGGGTGGGTACGTCCACGGTATTTTTGATGCCGTAGCCTGCCTCGAGTGCGGCCGCGGCGGTAAAGACTTTAAAAACCGAACCTGCGCCATTGCCCACCAGGGAATAGGGCTGCGGCAAGATGGTCTCATTTTTATCTAGGTCTAGGCCATAGTCACGGGAGGAGACCATGGCCAGCACCTTGCGGTCCGATTTGCTGGGCTTGATGACGTTCATGACCTCGGCCACGCCTTGCGCGTCTGGGCTGGTGTGGCTTTGCACGGACTGAAGCGCCTTATCCTGCACCGTTGGGTCCAGTGTGGTCTTGATGGTGTAGCCGCCGCGTGCCAGTTGCTCCTCGCTAATACCTTTCTTATTCAGGTACTTTAGTACATAATCGCAAAAGAAACCGCGGTCGCCTGCGCCGATACAGCCATTGGCAAGCGTCTTGGGCTTCTTGCCGACGCCCAGCTTCTCCTCCTTATACTTATCCGCTTCCTGCTGCTCGATATGGCCGTTCTCCGCCATGGATTGCAGGACCAGATTGCGTCGCTGGGTTACTTCCTCGGCATTGGTATAGGGGTTGAGGCGTTCAGAGGATTGGACCATGCCGGCCAGCATCGCTGCTTGCGGTACCGTCAGCTCGGAAGCATGCGTGCCAAAGTAGGTGCGGGCCGCTGCTTCGACGCCATACGCATGGTTACCAAAGGACACCAAGTTGAGATAGTTGGTGAGGATTTCATCCTTATCTAGCTCTTCATCCATCTTGGTGGCCATGCGCATCTCGCGCAGCTTGCGGGCTATGGATTGCTCGGTGGCTGCGGCGCGTTCTTCATCAGTGGTGGCAGAGACCAGCAATAAGTAGTTTTTTACGTACTGCTGATCGATGGTGGAAGCGCCCTGGGAGACGCCGCCTGAGGTCAGGTTGGTCCACAGGGCGCGAAAATTGCCCTGGAAGTCCACGCCTTCATGTTCATAAAAACGTTCGTCCTCAATGGAGACGATGGCGTCTTTCATGGCTGAGGAAATCTTCTTGCTCTCCACCGGGTGACGGCGCTGGCTGAAGACATAGGCCATGTTTTTGCCCTTGGCGTCCTTGATCGTGGTTACGCCAGGGATATTGCCGGCGGTCAGATCTTGCAGGTCAGATTGCATGGTTTCGTTAGTGCGGGCAATCGCCACCCCGGAAATGCCCGCAAAGGGGGCAAGAGCCAGGGCGATAAGCGCACCTACCAAGACCGTGGACAGGGCTATCTTGGCCAAAGATTTGAAGACAGTCACGCCCAATACACTACGTGGTCGGCCTTGGTAGGTGGAAGATCACT
Source organism: Corynebacterium yonathiae (assembly GCF_027570195.1). Taxonomy (GTDB): domain Bacteria; phylum Actinomycetota; class Actinomycetes; order Mycobacteriales; family Mycobacteriaceae; genus Corynebacterium; species Corynebacterium yonathiae. The sequence goes on from NZ_JAKMUZ010000006.1 coordinate 5,720, forward strand.
CGCACCCCCTAAAGTGTGACGTGTTAGACAATCTTCTGCCTGGATGAATAGACTGAGGTGCGTTACATAGTATTCCGTCTGGGAAGGAGCACACTCACCCATGACCGTTCGTGTGAAGACTGCTGGAATGTCTAATACAGCCCGAAATCCCGAGCGTGGTGAGTGGGTTACCCAGGCTAAATGCCGCAAGGGTGACCCGGATGCCCTATTTGTGCGCGGTGCAGAACAGCGCAAGGCGGCTGTCATTTGTCGCCACTGCCCGGTGCTCAACGAATGCCGCGCCGATGCTCTGGATAATCGCGTCGAGTTCGGCGTTTGGGGCGGGCTGACCGAGCGTCAGCGCCGTGCCCTGCTGCGTAAGAACCCCCACATTACCGACTGGGCGCACTACTTGGCCGAGGGCGGCGAGCTCGTCGGGATTTAAGAATTTAGACGGCGTGGGGCGTGTTTAATAGATAGAATAGGCCCTATGACTAAATGGGAATACGCAACCGCACCTGTCCTTACCCACGCCACCAAGCAGATCCTCGATTCTTGGGGTGAAGACGGCTGGGAACTGGTCACCGTCACCCCGGGCCCTAACCCGGAAAACGTGGTGGCCTATTTCAAGCGCGAGGTGGCAGAGTAAATGGGCTTTCATGCTCGCTTGCGGGAGCTGGGGTACGAGCTACCGGGCGTCGCCAAGCCGCTAGCCTCCTATGTGCCGGCCGTGCGCGTGGGTAATCAGGTCTGGACCTCGGGCCAGCTCCCCTTGGTGGAAGGTGCCTTGCCGTTGACCGGTAAGGTCGGTGCCGATCTCACCACGGAGCAGGCCCAGGAACAGGCTCGCATCGCGGCGCTGAATGCGCTCGCAGCCATCGATGCCGAGGTGGGCCTGGATAATATTTCCCGCGTGGTAAAAATCGTGGGGTTCGTGGCCTCTGACCCGGACTTTGAAGATCAGCCGGTTGTGATCAACGGTGCCTCCGATTTCATCGGTGACGTCTTTGGGGACGCCGGCACGCATGCTCGCTCCGCCGTGGGTGTGGCTGCGTTGCCTAAGAACGCGCCGGTAGAGATCGAACTAATCGTAGAAATCGCTGCTTGATCGGATAGGCTAGTAACTATGGAGCACCCTGCATATAGTCAATTGCGTCCCGTCAGCCAATCCGTTGGCGTTGTCCTTTGCGATAATCCCAGCTACACCGCTCTTGAGGGTACGAATACCTGGATTATTCGCGCCGCTGAAGACTCTCGGGCGATCGTCGTGGATCCCGGTCCCGAGGACGAAGGCCATCTCAACGTTGTGCACCGCAACGCAGGCGAGGTGGCTTTGATTTTGATTACCCACCGCCATGATGACCATGCTTCAGGAGCGCAGCGCTTGCGGCAGATGACCGGCGCCCCCATCCGTGCCTTCGATCCGAGCTACTGCAATGGTGCTGAGGCTCTCCAGGATGGTGAGCATATCTCCCTCGATGGCATTACCCCGCGTCTCGAGGTAGTTCACTCTCCGGGCCATACCGCGGATTCCACCTGCTTTTTCGTGTGGAGTGGTGAAGTAGAAAACTCTCGCCTTGAGGGCATCATTTCCGGCGACACCATCGCCGGCCGCCACACCGTCCTCCTTTCGGAAACGGACGGTAACTTGGCCGACTACTTGCAGACCCTGGATACCCTAGAAGAGCGAGGCAAAGACATCGCGCTGTTCCCAGGGCACGGTCCGGACCTGGATGACACCTCCCAGGTGGCTCGCAAGTACATTGACCGCCGCCATTACCGCCTGAGCCAGATCAAGGAGATCCGCTCCCGCCTGGGTGAGGACGTAGATCTCAATACCCTGGTCAATGAAATGTATGACGATGTGGATCCGGTGTTACGCCACGCTGCGGAGCAGTCCACACGCACCGCGCTGAAGTACTTGGATGGTGAGGCTAAATAAGTAGTATCTCCATTCGCCCCTCCTCCTGACACTGCGGGAAGAGGGGCTTAATTATGCCCAGGGCTGGTGATGCCGCGCAAACGCGGTGAAAACCAGCGAAACCCCGCCGCAGCGGGGTGATGAGCTGGCCTGAGGTTAGCGAGCGCGGCGAGCGAGGTGCTCGGTATCGACGATGAGCACGGACTTACCCTCGAGGCGGATCCAGCCGCGGTGTGCAAAGGTAGCGAGCGCCTTGTTGACGGTCTCACGGGAAGCGCCGACCAGCTGGGCAATCTCTTCCTGAGTGAGATCGTGGTTTACACGCAGAGCGCTGCCTTCCTGGACGCCGAAGCGGTTAGCCAGCTGCAGCAAGGTCTTTGCCACGCGGCCCGGAACATCGGTGAAGATGAGATCGGCCAGGTTGGCATTGGTACGGCGCAAGCGGCGAGCCAGTACACGCAGTAGCTGCTGCGCGATTTCGGGGTGGTCACCTACCCACTTCTTGAGCAGCTCGGAGTTCATGGTGGCTGCCTGAACCTCTGTCACGCATACTGCGGAGGAGGTGCGCGGGCCCGGATCGAAGATGGATAGCTCGCCGAACATATCGGACGGCCCCATGACAGTCAGGAGGTTTTCGCGGCCATCCGGAGCGTGGCGGGCGAGCTTAATCTTGCCCGAGGTGATGATGTACAAACGGTCACCAGGCTCGCCTTCGTCGAAGATGGTGGTTCCGCGCGGGTAGCGCACGGTCTCCATCTGCTCGATTAGATGCTGCACTGCAACGGGATCAACGCCTTGGAAGATTCCGGCGCGGGAGAGGATGTCCTGTACGCCTTCCACGTTTTACTCCTTGGATGTCGACTACGAAAGTCCATAGATGAGCCTGTGCCACATCTGGGTGCGGTCTTTCATGCACTCGACAATGCGGAACAAGCGGGGTCACTGTGTAACGCATTTCATCTTACAGTGTAATTGGTCACTTTTGGTATTTTAGTGAATATTTGTCACAGTATAGAAACTCTGATCGTGCTAAAGGCACGATTCCGGCCAGCAGGTTTGCTGCTTAGTCAGCGAAAACGACCGCCTCGAGCTTTTCCATCAAAAGGGCAAAAAGGGCGATGGCAAGCGGTACCAGAATTACGAGTGAAATCATGTTTTCCTAGTCTACTAAGCTTTATCCCATGAATTCAGCACTGTCTGCGGCCAGCGCGCCGGAGTTACGGGCACCAGAGATAAATAGCCGCTTGGCACAGGAGTATCCGGATGCGCGATGCGCCTTGGACTATGACTCCCCACTGCAGCTCTTGGTAGCCACGGTATTGTCGGCCCAATGCACGGATGAACGCGTGAATTCGGTGACCCCTGAACTCTTTGCCCGGTACCCAGAGGCGGCGGATTATGCAGCGGCCCAGCGCTCGGATCTGGAACGCATCCTGCGCCCCTTGGGATTTCAGCGCGCCAAGGCGGGCCATCTTTTGGGCATCGGGGAGAAGTTGGTGGCAGATTTTGCAGGCGAGGTCCCGCGCACGGTCAAAGAGCTCACTAGCCTGCCCGGCGTGGGGCGCAAGACCGCGCTGGTGGTGCTCGGAAACGCCTTCGGGATTCCCGGGCTGACGGTGGATACGCACTTCGGCCGCCTCATGCAGCGGCTCGGGCTAACGGGGGAGAAGACGCCGGTTAAGATTGAGCGGGACATCGCCAAGCTTTTGCCAGAAGAAGAGTGGACGATGTTCTCGCACCGCGTCATCTCTCATGGGCGTCAGATATGCCATGCGCGCACGCCGGAGTGTAAAGCATGCGTGCTGCGGGATATGTGCCCGACCGGTGTTGGGCGCTAGGCTAACGGTATGAAGAACTACGTCCTTGGCACGGTGATTGCCGCGATCCTCGTTGCCGTTATCGCGGTAGTGGGCGTCTTGCAATTGCGGGGTGGGGACGGAGATGAGGGGGCGCCGTCAGGCGAGGCAAGCCCGCAAGAAATACCGCAGCGCCCGGACTGCCCGTCTGGCACCGTGGCCGGGGTGGAGCTGGAGTGTCTGGGCGGTGAAGCCGCCGGAAAACACACCGATGAAGGCGTGAGCGTAGTCAACGTATGGGCGTGGTGGTGCCAGCCGTGCCGCGCGGAGCTTCCCTATCTGCAGGAGGTGGCGGAGGAGCACCCAGAATGGCAGGTCGTGGGTGTGCACGCGGATAAGAACGCGGGAAATGGTGCGGCTTTCTTGAATGACTTGGGAGTGGATCTGCCGAGCTTCCAGGATTCGGATAATAAATTTGCCGGTGAGCTGGGGCTGCCGGGCGTGGTACCGGTCACCGTGGTGCTCCAGAACGGTAAGGTGCGCAAACAATTTGCACAGCCGTTTAGCTCCGCTGCGGAGATTGAAAAAGCCGTGGAGGAGGCGATTGCGGCATGAGCCAACTGCTTCCCGAGCGCACGCCAGAATGGCTGAAGCCGGCGTTGGGCGTAGACCCCAGTCAGGTGCAAGAGCTCATTGACAACCGCCAAGCCTCGTCGCTCAATGGCACCAATGTGCAGGTGCCGGTCAAACGGGAGGCGGCCGTGCTCATGCTGCTTAGCGGCGAGAGCGTGGAGAACGGCAGCATCTTGCTCACGCACCGCTCGCCGTCCATGCGTTCGCACTCCGGGCAGATCGCCTTCCCAGGCGGCCGCCGAGATCCCGCTGATACCTCGCTGGTGGATACTGCGCTGCGGGAAGCCTGGGAAGAAACGGACCTGCAGCGAAATTCCGTGACCCCATTGGAACAGTGGGACCAGCTGCATATTCGCGCCACCGGCAATCCGGTGAGCCCGATACTGGCGCATTGGACCCAGCCGGGGGAGGTCTATCCCGCCAGCCCAGATGAAACCGATGACGTATTTCTCATGCCCATCCGGGAGTTGGTCGATCCACGCAATCGCTTCGTGGTGGGCTTTAGAAAATGGCAAGGACCAGCATTCCATGCCAATGGTTATGTTATTTGGGGCTTTACCGCCGGAGTGCTTTCAGCGCTCTTGCAACACTCCGGGTGGAGTGTTCCTTGGGATAACAATTCAGTCATGGACCTGCGTGACTCCCTCAAAAACTCCCGCAATAATGAGAAGATGTCCTAACCGCTTGTGCCGCGGTACGTGTACGTCTTAACTCCCAGATAGAAAGAACCCATAGCCATGACTCCTGCGCTTATCGTTGACGGCCTGATCGTGGTCGCCGTCCTTGTGGCGCTACTGAGTGGGTGGCGCAATGGCGCCCTCGCGGCGGTATTGGCCTCCATTGGCGTCGGCGCTGGGATAGTGTTGGGCATTGCCGTGGCACCGGCCGCGCTGCGTCTGGTGGAACAGCCCTCGTTGCGCTTGCTGCTTTTGGTAGGAATTTTGGTGCTTTTTGTGGGCATCGGACAGCTCATCGGCTCCTCGTTGGGTGGCAGTGTGCGCGACCGCATGAAGGCGCGCACGACGCAGCGCCTCGATTCTGCGGTGGGTGCGGTATTCCAAGCATTTGCCGCTCTGGTGGTTATCTGGTTGATTTCTATCCCCGTGGCTACCAACTTAGGCGGCGCGGCTGGTCAGGGGCTGCGTGAATCGCGCATTCTGGGCAACCTCAACTCGGCCGCGCCGGCGCGGGTAGCGGCGCTGCCTAATGGCGTCGCGGCGATGCTCAATGAGTCCGGCCTGCCGCCATTAGTGTCGCCGTGGCAAAACTCTATTAGTACTGAGGAGGTAGAAGAGCCGGACCCAGACGTGCAGGATCCGGAGTTGGTGCGCCGGATGCGGCCCTCCATTATTCACGTGCTAGGCGACGCCGAAGAGTGCTCCCGCCGCCTCATGGGTTCCGGCTTCGTAACGGCCGATGACTACGTGATTACCAATGCCCACGTGGTGGCCGGTACGCAGACTGTGCGCCTCGATACCAAGTTGGGTCTTAAGGACGCCACCGTGGTCTATTACAACCCGGACGTGGATGTGGCGGTGCTACATGCGCGCGATCTGGGCATCGATCCGTTGCCGTGGGCCCAGGCCTCGGCCCAGACGGGCGATGATGCCATGGTCATGGGCTTCCCGCATTCCGGTCCTTTTGACGCCGAGATGGCACGTGTGCGCGATCGCATCACCATTTCCGGCCCGGATATTTACTCCCACGGGCATGTGGAGCGCGATTCCTACACCGTGCGCGGCAATATCCAGCAAGGAAATTCCGGCGGACCGCTGGTCAATACGGCCGGCGAGGTCCTCGGCGTGGTCTTTGGCGCCTCGGTAGATGACACCGAGACGGGCTATGCCCTAACTGCTGATGAGGTCAACCGCCAGGTCGGAGATGTCACGCAGCTTACCCACCCGGTAGATACCGGGGAGTGCGTGGCGCACTAGCTATGTTCTCGTAGCCACGCCGCCAGCGTGGAGATGAAGTCCGCAGGTGCTTCCAGGTGCGGTAGGTTCTTCGCACCGGGGACGGTTGTAGCGGTAAATTCGCGGCCGGCGCGCATGGCGGCGCGGCGGACGACGGGGTTCCACAGCCGCTGCTGGGCGTGGATAAAAAGTACAGGTCGTTTTACCGCTAATTCCACCCAGGTCAGGGGTACAACTGCGGTGCGCATGCGGTGGTTCCAGAGGATGCCGCGGCGCACGCTGCCGATGCGGGAGGCACGCAGGCGGAGATCGAGGATGCGGTCAAAGGTGGCTCCGGCAAGCGAAGCGCCCGTATCCAGCTCCAGTTCCTTGCGGTAGGCGCGCGGGCTGAGCAGCAGGTTCTGCGCGCGGGTGATGCGGGGCAGGCGGCACAATAGGGAACGCAGGTTGATCCACCCGAAATCCCACGGGCGGGCGGCAATCGCGCGGCGCAAATCTACCGGGTGAGCGGCAGAGATGGAAGCCAAGCCGCGTACCCGCTCGGGGCGCTCAGCAGCCAGACACCACGCTACCGCGCCGCCGGTATCGGCGCCTACTACAAAGGCGTCGTCATGGCCCAAGGCCTGGATGAGGCCGCTAATATCTCCTACCAAGGTGCGGATATCCTGCCCCGCATCGATGGGCGGCTTATCGGACATGCCAAAGCCTCGCATGTCCACGGCCGCGACGTGAAAACCGCGCTGCGCAAGCGGCGCAATGACGTCTTGATAGTCAAACCATCCGCCGAAGGCGCCGTGGATTAGCACCACCAGGGGGTGCGAGCTATCGCCCGCTGTGGCCACGTGTAAGCGGATGCCGCGGGTGTGGACGAACTCATGCGCAAACGGTCCATCCAGCTCCACCGTTGAGGGAGGCAAGGGTGCGAAGGCCATTGTGCCGCCTTTCTATAGTTGGGGCAGAAACGGTAGAGGAAAGGGAGGAAGTACACAAAATCCGCCCCAGGCTAGCTAGGGCGGATAGAGAGTGCACGAACGCGTGGCGTGGTGCGTGTGCGTGGCGCGTGTTGGTTTAGGTGTAGAGGCCGTGGGTGTTCTTACGGTCCAGGGACTTCTGCGCCTTGCCCGGAACCAGGTTCTTGAGTTCCTTGGTGGAGTCAATGGTCTTCTGCGGGGCCTTGACCTGCTTGACGTTCTTCAGTCCAACGAAGGCCAGGATGCCGGCGATCACGATCATGATCAAAAAGACGATCAGGAACGCTGCCCAGCGGTCGAGCCAGACGGCGAGGAGCTCTGCCAAGAAGAAGAAAAAGAAGAAAGAGCTATACAGCGCGATGGTGCCAGCGCCGCCGAAGAAGCCGGCACCGATGCCGCCCTTCTTTGCGGACTCTGCCAGCTCGGTCTTAGCCAGCTCCACCTCGGAGCGCACGAGCTGGGACATCTGCTCGGTAGCATTGGAGACCAGCTGGCCCACCGAAGTCTCGGACGAGGATGTATCCACGTCACTCAAAGGGATAGAGTTCACCTTCGGTGCAAATTGATCAGTACCGTCGGTAAAAAGTCCATCGTTGCTCACGATTAAATCTCCTCGCGTTTATCTAAACCTTGTAATGTCCCTAATAATAATGGAATCACTATTATCCCATGGTGCCACGCATGCTTAGGGACTTCCACGGCTATCCTAATGGATATGTCAGAAAATGACGCGTTATCCCCGCTGTTTCGCCTGCCGGGGGTGAAAGAAAGTGCAGAAAAAGCCGCCGCCGCCATCGCCCGAGCGCACCGCCGACCTGCAGGATTGCGGAAGTTTAAGGTCATCTCCGCAGAGTCCCTCATACGCGGCGCCCGTGCCAGCGTGGCGTTGGATGGACACGCCATCCCCCCACATCCGGGCCCAGAAGATATGAAAGATGGACCGCTGGCCAGCGCCGTTAGCGCCTATTCCGTGGCCGCGCCGGAGCTCCTCGACGCCACGGTGCGCTCCTTCGCCCGGGCGCCACTGCAGGTATTAGCGCGCATCGACGTCGCGGCCGGTGGCACCGGTATCCCAGTCGGCGAAAGCGCACGACTGCAAGGGCTGGGTCGGCTTATCGCGCAGGGGAGCGGTCCTGCCTTCGACTTCCTGCTGCCGAGCGTGGTTCATGCCGAAATTGCTGCCAGCCAGTTTTTCGGCCCTCGCAGCGGCCTCGTCGCCCGCGTGGCTTCCCGCCTTGCCGCAGTGCATACAGGCTTGGATCCGCGCGGTTTCGCTGTGCCCGAGGTTTACTTCACCCGCCACCGCAGCGAATATGCCGCCGCGGTAGACAACTACCGCACCGCGTCTGCTGAAGCACTTGTTACACACCTCGCCGCTTGGGCCGCCGGCGGCAAAGAAGCCGACGCGATTGCCAGAGCGGCCTAGAAGGCGCGCTATGGGTCTCGCTTTAGCTGCCCAAAGCGGTTTGGGTGCTGGGCGAGCCACAATCCGGCGCCGATAGCCGCCGCGGTCCCTGCCAGTACGGAGGCACCGATGCCAATTTTCTTGGCAGACGGAGCGGGCAATAGTGGCACTGGGTCCTTAAAGGAACGTATATCCCACTCGTGGGCTAGGGCGTGGCGGTGTAAGTGCTTGTCTGGATTGACTGCAACGGGGTGGCCGACCTTCTCTAACATGGGGATATCCGTAGCGGAATCCGAATAGGCGTAGCTGGCACTGAGGTCGATGTTTTCTGCGGTTGCGGTGCGCTCCAGCGCCTTCGCCTTATGTGGGCCCTTGCAATAAAAGAGCACCTCGCCGGTAAAAAGTCCGTCCTCTTCTGCCAATTCCGTGGCGATGACGTGCTCGACGCCGAGTTCCTCTGCGATTATGTCTACCAGCACGGCGGCAGAGGCAGAGACAATGACGACGTGATCGCCAGCGGCGCGGTGGGCGCGAATAAGCTCACGGGCTTCGGCATAAATAGAGGGGGTGACTACTTGGTGCATGGTCTCCCGGGCGATGGCGCGCACCTCCTCCACAGACCAGCCGGTAATCATCGCCGTGAGTTGATCGCGGGTGGTATCCATGCCTTCGCTGGAAAGGCCCGAAAACATATAGCTGGCCTTAGCCAATGAGAGCTGTAGTGCCTCGGTTGGGGAGATGAGCCCGTTGTGTAGGAACTCGCGGCCAAAAGCATAGGCCGAGGAGGTAGCGATTATGGTTTTATCGAGGTCGAAAAACGCCGCGGTGCGTGCGTGGTCACCGCCGGCGCGAGTCATGCTAGCGGGGCGGGACTGATGGGGCTCGCGGGAATTAGTCATGATCTGCTGCCGAGTCTAGCCGCCCTTCGTACTTGGTGGTGTAGAAGTGGCTGCCGTTAATGGTGATTTGCGTGTCAATGATGAGGGAATGGTGACCCACGCGGAGTGGTACTTAGTGAACATGCATTCGGTGCAGGTCAGCGCCATGGCTGTGGAATTCTCCTGTTAGCTGTTGTGATTGAGTAGTGATCATGTCATAATAATGCGTGCAAGGCCCCGATATACCGTGCGGCCTGCCCCGGCTCACCCCCCGAGGCCGGGTTACTGACGGCCCGCGCGCACACCCCCCGATGCGCGGGCCGTCACCTATATCTACCGCCGTGTGGAGAAAGTTATCCACAGAATTTTGGTTGAAATAGCAACAAAATCGGGCCTAGGTAGTGATCGGCGCAGGGTTATCCACAGCGTTGGCTGCGGTGGCTTACTGCGGTTGCGCGAATGCTTCAGGCTATGAGGCATGAACGCATTACACCCTGAATCCGCAGCCATTGTCGTAGCCATTGGTGATGAGGCACTGCGCGCCGAGGCCGTCCACGCCGCGGCGGCTACCAGCCACGATGTGCTTACTGTGACCGATCCCCGCGATATCCCGCGCAGCCTGCCGGGGGCCTATGCGGTGTTAGTTGATTCCCTCATGGCTCGCGTGGTGGCGGCAGCGCAGCGCACCCACACCGCGTCTATGCCGGTGCTTTTCCTCGCTGCCGATCCCGGGCCGATTGATTATGAGGCGGCGTTGGCCTGCCACGCGGAGAGTGCCTTTATTATTCCCGCCCAGGTCAAGGAGCTGCTTGCGAGTATTGCCGCGGCGGGCGCCCCGCAGGAAACGCGGCCGGGTAGCGCCACCATCGCAGTGGTTGGCGCGAGCGGCGGCGTGGGGAGCTCTACTTTTGCCGCCGCGTTGGCCCGCACCCAATGCGCTACCGATGGCCGCGCCTTGCTTGTCGACGCCCACCCTCACTCCGGCGGGCTCGACCTTCTGCTTGGCGTAGAAGCCGAACCGGGGGCGCGTTGGCCGGAGCTTACCGTAAGTGATGGCAGCATCGATGCCGCCGATCTTCACCGCGCGCTGCCGAGCGCACCGGATGGGGTAGCGGTGCTATCTGCCGCGCGCAGCACCGTCGCGGATCCCTTCCATTTGGAAAAGGACCTGCTCGCACGGGTGGTAGGCGCGGCTCACGCTGGTGAAGGATTATGCGTGGTGGATTGCACTCCAGAGACCATCCCGGATGCGTGTACCCACGTGGTTGTCTTGGTGGCCGCGGAGGTGCGGTCGGCCGCAGCGGCTGCGCAGCTTCTTGTCCAGCTCGATGCCGCGCGGCGCAGTTGTGTGGTGGTGCTGCGGCAACGCCAGTGGGCGTCGTTAAGCGCAGCGGAAGTAGAACGCATCGTCCATAGCGCGGTGCTGGCAGAATTGCCGACGCTGCGGGGGCTCACGCGCGCGGTGGAAATCGGCGGCCTGCCGCAGCGTCTCCCCGCTGCCTTGCGTAAGGCCGCAAGCGCGGTACTCGAGGAGGTCGGCGCATGAGCGAGCAGCAAGCAACACAGGAAGTGCTTGAAAAGATGCAGCGTATCATCGCCGCCGAACCCGACTTGGTGCACGATGCGGCAGCCCTAGCCCGGCGGATCCGCCAAGAAGCCGGCGTGATTAGTGACGTCGCGGTGCTCGACCTGCTGCGCCGCCTGCGCCAAGATTCCACCGGTATGGGCCCACTCGATGCACTGCTGGGGCGCGAGGGAGTCACGGACGTCGTGGTTAACGGGCCGCACGCGGTATTCATGGACCGCGGTGACGGGCTCGAGCGCACCGACATTACCTTCCGTGATGATGCTGAAATCCGTCAGCTAGCCAGCCGGCTGGCGGCAGCTTCAGGCACGCGGCTCGATGATGCACAGCCTTTTGCTGATGGCCGCGTTACCCGCCCCGATGGTGTTGTCCTGCGCGTCCACGCCCTGCTGAGCCCGCCTGCGGTGGCCGGAACCTGCCTGAGCCTGCGCGTACTGCGCCAAGCACAAACCACTCTGCCTCAGCTAGTAGAAAATGGCACGGTGTCAGAGGATATCGCTGCGCTACTGCGCGCCGTGGTGAACCAGCGCATCTCATTCCTGGTTATCGGCGGAACTGGCTCTGGCAAAACTACTTTGTTATCCGCGCTGTTGGGAACCGTCTCCGAGCGCGAACGCATCCTTGTCATCGAGGACACCGCCGAACTCTCCCCACATCACTCGCACTGCGTCAGCGTGGTCTCGCGCCGGGCCAACGCGGAGGGAAGCGGTGAAGTCACGATGTCACAATTGCTCTGCCAAGCGCTGCGCATGCGCCCAGACCGCATCGTGGTGGGCGAAATTCGTGGACGTGAAGTGGTGGATCTCCTCGCTGCGCTCAACACCGGCCACGACGGCGGTGCCGGGACGCTGCACGCCAATTCCCTCTTTGAAGTTCCCGCCCGCATGGAGGCCCTTGCTGCCCTCGGCGGCCTGGGTCGCGCGGCATTGCACTCGCAACTAGCCGCGGCCGTGCACATGGTGCTGGCTATGGAACGCACTCCGCAGGGCCGCCGCCTCGCCCATATCGGAGTACTCGAGGGAAACCCAGTAACCCCGCGCATCATCTGGAGCGCCGAGCACGGCCCAGCAGAAGGCTTCACGGAATTCTCCGCACAACTTCTAGGCGAGCCCGGCGGGGAGGAAAGCCATGCTTAGCTTCCTCTTACTGGCCGCCGCGCTGCTTCTACCCGCACCCTCGATTGCAGGCCGATTGGCATCGGCCACGCGCCAGGTACAAACCAGCTCCGTGGTCATTTTGGGGGCGGTGTTTTGCGGCAGCTTGGTCTTCTACTCGGTAGGTCGCATCAGCATCGCTATCGCCGCCGCCATAATCGCCTGGTGCGTGTCCTGGTACGCCAAAGACATGGTGGCCGCGCGCACGCAGCGGCGCGGCCGCGAGGGGCTGGCAGCCTACCTGGGCGTTGTCACAGCGGACCTGCGTGCCGGGGCGACCCTGACCGGAGCGCTCGCCCGCGGCGTGGACTCCCTACCAGCCACGACCCCGCGCGAGGTAATCACCGCACTGGAATCGACCGCCACCCTCGCAGCCCGCGGTGCGCCGCCGCATATGGCGCTGACAGATGCGCACGACGAAGCCTCCTTGCCGGAGCTGACCCGCCTAGGCCACCTGCTGGAGCTTTCCACCTACCACGGTATTGCGGTAGCTAGCTTGCTCGACCAAGCCCAAAATCGCCTCGACGCTTCCCGACGCCACCAGCAATCCACCTCCGCTAGCCTGCAAGGTCCCCAAGCCACCGCCACGGTGCTCGCGTGCCTACCCATAGCCGGCATCGCCATGGGCGGGGCCATGGGCGCCAACTCGCTGGGCTTCCTTTTCGGCGGCGGACTGGGCGGCATCCTCCTCGTAGTAGGCGTGGCCCTGGCCTGCGGTGGATTCGCCTGGTCGCGTGTCATCATTCGGAAGGTGGCCGCATGACCACGCTTATCTGTATCGCCCTCGCGGTCCTCGTTGGCCTACCACCACACAGTGCTCGGTTAGCAGCTGCGAACGCTACCAAAGACTCCGCCAAGACCCCGCGCGATGGCCCGACTGCGCGTGGGGGACTGATAAGCAAGCTCAAGCCCACAGCACCGCTGGACCCACTTGCGGTAGCCGGCGACATCGAACTCTTCGCAGCTTGCCTGGCCGCAGGGCTATCCGCGCACGGCGCCGCCACCGCGGTGGCCCGCACTGCGGATGCTCAGACGCAGGACCTGTGGGAGACCGTGGCCGCGCTACTGGGTGTGGGCGTTCTCACGCACTCTGCGTGGGGTCACATGAAGGGGCACGCGGGGCTGGAGGACTTAGCGCAGCTTGTCATCATGTCGGGCGAATCCGGCGCCACCATTGCGACCGGATGTCACCGAATCTGTACTTCTTTGCGCGCGGAAGCATCCGCCCATGCCACGGCCCAGGCGGAGCGCGCAGGAGTATTTATCGCCCTCCCGCTGGCGGTGTGCTTCCTGCCGGCATTCATCGTTCTAGGACTTGCGCCCGTAGTCATCAGCTTGGGCGCGCAACTTCTCTAAACCTCACTTGAAAGGACATTAATCATGCACGCACTCATTAAGTATTCCCAGCTCATTCGCAATGATGAGGGTATGAGCACCATCGAGTATGCCATGGGCTCTCTGGCGGCTGCCGCGCTCGCCGGGGTGCTCTACATGGTCATCAACGGCGGCGGGGTGGTGGATGCCATCGAAGGCATCATTACCGACGCCCTATCGAATACCCCAAGCTAGCACCGCGACCCAATGAAGGCCGGCGGGCTCATCCTGCCGGCAGAAGGGAGGAATGATGCATTGGGTATTTGATGACGATGGTTCCGTGACCATCGAGGCCGCCTTGGCTCTAAGCTCCCTGGTCGTGGTCGCGGCGGGAATCGTGGGTGCCATTGCCACGCTGGCATCCTATATCGCCGCGGTAGATATGGCGGGCGCGGCCGCGCGTTCGCATGCCATCGGCGTCGAATACCATCCGGCGCGCGAGGATGCTCAGATCAGCGTGGAGGAAAGCGGTGGGCTGGTAAGGGCGTCGGTAAGCGTAGAGGCGCCCGTTGGAACCATGCGCTCCGAGGCAGTCTTTCCCGCCGAAGTGGGCGGAAATGAATAAGCCGCACCGCCGAGGCGAGGAAGGCTATGCCACTATTGCCGCAGCCGGCATCATCGTCGCCATCGTAAGCCTACTGCTGCTCGTCGCGGCAGTGGGCTCGCGCGTGGCCGCGCGCCACGAGGCGCAAGTGGCGGCCGATCTCGCTGCGGTCGCTGGTGCCTGGGCCCTTGCCACGGGTGAGGACGCCTGCACCGCCGCGCGCGATACGGCCGCGCTAAACGATGCCACCTTAGAAACCTGCACCGAATCTGGTCGCGATGTCATTGTCACCGCCGTGGTCCGCGGACGCTCTACCCAGGCGAAAGCTGGGCCGGTGTGAGCCGGCGGAAATAGGTAGCGCGGCTAGCCCTGCGTCATGGTGACCAGCGCACCGAGTAGTTTGATCGCACCGTCTTTGCTGAGTGGATTATTCCCGTTTCCGCATTTCGGCGATTGCACGCACGAAGGGCAGCCGGATTCGCATGGACACGAGCGCACCGCCTCGAAGGTGGCCTCGATCCATTCAGGAAAGCGGCGAAAGCCTTCTTCAGCAAAGCCGGCACCGCCGGGATGGCCGTCGTAAACAAAAACGGTGGGCAGCTGCGTATCGGGGTGCAGCGCGGTGGAAACGCCACCGATATCCCAGCGGTCGCAGGTGGCGATAAGCGGCAGCAGGCCGATGGCGGCATGCTCGGCCGCATGCAAGGTGCCGGGGGTATCGGAAGCAGTCACGCCCATGGCCGAAAGCACCAGCGGGTCGATGGTATAGGCCACCGCCCGAGTAACCAGGCGCTGTTCGGGAAGATCGAGGGGTATGTCATCGCCAATGGTGCCATCGGCAAGCCGCACTTGGTAACCGGTGACGCGATCGGTGACTTCTACCTCTACGTCCGCCACCCACAGGCCCGGAGAGTAGTTGATCAGGTTATCGGCCTCGCGCAGGATGCGGATATCCGTGGTGGAGCGCGGAGTAGTGGAATAATCCGGGGCCTCGGGGCGGGCCAGTGCTAGGTAATCGCTGAGAATGAGCTCCTCAATGACGAAACTTTCGCCCTGGTGCAGGTACACCGCGCCGGGGTGCACCTGGCTGGTGGCGCGCGCGGCGTCAATGGTGCCGAGCAGGCGGCCATCGGAGGAATCCACGATCATCACTTCCTCGCCCGCCCCGCCGCGCAGGGAAACCGCTGAATGCGCCGTCTCCGGGGAGAGTTCTTCCGGCGAGTGGGCAGGAATGGGTACGGCGAACCAGCCGCGCTCGCGGCGGCGCAGCAGGCCAGATTCGGCCAACTGGTGGACCACATCCTGTGCGCCCCAGGCAGCAATCGTGGCATCATCCAGCGGCTTTTCCACCGCGGCGCAATAGACGTGGCCAAAGAGGATATAGGGATTGGCCGGATTGAATACGCTGGCCTCCACTGGGCGGCCAAGCAGCGCCTCGGGGTGGTGCACTAAGTAGGTATCCATCGGCTCATCGCGGGCGATGAGCACTATGAGCGAGCCCTGCCCACGGCGGCCAGCGCGCCCTGCCTGCTGCCAAAAACTCGCGACGGTTCCGGGGAAGCCGGCCGTGACCACGGCATCGAGCCCGCCGACGTCGATGCCCAGTTCGAGCGCGGAGGTGGTGGCGACGCCGAGCAAGGAGGCGTCGTCAAGCGCGCGCTCCAACTTGCGGCGGTCCTCGGCCAGGTAACCCGCGCGGTAGGCGGCGATGCGTTGGGCAAAATCGGGCCGGCCGAGGCTTCCGGAGAGCACCTCGGCCGCGCGCATCGCCACCACCTCGGCCGAGCGACGCGAACGCACAAAGGTCATGGTGCGCGCGCCCTCAGCGATGAAAGAAGCCATCATCTCGGCCGCCTCGGTGGTGGCGGCGCGGCGCACCGGCGCCCCGTGCTCGCCCTCAGCGCCCTCGATGAAGCCCGGTTCCCACAGCGCTACCGTGCGCGCGCCAGTGGGGGCGGAGTCCTCTGTGATCGCGCGGGCCGGCCGGCCGCTAAGGCGCTGCGCGTGCCGGGCCGGGTCCTTCATGGTGGCCGAGGCGTAGATCACCGTCGGCCGCGAGCCATAGTGCTCACACAGACGCAGCAGGCGCCGCAGCACCAGTGCCACGTTCGCGCCGAATACACCCCGGTAGGAGTGGCATTCATCAATAACGATGAACTCTAAGTGCCGCAGCAGCCGCGCCCACCGCGCATGCGCTGCCAGCAGAGACATATGCACCATATCCGGGTTGGAGAAAATAAACCGCGAATGATCGCGCACGCCCGCGCGGGATTCCTGCGGCGTATCGCCGTCATAGGGCGCGGGCACCACAGTCTTGAGCGCCGGAATCCCCCGGCACAGCTCAAGCACCGCCTGCAGCTGGTCCGAGCCCAGCGCCTTGGTGGGTGTGATATAGAGCGCACAGGCGGTCGGGTCCTGCGCCAACCGGCTCAAAATGGGCAGCTGGTAGCCCAGCGATTTGCCCGAGGAGGTACCGGTAGAAATCACCGTATCCTCGCCTTCCCAGGCGGCCTGCGCCAGCTCCGCTTGGTGGCTATACAGCTTGGCGACGCCCCCATCCTCCAGCTTTTCCCGCAACTCTGGCAGCACCCATTCTGGCCACTGCGCATACTGGGCGCGCTGCGGTGGCAGGGTGGTGTGAAAGGTGAGAGTAGACTCATCAAGGCGGCGCTGGATGTACTCGAGGAGCTCTTTTCCTAGGGGATTATCCGTTTCCGGGTGAGCCAATTTCTACCCCCCTCGTGAGTTAGGTCTATCGCTTTGGCGTGGAACGTGTCACACTGATATGAGGCCAATGATGTCTTGGTGCGGTGTTTACACTTTAAGGTACTGCTAAAGGACGCATTTACCGAAACCTCCCTCGGTGTGGAATCGCCGCACCAATAAGCAAGAAAAGGACTGCACACCATGGCACAAGGAACCGTTAAGTGGTTTAACTCTGAAAAGGGCTACGGCTTCATCGAGCGCGCGGATGGCGCCGGCGATATCTTCGTCCACTACTCCGAGATTCAGGGCAGCGGCTTCCGCACCCTAGAGGAAAATCAGCAGGTCACCTTCGAGGTTGGCTCCGGCCCGAAGGGCGAGCAGGCCCAGTCCGTTTCCGTTATCTAGGCTGCCTTCCCCCGCTACGGCGTTTCGGCGTAGCCGCGGCGGGTATCCCACCACTCGGTGAATTTATTCTGCAGTTTCTGCAGGCCTACGCCGATGACGACGGCGGCGATAATACTGACCACCACCGCCAGCACCGGCGAATCGGAAAAGGCCATGCCGCCGAGATAGCCGATTGCTAGCGCTTGGGCGGCCCAGAGGGCCACGCCGATGGTGTCGAAGAATAAGAAGACCAGCCAGGGAAACCGCATGGATCCCAGCAGGATAGTCATGAAGAGCCGGGCGGAGGGAATGAAGCGCGCGATAATGATGGCAGCACCGCCGCCGCGGCGCATATTGCGCTTGACCCAGCTCAGCCCTTCGTAGGCCTTGGATCCCTTAGGCACGCGCTTGAGCAGGGGCATGAACCGTGTGCCTAATAGGAAGCAGAGATTATCTCCCATCATGGCGGCAATTAGCGCTACGAAAAACATGGTGGGCAGGTGTGGAAAGCCCTGCGAGCCGGACCAGGCGCCGGCCATATTGAGCGGGATTTCAGAGGGCAGCACGGGGAAGAAGCAGTCACCAAAGATCAGTGCGCCTACCAGCGGGTAGATCCACTCTGTGGACATGACGGTTTCGATCCACATAGTGATGGTGTCGACCATGTATCCTCCGCGGGCGTCGTCTTGGGTGTGCTATCGTGCCCCACAATGCTTTCACAGCTACTGGGCGTTCTAAGTAGGCCAGTATAGACCGGTTCCGTGGGGGTACATAGTGCCCCTGAAAACGGCCATTTGGCACAACCGCGTATATGGTGCGAGAAAGAAAACGCAGATCATCTGTGTACGCTAGGGGCGATTGCTGAAAGCGTGCAAACCTTATTGTTCGCATCATCGAAAGGGATGAAGTCGAAGTGGCAGAAGCAGCCGGGCCGGGAAAGACCTTGGTGATCGTCGAGTCGGCGACGAAGGCGAAGAAGATCCAGCCTTACCTCGGGGATAAGTACATCGTGGAGGCTTCCGTGGGCCATATCCGCGATCTTCCCCGCGGCGCTGCGGACGTTCCGGCTAAGTATAAGAAGGAATCTTGGGCGCGCCTCGGCGTGAACCCGGAGGATGACTTCGCCCCGCTATATGTGGTGAGCCCAGATAAAAAGAAGAAAGTCGCGGACCTAAAGTCCAAGCTGAAGCAGTGCGACCAGCTCTACCTCGCAACAGACCCCGACCGCGAAGGTGAAGCCATTGCGTGGCACCTGCTCGAGGTCTTAAAGCCCAAGGTCCCGGTGCGCCGCATGGTGTTCAATGAAATCACCAAGTCTGCCATCCTGGAAGCTGCGGATAATACGCGCGATCTGGATTACAACCTTATCGACGCCCAGGAAACCCGCCGCGTCCTCGACCGTCTCTACGGCTACGAGGTCTCCCCGGTGCTGTGGAAGAAAGTCATGCCGCGGCTTTCTGCCGGCCGCGTGCAGTCGGTGGCCACCCGCGTCATCGTCGAACGTGAGCGCGAGCGCATGGCATTCATCCCGGCCGATTACTGGGACCTAGCCGCCACACTAGATACCGGCGCTGCGGATGCGGATAATCCCGCTACATTCGACGCCCGCCTTACCGCCGTCAATAGCAAGCGCGTGGCCTTGGGCCGCGACTTTGATGACCGCGGCAACGTCAAGAGCAAAGACGTCATCGTCATTACCGAGCCGCAGGCCAAGGCGTTAGAAACCGCGCTGAGCGGCGCGGATATGCAGGTTGCTGGGGTAGAACACAAGCCTTATACGCGCAAGCCTTATGCGCCGTTTATGACCTCTACGCTGCAGCAGGAGGCCGGCCGCCGCCTGCACTTTACCTCTGAGCGCACCATGCGCATTGCGCAGCGACTGTACGAAAACGGCCACATTACTTATATGCGTACCGATTCCACCTCGCTGTCCAAGCAGGGCCTATCAGCCGCGCGCAACTCCGCTACCAGCATCTATGGCGCAGAGTACGTTTCTGATTCCCCGCGTGTGTATGACCGCAAGGTGAAAAACTCCCAGGAGGCTCACGAAGCCATCCGCCCGGCCGGCGAGTCCTTCGCCACCCCGGGCCAGCTCTCCGGTCAATTGGACGCGGAGGAGTTTAAGCTTTATGACCTGATTTGGAAGCGCACCGTCGCCTCCCAGATGGCCGATGCCAAGGGAACCTCCATGAAGGTCACCGTGGCCGGCACGGCCACCACGGATAATGGCAGCTATGACGTGGAATTCTCCGCCACCGGCCGCACCATTACCTTCCCCGGCTTCCTGAAGGCCTACGGCGCGGATGACGCCAAGGGCGATAAGAAGGGCGAGACCCGCCTGCCGCACTTGGAGGAGGGACGCGCCCTAAAGGCCAAGGAAGTCTCCGCGGAAGGCCACTCCACCAATCCACCGGCCCGCTATACCGAGGCCAGCCTGGTCAAGAAGATGGAGGATCTGGGCATCGGTCGCCCGTCCACCTACGCATCCATCATCAAGACCATCCAGGACCGCGGCTATGTGGTCTCGCGCGGCAATGCGCTGGTGCCATCGTGGGTTGCCTTTGCCGTCGTGGGCCTATTGGAGGAGAACTTCACCGAGCTGGTGGACTATGACTTCACCTCTTCCATGGAGGATGAGCTCGACCAGATTGCTACCGGTATCGAGGACGGCACCGCCTGGCTCAACGGCTTTTACTTCGGCAATGCTGAGGCTAACGAGCAAAAGGCGGCCTCTATTGCCCGTCACGGTGGTTTGAAGTCACTTATCGACGTCAACCTAGAAGCCATCGATGCTCGCAAGGTCAACTCCCTGCGCCTTTATACCGATACCGAGGGCCGCGATGTCTTTGTCCGCGTGGGCCGCTACGGCCCGTATATCGAGCGCGCCGTCGGCACCAATGAGGACGGCACCATCGAATACCAGCGCGCTAACCTCTCTGAAACCGTCACCCCTGATGGCCTGAATGAGGAGCTGGCAGAAAAGCTCTTCGCGACCCCGCAGGGCGGCCGCGAATTGGGTGAAAACCCGGCAAATGGCCGCATGATTGTGGCTAAGGAGGGCCGCTTTGGCCCATATGTTACCGAGGTCGTCCGCGATGATGAGCGGGAAAAGGCTGAGTGTGAGGCCGAGGAGGTCGTCGCCAAGGAGCGTGCCGAGGAAGACAAGCAACGCGCCGAGGAAGGCAAGCGCGCTAAGAACTGGGAAACCAAAACTGCCGCGAAGCAGAAGGAAAAGCGCGTCAAGGAGTACATCGAGAACAAGCTGAAGCCGGGTACGGCCTCGCTATTTAGCTCGATGGAGCCCTCTACGGTCACCCTCGAAGAAGCCCTCAAGCTGCTCTCCTTGCCGCGCGAGGTGGGCGAGGATGACGGCGTGATGATCACCGCGCAGAACGGCCGCTACGGCCCGTACCTGAAGAAGGGGACCGATTCGCGCTCCTTGGCCAAGGAAGAGCAGATCTTCACCATCACCTTGGACGAGGCCCGCCGGATCTATGCCGAGCCGAAGCGCCGTGGTCGCGCCGCGGCCCAGCCGCCGATCAAGCAGCTGGGCGATAATGACGTCTCCGGCAAGCCCATGACCGTCAAGGACGGCCGCTTCGGTCCGTACGTCACCGACGGCACCACCAATGCCTCCCTGCGCCGCGGCGATGACCCGGAGCAGCTTACCGACGCCCGCGCAAACGAGCTCCTTTCCGAGCGCCGCGCCAAGGAAGCATCCGGCGAGACCAAGAAGAAGTCCACAAAGAAGTCCTCTAAAAAGACGACGAAGAAGAAGGCGACTAAGAAGGTCACCAAAAAGTCCACGAAGAAGGCCGGCAAGAAGGCAACCAAGAAGCCTTCGCCCGGCACGAAAAACGTGGTGAAGGCCGGCTCGCGCAAGAAATAACCGCGTAAGGTGGCGGGCATGAACGATTTTCTTGCCCGCACCCAGGAAGGCGCTGCGGCCCTGCGACGCGCCGTATCCGATATCAGCGCACAGCCACAGCTGCTCGCCTCGGTCTGCGAGGAGCCCGCCGTGGGCACCGCAGTCCTGACCGGAGTCATTGCTCGAGTGGAAAAGACCCGCCGCCTGATCCGCCCCTCTGTGCTGGGAGTGGCGGCCGTGGCGGCAGGCCACACCGCCTATGCCTGGAGTTTGTATCGCCGCGGCGCGCGCAATGATGCCCTAGGTTGGGGCCTGCGCGCGGCAGCATGGGGAGCGGGCGTTGCCGCCACCCGTACCCAGCCGACGGCCGCCGCGGTTGCAGTAGGTGGCGCGGCCGTGCTTGCCACCTCGGCACTGGCGGGCGACCCAGCGCTGCGCACCGACGCCGGCAAGGGCATTGGCCACGGCGCCAACCTGCTCGTCGCGGCCGAGGGGCTAACGGCCTTGCGTGCGGCGCTGCAGCAGCGAAAGCGCAAGGCGCGGCTAGTGCGTGCGGCCGAAGCCAGCGCCCTAGTTATCGGACACCTGCTGCTGATTGACGGCCTTCGCCGCACCCGGTAACTGCGGTTGCATCGTCGGGCCATAAGACAAGCGGCGATGCACGGACTCGATGGGGCCGCGGCGGCCGTAGGCCTCCAGCACGCAGACGAAGATGAGCGTGGCCAGCCATACCGCGAAAGCGAGCGCGGCCTGGCCAAAAAGCCCCTAGCTCGTGGCCAAAGTCCAGCATGAACGGGTGTACGAGGCAGAAAAAGAAGATGGACTGGCCCACATAGCCGCTCATGGAGCGCTTGCCCAGCGCCGCAAAGGGCCACAATACCGCGGGCAGCGGTGCGCCGGCCGAGAGTCGCTCCTGTACTGGCTGCAGCACTAATGCGAGCCCGGCCAGGATGCCGGGGCCGGTGAAGACACCGAGGAAAGAGTTAGCATTATTGGCCGCATTCGCCCAGCGCTGCTCGATGACCCCAAGCGTGCTCAAAGACCACAGGGCGCCGATTACCACGGTAATGACCACCGCGATGGCAACCCAGCGGAGGAGGGTGGGGCGGTGAGAAGGGACGTCGGCAAGCACGCCTTGGCGCGCCCACACAAAACCCACCAGCATGACAGGCAGGTACATCAGCAAAATGATCGGCGTGGCTAAAACCTGGCTGCCTAGGGTGACAAGCTGGCTGAGCAGCAAATCGGGGTAGGACTCGATGGTGCCGATGCCTTCCGTAGCCACCACGCCGAGGGGATCCATAGCGCCGGAAATGAAGGCCACGATCCCGCCCAGCGCGCACAGTGCGAACAGAATATAGGCCACGAGCATAAGGGTAGAATCCCGCTTGCGCAGCAGGAATGCAATCACGATTCCGGCCACGCCATAGAAGAACATGATGTCGCCCCAAAACAGCAGCACCATATGCACCGCGCCCATCAGAGCCAAGAAGGCATAGCGCTTGGCGATGACCCCGCGCGCCGCCTGCACCGGAAAGCCACGCCGCCACAGACTCAACGCGATGAGCCCCACACCAAAGCCCAGCAACGTAGAAAACATGGGTAGGCCGCGGTTGTGGACAAAGAAGGCGCCGAAGACGACGGCGGCCTTGTCCCACGCGCTGCCGTCGATGATGCCACCGAAATAGCTTGCTGGCCGGTCGGTGGTGATAATCCACGCCGTGGTCATATTGGCCATGGCGATGCCTAATAGGGCCATGCCGCGTGCCACATCGGGCGCGATCATGCGGGGCCGAGGAGCTGAGCTCACTTAAAACCTCGTTATACCTCGGAACGTTCTGCCAGGGTAGCGCGGATAGGGCGAGCCAGCTGGGTCATGCGATGGCGACCGCGTAGCTCAATGGATTTCATCATAGTCCACCGGGCCTGCTCGGCCTCGTTAGCGGTCTTGAGTGTGGCGGCATTGGTGAGCACTTGGCCCGGGGTGTCCTTGGCCAGCTCGGTCAGGCGCGCGGCTTCATTCACGGCATCTCCAATGACGGTGTATTCGAAGCGGTCCGCACCACCGATATGCCCGGCGACGACGTGTCCTGCGGCCACCCCGATGCCGGCTTGCAATTCGAGTCCGCGCAATTCACTGCGCAGCTCCCGGGCGGCCTGGAGGGCCATGGAGGTGGAATCATAAACATTGAGGGGAGCGCCAAAAACGGCGAGGGCTGCATCGCCCTGGAATTTATTAATAATTCCTTTATTGCGGTGCACCACCTCGACGACGTGCTCGAAGAACTTATTGAGTTCCTCCACCACCTCCTCGGGGGAGTGGTTGACGGCGAAGGTGGTGGAACCGATGACGTCAATAAAAAGCACCGCAACTTTGCGATCCTCGCCGCCTAATTCTGGGCGCTCCTCCAGCGCACGTTGGGCCACCTCGCTGCCGACGTAGCGGCCGAAAATATCGCGCACGCGGTTGCGCTCCCGCAGGCCACGCATCATTTCATTAAAACCGGCCTGCAGCACTCCCAATTCGGAGCCATCGTAGATATCGACCTCGGCATTGGTCTCTCCGCGGCGCACGCGCTTGATAGCGTCCTGCAATTCTAGGATCGGATCTACCACGCTCATCACGGCGAAGCTGGTGCCGATAAACCCGGTAGCCAGGGCGGTCAGTGCGAGTGCGGTAATGGCAGGGACGAGGTCTCCCGCAGTGCCGTGAAAAAGTCCGGTGCGCTGCGCGATGAGCACGAGGAGGATACCCACCAGTGGCACGCCGGAGGTCATTAACCAGGTAGAAATCAGGCGATATTTGATGGGCGGCTCGAGAGTGGAATCCTCAAATCGCCGTGCCACCGCTTGGGCGGCGACCGGGCGCACAAGGCGTTCAGCCTGTAGATAGGTCAAGATAATGACCACGAGACCGGCGAGTGTTGCGGAAACACCCACGACGAGCCCGAGCTTGGCGGATTCCCGGCCGGAAATCACCACGGCGAGAATGATGCCGATGAGCCACACCGCGGCCGCCACCACGGACTGGTAGACGGGGATGCGCAGCACCAAGTTGCGCACCATATTCGGATCGTGCTCGTCCGGGTTTCGCTGCCAGTCCAGCACCGGGCGGAATAGCAGCAGGGTTACGGCGATGCCAATGATCACGGCAAAAATCAGATACACCGCGGCGACGCCCATGAGGCTGGGCAATTCGGCGGCGAAGTCTTTAATCTCCGGCATCGGCAGGAAATAGAGGACAAAGGTCATAATCGCGATGGCACCGATAAGGTTGGCGCCGAGGACTAAGGCGGCATAGACCGGCCATTGGGTACCCATGAGCCATCGTGCGCCGCGCAGTAGTCTGTTCATGCCTTCATACTTTAGTAAGACCAGTAGGCTAGGGCGAGTGAATACCGGAAGCGTTGCGCAAAGATTGGCAGATACCCCAGGTGTGGCCCGCACCATTCTGGATGCCGCCCGGGCTGCGCGGGGGATGGCGGGGGCAGATCCGCGGGCGATGAGCCATTCCTGGCTGTTTACCGGCCCGCCGGGCTCCGGCCGTTCCCTGGCCGCGCTCGATTTTGCGGCCGCGCTCATGTGTACGGACCCGGAGGAGCCGGGCTGCGGCCGGTGCGAGGCCTGCCAGGCGGTGCTGGGAGCTAAGCAGCATACTGACTTGGTGCTGGTGGATCCGCAGGAAGTCATTATTCCGGTGGATACGGTGCGCGAGGTTATCGGCCGGGCCGCGAGCCTGCCCACGGTTGCGCCGTGGCGCGTGGTGATCTTTAACAATGCCGACCGCCTCAATAATAACGGTGCGAATGCCCTGCTTAAGACGGTGGAGGAGCCGCCGGCGCGCACTGTGATCATTATGTGTGCCCCATCCGACGCCCCCGAGGACTTCTCCCAGACCCTCCGCTCGCGTTGCCGCCACCTCTACATTCCCTCCCCGTCGGTGGAGAGCATTACCGCCCAGCTGGTCAGCGAAGGCGCCTCGGATCACGACGCCCACTTGGCCGCCCTCACCTCCCTCCGCCACGTCGGCAGGGCTCGGCGCCTAGTCAACGACCCGGCGGTGCAAAAGCGCCGCGCGGTGGCCATCAACCTGGCAGAAGAGGTCTTCCACGGCTCCCAGGGTTTCCAGGCGGTGACCTCGCTGCTGAAATTGGTCGATTCGGAGGCAAAGGAATCGCATAAGGAACAGGAAGAAGCCGAACTGGCGAAGCTGGAGCAGACCCTCGGTGTCGGTGCGAAGGGCAAGGGTGCGGCCAAAGCACAGCGCGACGCCCGCTCCGCCATCAAGGATCTCCAGGACCAGCACAAGAAGCGGGCGAAGCGCCGAGTCATTGACAACCTGGACCTAGTGCTCATCGATCTCTCTGGCGTATACCGCGATGCGCTCATGCAGAAGGTGGGCGCGCAGGTGGATCTGACTCATCCGGACTTCGCTGGTCTTTCTGGCGAGCTCGCGCAGCGCGTGAGCGAGGAGGGCCTGCTGGACTGCCAAGCGGCCATCACGTTATGCCGCGAACAGCTGACGCAAAACGTCGGCACGCAAATTGCTTTTGATGGGCTGGTGGGCCGCCTGCGCCGCGCGTGCCTATAAACGGGTGCCCGCTCGGGGCCCGATTTCTATTCCGCGGCGCCCCTAGGTTAAACTTTCTCTTGCTGCACTGGCGCATGCCAAGCAGCGTGCCGCCTTAGCTCAGTCGGTAGAGCATTTCACTCGTAATGAAAAGGTCGCGAGTTCGATTCTCGCAGGCGGCTCCATAGTGGCCGCAGGTGAATAGCCTGCGGCCTTTTGTTGTTGTAAGCGCGGCGGTGGGGGCAGCGCGTTAAGCCTCGCTGTGATTGTGCAGCAGGCGCGGGACCACCTTGCCGGTGGCATTGCGTGGGAGCTTGTCCATGAAGTGCACATCGCGCGGCACGGAGTGGTCAGCGAGCTTGGTGCGGACCCATTCGCGGATGGCATCGGCGGTCAGGGCCTTTCCGGTGGCGTCGGCAGTAGGCACCGCCCACACGGCGATGCGCTGGAAGGTTTCGCTATCTTCAACACCGCCGGCGTGAACCTCGTGAATGCCGGGCATGGCCTCGAGGATCTCGGTGACGGACTGCGGGTGGACGTTTTCGCCGCCGACGATGATCATGTCATCGGCGCGGCCGACCACGTGCAGGAAGTCGTGCTCATCGATATAGCCCAAGTCCCCAATCGAAATGAGCCCGTCCACCTTATTGAGGCGCAGATTCGGGTTGGTATAGCCAGTCATGGCGGTGGAGTTGGTCAGGTAAATCTCGCCCAGCTCGCCGCGCGGCACCGGGTGGCCTTCCTTATCGAGGATGCGCAGCTTCGTGCCGGAGGCCACGCGTCCGGCGATGGTGGGGTTCGCGGCCACCTGGTCCATGGTGGCGGTCGTCGCCAGCGCGAGCTCGGTGGAGCCATAGACATTGCAGAGGATGGCGCCGAAGCGCGCATTGGTCTCCTTGACCACCTCCGGGGTCAGCGCATTGCCGGCCGAGGCGATGAATTTCAAGCTCGAGGTATCGAACTCACCGGCCGGATCCCGCTCCACCAAGCGCTTGAAGAAGATGGGGGAGGAGATCATGCCATCGAGGCGGTAGCGCTGGACATCGTCAAGCACCTGCTCCGCGTCGAATACGCGGCGGGTGACAATGGTATTGCGCAGGCCCAGTGCAATATTGATGCAGGCCCAACCCCAGGTATGGAAGATAGAGGCAGTCAGCTGCAGGCGTTGGTCGCCGCGCCACGGAATCGTGTTCACGATGGAGGCCAGTACCACCGGCAGAGTTGGCTCCGGCCGCACAATGCCCTTCGGAATGCCCGTGGTGCCGGAAGACATGAGCACGATCGGGCCGTGTTTGGGGAATCGTGGCAGCGTCGCGGCCGGTGGATTCTTCACAATTTTGTCTAGCTTTGGCAGATCACTTGCCCCGGTATCGTGCGCGATGATGACGGGGATATCGGTGTCCACACGGTCGATGAATTCATCATCTACAACGAGGACGTTGATACCGTTTTCCTCGATGCAGCCCGCTAACTGCTCCGGGGAGGAACCAACGTTGAGCAGGTAAATAGAAGCGCCCGCATAGCCTTTGGCGCCGAGCGGAATGATGATGCCGCGGCCGTTGCGTGCCATCACGCCAAGACGGATCTCGGGCAGGTCCAGCGAGCGGAGGTAGCGGGCGAAGCCCTGGGTGTGGGTGCGCAGCTGGCGGTAGGTGAGGGTGCCGTCGTCGTCGATAAGCGCCAGGCGCTCTGGGCAGGTGAGGTAGCCCTGTTCGATTTCGCGCGCGGTGGTGAAGCGGTAGCGGGCCAGGTTGGGTAGCAAACTAAGCTGGGCCCTCGCGCCGCCTTGGTGGCTGAAGAGTCCGGCGTTATAAAGCGCCGGAACGAACCGGCCGAGGGCTGCTGCGTGGAATTTAAAATCGGAAAAATTCACGGTCGGGGTAGCTCCAAATAAGCGAAGATAACAAAAGGATAACCATGGACGATATCGTGAGAGAGGCGCGCTGTGTTGCCGCCAACTCGAAATATGTTACAGAAGCGACTGCAGTGACCTGAAGTTACTGGTGTTTCTAGAAAAGGATCTCATGAAATCTCTGCAGCTGAAAGTCCTCTCCGTAGTGGCTTCCGCGCTGGCCGTCGTAGGTGTGGTAGCAGCGCCACAGGCCGCCGCCGCGGAGCGCAACCTAGTAGCCTTCGGCGATTCCGTCCTCGCGGATCCAGACGCTGGCTCTTACTTTGCTCACCGTTTCGATCCCTCTAAGGGTGTAGGCGTAGATTGCCCCACCTCCAATAATTACGCCAAGCGCGCCGGCGCCAAGCTGCGCCTGCCGGTGCGAGACTTCTCCTGCTCCGGTGCCGTGTCCATGTCCCCTGGCCCCCAGGTTTCCCAGCAGGTGGATGCTGCCATTCGCAGTGGCGCGCTGAGCCCGGCTACCAACCGCGTGGTAATTACTACCGGCTTTAATGACACCTACAATCACCGCGATATGAACCTGCCGCAGATCCGCAAGCAGTTCGCGGACCGTACCGCCCCACAGGTTGAGCGCATTAAGCGTGCGGCTCCGAATGCGCGCGTCCAGATCGTGGGATATCCCACCATCGGTTCCGGCCCGTACTACTGCCTCTTCCACTTCGGACCGCGCCCGGCCGATTCCACCTTCCTGCCGGGAATCCAGGACTTTGAGAATAAGGCGCAGTGGATGCAGGTGGACTTGGCGGCGCGCACCGGCGTGCAGTTCTTGGATATGAAGCCTACCACCCGCAATAACGGCATGTGTGCCGATGCAAATCAGCGCATGTGGGCTGGTCTGGTGGACTTTACCGCAGGCGACGGTAACCTGCCTATCCACATGAACCAGCGTGGCCACGAGCATGCGGCCAATGTCATCGCTCGCTCCTAAAAAGAATTTTCAATAATGCTCCGGTTTTGAAAATATCGGTACGCTCGGGCGCATGACTGTAAAAGCTGTTATTGCCCGTTCCAAGGGCGCGGAAGTCGAAACCGTCAATATCGTTGTCCCCGACCCCGGCCCTAATGACGTCATCGTGCGCGTACAGGCCTGCGGTGTATGCCACACCGACCTTGCCTACCGCGATGGCGATATCGAAGACGCCTTCCCCTTCCTGCTCGGCCACGAGGCCGCAGGCGTGGTAGAAACCGTAGGTTCTGCGGTAACCCACGTGGAGGAAGGCGACTTCGTCATTTTGAACTGGCGCGCCGTCTGCGGCGAGTGCCGCGCCTGCAAGAAGGGCGAGCCAAAGTACTGCTTCAATACCCACAATGCCTCTAAGAAGATGACCCTCGAGGACGGCACCGAGCTCACCCCGGCGCTGGGCATTGGTTCCTTCGCAGAGAAGACCCTCGTCCACGAGGGCCAGTGCACCAAGGTGGAAGATACCGACCCAGCCGCTGCTGGCCTGCTGGGCTGTGGCATCATGGCGGGCCTCGGCGCGGCCGTGAATACCGGTGATATTCAGCTCGGCGAGTCCGTTGCCGTCTTCGGCTGCGGCGGCGTTGGAATGGCTGCCATTGCAGGCGCCAAGCTGGCAGCCGCGGCGAAGATCATCGCCGTGGACATCGACGAGTCCAAGCTGGAGACCGCCCGCGAATTCGGCGCGACCGATACCATCTGCTCCAAGGACCTGTCGGAGCAGGAAGTCATCGACGCCGTCCGCGAGCTCACCGGCGGCTTCGGCACCGACGTTGCTATCGACGCCGTGGGTATCCAGCCCACCTGGCGCCAGGCCTTCTATTCTCGCGATCACGCCGGCCGCATGGTCATGGTGGGCGTACCTAACCTCACCGACCACGTGGACATCCCCGCCATCGACCTCTACGGCCGCGGCGGTTCCATCAAGCCAGCGTGGTACGGCGACTGCCTGCCGGAGCGCGATTTCCCCGCTTATGTAGCGCTGTCCAAGGCCGGCAACTTCCCGCTGGACAAGTTCGTTACCGAGCGCATTGCGCTTGACGACGTCGAGCAGGCCTTCGCCACCATGAGGTCCGGCAAGGTCCTGCGTTCGGTGGTGGAGTTCTAATGCGCATCGATAGCACAGTTGCTTCTGGTAAGTTCCGCCTCGACGGCGGCGAGTGGGACGTGGACAATAACGTCTACGTCGTAGGCGATGACTCGAGCGTTTATGTGGTGGATCCCTCGCACGACCTCGATGCCGTAGCGGAGCTGGTTGGCGACCGCCGCGTGGAAGGCATCTTGCTCACCCACGCGCACAACGACCACTGCGAGCTCGCCCCCGAGGCTGCCAAGCGCTTCGATACCGAGGTCTATCTGCACCCGGACGATGACATGCTGTGGCAAGAATCCAACGGCGATGCCCCCTACACGCCGCTGGCGGATCGCGGTCAGTTCGATATTGGCGGCGAGAAGATCACGGTCTACCACACCCCAGGCCACTCACCGGGCTGCGTGGTGCTGCACGTGGGCGAGACGTTGCTATCGGGCGATACGCTCTTCAACGGCGGCCCAGGCGCCACCGGCCGCAAGTACTCCGACTTCGACGTCATCATCGAGTCGCTGAAAAACGTCGTCTTCACGCTGCCGGAGGACACCAAGGTCCTGCCGGGACACGGCGACGCCACTACGGTCGGTGCAGAGGCCGCGCGCATCGACGAATACATCGAGCGCGGTTACTAGCCTGGGCCGTTAGTTCTAACCGCTAGCCCTAGCCGGTAGCCCTAACCGCTAGTACGCCCGCAGGTACTCGCCGTAGCCGGACTTAAGCAGTGGCTCGGCGAGTGCTTCTAGCTGGGTGCGGTCGATAAAGCCCGCCTCATAGGCGGCGACCTCGGGCGATCCGATAACGATCCCGGTGCGCTTTTGCATTACCTCGACATAGGCGGAAGCCTCGCTCATCGAGTCCACCGTTCCCGTATCGAGCCACACGCTGCCGCGGTGCAGGCGCTGGACATTCAGTTCATCGCGGCGCAGGTACTCCTCGTTCACGGCCGTGATTTCCAATTCGCCGCGGCCACTGGGCTCGATGCCCTTGGCTATCTCCACGACGGAGTTGTCATAGAAATACAAGCCCACCACCGCGTGGTTCGACCGCGGGACCTCCGGCTTTTCTTGGATGCTCAGGGCACGGCCCGCGGCGTCGAATTCCACGACTCCGTAGCGCTGCGGATCCGAAACCTCGTAGGCGAAGATGATGCCGCCTTCCGGATCCTGGCAGTTAGCGAGCTCGCCGCCGAAGCCGTGGAAGATATTATCGCCGAGCACGAGTGCGACGCTGTCATCGCCAATGAAATCCTCGCCAATCAAAAAGGCCTGCGCGAGCCCCTCCGGCCGCGGCTGGACCGCATAATCGATCATGAGCCCGAGCTGGGAGCCGTCACCAAAGAGGCGTTGGAAGGCACCCGCATCCTCCGGGGTGGTGATGATGAGGATCTCCCGAATACCCGCCTGGATCAGCGTGGTCAGCGGATAGTAAATCATCGGCTTGTCATAGATGGGCATGAGTTGTTTTGAGATGCCCTTCGTAATCGGGTAGAGCCGCGTGCCGGAACCGCCGGCTAAGATGATGCCCTTCATTTAGTCCTCCGGGTACAGCGCCAGGTACAGGGCCAGGGCCGCGCGCCAATTTTGCGGCTTGAAGCCGGTGGCCTCGATTTTGTCCAGGGCAAGCGTGGATTCCTTGGGGCGCGGAGCCTCAGGTCCTGTGATCTCGCGGTATTGCTCAGTACTTACCGGCGTTACCTCGGACGGGTCGTGGCCGAGCCCGATGAAGACGGCCATAGCAATCTCATCGCGGCCCACGGTATCGCCCGAATTGGACAGGTTATATACGCCGTACTCCGCACCGGAGTCGAGCAGGTGCACGATGCCCTTGGCTAGATCCTCGGCAAACGTAGGCCGCCCGCGTTGGTCGTGGATGACCTTCGGTTCTACGCCTTTATTGGCTAGCCGACGCATGGTGGACATGAAATTTTCACCATCGCCAAAGACCCACGAGGTCCGAATGACGTAGTGCTGGGGCGCAGTCTGGGTAGCCGTCTCGCCCGCGGCTTTCGACGCCCCATAGGCACTCAGCGGCGACGGTAGCTCCTCTTCGGTGTGGACCTCGTTAGTGCCATCGAAGATATAATCGCTCGAGACATGCACCAGCGTGATCTGGTTTTCCGCGGCGATGCGCGCCAGCTTTGCGGGCGCTTCCGCGTTAACTGCCCAGGCTGCGGCGCGGTTACTTTCGGCGCCGTTGACATCGTTATACGCCGCGCAGTTAATGATGGCCGAGTACTGCTTCCAATTCCGCTCCGGCGGATTGGTGATGTCGAAGTCGGCGTGGGAGCAAAATTCGGCGTCGGCAAGCAGACGCTTCAATGCCCGCCCCAGCTGCCCATTCGCGCCCGTGACAAGGATGCGCCGGGCGGGCATCGGGCTCACCTCTTTGAGGCCGGGGTGCTGCTTGTCCTTCTCCGAAATCTCGGTGGGCTCCAGTGGCCAGTCCACGATGTTGAGGTTTACTGCGGCATAGCGAGCCTCGGCCGACCAATGCTCATTGACCAGATAACAATACGAGGTTTCTTCCAAGGCCTGAAAGCCATTGGCGACGCCCCGCGGCACAAACACCGCAGTCTCCGGCCCGACCTCATGGGTAACGACCTCGCCAAAGCTCTCCGAGTCCTCGCGTAAATCGCACCACGCGCCAAAGATCTTGCCCTGTGCCACCGAGACCAGTTTGTCCCACGGCTCGGCGTGGAGGCCGCGTGTGGATCCGGCGTGGTTGTAGGAAATATTGTTCTGCACCGGCTGGAAGCTTGCGAGCTCGGGCGCGAGTGCGGCGAGCTTTTCGCGCTGCCAATTCTCTTTGAACCAGCCGCGGTTATCCCCGTGCACGTCGAGGTCGATGATGAGCAGTCCCGGGATGGCGGTTTTGGTAATACGCATATCTACTGTCCTTGCTGCTTGTAGCGGGCTTCCACGTCTTCCTTCTCGGTCTTCCACCAGTCTTCGTTGTCGTGGTACCACGCGATGGTGTCTTCGAGGCCGGTGCGGATATCCGTGAAGCGCGGGCTCCAGTCCAACTCGCGGCGCAGCTTGGTGGCGTCCATGGCGTAGCGCTGGTCATGCCCTGGGCGGTCCGCTACGTGCTCATAGAGGGCGCGCCCATCGCGGGTGTGGCCCATAATTTCGCAGATGAGCTCGATGACCTGCTTATTATTAATATCCTTCTGGTCAGCGCCGATATTGTAGGTCTCGCCAATCCGGCCGCACTCTAGGATGGCGAGCACCGCTTCATTGTGATCATCGACGTGGATCCAATCGCGCACCTGCTCGCCCGTTCCATAGAGCTTGGGGGTGCGCCCGGAGAGGATATTGGTGATCTGACGGGGAATGAACTTCTCGATGTGCTGGTACGGCCCGTAATTATTGGAGCAATTCGAGATGGTGGCGCGCAGCCCAAAAGAACGCACCCACGCGCGCACCAGGTGGTCAGAACCTGCCTTGGTAGCGGAGTACGGGCTGGAAGGTGCGTAAGCGGTGTTCTCATTAAACTTGGTCGCTGCCCCGATCTCAAGGTCGCCGAAAACCTCGTCGGTAGAAACATGGTGGAAGCGAGTATCGTGCTTCCGGCACGCCTCCAACAGGGTGAACGTACCCATGATATTCGTGTGGAGGAAGGGCGAAGGGTCGCGCAAAGAATTGTCGTTATGAGATTCGGCGGCGAAGTGGACGACAAGATCGGCGGCAGCGACGAGCGGTGCCACGGTGGCGGGATCGGCGATATCACCCTCGACGAAGTCAATATCCAGATCGGCGAGGTTGGCGCGGTTTCCAGCGTAAGTGAGCTTGTCGAGCACCGTAACGCGGGTATCGGGGCGCGCCTGGCGCATGAGGCGCACGAAATTGGCGCCGATAAAACCGGC
Source organism: Corynebacterium yonathiae (assembly GCF_027570195.1). GTDB lineage: Bacteria > Actinomycetota > Actinomycetes > Mycobacteriales > Mycobacteriaceae > Corynebacterium > Corynebacterium yonathiae. The sequence goes on from NZ_JAKMUZ010000006.1 coordinate 39,226, forward strand.
GCCGCCAGTGACGAGCATCGTTTGCATGGTTATCCAGTGTAGGGCAGTCGAGCGCACGGCTGTGGCAGGCCGCGGGCTCGCGTGGAAGAGGTCAGGCTGCGCCTGGGGGTGACGGAGGCGGCGAAGGTGGATCGGTGAGCCTGCGAGCCGGGGCTTGTTCCGCGGCGGGGTGTTCGTTGACCTCTATCGTGGGCGATAGGCCGCTCGTGTGGGCGGCTCGGTAGCCCACCCGGCCGGTGCCGGGGTCCCGTTCGGCGTGACCCATTCCGTTGCGGCCATCGCGGTAGTCGTTATTGTCCACGTGGTGTCGGCGGCACAGGAGTGTGAGGTTCTTGAGGTCGGTGGCGCCGCCGTGCGACCACGCTTGCAGATGGTGGACATCGCAGTCCTGCCAGGGGCGGTGGCACTCTGGGTGGGTGCAGACAAGTTCGGAGGCCGCGAGGGCGAGTTTCTGCCAGAGGGACGCGGTGCGTTTGGTGCGGCCCAGTTCGAGCGGAAAGCCCTTCTCGTCCACGGCGCAGAAAAAATCGTGCTGCGCGGCACCCAAGCGGAGGAGATCGAGCGGGGTGAGCTCGATGCCAGTGCTGGTGGCGAAGCGGGTATCTCCGCCCATCGCCTCCAGTTCCTCCAAGGTGGTGGCGACAAAGAAGGAACCGAGGCCGTCGGAGGTCTTCTGGGTGGCAGAAAGGTAGCTCGACAGCGCAGCGGTCAATTGGTCCGCCATGCGCTGGGCATAAGTGCGGGTATCATCCTCGGCGCTGAGATCGGCGCTGCCCTTATTCTTCGCAGGGGCAAAGGCGCTGGCGAGGATGGCGGCGGACGAGGCGTCGAGGTATCCGGAGATGTGCACACCGCCGTCTGCGTCTTGGCGGGAAATACTGAAGCGTCGCTTGCGGGTTGCGGCGTGTGGATCGGGCTCGCCGGCAGGATTGAGGGCATGTTTATTCGCCTTGCGGATGGCCTTGCGTAGCCACTCGCGCAGGGAATCTAAGGAGCGGCGCTTGGCCTGTTCGAGGGCCTGGTTGCGCAGTTCGCTTGGGCCGGGAATGGCGTACTTGCTGAGACTGCGTAGCTCGTTCTCGATGAGATTGAGGACGCGCTCGGGAATGGGTTCTTCTTCGAAGAGCTTCTTGCGGCGCTTCTCCTCTTCGCGGCGCTCACGGTCAGCGCGGCGGCGAGCTTCTTCCTCGGCCTGTGCGCGTGCAGCGTCATCGGCATCGGGATCAGCAGGTGGGGGAGTGGGCTCCGGCTCGGGTAGGGGCGCGAAGAGATTCTTGCCATTGCGCAGACGAGCGGCCGCTTCGGCATCGCTAAGGCCTAGGCGGGTGGTTAGGTAGTCCTTGGCCTTTGAGGAGCCTACGCGGCGACCAGCGTCATCGCGCTCCGCGATGAAAGCAAAGGCAGCGTCAATAGCGGCCTTGTTGCCCAAGGCCCTTTCCAAGTGCTCGAAATGGGGGTGAAGAAGCTCGAAAGATAAGTCGGAAGGATCCTGCATGAGGTCGCGCAGTTGGGTTAGCCCAGTGGCAACCTGTGCGATGGCGGAGTCTATCTCCGCATGCTTGGTGGTCTGCATAATCCCTCCTTTCCCATTCGTTTACATGTTCTATTTTACCTAGATAAAACACCCCGTCAACAGGAAAGAAGAGGGTGTTCAATAGATTAGACATTCCCCAAACAAACGCAGATTAAATCCCGCGAAACGGGGCTGAAACCACTAATTCGGGAATGGAGGAAGGGCCTTTTGGTTGAGCCAAGCGTCTACGGTGGCGTCGAAAAGCGCGGCATCGGGCGCAGCGGCGCGGAAGGAATCTAGCAACATGGAAGGCTCCACCACCGAATGTTGGTGCTCGGTGAGGTAGCTGCGGAGGGTGGTAAAGAAGGCGTCGCCAAGCAGGCAGTGAATGGCGTGCGCGGTCAAGGCGCCACGCTTATACACGCGGTCATCGAACATATCGCGCGCACCCGGGTCAGAAACGGTGAGGTTCTGCGCCTTGCGGCCTAGGACGTTGTAGTGGGAACGTGCCGCCTCGCGCGCGGTGGTCTCGCCCTTATGCTCGGCCCATAGCCACTCGCTGTAGCAGGCAAAGCCCTCATTGAGCCAGATATCCTTCCACTCGCCTAGGCCCACGGAATTGCCAAACCACTGGTGGGAAAGCTCGTGGGCAATGAGGCGCTCGAAGGCGTGGTCGCCTTTAATGTGGTTGGAACCAAAGATGGACAGGCCCTGCGCCTCCAGTGGAATCTCCAATTCATCTTCCGTGATGACCACCTGGTAATCCGCAAACGGGTACGGGCCATAAATGGAGGAGAAGAAGTTCACCATCTCTTGCTGCTGGGCAAATTCATCCAAGACGCGCTCGCGCAGCGCGGCCGGTGCCCAAGCCCGAGCGGAAGGGCCCAAGGCAAAACTGGAAAACTCGCCTACCTGTACCGTAGCCAGGTAGGTGGCCATGGGCTCGCGGGTGCGGAAATGCCAGCGCGTGGTGGAGCCGCCCGCCCGGCGGGAAATCAGTTCTCCATTAGAGACCACGATGAAGGGGTCATCGGCCGTAATGATGATGTCATATAGCGCCTTTGCAGAAGGTGTGTCGTCGCAGGGGAACCAGCTCGGCGCACCATTGGGCTGGCTGGCTACCAGCGAACCGGACTCGGTTTCCTCCCAGCCAATCTCGCCCCAGGTGGTGCGGATTGGCCGCGGGCTGCCACCGTAGCGAATGACCAGCTCAAACTCCGTCTCCGCAGCGATTTCTGCAGCGAAACGAAGACGCAGCTTGCCGGAAGACTGGCGGAACTTGGCCACCCGCGGCGCGCCCTTCGCGGTCACGCGGCGGGCCACCATCGCCCCGCCCAGGTCCAAGGTCAAGGACGTCAAATTAGCGGTTGCTCGGATCGCTAAAACGGCCTCGCCGTGGAGCAGGTTGGGCTCCACGCGGTAGGTTAGATCCAGCGTGTAGTGGGATACCTCAAAACCGAGGTTAAAATCCACGCCGGTATAAGGATCGGTATGAGTGCGCGAAAGGGCGGTAGGAAGCAACTTCATAATGCTGCAAGCCTACCGCCCTTTTAGCCGGGGAAAGAAACGAGCTTATTTATTGAAAGCGCGCTCGAACACCGGCCAGGAATCCTTGAGATCCTCTATCCAATGTGGCCAGGAGTGGGTGCCGGTATTGCGGAAGTTATAGGTAGCCGGGATGCCGGCCTGGTCCAGCTTGGCCTTGAAGTTATGGGTGCAGTAGTTCACACCCGCTTCAATGGCGCCGCCTTCACCCTGCAGGACGGCGGAGCCTGCAGCGGCCGCTACGGGGTTATTGCCCTCAGACAGTTTATAGGAGAAAGTATCCTCCTTGCCAGCCAGACCGGAACCAGAAGAAATGTATAGTTCCGTGCCACGCAGCTTTTCATGGTTCATCATCGCATCGTTATAGCGGTTGGTGGGGGAGCCGAACGGGCCCCACATCTGCTCCGCGGTAGCACCGCCGCGGTTGACGGTGAGCTCAACAGCCTTGTGTTCTAGCGGGTAGGCGGTAGCCGCGCAGCCCGCGAAGGAACCGACGGCGTCATAAAAGCCCTGGTTGTGCTCTGCCAAGAGCAGGGAGGAGGTAGCGGACATGGACATGCCCGCGATGGCGCGGTGGTTATCGGCCTTGATGTGGCCCTCGATAGTTCCTGGCAGCTCCTTGGTGAGGAAGGTTTCCCACTTCTGCGGTCCCTTGAGGTACTTGGAGTTTGGCTCGGAAACCCAGTCGGTGTAGTAGGAGAAGGCACCGGCCTGCGGGATTACCACGTTGACGTTCTTGGAGTGGTAGAAATCAACGGCATCAGAAAGCTTCAGCCAGTCCATGTCCTGCTCTGCGCCGCCTGCACCGTTGAGCAGGTAAATGGTTGGGCGGTTCTCGTCCGTCGCGCGAATGACCGCCAGCGGAATCTTGCGGCCGTCCATGGCCGGGGAGGTAGCCTGCAGCTTTTCGACGCGCGGATCGTCCTTGTACTTCTGGTACCAGGTCTTCTGCTCCAACTCCGGGGTGACCTCTAGTGGGGCTAGGGTGGACTGGGCAGCATTGCCCGCTACCTGCTGCGGGGTGAGCTGTGCGGCGCCCGCCAGCGGGGCGCAAGCCAAGCCTGCGCACACGGCGGTGGAGGCAAGGATGGAGCTAAGATGCTTCATAGTGCTTCTTTCCTGTAGTTAATAGACTACTTCCTGTAGTTTATGGACTAGCTAATTATACTGCAGCGTTGCTTTTTCCGCAGTGCCGGCGGTCTCCGGAGTGCGAGTGGTCATATCTTCGACGTAGTCCTTATCCGGGGATTGGTCAGCGGTGCTCCGGGCGTCCTTGATCTGCGCATTTTCCTGAGCTTGCGGCGCATGAATGGAAAGCTCAATAGCCTCTACCGCCGGTGAGCCGGGTGAGGCCGGTGCTTCTGTGGCGTCCTTGGCAAAGCCACGTTCGAAGGTCTTCCACGAGGTGGAGAGGTCATTGTGCCAGCTTGGTCAGAAGTGGGTGCCGGTATTGCGGAAGTTCCAGTCCGCCTTCATGCCCTAGGAATCTATCTTGGCCTTGAGGTTGTAGATGCAGGGGCTCATTGCGGCCTCGATGACACCGTTTTCAACCAGCAGCGTAGGGGAACCTTGTGCGCCCCGGTCGTTAGTACCGCCCAAACCGCTGTTCACGGAATCGTAAGTCCCAGATGGGCGCAAATTCGTCGGGGTGGCATTGACCAACGCGTCGTTGTACACGTTGTATTCGCTGCCCATGGTGCCCCACAACTGATCGGCCGAGCCCCCGCCGCGGTTGACGGTCAGCTGGGCGTATAGGCGTGGCAGCGGGCGAGAAGTGGCCGCGCAGCCGGAGAAGGAGCCCTCCGCGTTGTGGAAGCCCGGGATATGCTCCGCCAACAGCAGGGAGGAGGTAGCGGACAAAGACATGCCAGCGATGACGCGCTTGCTATTGCCTCCGATATGGGCCTCTAGAGCGCCTGGCAATTCCTTGGTCAGGAAGGTTTCCCACTTCTGGGGACCTTGAGGTAGCTATTTCCTGGGGCAGATACCCAGGCGGTGTAATAAGGAAAGCGCCGGCCCGCGGGATGACCACGTTGGCATCCCTGGACGTGTTGAAAGTCACTATGTTCTGTGCGCCCTCAGTCTTGGGGTCGATGTCGTGGTTGACGGTGTTAGTCAGCCAAGACAGGTCCTGCTCAGCGCCGCCCGCGCCGTTGAGTAAATGCAGGGTGGAGCGCTTCTTATCAAAGTTGCCGTTCGGAGTGATGACCGCAAGCGGAACCTCGCGGCCGCCCAGAGTGGCGGAGGTGGCGGTTAGGGCCTTTACAGGGGTGCCGTAGTGCTTACGCTGGCCACTGCCGTGACCAAAGGCGAGGCCCTTCCACTTGTCCTTGTTCTTCAGTCCGGCAATATCTACCGCGAGGATTTCGCCCTCGGTGGTGATAACGTAGTTGATGTTTTCCGCATCTGCTGGGGTAGTGAGGTTAGCCTCGCGGATGGTGGACGGGGTGGGGTCACCCTGAATTTCGGCCGGCTCTACGGCGGAGGCGTGAGTGGTGGAGAGGCCTCCGGCCGCAATAGCGATGCCTACCACGCGGGAACCGGTTGAGTGCAAGGTATGCATATTTTTGCATCCTCGAATTAGAAGAAACTTCTCAGTAGATATCGTTCCGTAAAACGAGAGTATCAGCAAGGCTCTATGCTTTAATAGTCCCTATTTAATGTAGCAAAACCTGTGACACATGTGGTTTGTATGTCATAATTTTGAACGCAGCGCGTATGTAACGGTGGCGCTAGAATCTCCGCTAGTACTAAACGTGTGAAAGTGCGGTCCCGTCCGCGGGCCCATACCTCGCTCTAGGCAAGTAAAAACACAGAAAGAAGCACAATGAACGTTTTCGATTCCATCCTCGTGTCCATCAATGAAGTTCTGGGCCAGTTCCTGCACATGGGTTCCTCCATGTCCTCCGCCGCCGCACTGGCTCTCGGCCTGTTCTAAAACACCGAGCCCATAGCCCTGCACGGCGTCGCGCGCTTGCCGACGCCCCCCGTGCAGGGCCTTTGTGCGTTTTACCCCCGAAGCGTGGGGTGCTCGGGCATAGGAGTGTGACCCAATGCGCGACATGGAGGGGAAAGTTACGTATCCTGTAGGGCGTGACTAATGAACATTATGACGTAGTAGTACTCGGCGCGGGCCCTGGCGGCTACGTGGCCGCCATCCGTGCAGCTCAGCTTGGTAAGAAAGTTGCCGTAATCGAGAAGCAGTACTGGGGCGGTGTCTGCCTGAATGTAGGCTGCATCCCTTCCAAGGCGCTGCTGAAGAATGCTGAGGTTGCCCACACCTTCAATCACGAAGCAAAGGATTTTGGCATCTCCGGCGATGTCTCCTTCGACTTCGGTGTTGCCCACAAGCGTTCCCGCAAGGTCTCCGCGGGCATCGTCAAGGGCGTTCATTACCTGATGAAGAAGAATAAGATCACCGAGATCAATGGTTTGGGCTCCTTCAAGGATGATAAGACCATTGAAATCACCGACGGTGATGACAGGGGCAAGACCGTCACCTTCGATGACTGCATCATCGCTACCGGCTCCGTGGTCAAGTCTCTGCCGGGCGTAGAGCTGGGCGGCAATATCGTCTCCTACGAGGAGCAGATCCTCAACGATGAGGCCCCGAAGTCCATGGTCATCGTTGGCGCCGGTGCCATCGGCATGGAATTTGCTTATGTTCTGTCCAACTACGGCGTGGACGTCACCATCGTGGAGTTCATGGACCGCGTCCTGCCGAACGAGGACAAGGACGTCTCCAAGGCCATCGCTAAGGAGTACAAGAAGCTCGGCGTTAAGCTGCTGACTGGCTACAAGACCACCTCCGTCAAGGACAACGGCGACAATGTCACCGTTGAGGTCGAGTCCAAGGATGGCTCCAAGCAGGACACCCTTACCGTGGACCGCGCCATGATTTCCATCGGCTTCGCCCCGCGCACCGAGGGCTTCGGCCTGGAGAACACCGGCGTTGAGCTCACCGAGCGCGGCGCCATCGCCATCGATGACACCATGCGCACCAACGTGGACCACATCTACGCCATCGGTGACGTCACCGCGAAGTTGCAGCTCGCACACGTTGCTGAGGCACAAGGCGTTGTCGCCGCAGAGACCATCGCCGGTGTAGAGACCCAGCTTCTGGGTGACTACATGAATATGCCGCGCGCTACCTTCTGCAACCCGCAGGTCGCTTCCTTCGGCTACACCGAAGAGGCTGCCAAGGAGAAGTTCGCGGACCGCGATATCAAGGTTGCTACCTTCCCGTTCTCCGCTAACGGCAAGGCTGCTGGCCTCAACGAGACCGCGGGCTTTGTCAAGCTCATTGCGGATGGCGAGTATGGCGAGCTTATCGGCGGCCACATGGTGGGCTCCAATGTCTCCGAGCTGCTGCCGGAGCTGACCCTGGCACAGCGTTTTGACCTCACCGCTGAGGAAATCGGCCGCAACGTCCACACCCACCCAACCCTCTCTGAGGCCATGAAGGAAGCTGCCGAAGGCATCGGCGGCCACATGATTAACCTCTAAGCAGGGCTGCTTGGCGACGTCGCCGTGAAGCGACGCCCACGGCACCGCGCCGTCCCCGCCCACCGGGCAGAGGGACCGCGGTGCCGTTTGTATGTCTACGCCCCCGAAAGGTTCGTCGTGGCGATGCGTAATTAGTACGGTGCCACGGCGGAGCGGTGGGCATCGACGTTGATGACCTCGTTAATGGGTGGGAAGGCGCGCTGCGCACAATTCTCGCGCGGGCAGGTGCGGCAACCGGAGCCAATAGGGGTCGCGGAGGAGAGGTCTTTGAGATCAAGGCCCTCGGCGTAGACGGTGCGGTCGGCGTGGCGGGCCTCGCAGCCAAGGCCGATGGCGAAGAGCTTATCGGTATCGCCAAAGCGTCCCTGATGGTGCTGGACGGCGCGCGAGATCCACAGGTAATTGCGGCCATCGGGCATCTGGGCCAACTGCCGGGAGATGATGCCAGGTTGTGTGAAGGTCTCGTAGACATTCCACAGCGGACAGGTGCCGCCATTATTGGAAAAGTGCACACCGGTGGCGGACTGGCGCTTGGACATATTTCCTGCGCGGTCGACGCGGACGAAGGTAAAAGGAATGCCACGCAGATTATCGCGCTGCAGAGTGGACAGGCGGGAGGCGACGGATTCATAGCCCACGCCGAATACTTGGCAGAGGTATTCCACGTCGTAGCCGGAGCGCTCGGCCTCGGAATGCATCAGGGCGTAGGGCATCACGGTGGCGGCGGCGAAATAGCTGGCCAGGCCGCGTTGCGCTAGGTTACGTGAGGCGTCCGAGGTAAATGGTTCTTCCTCTACTAGCGAGGAGATGCGATCCCCAGCCTCGAGGAAACTCAGTTCCGCAGCCATGCGGAAGGCGCGTTGTCCCTCGCTCAAGCGCGAGGCGAGTCGGAACTCGCCGGTCTCGCGGTCAAAACTGTGCAGGGTGCCATCCATTTGTGAAGTTATGTGGATGTCTACGTTGTGGTGATCGCGCAGGCGCTGGGCTAGGGCGTGTTCGGTGTCGCGGATGCCGAATTGGGTGACCGAGAGGGCGTCGGCAAGCTGCTCCGCATGGTGGTCCAGGTCGTCCAGGTAGTTCTGGCGGGCGTAGAAGAAATCGCGCACCTCATCGTGCGGCATGGACAGGGCCTGGGTGGCCTCTGTGGTGCGGCGGGTATCCGTGGCGAGCGAGAGCTTATCGCGCACGTTGCGGTAGCGGCGGTGGACATCCACCAGCGTGCGGGCAACGGTGGGATGGTTATAGACCAGCTCGGAGAGCTCCTGCAACTCGACGGGGGAGGGGCACAGCTCCTTGTCTTGGATGACGTCCTGGATCTCGGCGAGGAGGCGGGAGTCATCGTCGCGAGAGAAAAAGGTGGCATCAACACCGAAAACCTCGGTGATGCGGAGGAGTACCGGAACGGTCAGAGGCCGAACGTCGTGTTCGATCTGATTGACGTAGCTGGCGGAGAGTCCAAGCGTTGCGGCAAGGGATGCCTGACTTAGATCGCGCTCGCGGCGAAGCTGGCGAAGGCGGGATCCCACATACGTCTTACTCATGCCGGAAAGGTTACTGGGTGGCCTGCGGGTGTGCACCTTAATCGCAAAGATCTTGCGAAGAATATTCACCACGCCTGTGGGGCGCATGTGGGTTTCATGCGAAAGTTTGACACATAAAGGGGTAAGGCGGTCACTCTAGTAACACTGGGTGATCAAGTTCACATCTGGAAAGCGAATTACGCAACGTAGATATTTCGGAATTGCGAGCGGCCAAGGTAGCGACGTTTTGCCTCAAACCTTCTAAGGTAACCCTTACCTAAAAGAATTCTGGCTTTAACCGTACCGCCGTACCGTTAGGTGAAACACCATAGGAATTGACTGGTAACCAGCGGTTAAGCCCAGTTAAAGTGAGGGCGACAATGGAGGTGTCATGACTTTAAGAAATCCCGACCGTGAGGCAGTAGCTCACGGCCACATTACTAACGAACCAATCCGTCAGAAGCCGGGAGTGCCCTCCTGGGTTCTGAAGCTCATAATGGCCGTCACCGGCCTGCTGTTTGCACTTTTCGTCGTCGGCCACATGGCCGGCAACCTGAAGTTGTACCTGCCTGCTCACGGCGGCGAGGAGGCACTGGATGAATACGGTGCATTCCTGCGTTCCATGGGCGAGCCACTGTTCCCGCACGAGGGCCTGCTGTGGATTATCCGCGCGGTCCTGCTGGTTGCCATCATCGCCCACATCTACGGCGCGTTTGCTCTCACCGCACGATCCAAGGCATCCCGCGGCAAGTTCCGCCGTAGCAACCTGATGGGCGGCCTTGATTCCTTCGCTACCAAGTCCATGCTGGTTTCCGGCATCGTCTTGCTGCTGTTCATCATCTTCCACCTGCTGGACCTGACTATGGGCGTGCAGCCCATCGCCCCAGGTGACTTTGTGGAGGGTGCAGTAAAGGCCAATATGATTGCAACCTTTAGCCGCTGGCCGGTCACCATCGTGTACGTGATCGCCATGTGCTTCCTGTTCCTGCACCTCACCCACGGCATTCGCCTTGCTGCTTCTGACCTGGGTATCACCGGTGCTAAATGGCGTCAGACCTTCCTGATCCTGGCGTACGTCATCCCGGCCGTTGTCTGCATCGGCAACATCGTTATGCCTTTGTCCGTTGCCCTGGGCTTGGTCAGCTAAAGGAGTTAGAAACCCATGACTAATACTGAACTCAAGCGCGAGCACCCTAAGTTCTCGCATCCACAGTCCATCGTTCCGGGCGTATCCGCCGGCAACATCTTGGAATCCCACGAACCGCACGGCGTGCCAATGAAGGACATGTGGTCCCACCAAAAGGACCACATGCAGCTGGTCTCCCCGCTAAACCGCCGCAAGTTTGAGGTCCTCGTGGTTGGTACGGGCTTGTCCGCCGGTGCCGCTGCGGCCGCACTGGGCGAGCTGGGCTACAAGGTAAAGGTATTTACCTACCACGACTCCCCGCGCCGCGCGCACTCCATCGCCGCGCAGGGTGGCGTCAACGCCTCCCGTGCCAAGAAGGTGGACAATGACTCCGCCTACCGCCACACCAAGGACACCGTCAAGGGTGGCGACTACCGCTGCCGCGAGTCCGACTGCTGGCGCTTGGCCAACGAGTCCGTGCGCGTTATTGACCACATGAACGCCATCGGCGCACCGTTCGCTCGCGAGTACGGCGGCACCCTGGCTACCCGTTCCTTCGGTGGTGTGCAGGTCTCCCGTACCTACTACACCCGTGGTCAAACAGGCCAGCAGCTGCAGCTGTCCACCACCTCTGCGCTCTACCGCCAGATCGGCCTGGGCAACGTAGAACTCTTTGCCCATAATGATCTGCAGGACATCATTGTCTACAACGACAATGGCAAGAAGCGTGCAGGCGGCATCGTTACCCGCAACCTGATTACCGGTGAGCTCAAGGCCTTCACTGGCCACGCAGTCGTGCTGGGTACCGGCGGCTACGGCAACGTCTACCACATGTCCACCCTGGCTAAGAACTCCAATGCCAGCGCCATGATGCGTGCGTACGACAGCGGTGCCTACCTGGCCTCCCCGGCCTTCGTGCAGTTCCACCCGACGGGCCTGCCGGTCAACTCCGATTGGCAGTCTAAGACCATCCTGATGTCGGAGTCCCTGCGTAACGACGGCCGCATTTGGTCCCCGAAGAAGGAGGGCGACGACCGCGACCCGAATACCATTCCGGAAGAAGAGCGCGACTACTTCCTGGAGCGCCGCTACCCGGCATTCGGCAACCTGGTTCCGCGTGACGTTGCTTCCCGCGCCATCTCCCAGCAGATTAACGCTGGCCTGGGTGTTGGCCCCCTGCACAACTCGGTGTACCTGGACTTCCGTGACGCCATCGAGCGCCTGGGCAAGGACAAGATTCGCGAGCGCTACTCCAACCTCATTGAGATGTACGAGGAGGCCATCGGCGAGTCCGCCTACGAGACTCCGATGCGTATCGCTCCGACTTGCCACTTCACCATGGGTGGCCTGTGGACCGACTTCAACGAGATGACCTCCATCGACGGCCTCTTCGCCGCCGGTGAGTGTTCCTGGACCTACCACGGTGCTAACCGTCTGGGTGCTAACTCCCTGCTTTCGGCTTCCGTCGACGGCTGGTTCACCTTGCCGTTTACCATCCCGAACTACTTGGCTGACCACCTCAACGAAGAGAAGCTGGCCGAGGATTCCCCAGAGGCACAGGCAACCCTGGCACAATCCCAGGAGCGCATCGACCGCCTCATGGGTGTGCGCGGCGAGAACCCGCACGGTCCGTCCTACTACCACCGCCAGCTGGGCGACATCCTGTACCACGGCTGCGGTGTGTCCCGTAACGTGGAAGACCTCAAGGAAGCCATCACCAAGATCCGTGAGCTGCGCGAGGACTTCTGGGCTAATGTCCGCATCCCGGGCGAGGCCAACGACATGAATCAGGTGCTGGAATACGGCCTGCGCGTTGCTGACTACCTGGACCTAGGCGAGCTCATGTGTGTTGACGCTCTGGATCGCGACGAGTCCTGTGGCGCTCACTTCCGCGAGGACCACCTCACCGAGGACGGCGAGGCAGAACGCGACGACGAGAACTGGTGCTTCGTATCCGCCTGGGAGCCGGGCGCTAATAAGAACGAGTTCATCCGCCACGCCGAGCCGCTGTACTTTGATTCGATCCCGCTGATGACAAGGAACTACAAGTAATGAAACTGACACTTGAGATCTGGCGTCAAGCCGGACCGACCCAAGAAGGCCACTTCGAGACCGTCCAGGTAGACGATGCCTCTGAGCAGATGTCCATCCTGGAGCTGCTGGACCACGTCAACGAGGGCTACATTGAGCGCGGCGAAGAGCCTTTCGCCTTCGCCTCTGACTGCCGTGAGGGCATCTGTGGTACCTGTGGTCTGACCATCAACGGCCGTCCACACGGCCCTGGCCAGAACACCCCGGCCTGCCAGCAGCGCCTGTTCAACTTCACTGATGGACAGACCATCAAGCTGGAGCCATTCCGTTCCGCTGCCTACCCGGTCATCAAGGACATGATCGTCGACCGTGCGGCACTGGACCACGTGATGGAGCAGGGCGGTTACGTCTCCATGGACGCAGGTACCGCTCCGGATGCGGATACTCTGCACGTCAACCATGAGACTTCCGAGTACTCGCTGGACCACGCTGCCTGCATCGGCTGCGGCGCTTGCGTTGCCGCCTGCCCGAACGGCGCGGCTCACCTGTTTACCGGTGCGAAGTTGGTACACCTCTCCCTCATGCCGCTGGGCAAGGAAGAGCGTGGGCGCCGCGCCCGCAACATGGTCGATGACCTGGAAGCCAACTTCGGCCACTGCTCCCTTTACGGTGAGTGCGCCGATGTTTGTCCGGCCGGCGTTCCGCTGACCGCAGTTTCTGCGGTTACCCGCGAACGTGCACGTGCTGCTTTCCGTGGCAAGGACGACTAAGCTAAGGTTATTCCGTAGGAATACTAGGAACGAGAGAAAGACAGAAAGACTCCGCCATGAGCGATAACACCCACGCAGTCGCTGACTATGCCAGCGAGACCTACCCGGAGTTCTCCGGCAAGATTCAGGACACCTACATTGAGGGCTACGATCCAGTATCTTTCGGGGCTCCTCACTCTTCTCTCCTGCGCACCTCCACCTGGGTGGGCATGGGTCTGATTCTGTCTTGCCTTCCGGCTGCCGGAATCATCATCTGGGGCCTCGGCGTGTGGGATACCCCGCTGGGTACCGCCGGCGAAGGTGACTACACCCTGACCATGATCATCGGCATCATCGCCCTAGTAATTGTGGCTATCGCAGCAGTAGGCACCGTCCACTACGGTCGCCGCTACTACCGCAAGTACCGCAAGGAAACCGGCCGAGTTAACTAAGGAGCTTGCCTCACCTAGGCATTGCTCAAGTTTCTGTACTGACTCGACCTCACCCCCGTCTCCTCGCATGCGAACCATGCAAGGAGACGGGGGTTGCGTGATCTCTCACCGTCCAAATGACAATGTCAGATGGGCGTGATAGCGATTCGAGGAGTCATTGTAACGATGGCTGCCACCGGACATGTCCGGTGCGGGCACTAGGGTTAGAGAACAAAGCTCAAAAATATCTTCACAATCCCAAGGAGAGTTCATGACGCACCGCGCGGACGAAGGCCTCGAATCGGCAACCGCATCGGCACCGGAGCCGGCATTGTCGGGCGCTGCTCCCGTGCCGCAGGCCGGTAATCAGGAAGCCCGGCGGGCGGACCTGCGGCGGTGGAAGGCGATTGCGCTGTCGTTCCTGATTGGTGCGGCGGTGATCTTTTTGGGGTGTTCGTGGTGGCAGGCGTCGGAAAGCGGGGCGCCTGTGTGGGTGGGCTACGTGCGTGCAGCGGCAGAGGCCGGCATGGTAGGTGGCCTGGCGGACTGGTTTGCGGTGACCGCGCTCTTCCGCCGGCCCATGGGACTGCCCATCCCACATACGGCGCTGATTCCGAATAACAAAGACCGCGTGGGCGATGCCCTGAGTGACTTTGTGGAGGAGAACTTCCTCACCGCGGATGCGCTCAGCGCCAAGGTGCGGGAGGCGGAGCTGCCATTGTGGCTGGCACGCCAGGGGGTGGAACCCGGCAAGGCGGAAGAGGTCTCCGCGTGGATTGGTGAGCGTGCGGCCAGCGTGGTGTCAGATTTGGATCCTGCGGAGGCGGAGCAGTTTATTCGCACCCAGGTAATGGACCGCCTAGCCGAACCGGAATGGGGCCCGCCGCTGGGCAGGCTGCTGGAGGGCTATATTGCAGATGGTAAGGCGCGTCCGCTGGAGGATGACCTCATCGACTGGGCACACGGCAAGATTTTAAGCATGGAGTCCACCGTGGTCACCGCCATTGATGAGCGCATGCCGGGCTGGGCGCCGCGCTTTGCCCGCGAGATGGTGGGGGAGAAGGTTTATAGCGAGCTCGTAGAGTTCGCCGATGAGGTCCGCCGCAATGGCAACCACGAGGCCCGCCTGGCCATTCGACGCAATCTGTCCAAGCTCGCCTCCGATCTGCAGTGGGACGAGGAAATGCGCGGGCGCATCGAGGGCATCAAGCAGAAGATGCTCGCCTCTGAGCAAGCGCAGCAGGCGCCGGCGGCCATGTGGCGCACGGTATCTACCACGCTGATTGACCAGCTCAATGACCCAGAGTCTTTCCTGCGACAGAAGATTACGGCCAAGGTCACGGAGCTGGCGCACCGTCTGCTCGAGGACTCTGAATTTTTAGCCCAGGCCAATGCACTGGTGGACAAGGCCGCGCGCTATGCCGTAGAGAAATTCGCCCCGGAGATCATCGCGATTATTCCAGAGACCATCAAGCGCTGGGATGCGGAGGAGGCCTCCCAAAATATCGAGCTCATGGTGGGCAAGGACCTGCAATTTATTCGTTTAAACGGCACCGTCGTCGGTTCCCTGGCAGGATTGGTGATATTCGCGGTCAATCACCTTATCTTTGGCGCTTAGACAAAAGGAGTAATGAACAATGAGCGATAATAAGAAGATTTTTGATTCCCTGAAGGATGCTGGCAGCGCTGCCTTTGACGTAGTCAAGGACTTCGGCGGACGCCTGCAGGAGGAGCGCGCCCAGTACGCTCATGGCGCGGAGGCCAACAGCCCCTATGGCGCATCTGACAAGGATGGCTTGGTGGATAAGGCCACTACCACCGCGAAGGAGCTCGGTGCCTCTTTGAAGAAGGCCGCGGATGGCACCCGTGAGTCCGCTGCTTTCGACGCCGCTAAGGGCAAGTTCTCCACGGCCTATAACGAGACCCGCGAGGGCGTTATGGACGCCTATAATTCCGCCCAGGCCCGCCGTGCGGAAAAGAAGAATGCGGCGCGCCCTGGCCAGGATTCGGCTCCTTCGCAGGGCGATAATATTATCGATGGCGAAGTAATCGAGACTGACGATCCACAGAATTAAGCTACATGTATTTTCTTTATAATCTTGCCTTGCATCTAGACAGCTACCTCTTCCAAGTCCTCGCTCTGACCGCCATCGTCGGAGCGGTCCTCGCCGCTACCACGCGCGAGGATGCCTTCCGGGCCGGCGACCGACAAGGTAAGTGGGTATGGGTAGGCCTGCTGGCCGGCTCCGCGGTAGCGATGGTCACCGGCTTGGCCTTTTTGTCTTGGATCGGCGCGGTTATTACCGGCGTGTACTGGTTTGATGTGCGCCCACAACTCAAGGCCATTATCAACGGCGATTACAGCTACTAATGCTTAATTTGCTTGCTGCCTCGGCCGCGACGGTCAAGAACTGCGCCGCTGATAGTACCGTGGTGGTCTCCCCGCACCACGTTTCTATTGCCGCGGGAGCCGGCGCGGACGATATTATCTCCGTCGCAGGTTATCCCACCGGCCGCCACCACACTCTTATCAAGGCTTCCGAGGCCCGCCTGGCTATCCAATCGGGCGCCAGCGAGGTGTGGGTCAGCCTCGATGAGACCTTAACGGATGCCAATGCCGTGCTCTCTGAGCTCATTGCCATCCGCGAGGCCTGCCCGGATCCGGCCCGCTTGGGCCTCATTGTGCCAGACGCCCCGCTTGCCGACTCCGCCCTCAAAGCCACCATCAACGCCGCCCACCAAGCCGGCTACCAGCGCCTCATCGTGCACAGCGGCGAGGCCGCGGATCGGGCAGAATCCGGTGCCGGTGAAGAAGGCATGAAAAAAGGACCGGCGTTGGCCGCAGCCACACTTCCGGTCCTCGAGTTTCCCGCTTCCGCGGTTTAGACGGCTTCCTTCTGCGCGTCCCGCTGCGGCGCGCCCTTGCCAGTAGCCCCGCCCTGGCCTGCGGAGTCGCCGCCGCCGGTCAGTTTATCCATGTCGTTCATCGGAACATCGGTGCCGGTGATGGTGAGCTTGAGCTCGCCATCGAGCACCTCTACGGAATCGACGTTCATGTCAGAACCCACGAACTGATCCGACATGCCGTTCTGCAGGGCGGAGGAGATAGCTTCGGTGGCTTGGTCCGGCAGCTCAAGTCCAAAGATGGAGGCCTCGGTGGCGCGAATATCAAGCTTTCCATCGTGGGCGGTGGGCTCTAGCGAGAGATTAGCAAGGCCGCCTGCGAACTTGACGTCCAGCACGTGGTCTTGCTCATTGGCTGTGATCTCCGTGACCACCATATTGCCCACCTTCTCGCTGCCGGCCTGCTCGGAAATGCCCTTCTGGAAGGACGCCAGCAGGTAGTCATCCGGCACGGTGGTAGAAGCGCGCAGCTTGCCGGCTACCGGATTCTCTTGGTCGGTGCTCATATCTTCTACGTGGATCTCGGAGGCAGGTTGGCCCTTGATATCAGTGCCATCGATTTGCAGGGTGGACGGCGTGGTCATATCCATCTGGGAAATGGAGCCCTTAAACAGCCCTACGAGCAGCGGGCTGCCGCCAAAGCTGACAGAGGGATCTTCTTTGACCTGGATACCTTCTTCCTCGGCAGCCTGGTTAAATTGCGAGGTCATCTGGTGACCAATGAACCAGCGCAGACCGAACTCGGCCAAGAGGATGAGCACGAGCAGTGCTACGAGGATGCCAATGATGATTTTCCAGGCGAGTGAACCCGCCGATTTCTTCGAAGCCATGCGTACCAGTGTGGCGCATGAGACGGCGCGGGGCAAAGTCTGCGGGAGCCTTTGGACACATTGCTAGGCACTTCACAGCTGCCCCAGCTGTCATCACCGCGCGGCGCGTTTAGTCCCGTGGCGCGACGGACTCCCAGTCCACGGTCAGCACATTATCGCGCAGGCGCCGCCGGATGGGGTGGATAGTAAAGGGGGCGTCGGCAAGCGCGGCTCGTGCCATGCGCCAACGCACGCGCGGGCCGTAGGGCGCCCACCCCGCCGCGTGGTCCCAGGCCTCGTCCGCGGCCTTAAGCAGCTCGTGGATGGGCTCGCCGGGAACGTTGCGGTGGATGAGGATTTTGGGCAGGCGCTCGGCAAGGTCAGACGGGCGTGCTACATCGAACGGGTCCCACGCCAGGGTGAGCGTCCGCGGGCCGTGGGTATCCAGCAGCAACCAGGCGGCGCGCCGGCCCAGTTCATCGCAGGTGCCCTCCACAAAGAAGCCACCGGGGGCCAGCCGAGAACACACCGTCTGCCAGGCCTCCTGGACCTGGTTCACGTCGTATTGGCGTAGCACATTGAATGCGCGCACCAGCTGCGGCCGATAACCGGCTAACTCAAAGCCGCCCAATTCGAAACGCACGCCATCGCGTGGCGGTAGAACCCGGTCCGGGTGGATTTCGAGCCCGCGGACGTCTACCTGCGGATTCGCCCGGCGCAGCCACCCCGCCCATTCCACGGTGGTGGCGTGCGAAGCCCCGTAGCCTACGTCGATCGCGAGCGGCTTGTCCACGTGCCGCAGAAGCGTGGAAATCTCCGGGTGCGCGAGCATCCATCTATCGCAGCGGCGCAGGCGATTGTGATTGGTAGTGCCGCGGGTAATGACGCCAAAAGGCCGACCCGCAGCTGCGTTGGCGCGCAGATTATGTGCGTGATCGGCCATAGATAGTGGTGGTCGAGAACTTAAGCGTTCTCAGAGATCCACTGCTCGGTCAGCTTGCCTTCGTTATCGAAGAGCTCAGCCAGGGACTCGCCCACCTTTGGCTCGATGGCGGCGCCCATCATCGGGATATTGACGGAAATCTCGTTGACGTAGGACAGCTTGGTCATCTCGCCCTCGCCAGCCAGGGAGATATCGCCCTTGAAGTCAACCGGGGTGCCCTTGACATCCGCGGTGTAGTTGACGTCAGCGGCTTCACCGTTGAGCTCGCCGACGGTAACCACGCGCTTGACCTTCAGGTCTTGGGAGACCATGGCGCGTACCGCCTCTGGCAGCAGCGTGGTAGGCAGTACCTCGAAGAGGGTGGCTACGTTATCGCTGAAGTCGTGCACCTGGCCCGGCTCGGGGGAGAGGTTAGCCACGATGTACTCCCAGTATTCCTTGGTAAGCAGCGCCTTGTGGACCTTTTCGATGGGCTGATTGATGGTTACGGTGTTTTCACTACGGGTTGACATGCCTAACAGACTACCTTGGTAGGCGTGCTTGATAAATCTTTGACGCAACAGCTCACAGCGATCGACGGCGTAGAACTGGATTCCGCCGCCACCTTCGCGGATCTGACTACGCTGCGTGTGGGCGGAAAACCGCAGGCCGCACTGCGCTGCTCGCAGCCAGAGGCCGCCGTTGCCGTGGTGCGTGCCCTTGATCACGCCGAAGTGAAATTCATCATCGTTGGCGGCGGCTCCAACCTCCTGGTGGCCGATGGCGCCGTGGATCTGGTCGCCGTCATACTCGATTTTGATGGGGTCTCCATGGATACCGAGACCGGCCTGGTGCGCGCGCAGGCGGGTGCCGTGTGGGATGACGTGGTGGCCCGCTCCGTGCAGCTCGGCATGGGCGGCATCGAGTGTCTGTCCGGTATCCCCGGCACCGTGGGCGCGGTACCTGTGCAAAACGTGGGCGCCTATGGAGCCGAAATCTCCGAGGTCCTTACCCGTGTGCGCCTTTATAACCGCCGCACCGATGCCGATGAGTGGGTCCCCGCCTCCGATCTGGAGCTGGCCTATCGCTATTCCAACCTGAAATTCACCGGCCGCGCCGTGGTTCTGGAGGTAGAGCTTAAGCTCGATACCGAGGGCCTGTCCCGCCCGCTGCGCTTTGGCCAGCTCACCCAGAACCCGGGTGAGCGCCGCCCCGTGGCCGAGGTCCGCGAGGAGGTCTTAAAGCTGCGCCGCGGCAAGGGCATGGTGCTTGACCCTGCCGATCATGACACCTGGTCCGCCGGCTCCTTCTTCACCAACCCGGTGGTGGACTCTGCTCTTGCTGACGCCGTGCAGGCCAAGGTCCGTGCCTCGCTTGGCGACGCCACCGCTGACTCCATGCCCCGCCACCCCTCCTCCGCGGCCGACCGAGAAAAGCTTTCCGCGGCCTGGCTCATTGATCGCGCCGGGTTTGCCAAGGGCTACCCGGGCTCCGGCCGGGCTACGCTTTCGACAAAGCACACGCTGGCCCTCACCAACCGCGGCGATGCTACGGCCGCCGATATCGTGGAGCTTGCCCGCACCATCCGCGACGGCGTCCGCGATGCTTTCGACGTGGAACTCGTGCCCGAACCCGTCTGGATTGGCCTCGCCCTCGATGAGTAGCGCGAGGTTGCCCCTTCACACCGGGGCTTAAAACCTATAAAGCGGCCCCGATAGCGCCCTACACCACATGGTCTTCGGGTCTATCGTGGCCGCTTTGCAGGCCCGGCGTCTATCGCGCTCGCCGCGTCCGCTAAGGCTCCTAGATTAGGCCGCCATGACCTGGAGCCACTCATCCTTGGCGCCTAGGAATGCGCGGGCTGCTTCCTGCGCACCTTCCAAGCTGTGGTGCGCACCCCAGCCGCACTGCTCTTCGTTGGCAGCTGGTACCTCGGTGGCGTTAAGAATATCGTTGAGCGCGCCTTCCACCGCGCGCAGCAGCTCGTCCTGCTCCATACCGTTGGTGATGGCATAGAATCCGGTACGGCAGCCCATTGGGGCAAAGCCGATGAGCTTATCGGTGTAATTGCGCATGAAATTGGCCATCATATGCTCCACCGAATGCAGCGCCTTGGTATCAAGGTGATCCTGATTGGGCTGGCAGAAGCGCAGGTCATACTTAATGATTTCGACGCCACCGCCCAAGTCCGTGCGGTCGGCCACACGAATATACGGCGCGCTGACTAGGCGGTGGTCGAGTTCGAAGGATTTTACATTGAGCTTCTTTTCATTCTGTTCAGTCATGCTTCTCCAGTGTAATCACGGCTGAGTGTCACTTCCTGAAATAGATTCTTTACCGCATACGCTGGGATAATATGAGCACACTGGACGACGCCGCCGAGGTCCCCGGCGCCGCACACACCCCTGGCAATTCGTCTTCCGGCGAACCACCGAGCGCCGCGGCCACTCCGGCTAGCGAATCCGTCTATGAAGGCGCGGATAAGATCGTGCCGAGTACCGCGCCGACCGTGATCAAAATTGAGGGCCACACCGATGAGGTAGATCCCCTGGCCCGCGGCAACCGCCTGCGCAAGGAAAGCTGGGGGCTGGTCATCCGACGCGTGTGGGCGGACTTCTTCCATGATGCCTTGATGGATCGCGCCGCCACGATGACATACTTCACGCTCATGGCCTTTGCTCCTACGGTGCTCGCGGCCTATTCGATAGCCACACTCATCTTTTCTTCTCGGCGCACCGAGATACACGAATTAACCTCACAGTTCATTGCGGATTACGTTCCTAGTTCCATGACGGAGCAGGCCGAAAAACTCGTGGGCTCCATCATCGGTTCTGCCGCCCAAGGCACCTTCGCGCTGGTGGTATCCGTACTGGTTTCGCTTTTTTCCGCCTCGGCCTACGTACGTGCCTTCTCGCGCACCGCCAATACCGTCTACGGGCGAGTGGAGGGCCGCGGGATTATCCGCACCTGGGCGCTCATGTGGGGGCTTACCATCGTCCTGGTCATCGGCGCGGTCACCGTGCTCTTTGCTAACTTGCTGCGCGATACCATCGTGAGCGGTGCGGTCGAACCGCTGGCCGGAAAGCTGGACATGCAAGGTACCGCGGACTTTTTGGGCGGGATATTCATGCCGGTGTGGAATTGGCTGCGCTTCCCGCTCACTGTGGTGATAGTGCTGACGTTGATTGCCATCCTGTACCACTTTTCCCCGAATGTGCGGCCGGCGCGCTTTCGCTGGATTACTCTCGGATCCGTAGTGGCGCTTAGCACCAATGTGGTGGTGTGGGGAGCATTCGCGCTGTATACACAGCGCTTTGCTGGTGCCAGCGTTTATGGCGCCTTCAGCCTCATCATGGCCGTATTTATGGCCGTGTGGCTATCGAATACGATGCTCATTTTGGGCATCAAGATCGATGCGGAGATTCTGCGCGCCAAGGAGCTGCAATTGGGCCTACGCGCCGCGCGGCATATCCAAGCTCCGCCGCGTTCCGATGCCGCCGCTAGAGCCCAAGCCCGTGCCCAGCACGATTTAGAGGAGCGTTCCGAGCGTATCTATGAACAGGCAGTGCGCCGGGAAGATCGCGAAGAGGGCTAGCCTTGGTTGAGTAGCGTGAGCAGATCCCGCTGGACGTCTCTGCGGCGCAGCTTGCCTAGCTGATCTCCAGCCAGCTTATCCATGGCAAAGAATCGCTGCGGGACCTTATAGCGCGCCAGCAGCCCGCGGCAATGCTCGCGCAAGGCGTACTCATCGAGCCGCACGCCGGGGGCGAGGACCACGCAGGCGGCGACGTCCTCAGATCCATCGGAGCGGGGAATGCCTACGACCGCGGCCTGGGAGATGTCGGGGTGGGAGGTTAAGGCTTCCTCGACCTCGCCGGGATAAACATTGAAGCCGCCGGTGATGATGATTTCCTTGATTCGGCCCACCAACCGGATATGGCCATCGGGCTCGCGCACGCCCATGTCTCCGGTGCGGAACCAACCTTCATGGAAGGCGGCTGCGGTAGCGGGGGCGTCGGCAAGGTAGCCGCCAAAAACCTGCGGGCCGCGGGCGAGGATCTCACCAGCCACGCCATCTGGTTGGGTGCGGCTGAGATCGGCAGGATCGCCGATGCGCAGCTGCGTATCCGGCAGCGGCAGGCCGATGGTGCCGGCGCGCCGGGTGTCATCAAGGGGATTGATGGTCAGCACGGGAGAGGTTTCCGTAAGCCCGTAGCCTTCCACCAGCATGCCGCCGGTGCGCTTCTCCCATGGCTCGATGATGCGCGAGGGGAGAGAAGCCGCGCCCGAGATGGAATAGCGCACCCCACCGAGGTCTGTGGGCACGTCGGCACCAACTGCGGCGGCGTCTGTGGGCGTGGCTGCCATGGCGCGCTCGTAGATGGTCGGCACGCCCGGCATCCAGGTGGGGCGGCGGGTGGCAAGAGCATCCGTAACTGCATCGGTGTGTGGGGCGGCAAGCAGGATAATCTCGGCCGCGCAGCGCACCGCGAGCAGCACGCTCATCGTCAGGCCATAGGAATGGAACATGGGCAAAGCGGCCAAGAAGCGCTCCTGGCCGGGGCGCAGTGGCGCCTGAGTTTCTAGCTGTAGGCAGTTGGCGGCGAGGTTGCCATGGGTTAAGACCACGCCCTTGGGGCGGGCGGTGGTGCCGGAGGTGTAGAGGATAAGGGCGGCGTCGGCAAGCGTGGCCGGGTGCGGTTCCACCGGGGCACCGGAGAGGGGAAGCGGCTGGGTGAGGGAGACGGAGATGGTGGTCGCTACCTGCGCGGAAACGGTGGGGGCAATGTCCTCCCAGGCAATGGCCACGCGGGCGCCATGATGGGCGAGCAGCGGGGCGAGCTCGTGCGCGGTATAGCGCGGGTTATGCTCCACCACCACCGCGCCCAGGCGCAGGATGGCAAAGAACGCCACCACGTGTTGCGGGCAATTAGGCAGTAGGAGTGCTACCCGGTCGGCGGGGCGCACGCCTTTCTCGCGCAAGGCGCCGGCCGCGGCCGCCACCTGGGCATCGAGCTCGCTATAGGTTAGCGTGTGGCCGGCGAAGTAGGTGGCCGGGCGCTGTGGAAACTTGGCGACGGCCGCCTTAAGGAAATCCGTCAAGGTAGCGCCATAGTGAATTTCTGCCATAGCCGATAAGTTTAGGCCTTTGCCCCCAGCAGCTCGAGTAGGTCCTTGCGCACCTGGTGCCGGCGGATTTTGCCCAAGTGGTCGCGCGCCAAATCCTCAAAGTGATAGAACGTGCGCGGGACCTTGTAGCGGGTAAGGCGCTCGCGGCAGAATTCCTTCAATCCCTCGGGATCAAGCACGGCGCCATCGCGCAGGGTGACGCAGCCAACGACGTCCTCCGAACCATCCTGGCGGGGGCGACCCACGGCGGCGACGTCCACCACATCGGGGTGCTGGGCAATGGCCTCTTCCACTTCGGCGGGATACACGTTGAAACCACCGGTGATGATGATTTCTTTGATGCGGCTGACCAGCTTGATATAGCCATCCGGTTCCATCAGTGCCATATCGCCGGTGCGGAACCAGCCATTGTGGAAAGTCTTTTCGGTGGCAGCGGCATTGCCAAAATAGCCCTGGAAAATTTGCGGACCGCGCGCGAGCATCTCGCCCGGCTGGCCATCGGGTTGGGTTTCATCCAAGTTATCGGGGTTGGCGATGCGCACCTCCGTATCCGGGAAGGGCACGCCCACATAGCCGGGGCGGTGCTTGCCATTCATGGGGTTGGCGGTGAGGACCGGGGAGGTTTCCGTCATGCCGAAGCCCTCCACGAGCCGTCCACCGGTCAGGGTTTCCCAGCGCTCCACAATTTCTATGGGCAGCGTGGCCGCGCCGGAAAAGGCGTTGCGAATGCCGCTTAAGTCAACGTCTTTTTCTTCGGCCGCGTCCATGATCTTCTGGTAGAGGGTGGGCACGCCGGGCAGCCAGGTGGGAGTGCGCTTCTTTAGGATGTCCAGGATGAGCGGCATCTGCGGCGAGGGAAGCAGGATGAGCTCGGCGCCCAGGTAGATGCTGAAGATACACAGCGTGGTCATGCCATAGGCATGGAAGATGGGCAGCGCTGCGAGGAAGCGCTCTTGTTGTTTGCCCATCTGCGGTACCCAGGCTTTGCCTTGGATGGCATTGGCAATGAGATTGCCATGCGAGAGCAACGCGCCCTTGGGCTTGCCGGTGGTGCCGGAGGTGTAGAGGATGAGCGCGATATCGTCCTGGGAGATCTCGGGGAAATCGAGGTCCGTGCCGTCGCCGCCGATGGCCGCGCCGATGAGCGTGGACCATTCCACGGTATTGGGGGCAGGGGTGGTCAGC
Source organism: Corynebacterium yonathiae (assembly GCF_027570195.1). Classification (GTDB taxonomy): domain Bacteria; phylum Actinomycetota; class Actinomycetes; order Mycobacteriales; family Mycobacteriaceae; genus Corynebacterium; species Corynebacterium yonathiae. Next base: position 63,597 of record NZ_JAKMUZ010000006.1, read on the forward strand.
TGCTCTCGTTTGGCAGCCAGCGGTGGGATGGGCAGGCGCAGCGCGAGGCGCTTGAGCGGAGGCATGGCATCTACCATATTGACGGAGATGATGGTCTCTAGTGGGGTCGTCGAGCGCAGCTTTTCTAGCGTGGAGGCGGTCTTATCCCAGGCGATAGCTACGCGCGCGCCATGGTCATTGAGTAGGCCTTCCAACTCCGGGGCGGTATAAAGCGGGTTGTGCTCGACCACGGTGGCGCCGAGTAGTTGGACCGCATAAAAGGCGGCGATGTGCTGGGGGCAGTTGGGAAGAATGATGGCAACCTTATCGCCCGGGCGAATGCCAAAGGCCTTCAGCCCGGCCGCAGCGGCGCGCACCTGGCTATCGAGCTCCCCGTAGGTTTGCGTGCGCCCGAAGAAATAGGTGGCGGATTTATTGGCGTTGACCCGCAGGTTATTGCGGTAGTAGTCGACGATGGTCTTATCGCCGTAGTCCAGCGTGTGTGGGGTCCAGTCGCTGTAGTGCTGAAGCCAGGCTTGGGAGGGGGAAGCGGACACGCGAAAACCTTTCGTTTGGCTACAAAAACTATTTCTGAGGGGATAGTTTATCTCAAACGGAAAGAATCCTTCTAGATTTCTTCCAGTGCCAGCAAAAATCGTTTGGCAGCTAGCCCGCCCGCGTAGCCACCGAGCCCGCCATCGCTACGCAGCACCCGGTGGCACGGCCGCACAATGAGCAGGGGATTGGCGCCGCACGCGCTGCCCACGGCCCGCGTCGCGCCGGGCCGGCCGAGCATCTTGGCGACGTCGCGATAAGTAACCGTCTCCCCATAGCCAATCTCCGTTAGCTGCGCGTGCACCGCGGCGCGAAAGTCGGTCGTCGCAGGCGGGTCGAGGGGCAGCTCGAAGGCGCGGCGCTGGCCGGCGAAATACTCCGCGAGCTGTGCTTGGGCGGCGTCGAGCACGTCCGCGCTGCGCTTTTCGATGCCCCCTTCTTTCACACCGTCCACCGCTTCCAGCGGGGTGCTGGCCGCAGTGATGTCGACGCGGGAAAGCCCCCGCGGGCTCGCCTGCAAGCGCAGGGGTCCGAGGGGGCTATCGATGAGGCGGAACATGTTAGTTCTGTTCGGCCTCGAGGCGGCGGATAAGGTCTGCCTGGACTTCGCGGCGGCGGATCTTGCCCATTTGATCCTTGGCCAGCTCCTCAAAGTGGTAGAAGGTGCGCGGGACCTTGTAGCGGGTAAGGCGCTCGCGGCAGTATTCCTTGAGCCCCTCCGGGTCAAGTGCGGCGCCATCGGCCAAGTCGAGGCAGGCCACGACGTCCTCGGAGCCATCTTCGCGCGGCCGGCCCACCACGGCGACGTCATCAATGCTCGGGTGCTCGCGCAAGATTTCTTCCACCTCGCCCGGATACACGTTGAAGCCGCCGGTGATGATGATTTCTTTGATACGGCTGACTAGGCGGATGAAGCCATCTTCTTCCATGACGCCCATGTCGCCGGTGCGGAACCACTCGCCGTGGAATGCGGCCTCGGTGGCCTCTTCGTTATTGAGGTAGCCCTTGAAAATCTGTGGACCTCGCGCCAAAACTTCGCCTTCGGTGCCATCGGGCTGGGTTTCATCGAGGTTATCTGGGTTGGCGATGCGCACCTCGGTATCCGGGAAGGGGATGCCGACGTAGCCGGGGCGGCGGTCGGTGCTCATAGGGTTGCCTACGATGATGGGTGAGCATTCGGTCAGGCCGTAGCCTTCCACCAAGAGGCCACCGGTGTAGTCCTCCCACTTCTTGACCGTGTCCGAAGGCAAGGTAGAAGCGCCGGAGAAGGCTGCGCGCACGCCCTTGATAGGAATCTGCTGCTCGTCGGCGGCTTTGATGATTCGCTCGTAGAGCGTTGGTACACCCGGCACCCAGGTCGGGGTGTGCTTCTTCATCAGCTGCATGATGAGCGACATATCCGGCTTAGGCAGCATGACTAGCTCGCCGCCGATAAACTGCGCCAGGGTCACGTTCATGGTCAGGCCATAAGCATGGAAGAAGGGGAGGGCAGCGAGCATGCGCTCCGGCTTATCACCCAAGCCCGGTACCCACGCCTTGCCCTGCAGGAGGTTGGAAAATAAGTTTCCGTGTGACAGCATGGCGCCCTTCGGGGCGCCGGTGGTGCCAGAGGTATACATGATGAGCGCGATGGTGTCCTTATCCACGTCTTCCGGCGTGGTGATATCGCTGCCGTCGCCACCGATTGCGTTGCCCACTAAGGTCTCCCACGGCACGGTATTTGGTGCCGGGGAAGAAAGCTGTTCGCGTTTGGACTTAAGTGGCGGGATAGGCAAGCGCAAAGCGGCGCGCTGCAGGGTGGGCATGGCGTTGATCATATTGATGGACACGACCGTTTCCAGGTTGGTGGTCGCGCGCAGCTTCTCCAGCGTGGGCGCGGCCTTGTCCCAAGCGATGGCGATGCGCGCGCCGTGATCTTGGAAGAGTCCTTCCAGCTCATGGGCGGTGTAGAGTGGGTTGTGCAGCACCACCTGCGCACCGAGCTTCAGAATGGCATAAAACGCCGCGATGTACTGCGGCGAGTTGGGTGCGACGATGGCTACGCGGTCACCTGGCCGCACGCCGAAGGCCTTCAAACCTGCGGCCGCAGCGCGAACCTGGCGGTCTAGCTCAGCATAGGACTGCGTACGGCCAAAGAAATAGGTTGCCGGCCGATCCGCGTTGACTTTCAGGTTGTTGTCATAAATATCTAGCAGCGTGGTATCGCCATAGTCCAGCGTATGCGGTGTCCATTCCGGGTAATACTGGAGCCAAGCCTGTGATTCGTATGCGGACAAAACTATTACCTTTCGGTAGCGTAGGTTTCTGGCAGGGGCCAGTATAGCGCCGGTAGAATTGTGCGCCATGCGCATCGCCATGATCTCTATGCATACCTCGCCGATTGAACAGCCCGGCTCGGGGGACGCTGGCGGCATGAACGTCTACGTCCTCAATAGTGCGCGCCAACTGGCTCGCCGGGGAATCGAGGTGGACGTCTACACCCGCGCCACGCGGCCTAGCCAGGGCGAAATCATTGAGGTTGAACCCCACCTGCGCGTTATTAATATCGTCGCTGGGCCGTACGAGGGCCTGGATAAAGAGGATCTGCCCACCCAGCTGGCCGCTTTCGCGGGCGGCATGGTGCAATTTGCCAAGTGGCAGGGCAAGAAATATGACCTTATTCACTCCCACTATTGGCTCTCTGGTCAGGTGGGCTGGCTACTGCGGGATCTCTGGGGCATCCCGCTCATCCACACGGCCCATACCCTCGCCGCGGTGAAAAACGCCTCCCGGACCGCGGATGACACCCTGGAGTCCGAGGCCCGCCGCATCTGCGAGCAGCAATTGGTGGATAACGCGGACCTGCTCGTGGTCAATACCGAGCAGGAGGCCCGCGACCTAGCCGAGCATTACGATGCTGAGTGTGACATCATTCGCGTGGTCTCGCCCGGCGCCGACGTCGAGCTTTTTACCCCAGGCACGGACCGCAATACCGAGCGCTCCCGCCGCGAGCTGGGCATTCCACTGCATACCAAGGTGGTTGCCTTTGTGGGGCGCCTACAAAAATTCAAGGGCCCAGAGGTCCTCATTCGCGCCACGGCCGAGCTCTTCCGCCGCGAGCCGGCCCGCAACCTGCGCGTGGTCATCTGCGGCGGTCCATCGGGAGCAAATACTGCGCCGGAGGTGTATAAAGATTTGGCGCATGAATTGGGCGTCGATAAGCGCGTGCGTTTTCTGGGCGCTCGGCCGCCAGAGGAGCTGGTGGGGGTTTACCGCGCGGCCGATATTGTCGCGGTGCCCAGCTATAACGAGTCCTTTGGCTTGGTATCGCTAGAGGCCCAGGCCTCGGGCACGCCGGTGGTTGCTGCCGCCGTTGGCGGGCTGCCCATCGCCGTGGCCGACGGCGAGACCGGCCTGCTGGTGCACTCGCATGACCCGTCCGACTGGGCCGATGCTCTAGCCCGCCTGCTTGACGACGACCCCATGCGCATCGCCATGGGCGAAGCCGCCGTCGCCCACGCTGCGCGCTTTAGCTGGGCCAGCTCCGCCGCCGCGCTCGTAGAAATCTATGACGAGGCCAGCCGCATCGAGGTCCCAGACTGCCACCAACGTCGGGCGATTGGGGATTAAACCCTTACGCCGGTAGTCATTTCGTGGCATGCTAGGAGCATGACTAACGGAAAATTGATTCTTCTTCGCCATGGCCAATCCAAGTGGAACGAGTCCAACCAGTTCACTGGCTGGGTGGATGTAGATCTGACCGAAAAAGGCGAGGCGGAAGCCAAGCGCGGCGGTGAGCTGCTTGCGCAGGAAGGCGTTCTGCCCGATGTTCTCTATACCTCTCTTCTACGCCGTGCTATCCGTACCGCAAATATCGCACTCAACGCCGCCGACCGCCACTGGATCCCAGTGGTGCGTGATTGGCGCCTAAACGAGCGCCACTACGGCGCCCTGCAGGGCCTGAACAAGGCCGAGACCAAGGAAGAATACGGTGAGGAAAAGTTCATGGCATGGCGCCGCTCCTATGACACGCGCCCGCCGGAGCTGGCCGATGACTCCGAGTACTCCCAGACCAATGACCCGCGCTACGCGGACCTAGAAAAGGTCCCGCAGACCGAGTGCCTGAAGGACGTCGTTGCCCGATTCGTGCCGTACTTTGAAGAAGAAATCCTCCCACGCGCTAAGAAAGGCGAGACCGTACTCATCGCCGCGCACGGTAATTCCCTGCGCGCACTGGTTAAGCACCTGGACAATATCTCCGATGACGATATTGCTGGCCTGAATATCCCGACCGGCATCCCGCTGGTCTATGAGATCACCGAGGACGGCTCCGTAGTAAACCCAGGCGGCACCTACCTGGACCCGGAGGCTGCCGCCGCCGGCGCCGCTGCCGTTGCTGCGCAGGGCGGTAAGTAAGAAACTGCGCTACAGTCCCCGGGGAATATTCCCTGGGGACTTTGTGATGGATAGGCTGGACACGTGGAATTGATTCTTTCCTTTGTCGCCGGCGTGGTGGCCTGTGGGCTGGCGCTGCCGGCTATTTCTTGGCTGCGCGGTCGCATTGCTCACTACCGCCAGGCCACCGATGCCGAGGCCAACCAGGTCACGACTGTCAGCCAGGTACTGCACTTGGCGGTACAAGGTTCGCCGACGGCCTTGGCGGTGCTGGACCGCAACCAAGAAATCGTCATGTCCAATCCGGCCGCCCATGAGATGTCCTTGGTCCATGATCGCGCCGTGAATCCGGATGTATGGCAGACCGCGCAGGAGGTCTTTGAAGACAAGGAGACCCGCACCGTCGACCTGGCCATTCCCAAACGCCGTACGGGCCACCGCGTCACGCAGTTCAAGGCGGTGATCAAGCCGCTGACGCTTAACGACGGCCGCTTTGTCATCATCTACGGCACCGATGAGAGCGAAAACGTCCGCATGGAATCAGCTCGCCGGGACTTCGTGGCGAACGTCTCCCACGAGCTCAAGACACCCGTCGGTGGCATCGCTTTATTGGCCGAGGCCCTCTTGCAGGATCCCGGCGATCAGGAAACCGTGGAGTACTTTGGCAATAAAGTCTACAAGGAAGCCAACCGCATGGCCGATATGGTCAGCGAGCTCATCTCCTTGTCCAAGCTGCAAGGTGCCGAGGCGCTGCCAGAGATGGAACCGTTGGCCGTCGATGACCTCATCGAGGAAGCGCTCTCGCGCAACCAACTGGCTGCGGAGGCCCGTTCCATCGAGCTCAACCGCGGCGCCTCCGTCGGCGTGCAGGTTAAAGGCGATCGATCCCTGCTGGTAACAGCACTGTCTAACCTCGTCTCCAACGCGATTAACTATTCGCCGGAGAAAATGCCGGTATCGGTCTCCCAAAAAGTGGTGGATGGCGGGGTCGTGCTCATCCGCGTCACGGACCGCGGCATCGGTATCGCACCGGATGACCAGAAACGTGTTTTTGAGCGCTTCTTCCGCGTAGACCAAGCCCGGTCGCGGCAGACCGGAGGCACTGGCCTAGGATTAGCAATTGTTAAACACGTGGTGGCCAACCATGGCGGCAACATCAAACTGTGGTCCCGGCCCGGTACGGGTTCCACATTCACCATTGAGTTGCCTATCTACAGGGAAGAAAAGCCAGCGCCGGATGCTGGCATGAAGGATAATGAGAAAAGGGATGCCGTCGACGCGGCGGCGCCTGGGCTCCCGCGTGCGGTAGCACGCGTTGCAGCACGTCGAAAGGATAAAGCACAATGACCACCATCCTCATCGTTGAAGATGAAGAGTCGCTGGCAGATCCGCTGGCATTCCTCCTTCGCAAGGAGGGCTTCGAGCCGATCATCGCGCACGATGGCCCCACCGCGCTGGAAAAGTTTGCTGCTAACGACATCGATATCGTCCTTCTAGACCTCATGCTGCCCGGTATGTCCGGCACCGAAGTGTGCAAGCAGTTGCGCATCACCTCTTCCGTGCCGGTCATCATGGTTACCGCGCGTGATTCCGAAATCGACAAAGTCGTCGGCCTCGAGCTAGGCGCCGATGACTACGTGACCAAGCCCTATTCCTCTCGCGAGCTTATTGCCCGCATCCGGGCGGTCCTGCGCCGCGGCCACGATTCCGGAGCCGGTGCCGATACCGAGGCGGAGGAAGCGGCAGGCGAGCAGATTCTCGAAGGCGGCCGCGTCAAGATGGACGTGGAGCGCCATACCGTTACCGTCGCAGACGAGCCGGTATCCATGCCTCTCAAGGAATTCGACCTCCTGGAGTACCTGCTGCGCAACGCCGGCCGCGTGCTCACCCGCGGTCAGCTCATTGATCGCATCTGGGGCGCCGATTATGTCGGCGATACCAAGACACTCGACGTCCATGTCAAGCGCCTGCGCTCCAAGATTGAGGAGCAGCCCTCCCGCCCGAAACACTTGGTTACGGTGCGCGGTCTGGGCTATAAATTCGAGCTCTAATTTTCCGCCTGCTGGCTTTCTGTCTGTAGGCGCCCAGCCTTCACGCTGGCTGGGTGCTGCGTGAGCTGGACGCCGTGTTCGGCCGCTGCGGCGCGCGCCTTGCAGTGTGCGGCCAGAATCTCATAGGACTCGCGGCCCATGAGTGCTACCAACTCGTCCTCGTGCGACTGCCACATGGGCAGTGGGTTGGCATGGCAGGCGGCGTCGGCCGAACAATACCAATCAAAATCCTCGCCGCCATTGCCCCAACCGCGGCGGTCATATTCGCCTATCTGGGTGCGTAGAATCTCCTGCCCATCTGGGCGTTCTTCATAATCTTCATACCGGCGCAACGGCAGCTGCCAGCACACCTCCGGCTTGACCACCGTGAGCTCCTCACCGGCATCAACTGCCCACTGGTGCAGTGCACAGCCCGTGCCCGTGGCCCAGCCGGTGCGGTTGGCGAAAATGCACGCGCCATCCACAATCGGCGTCTTCAGCGCTGGTTCTGGTTCGCCGTCCTCGCCGTCGAGTTCGTCCCATTCCAACCAAGGCTCTAACTCGTCTGTGGCGTCTTGGGCGAGGAACCCATCTACCCCCGCTGGGCGCAGCTGCCAATATTTGGCGGGCATGCGCGAGACGGCGTCGTAAAGCTGGTCGCGGTCTTCTTCGTCGGCCATATATGCGCCATGCACGCAGCAGCCCACTTCGGGCTGGCTCTTATCGATTCCCCTGCACGCCGACGTCCCAAATTGGCAGCTGTAGTGCGACTCTACCCATGTCAGGTCGATGGAAAAGACGTGGTGCGGGTCGTTTGGGTTGCAAAATTCGAACCATTCCCGCGGAAAGTCGGGGGCCTCCTCGCGGCCTGCACTTATCGACGCCGCCGCGGGCGAGCTCGCAGGAAAACCTAGGTATACCGTGTCAGATTTTGGGCGATTCACACCTAACCACGGTAGACCTACTACGCTATTAGTGTGCGATTAGGTGTATTAGACGTCGGAAGCAATACCGTCCACCTCGTTGCGGTCGATGCCGCGACAGGCGGACGGCCAACTCCGATGAGCGATTGGAAGACCCCGCTCCGGCTGGTGGAACAGCTGGACAAGAAGGGGAATATCCATGAAAAAGGTGTAAAGAAGCTGGTCAGTGCCGTAGCAGAGGCTAGCGAGCTGGGCGAGAAGCTGGGCTGCGCGGAATTTATCGCCTTTGCCACCTCGGCGGTGCGCTCCGCGCCCAATTCGGAGGCCGTGCTCGATGAGGTGGAAAAGCAGACCGGCGTGCGTCTGCAGATCCTCTCCGGCGTGGAAGAAGCACAGCTGACCTTCCTCTCCGCGCGTCGCTGGTACGGCTGGTCCGCCGGCCGGATCACCAACCTGGATATCGGTGGCGGCTCGCTGGAGCTGTCCACTGGTACCGATGAGCACCCGGATCTTGCCTTTTCTCTCGACTTGGGCGCGGGCCGATTGACTCATAATTGGTTCGACACCGACCCGCCAGAGAAGAAGAAGGTCAGCGCGCTGCGCGATTTTATTGATGCGGAGCTTGAGGACGTCGCTCAGCAGATGAAGGCAATGGGACCCGCCGGCCTTGCCGTCGGTACTTCTAAAACCTTCCGTACACTGGCACGACTAACCGGTGCCGCACCCTCGTCTGCTGGACCCTATGTCAAGCGCACACTGACTGCACCGGGTCTGCGGCAGTTGATTTCCTTCATCTCTCGCATGACTGCGGCAGACAGAGCGGACCTAGAGGGTGTAAGTTCTAACCGATCGCACCAAATCGTTGCCGGCGCTCTGGTGGCCGAGGCATCCATGCGAGCCTTGGAAATCGAGAAGCTGGAAATCTGCCCGTGGGCGCTGCGTGAGGGCGTCATTTTGCGCCGGACCGACAAGGGATTGGAATAGGAAGAGATCATGGCTGACAAAAACCAGTTGACCGTGGCGGAGCTGCTGGCCCGCAATAAAAAGGCCCGCGGCGAAGAAGGCAAGGACGACAAGCGTTCCCGCCGCCATCGCCGCAGCCTGGATGAGGGCGGCATCTCCGTTGCCGAGCTGACTGGCAACCTCAAGAAGGTTAAAGCCTCTCCCGCCGAGGCTAAGCACACCTCCGTATCCATCGACGAGGATGCCCCCGTCATCCGCGCCCCCAAGTCTGCAGGCAAGGACGAGGCTGATTCTGCGCAGAAGCCCGCCGAAAAGCCTGCCGCCCCAAAGGCCAAACCCAAGGCCGCAGCGAAGCCTGCCGCTAAGTCCACGGATAAGCCTCGCGCCAAGTCTGCTGCGAAGACCGCAGCTGCTTCTTCTGCCGCCGCGCAGGCCGCACAGAAGCCCGCAGCTGCCGGCGCGGCACAGGAGGCGGCGAAGAAGAATCAGCCTTCTGCCGATGACACCGCGGTAATCCAGCGCGTGGACAAGGCGAAGGCAGACGGGACCAAGCCAGCTGCGGCCAAGGCAGGAGCTAAACCGGCTGCTAAGCCAGCAGCAGAAAAGTCGACCGCGGAAAAGGCTACTACGGACAAGACTGCAGCGGACAAGGCTGCAGCGGACCATGCCCGCGCGGAAAAGTCGGGCGTGGAGAAGCAGGGCGCTGCAAAGCCCGCTGCTGAAAAGCCAAAGTCCGACAAGGGCGAGAAAACGGCCGAAGCGGGAGCAGTAGGCGCTGGAGCTGCCGCTGCGGCGGCGGTGCCGGCGTCGAAGAAAGCGGGCGTCGCTAAGAATGCAGAGGAAACCGGCAACCTGCCCAAGGTCGAGGATGACGAAGAATGGGTCGAGGAAGAGCACGAGAAGCTCAACCCAGTCTCCATCCTGCTAATGATTGTCGCGGGCATCCTGCTAGCGATTGTCATCTTCAAGGGCTTTGAGATTCTGTGGGACAATTTCCCCCGCCTCGTTGTCGCCATCCTGGCGCTGTGCGTCACGGCGATTATGGTGGGCGTAACGCACGCGCTGCGCACCGCGCGCGATGGCTTCTCCATGTTCTTGGCCGGCTTTACCGGCCTCATCCTGGCTTTCGGCCCATTGCTGTTGGTTATGCTCTAAGCCCTCGCTTGTCGATGCCCCGGCTACCCCACGTGGTAGCCGGGGTTCCGCATTTTTGGCATGGTGGAGATCATGACAAAGATTGCAATTTTAGGCGGCGGACAAATCGGTGAGGCTTTGACCTCGGGACTGGTGGCATCGGGCTTTGCAGGCTCGGATATCACGGTCACCAACCGCACCGAATCCCGCAGCAAAGAGCTCCAAGACGCCTACGGCGTTAACACCACTAGCGATAATGCGGCCGCGGTAGACGGCGCGGACTATATTTTTGCGTGCGTAAAGCCCTACGCCATCCTGGACCTGCTCGAAGGCCTCAAGCCAGCCAAGGACGCCGTGGTGGTCTCCATGGCGGCAGGCCTGACGCTGGAGCAGCTGCAGGGTGCGGTGGGCGAAGGCGTGCCGGTGGTGCGCGTTATGCCTAATACCCCCATGTTGGTGCGCCGCGGCATGTGCACCTGTGCGGCCGGCGAGCACGTGAGCGACGCCCAGATGGACGGCGTGCGCGAGCTGCTAGAGGCCGTCGGTGAGGTCGCGGTCATTCCAGAGAAGAATATCGACGCCGCCACCGCATTGGCGGGTTCCTCCCCGGCCTATTTCTTCCTTGTGGCAGAGGCGCTTGTCGACGCCGGCGTGCAGCTCGGCCTTCCGCGCGACGTCGCCGAGAAGCTTGCTGCCCAGGCCGCGGCCGGTTCCGGTGAGATGCTGGCTAGCTCCGGCCGCTCGGCCACTCAGCTGCGCGCTGGTGTCACCTCGCCGGGTGGCACCACCGCGGCCGCCGTCCGTGAGCTGGAGGAGTCTGGTCTGCGCGGTGCGTTCTACCGCGCGGCAGAGGCCTGCTCCGACAAGGCAAAGGAGCTCGGCTAAAGCTGCCATATGCGACCTCCCCGTGGTGGGGGTGTACCCACCCGGGAGCGCTGGGGCGGGTGCTAAGCAGCGCTTTTAGGGTTAACCCTAATGATTGCTGTGAGAAAATTTGGCACTTGGGTCGCATTAGTCACATGTTTCACGATAGGCTAGGGCAAGCACGTGCGTGAAGTCCTGTGGGAGGGGAAGCCTACAGCGCGTAACGAGCTGAAGGGTTAGATATATATGGCAAATGAAGAAAAGGGAACCTTTCTGACGATCGCGGAGGTCGCCGAGATTATGCGCGTCTCCAAAATGACCGTCTACCGTTTGGTTCACGCAGGCGAAATGCCGGCCGTTCGCGTCGGACGCTCTTTCCGCGTTCACGAGTCCGCCGTCAACGAGTACCTGGAGGCTTCCGTTTACGGAGCCTAGGCTCGCGCCTATTGGACAGCGCCCACCTCTGTTGGCCCTCGTGGTCAGCGGTGGTGGGCGTTGTTATTTTTCATGGGCTCTTTTTGGTTACGCACTGGGTGCTGGGTAAGATGGTGTGCATTCGTGTCGGCTCGCTGATGTGGCCCGCGGTCCGTGAGGTCAAGGCGGCAAGAGTGCACCTTCGCTGTTCCTAGCGCCGGCAGGTTAAAAGTACGTACTACACGAAAGTGAGGACTCCATGGGTTCCGTCATTAAGAAGCGCCGCAAGCGCATGTCCAAGAAGAAGCACCGCAAGATGCTGCGCCGCACCCGCGTGCAGCGTCGTAAGCTGGGTAAGTAAACCCAGCCCGCGCTTCTTACCCTCCGCTTCGTGTGTCCAAGCACGGCGGAGGGTTTTTGCCTGCTCGACCGATATCTCTGTTTCCTACCGCCGGTAGTAGCGCCAACCGCCATAGGAAAAAGCGGCGGTAACCAGCGCTGGCAAGCCATAGGTGCGGATAGCGCGCCGCACGGAGCGGTAATCGCGCACCAGCCAGCCGCGGTCACCGGCGATATCGCGTAGCTTGCGGTCCGGATTAATTGCCACAGCGGTGCCAACCATCGACAGCATGGGAACGTCGTTGGCGGAATCTGAATAGGCGGTGCAGCGCGAGAGATCGAGGCCTTCGATGGTCGCGAGCGCGGCCACGGCGTGCTTTTTGCCGGGCCCGTGCAGAATATCGCCGACCAGCCGGCCGGTGAACTTGCCGTCCTTGACCTCTGCGACGGTGCCGAGCGCACCCGTGAACCCGAAGCGCCGCGCCAGCACCTGGGCCAGTTGCACTGGCGTGGCGGTAACCAGCCACACCTGCTGGCCAGCGGCCAGGTGCATCTCCGCTAGCTGCGTGGTGCCGGGGTAGGCGCGGCGCGCCAGCGAGGCATCCACGATCTCCTCGCACAGCTCCACCAGCTCATCGACACTGCGACCCTTAACAAACTCTAATGCCTGCGCGCGGCCGTGAGCTACGTCTTTGGCATTCTCACTGCCGGAAACGCGGAATTTTAACTGCTTCCACGCAATCGGCAAGATTTCGGAAAGCCGGAAATAGCGCTTGCGCGCCAGTCCGAAGGCGAATTCCACGAGGGAGGAGCCTTGGATGAGGGTGTTGTCGACATCGAAAAACGCCGCCGCCCCCACATCTACCGGTACGTCCGGGTCTTGGTCGGTGATGCGTTGCGCGCCGGCCGCGTCGTAGGAGCCGGTTACCGAATCCACACCGGAGGCAAAATCCTCCAACTCGAGCCCGAATTCTTCTAGTGCCGCGGCGGCTGCGGCTTCACCGGCGGTGCGCTGGGATTCCTCGTCCAGCGGGGCGAGTGCTTGGGTCTCTAAGAAATTACGCAGATTGCCGCGCGAGGCGGTCCAATTGGCCAAGAAGTCGCGGGGGGATTCGGGGAATCCTGGGGGAGTGGTAGCGGACACGAGTAAGACAAACAGCTTTCGCAAACGCGGGGTGGACTAACGTGTCCATAGTAATGGTTTCGACCGCCGCCGTCCTTGTGAGGAGAATATGTCTCAGCATCTCGTCGAGCTCATGGTGCGCACCACCTGCGGTTCTTGCGCGCGCGTGAGGGAACAGATTACCCCCGTTATCAAGCAGGCAGGCGCGGAGCTTAGTGTGCGTAACGTGGATGAGGACGCGGAGCTGGCCATGGAGTTCGGTGACCGCGTACCCGTCGTGGTTATCGGCGGCGAAGAGTTTGCCTGCTGGGAAGTAGACAATGAGGAGCTGGCGGCCGAGCTGGCCGGTTGATTCGGGATCCACGACACCGACAGGTAGTCTTTTGGAGGATTAAAATCAATCAAAGGGTTGAGGAGTGTTGTGCATGAGCGTGCTCGTTGTGGGTATGTCCCACCAGTCGGCGCCGGTGGCGCTGCTGGAAAAGCTGAGCATGGATAGTGCGGTCCAGGATTCCGCCTGCGGGAAACTGGTGGCGGCCGACTCACTTTCAGAGGCGATGATCATCTCCACCTGCAACCGCATGGAGGTCTACACCGTCACCAACTCCTTCCACGCCGGCGTGCAGGAAGTCGTGCGCGTGATCACCCAAGTATCGGGCGTGAGCGAGGAGGAGCTGCGCAGCTACCTCTACGTACGCTATGCCGACGCCGCGGCCGAGCACCTGATGTCGGTCACCTCAGGGCTGGATTCCATGGTGGTAGGAGAGCAGCAGATCATCGGCCAGGTGCGCAGCGCCTACCAGGCCGCCTCCGAACAGGGCACGGCCGGCCCGCGCATCCACGCGCTGGCGCAGTCTGCGCTACGGGCGGGCAAGCGCGTGCACTCCGAGACCGACATCGATGAGGCAGGTTCCTCCATGGTGTCCTTCGCTTTCGATCAAGCCCTGCAGCGCCTAGACGCCGAGGATTTGGCCGGCAAGACCGCGCTGGTCCTCGGCGCGGGTGCCATGGCTTCGCTCGCTGCTACCCACGCCGGCCGCCTTGGGGTCAAAGAGTTGGTGTTGGCTAACCGCACCCGCGAGCGCGCCGAGCGCCTGGCCAGCCACGCTGAGGAGGCCGGTGTCGCCGCCCGCGTCGTGGACTTTTCCCAGCGTGCCGCCGCGCTTTCCGACGTCGACCTCGCCATCTCCGCCACCGGCGCCGATAATTTCACCATCGAGGCCGCCGATATTCCGGCCGGACGCGAGCTCATGCTCATCGATCTTTCCCTACCACGCGATATCGACGATGCCGCCGCTGCGGCCGACGGTGTGGACCTGGTCAATATCGAGCGCCTGAGCAAGTCGCTCTCGGCCGCCGATACCGATGTCGCGGCCGGCACTAGCCCGCACGCGCAGGCCCGTCGCATCGTCGACGAGGAGCTGGCAGCTTATACCTCGGCCCAGCGCGTGCGCGATGTCGCCCCGGCCGTAAGCGCCCTGCATCGCCGCGCGGCCGACCTCGTCGAGTGCGAAGCCGCGCGCTTGCAACACAAGCACCCAGAGCTTGCCGGCAAGCAGCTGGAGGACGTCCAGCGCGCCCTCAAGCGCGTGGCCGATAAGCTGCTGCATGAACCGACGGTGAGGGCGAAGAAGCTGGCGGCGTCGGAAAGCAGTGTCAGCAGCGAGAATGCTCTGCAGGAACTCTTTGGCCTGCAACTGGAAGGCTCCGGAGTGTCCGTGGCCGTTAATGAATTGCCCACCATGACTAAGGAGGCCTAAATGTTTCAGATTGGTACCCGCGGCTCCAAGCTCGCCACCACCCAGGCGGGCCATGTGCGCGATTGGCTTATCGACGCCGGCTTTGACTCCCAACTCCACATCGTCGCCACCGCCGGCGACGTCAATATGGCGCCCGTCGAGCGCATCGGCGTCGGCGTATTTACCCAAGCGCTGCGCGAGGCGCTCTATGCCGGCGAATGCGATATTGCCGTCCACTCTTTTAAGGACCTGCCCACCGCCCCCGATGATCGCTTCCGCCTCGTGGTGCCGCAGCGCCAAGATTCCCGCGAGGCGCTCGTCGCCCGCGATGGCCTGACCCTGGCGCAGCTACCGCAGGGTGCGCGCGTGGGCACCTCCGCCCCGCGCCGCATTTCCCAGCTGGCCGCAATCCGCCCGGATCTGGAGATTCGCCCACTGCGCGGCAATATCGATACCCGCATGTCCAAGGTCACCGACGGCGAGCTCGATGCTGTTTTGCTGGCCTATGCCGGCCTGCTGCGCGGCGGTTACGCGGACCGCGCCACCGAAATCTTCGAGCCTTCCGTCTTCATGCCGGCGCCGGCCCAGGGTGCCCTCGCTATCGAGGCCGTGGCCGGAACCGAGGCCGCGGCGGCCCTAGACGCCATCGTTGATGACCGCGCCTCGGCCGCCGCTGCTGGTGAGCGCGCCGTGCTAGCCCGCCTCGAGGCCGGCTGCACCGCTCCGGTGGCCGCAACTTCGCGCTGGGACGGCGAACAGCTCACCGTGCGCGGTGGCGTCTTTGCCCTCGACGGATCTCGCCAGCTCACGGCCACCGCTTCCGGTCCCGCGGCCGAAGCCACAGAGCTCGGCGCCCGCGTTTCGGACGAGCTTTTCGCCGGTGGTGCGGCCGAGCTGCTGGGCAAGTAATTTCGCCTTTAGGCGCTAATAATTTAAGGTGTAGATACCACAAATCATTGTCCCGCAATGATCCGGCCCCCTTTAAGGGCATCCCAGGCCTTGCGTCCTGGGATTTTGGCCGTTATGACCGTGTCACCCACCGCCGGCGCGGGGACCCACACCGCATGCGATCATGTCCGTGCGCGGTGCCGCGCGCCCGATTTTAGAAAAGAACTTTATGAGCAAAGCTGCGCCAGACACCCAATTGGGCAAGATCGTCTTTGTGGGCGCTGGTCCAGGTAATCCCGACCTGCTGACCGTCCGCGCCCGCGAGGTTCTGGCAAATAATGCCATCGCCGTGACCGATCCGCAGGTCATGCAGGGCGTGCGCGATGCCGTCGCCGCTGCGCTGCCCGTTCCGCAGGAGCTTCTCGACGCCGCCGAGGCCGAATACGCCCAAATGTGCGCCGACGCCAAGGCCAAGGGCGCGCGCCGCAAACCACCCCGCCCCGCACCGCCGACGGCCGCGGTGCTGTATGAACCGGGTGAGGATATCGTCGGCCAGCTGCGCGAGTGTTTGATTGAGGCCGACGGCGAGGACGTCATCCGCCTAGTAACTGGCAACCCGCTGCACCGCGAGTCCATCAAGACCGAGATCAACGCCGTGGCCTCCGCCGGTCTGGAATTCCAGGTGGTGCCCGGAATGTCCCTGCCCTCTACTGTGCCGTCCTTTGCTGGCATTGCGCTCGGCTCGACCTATACCGAGGCCGATGTCACCGATGGTGCCGATTGGGATGCGCTGGCTAACGCCACTCAGCCCATCGTTTTGCAGGCCACGAAGGAAGACCTACCGGTTATCTCCGACGAGCTGCAGCAGCGCGGCATGCCGGCCGAGACCGAGGCATTTGTCACCGTGCACGGTACTACCCGCCTGCAGCGCACTTATGAGACCACACTGGGCACCATGGGCAAGCTCGATGCGGATCTCGCCGGAGCACTCGTGGTTACCCTCGGTCGCAGCATCGACGACCGCACCAAATACTCCTGGTGGGAAAACCGCCCGCTCTACGGCTGGCGCGTGCTCGTGCCGCGCACCAAGGAACAAGCCGGCCCAATGTCCGCGCGCCTGGCTGGCTATGGCGCCATTCCGCAAAACGTGCCCACCATCTCCATCGAGCCGCCGCGCAACCCGGCGCAGATGGACCGCGCCATCAAGGGCATCGTCGAGGGCCGCTATAAGTGGATCGTCTTCACCTCTGTTAACGCCGTGACCGCAGTATGGGAGAAAATCGCCCAGCTCGGCCTCGACGCCCGCGATTTCGCCGGCGTCCACCTCGCAGCCGTGGGCACCAAAACCGCGGCCGCCATCCGCGCCAAGGGCATGGTCCCCGAGCTCTTACCGCACAAAAAGAAGCAGAACGCCGAGGGCCTGCTCGATGTCTTCCCTAACTTCGTGGAGGATATCGACGCCGTCGGTCGCGTCCTGCTTCCGCGCGCCGATATCGCGGCCGATACCCTCGTGGATGGACTCAAGGCCCTCGACTGGGAGGTCGACGACGTCGTGGCCTACCGTACCGTCCGCGCCGCCCCGCCCTCGGCCGAGATCCGCGACATGATCAAGACCGGCGGCTTCGACGCCGTGGCCTTCACCTCGGGGTCCACCGTGCGCAACTTGGTGGGTATCGCGGGCAAACCGCACCAGCGGACGATCATTGCGTGTATCGGGCCGTCGGCAAGAGCGGCCGCGGAAGAAATGGGCCTGCGCGTTGATGTCGTGCCCGAGGTCGCGGATGTGCCCGCGCTTGTCGACGCCCTCGCAGACCACGTCGCCGCTCTTCGCGCTGCCGGGAACCTGCCCGCGCCGCGTAAGAAACGCCGCTCGCGCAAGAAGGCTACTAAGGTCGACAAGGCATAAGTTTTAGTCTCGCTCTAAGGAGTACCGAATGAGCACCTTCCCAGCCCGCCGCCCACGACGCCTGCGCACCACCCCCGCGATGCGCAACCTCGTGGCCGAAACCCAGGTTCGCCCCTCGGACCTGATTTTGCCCATGTTCATCGCGGATGGTCTCGACGCCCCACGCGAGATTCCCTCCATGCCGGGCGTTTACCAACACTCTTTCGACTCCCTGCGCCGCGCGGCCGAGGAGGCGCTGGAGGCTGGCGTCACCTGCGTCGACCTCTTCGGCGTGCCGCTAGAAGAAGACAAGGATGAGACCGGCTCTGTGGCTTGGGACCCGCAGGGCATTTTGAACCGTGGCATTGCCTGCCTGCGCGAGGAATTTGGCGATGACCTCATCGTGATGGCCGATACCTGCCTCGACGAGTTCACCTCCCACGGCCACTGCGGCGTGCTGGATGACAAAGGCCGCGTGCTAAATGACGAATCCGTCAAGCTCTACCAAGACATGGCCCGCTCCCAGGCCCGCGCCGGCGCCC
Source organism: Corynebacterium yonathiae (assembly GCF_027570195.1). Taxonomy (GTDB): domain Bacteria; phylum Actinomycetota; class Actinomycetes; order Mycobacteriales; family Mycobacteriaceae; genus Corynebacterium; species Corynebacterium yonathiae. The sequence goes on from NZ_JAKMUZ010000006.1 coordinate 81,349, forward strand.
ACATCGTCTCCCCGTCCGGCATGATGGACGGCCAGGTGGCCGCCATCCGCGACGACCTCGACGAGGCCGGCCACGAGGACGTGGCCATCATGGCTTATTCCGCCAAGTACGCCTCTGCCTTCTTCGGCCCGTTCCGCGACGCCGTCGGCTCCTCCCTCGAGGGCGACCGCCGCACCTATCAGCAGGATCCGCGCAACTTCCGCGAATCCCTGCTCGAGGCCGAGCTAGATATCGAAGAGGGCGCTGACTTCGTCATGGTCAAGCCCGGCCTGCCTTACCTGGACGTGCTTTCGGCTGTGGCGGAGACTTCTCCCGTGCCGGTGGCGGTCTACCAGGTCTCTGGCGAGTACGCGATGGTCAAGGCAGCGGCCGCCAACGGGTGGATCGACGGCGAGGCCATCATGCTCGAGTCGCTGACCGCATTCAAGCGCGCCGGCGCCGATCAGATTCTCACGTACTTCGCCACCGAAGCCGCCCGCCTGCTCAAGTAAAGGATCCCTGTGACTGCTACGCCCCCGTCGCCCGCCCCTGCTCCGCGTCCACCGCGCACGCAACGCTTGCCGCGGCAGCAACGGCCGGAGTCTGTGACGTACATGCTGTGGCTGTGGCTGGGCGCGCTGTGCGGCGAGGCCGTGCACCAGGTGCTCAATGTGGTGCTGACGCTGCTCAACCACGACGTTCTCATGTCGCAGGCCAAGGAGATGGCCAAGTCCGCACCGGCCGGCGTTGATGAAGCCCAGCTTTCCGACGCCTTCCTCCGCACCGCCGCCTACGCCTCCGTCGCCCTTTCGGCGGCCATTTCCCTGGCGATAATCGTGCTGCTGGCCTTCCTGCTGCGGTCCCTGGCTCGTCGCGGCAAGCGAGCCGGCACTTCCCGTCGCGTGTGGTTCGCCTTCTCGCTCTACTTTGGATTCCGCATCCTGCTGACTTTTATGGTTACCCCGGCCGGCGCTGATGTGCCTGATTGGCTCTTTGTCGTCGATGGCATGGTGCAGATCCTGGTCGGCGTCGCGGCGGTGCTCGGCCTGATTTTCTCCGTGCGGGTCGATACCTTGGATTACACCGGTGAGCTCGAGCAGATGCGCGAGTTGGAAAAGGAACTCGAGCAAGCCCAGCGCGAGAAGAAGCGCGCCGAGGAAGAACGCAAGCGTGCCAAGGATGACCAGCGCAGCAAGCGCAGTGACCGGGAGGATAAGCGATGAATAGCACCGAGCGCCCCGGGCCGCGCGACTATAACCGCGCGGCCAGAAACGCCTCCGCACCGCAGAACCTCGACGCGTGGCCGCGGTCGCTGCGCTGGGCATATTGGGTGCTCGTCGTCAGTGCCGTGCTCATGCTGGTCAGCGGCCTGGTGGGCATCTTCGGCTCGGGCGGGCCGCAGGTGGAGCCGCAAAATATGCAGGTCGCGGAGTACCTCCACTCCAACCGCCTTTTTGTTGCGGTAACCAATACCGTCGGCGCTATCCTGCTCGCGCTCTTCGCCGCGCAGCTGGCCGGCGGGTCTAAATGGGCGCGCCGCATTATTACCGCGGTCATCGCGTTCGCGCTTTTTAGCAATATCGCCGCCCTCGCGCTCGGCATCGGCGGGCTGAGCCTGCTGCTCATCCCCATCGCCTTGATCATCGCCCTCGCGCTGCTTTTCCAGCCGCAGTCCAACCGCTTCATCAAGGACCGCAGTTTGCGTGGCTAATTAGCCCCTACTCCAACTTTTGATTCATAATTGGGGCATGTCTCGACTAAAACATGCCCCGCTTATTGACGCCGCCCTCGGCCGCACCCCCTCGCGACCCCCAGTCTGGTTCATGCGCCAGGCCGGCCGCTCGCTGCCGGAGTACCGCGCCGCGCGCGAGGGGATTAGCATGCTTGATTCCTGCTTCATGCCGGAACTGCTGGCGGAAATCACCCTGCAGCCGGTGCGCCGCCACGACGTCGACGCCGCTATTTTATTCTCCGATATCGTCGTCCCGCTCAAAGCCGCCGGCGTCAAGGTCGATATCGTGCCGGGCCGCGGGCCGGTGATGGAAAAGGCGGTGCGGAGTAGGGAGGACGTCGGCAAGCTGCCGCTGCTAGAGACCGACGTCCCCGAGGTCACCGAAGGCATCGCCCGCATCCTGGCTGAGCTCACCGAAACCCAAGCGCTCATCGGCTTCGTTGGTGCGCCGTTTACGCTGGCTAGCTACCTCGTTGAGGGTGGGCCATCCAAGAACCACGAGCGCACCAAGGCCCTCATGCACGCCGAGCCGGAGACTTGGCATATGCTCATGCGCCGTCTCGTTCCTACCATCACCCGTTTCCTGCAGGTGCAGGTAGACGCCGGCATTGATGCTATGCAGCTTTTCGACTCCTGGGCGGGCTACCTCAATGAGCGCGACTACCGCGAATTCGTTTTGCCGTATTCGCGAGAAATCCTGGCCGGCGTAGATATTCCGCGCATCCACTTTGGCGTCGGCACCGGCGAGCTCTTGCCGGCCATGTCGGAGGCAGGGTCGGAGGTCATGGGCGTCGATTATCGCGTGCCCATGGATGCCGCGGCCGAGCGCGTGAGCGCCCGCGTGCTGCAGGGCAACCTTGACCCGGCCATGCTTTTTGCCGGCGACGACGCCGTGCGCCAGGCCGTACGCACCATCCGCGGCGAGGTCAGCCGGGCGCGCGAGCGCGGCGATATCGACGGCCACATCTGGAACCTCGGCCACGGGGTCCTGCCAACTACTGACGCGGAAGCAATCACCCGCGCCGTATCCATCATCCACGAGGAGGGCTAAATGCGTATTGCGATTATCGGTGCCGGCCTGGCGGGCTTGACGGCCGCCTACGAGTTGCGCGATCACGACGTCGAGGTTTTCGAGGCCGCCGGCCGCATCGGCGGCAAGCTGTACTCCGTGCCGTTTAACGACGGCCCGACCGACATGGGCGCCGAGGCCTTCCTCGCCCGCCGGCGCGATGCCGTGGAGTTCATTGAATCCCTCGGCCTCGGCGATAGCCTGGTTGAGCCCTCCGGCCTGCACTCGCTGGTGTATTCCGGCGAACTAAAGCCCCTGCCGCGCAGCGGAATGATGGGTATTCCTTCGCACTCGGAGCCGGTCGCGCACCTGGTCTCGGCCGAGACCGCGCGCCGCATCGACAACGAGGAGCCCTTTGAGTGGACGGCGGGCAGTGACGTGTCCGTGGGCCGCCTGGCGCGCCAGCAGTTTGGCGACGACCTCGTCGACCACGTCATCTCCGCCCTCCTCGGTGGCGTGTACTCCTGCTCGGCCGATGATCTGGGACTGCGCGCGACCATCCCCGCGGTGGCCGGAACCCTTGACGCGCTATCCGAGCGCGGACCAGTCACCCTCTCGGCCGCGGTCCGCGCACTGGAGGAGGCCCGTGCGGCCGCGCCCCGCAGCGACGGCCCCGTCTTCCAGACCTTCCGCGGCGGCTACGCAGAACTATATGAGGCGCTGGCCGAGCAATCTCGCGCCAAGATCTACCTCGATACCTTTATTTCCGGCATTTCTCGTGAGGGCGAGCAATTTCGCTTGGCCGGCGCACCCGGCGATACCGCTCCCTTCGACCGCGTGCTCGTGGCCACCCCGGCCCCGACCGCGGCTCGCCTGTTGCCCAAGGTGTCCCCGCAGGCGGCGGACCGGCTGAAGGGCGTGAAATTGGCGGCGTCGGCAGTCGTGGGCCTGAAGTTTGAGTCTGACACGGACCCGGCCGGTAACGCGCTTCCGCAGAACTCCGGCATCCTTGTAGCCACCGACCAAGACGACGTGCATGCCAAGGCCTTCACACTCTCTTCGCGCAAATGGCCGCATTTGGCTGAGCGTGGCGGGGCCTTGGTTCGTGCCTCCTTCGGCCGCTTCGGCGACGACGCCATTGTGCGCGCTGAGGAAGACGACCTCGTCGACTATGCTCTCGACGACCTACAGCACCTCACCGGCTTCGACGGCCGCGCCGCCGGCGTCGCGGAGATCTTCACGCAGCGCTGGTTCGGCGGCCTGCCGCGCTACGACGCCGCGCACCTTGAAACCGTGGCCGGCGCGCGCGGCGCCCTCGCGGCGACGCCAGGCATCGATGCCACCGGCGCTTGGGCGGGCGGGGTTGGCGTCCCCAACGTCATCGCGGACGCTCGCGCCGCTGCCGCCCGCATCGTTCGTTAGCGGTCCTGCTAGCGCCGCCACGCTAGCGCGGGGGCATATCTGTGCGCGGTCCAATCCGCACTGTGGTGAGGTCCGGGCACACCAAAACGGCAGCAGGGCATCCTGCTGCCTAGTGGCAAGTCTGGTGGGCAACAAAACTAGTGCGGTGGATCCGCCGGGGCCGGCCGGGCGGGGGCGCCCGGACTAGGTGTCGGTGGGTGCAGTGTCGGCCCACGGCGGCTGCCACACCACGCGGCCTCGGCGTCGAACGAGGCGCCCGCGGATAGGCGGGGCATTCGGGTCATCATCGTTGACGCCGTTGTGATACGGGCAGCAGGTGGCGAGATTCGAGATATTGGTATCGCCGCCGTGCTGCCATGCCTGCAAGTGGTGTATTTGGCATTTATCCGCTGGGTAGTTGCAGTCGGTCCAGGGACATACTGGGTTTTCGGCTGCGGCCATGAGGCGCTGCTTTTCGCTGGCCATGCGCTCCGTGCGGTAGAGGTTGACCGCGCCCTCAAAGGGGTGGACGAGGGTGATAAGGCCGCGCTCGGCGAGCGTGCGCGAAACGAGATCCGCGCCAGAAATCCGGGCACCATTGGTGAGCTGGATGCTGATTTCTTCGCCGTCGCCGTCGATGATGCGGTCGAGTTCGTCGAGCGTGATGATCGCGTTGGTCGTAATGGTCGGGCGGTCGGCGGCGGAAGCAGCGGTGGAGGAGAAGAGTTCCGCTACCGAATCCAGCGGCGAGTCTTCATCAAGACTGGACTCCAGATCCGCGATGAGCGAGGAAGGCCCGGTAATCGCGAGGGTCCATGGCGCGTCCTTGCGGCGGCGGATGCGCACGCCGGGGCGTGGCGGGGTCGGGGGATTGAGTTCGCGCAGCTTTTTACGCGCTAGCTTTTCCATTTCGTCGGTATCGGCGGCGGTGCGGCACAGCTCCACGCGCAGGCGCCAGGCGTCGCGCTTGGTCTTGGCACGGGCGGCGTAGCGCTCGATTACCTCCAGCGTGGGCAGCGGGTGGGCGCGGTCGCGCGCAGCGTCAACCGCCTGGCGTTGGAGGCGGGTAAAGGAGGTGGGGGCAAAGAGGGCGTCGGCAAGCGTGAGCAAGGTGCGGGCCGTTTTATTGGGCGCACCGGCGGCGCACAGCTGGTCTTCAGACATGCCAGCGCACCCGGCAACGATATCGATGCCGGGCGCCAAGGCCGCGAGATAGGTCTGAAGAGCTGTCATGCCCCGCAGCCTAAGCCACCGCGCGCAATCCGTGCGAGGGTGAGCGCGCGAATCTGTGGATAACTAGGACCGAAAGGGCGAATTTCGGCCCGCCAGTCCGGCGGGGCTGTGGATAACTAGCCCTTATTGCGGAAGACGAAGATGGAGGAGAAGTCCTGATCGCCGTGTCCCATGGCCTGCATTTCCTCGAAGCGGCCGATGGCAGCGGTAAGGGCGGGAAGTGGCTTGGTGGAGGTCATCTCCATGAGTTTGGCGTCCTTGGCTAGGGCGTCGACGGTGAAATCGCCAGGGTCGGTATTGCGCTCGCCGGTGATAAACGGCGCCTTCATATTCGCGATGAAGGACAAGCCGGTGATATCAAGCATCTGCAGCACCACCTCGGAGTCCAAGCCCTCGGATTCGCCGAGCTGCAGGGCTTCGAGCAGGCCTTCGGCGGTGACGGCGAGTGCCAAATTAGCAAGCAGCTTTCCGATGGCCGCCGTGGCCGCCGCCTCCACCCCAATGAGCTTTTCTTCTCCCGCCCAGGACTCGGCGAGGGACATGGCTTGCTCGCGGCGGTTATCGTCGGGCGTGCCCACATAGACGCCGAGCTTTCCCTCACGGGCCGGGCCAAGCGTGCCGACGACCGGAGCGTGGACATAGGTTTCCACGACGGCGGCGAATTCGCGGGCATCGTTGGGTGAGACGGTGGTGGTATCGATCCAGGTCACGCCCGCGGGAATGAGCTGCGGCTCGATGACGACTTCGCGGACATCGTCGGGGCCAAAAAGCGAGGTGATGACGACTTCAGCATCCGCTACGGCGTCGGTCGGGGTGGGGGCGAGTTCGGCACCTTCTTCCACGAGCGGCCGGGCGCGCTCGGCGGTGCGGTTCCAGACGGTCATCTCGATGCCGTCCTGCTCATTGAGCAGACGGCGGGCTAGTTCGGTTCCCATGCGGCCAGTTCCAAGAAATGCAATCCTCATGCTTTCCCAGTGTGCCATCTTTGGGGGCAGGCTCGCCGCGGTATGCGCAATATCCGGTGAGCTAGAGTCCCGGAATCCGCGGCGCAGGCGGCAGCGGTAGCGCCGGCGGGGCGGGCATAGCTGGAACGGCCGGTGCGGCGTCCTCGATGCGCCCGCGGACCTCATGCGGCGGAATGTTGAGGTTCGGCAGGCCGGTTTTGTCCCGCGCAGGAGGGCGTGGCGCCGCCGGTTGTGGTGCAGGCGCCGGCGCGGGCCTAGGTGCAGGAGCGGGCGGCGGGCCCGGTTGTGGGCGCGAGGGCGGCGCGGCCTTAGGCGCAGGCGCGGACGTCGCGTTCGACGGCGAAGGTTCCGCGGCCGGCGGCGAAGGAGGGGCTGCGTCTTTCTGCGGCAGGTCGCGAGGGTTGAGAGGGTGGGGAGGGGGCTGTCAGGAGGGGACGTCGGCAAGCGGGGCGGCGCCTACCGAGGCCGGCAGCGGCCGGTCGGGCGCGGGCTGGGCGCAGCCGGCGAGGCATAAAGCGGCCAGGATGGCGAAAATGACAGTGCGCTGCATTGAAAATCCCCCCGAATTGAAAAGTGCAACGCCCCGAAGTTTAGCGGCTGACTGTGAATCGCGCACTCCAACTTTTGTATAGCGCGCGAGTCGCTAGAATGTCAGACATGCCTAATACTTCCCAGTCACAACAGTGGTTTGAGCGTTCCTCCAAGGTGATTCCGGGCGGGGTGAACTCGCCGGTGCGCGCATTTGGCTCCGTGGGCGGCCAGGCCCGCGTGATTGAGCGGGGTGCGGGCTCGCGCCTGTGGGATGCCGACGGCAATGAGTACGTCGACTTGGTCAGTTCCTATGGTCCGATGATTCACGGCAACGCGCACCCGGAGATTGTGGAGGCCGTGCAGCAGGCCGCTGCAGGCGGTTTGAGCTTCGGCTCGCCCACGGAAGGCGAGGCCCTGCTTGCGGAGGCCATCGTTTCGCGCACCGCGGCCGATAAGGTGCGCATGGTCAACTCCGGCACCGAGGCCACTATGTCTGCGGTCCGCCTGGCCCGCGGCTATACCGGCCGCGCCAAGGTATTGAAATTCGAGGGCTGCTACCACGGCCACGTAGATGCGCTGCTGGCTTCGGCCGGTTCCGGTGTGGCGACCTTTGCGCTGCCGGATTCCCCGGGCGTGACGGGCGCGACGGCGGCCGATACCATCGTCGTTCCTTATAACGATATCGAGGCCGTGCGTGAGGCCTTCGCGCAGCACCCGGGAGAGATTGCCTGCATTATCGCGGAAGCCTCGGCCGGAAACATGGGCACCGTGGCACCAGATGAGGGCTTCAATGCCGCGCTTGCCGACGTCGCCCATAAAGACGGCGCCCTCCTCATCCTCGACGAGGTCATGACTGGCTTCCGCACCTCTTATAAGGGTTGGTACGGCGTCGACGGCGTGGCAGCGGACCTGGTGACCTTTGGCAAGGTCGTCTCCGGCGGGCTGCCGGCCGCCGCCTTCGGTGGCCGCGCCGAGGTCATGGACTACCTCGCGCCGGAAGGACCGGTCTACCAGGCGGGCACGCTGTCCGGTAACCCGGTGGCGATGGCGTCGGGCCTGAAGTCTTTGGAGCTGGCCGATGAATCGCTCTATGAGCGTCTGCAGGCCAATGCGGACCGTCTGACCGGCATGATTTTTGAGGCGCTGTCGGCCGAGGGCGTAGCGCACCACATCCAGCGCGCATCCTCGATGTTTTCCATCCGCTTTGCCGAGGGCGAGGGCCGCAACTTCGCCGATATGCAGGCGGCCGAGACCTTCCGCTTCACCCCGTTCTTCCACGCCCTACTGGATAACGGCATCTACGTCGCGCCGAGCCCGTTCGAGACCTGGTTTGTCTCGGATGCTCTTAACGACGCCGACTTCGAGCTCATCGAAGCCGCCCTCAAGCCCGCCGCCCAAGCCGCGGCCGCCGCGCGTCCCGCAAACTAAGGAGAAACATGACACGCACCATCGTTCACCTCGTGCGCCACGGCGAGGTTCACAACCCGGAGAAGATTCTCTACGGGCGCATCCCGGGCTACCACCTATCCTCCCGCGGGCATTCCATGGCGGCGCGGACCGCGGAGACTTTCCGCGACCACGATGTGACCTACCTGGCGGCCTCGCCACTGCAGCGCGCCCAGGAGACCGCGCGGCCGATTGCGGAGGCAACGGGGCTGGACGTGGACGTCGATAAGACGCTCATTGAGTCCGGCAACCGTTTTGAAGGCCTGCGCACTAAGGGCCTGCGCTCCGCGCTGTGGAACCCGCGTCGTTGGCCGCTGCTGGTCAACCCGCTAGAGCCATCGTGGGGCGAGCCCTATGAGCAGATTGCCGAGCGTATGCTGGGCTCCATTGAGCGCGCCCGCACCGCCGCGGCCGGCCACGAGGCGATTTTGGTCAGCCACCAGCTGCCCATCGTGATGGTGCAGCGCATCGTGCTGGGCCAGCGCCTGCCTCACGCGCCGTGGAATCGCGAATGTGACCTGGCCTCGGTAACTTCCCTGTTATTCGAGGATAACCAGGTCACGGATATTTTCTACTCCTCGCCGGCGCAGGAGATTTAATGGCACTCCAAAGCAAACGCGCAGCCGGCGCGGTGCTGGCGGCGGCAGCCATCGCACTGCCTCTTGCCGGTTGCGCGCAGGATTCCGATAACGCCCAAAATGCGGTTGCTACCGGCGGCAACTTCGAGTTCATCACCCCCGGTGGCGAAAAAGTCATCAACTACGAGGAATCCGAGCGCAAGCCGCTACGTACGTTCTCCGGCGAGGATGTGCGCGATACGGATAAGACCATTTCCCTCGAGGACTATGACGGCGAAATCGTCGTGCTCAATTCCTGGGGTCAGTGGTGCGCTCCCTGCCGCTCCGAGGCCGATGACCTCCAAGAGGTCCACTCCGATCTGCAAAAACGCCAGATCGGCACCGTCTTGGGGATTAATGTGCGCGATTATAACCCGCAGGTGTCCAATGACTTCCTCGAAGACAACGGACTGGAGTATCCCTCCATCTATGATCCACCGTTTAAGACCGCCGCGGCCCTAGGCGGCGTGCCGACTTCCGTGGTGCCCACCACTATCGTCTTGGATAAACAGCACCGCCCGGCTACGGTCTTTTTGCGGTCCATCACCGCTAAAGATGTGATGGAAGTCGTGGACAAGCTAGAAAAGGAATAAATGGACAACGCAGCGAGCATCGGCAACTCTTTTGCTGAAGCCGCGACCTCCGGCCCTCTCCTTCTGGGCCTGCTCGCGGCAGCCCTAGCGGGGCTGGTGAGTTTCGCCAGCCCGTGCGTGATCCCGCTGGTGCCTGGTTATATTTCCTATCTGGCCGGCGTGGTGGGCGGCGAGGTTACCTTCGATGGGGAGCTGGGGGTGGGCGTCGGCAAGCGCAGGCAATGGGCCGTGGCATTGGCCGCGACCTTGTTCATCCTCGGTTTTACCGTGGTATTCCTGCTGGCGACGGTCTCGGTATTCGGCGCGATTTCCGCGCTCCGGCTTAATGAGGAAATGCTCATGCGGGTAGGCGGCGGCGTGACCATCTTGATGGGCGTGGTTTTCTTGGGCGCGATTCCAGCGCTGCAGAAAGATACCCGCATGGCGCCGAAGCGCTGGACCACCTGGCTGGGAGCGCCGCTACTCGGCGGGGTATTCGCGCTGGGCTGGACGCCGTGCTTGGGCCCAACGCTGGCCGCCATCATTTCCGTATCGGCCGGCACCGAGGGCATGACGGCCGCGCGTGGCGTGCTGCTCATCATCTTTTATTGCCTGGGCCTGGGCTTGCCGTTCCTTCTGGTGGCGCTGGGCTCCGCGCGGGCGATGCGCACGATTTCGTGGGCCCGCAAACACTCGCATACCATCCAAATAATCGGCGGCGTGGCCATGATCCTCGTCGGCCTGGCACTGGTAACCGGCCTATGGGGCGAATTTATTAGCCTCATCCGCCAGTGGACCGGCAACTACGGCGCAACCCTTATTTAGGAGAGACGTGAAATATTTCCGCAAAGCCTGGCGTTGGCTGACCAGTATGCGCACCGCGCTAGCGCTGCTTTTCTTGCTGGCGCTGGCCGCGATTCCCGGTTCTTTGCTGCCGCAGCGCGATCTCAACGAGCAGAACGTGCAGGACTTTATCGAGTCCAATGGCAACGTGGCGAAGATTTATGACAAGCTGCAGCTTTTCGACGTCTTTTCTTCCGTCTGGTTCCAAGCCATCTTCGTCCTTCTCGCTATTTCCCTGGTTGGCTGCATCCTGCCGCGCTCCTGGGATCACTATAAGGCGTGGAAGACCCCGCCGACGCGCGCCCCGAAGTACCTCCACAAGCTGCCGCTGGCGGCCGAGGGGCACTCGGAAAAGAGCGAGGAGGAACTATCCGCGGAAATTAAGAAGCGTCTGAAGAGGTGGCGCGTGGCCGAGTATTCCCCGGAGAAGGACCGTGCCGGCGTGCATACCTTCTCCGCGGAGCGCGGCTACGGCCGCGAGCTAGCCAACCTCATTTTCCACGTGGCGCTGGTAGCCATCCTGGTTACGGTTGCCGCCGGCAAACTGGTCAACTACGAAGGCCAGGTCATCGTGGTCACTGAGTCTGGCTCGCAGGGCGGCGGCCAGACCCTGGACCAGTCCACGGAGTTCTGCAATACCTCTACGTCTAATTTTGACTCCTTCCGTGCCGGCCCGCTTTTCGACGGCACCGGGCTCCACCCTTTCTGCCTCATCGCCCATGACTTCGCGGCCGAATACCTGCCGAATGGCCAGGCCGAGATGTTTACCTCCAACGTCTCCTACGCGGAGGGCGATGAGATCTACAAGGATGACTCCGAGTGGAAGGATTATGAGCTCAAGGTCAACCATCCGCTGCGCTTAGCGCATAACCGCGTTTATTTGCAGGGCCATGGCTACGCGCCGACGGTCACCGTGGAATGGCCCAATGGTGAAAAGCGCACCCAGACCATTCAGTTCCAGCCGAATGATACGACCTTCTTCTTGTCCTCCGGCGCGATGCGCTTCGACCCGCCGGCCGGCATGCACCCGGACCTTTATGAGCGCCGTCAGAACCAGATTGCTATCCAGGGCCTCTTCGCACCCACGGCCGAGTGGGCCGGGGAAAACGGCAAGCTGCTCCAGTCGGCCTACCCGGGCCTGCAGGATCCGGCCATGGCCATCGATATTTACCGCGGCGATGCCGGCTTGGATACCGGCACCCCGCAGTCCTTCTTCTCTTTGGATCCGAACTTGGTGCAGTCCGGCCAGCTGCAAAAGATTGACCGCGTGAACCTTAACCAGGGCGAGGATGTCACCTTGGATGATGGCACCAAGATCACCTTCGACGGCGCCAGCGAGTTCGCTAACTACCAGGTCTCTTATGACCCCTTCCAGAAGTGGGTGCTGGCCTCCGCGTTGGTCATGCTCATTTCTTTGGTGGGTTCGCTGGTCATTAAGCGCCGCCGCGTCTATATTCGCCTGCGGCCGAATGCGGCCGGCGGCACCGATGTGGAGATGGGCGGCCTCGCCCGCACCGATCGCGCCGGTTGGTCCGAGGAGTTCCACGAGCTGCACCGGGCGCTGTTGGAGTTGCCGGACCCAGACGAAGTCGAAGAAGACGAGCTTTATACCGATGATTAGTACGCCGGCCTAGTCCAACAAAAGTTGGATTAGGCCGTTTCGCTGAGTAAGGTAATCAGCACTTACCCCCACACGTGTGAAGGCTAGGAGCATTCATGCAGATCGATCAGAATCTGTCTAATTTCTCAGATATCGCGGTACAGACCGCCTTTGTGGTGTACTGCGTCGCGCTCTTTTTGTCGCTGTTTTACTACGGCCGCATGCAGGGAATTATTGAGGGCCGCCGCGCCGTGAAATCCCAGGCCGCGAAGGTTTTAGTGGGGGCGGGCGCCGGGGGCGTCGATAAGCAGAGCTATGCAGGCGAAGTAGCTCAGTCCTCCTCCGGAATGACGGCCGATGAGCTGAAGGAAAAGGAGCGCAAGGCCGATAAACTCGGCGGCATGACCAGCGCGCTGATGTGGGTGGGCATTGCGCTGCACGCCGCGGCGATTGTGCTGCGTGGGCTGGCTACCGGCCGCTTCCCCTTTGGCAACCTATACGAGTACGTGCTGATGGTGAGCTTCGGTGTGCTGCTGGTGGGCAATATTGCCATGCAGCGCAAGGAGTGGCGCACCGTGTGGCCATGGCTGCTCACTCCGGTGTTGGCGCTAATGTTTTATGGCTCCACCAAGCTCTATGCAGAGTCTGCCCCGGTGGTGCCGGCGCTGCAGTCGCACTGGCTGCCCATCCACGTCACCGTGGTTTCTCTGGGTGCGTCCATTGGTATTATTTCCGGCATTGTCTCGCTACTGACCCTTCTCCGCATGGCACAGCCGAAGCATGCCGAGCACGGCCTCGTTGGTGCTGTAGCCCGCCCTTTGCCTTCGGCCGCGAAGATTGATCAGCTGGCCTACCGTCTGGCCGTGATCACCCTGCCAACCTTGGGCTTGGGCATCATCTTGGGCGCTATTTGGGCCGAGTCCGCTTGGGGCCGCTTCTGGGGCTGGGACCCGAAGGAAACCGTGTCTTTCGCTACCTGGATCCTTTATGCCGCCTACCTGCACGCGCGTGCGACGCCAGCGTTCCGCAAGGCTGCGCCGTGGATCAATGTCATCGCGATGGCGCTGATGGTCTTCAACCTCTTTTTCATCAACATGGTGGTCTCCGGCCTGCATTCCTACGCGGGGCTGAACTAGATGGCGGAGCATACGAGCCCGCGCCATAAGCTCGGCAAGCCGGCGGGCGATAATGCGGTGATTTTGGGGCTGGGCGCGCAATTTGCCGAGCGCCGCCGCGAGTTGGGCATTTTGCAGCAGCAGCTTGCCGACGCCGCCGGTATCTCCCGCTCCACCCTCCACACCATCGAGCACGGTGGGGCTGGCGTGCGGTGGGAAAAAATCACCGCCGTGGCCGAGGCTTTAGGCCTCGAGATGCGGTTTGTACCGAAGGAATCCTAATCTTTTTCGCCGTCGGCGTCGCGTTTGCGGCGCTGGCGGCGTTTTTCTTCTTCTGCCTCCTGCGCCCGGCGCTGTTTGAAGCGCTCCTTTTCCAGTTTCCAGAGGAATTCCTCGTCATCGTCGGGGCCCTTGATAGCGCGGGGTTGTTCCACCTCACGCTTTTTCCAAGTGGAGGGCCCGAAGGCCTTCCACACCAAGTAGGCGGCGAGGACAAAGAGTAAGAGGAGGATGATTCGGCCCATGCGTGGAATTCTACCTGCACCGCGTACAATCAACCCCCATGACGCATAATCCTGAGCCACCCAAGCCGGACCCAGAACTGCGCCGCCGCTCGCGCGCGGCGCTGTGGAAGTACGGGCTCGCCCGCGTAGTGCTTTTTATTGCTTTGACCGTGGTGATCGAGCTGCTTTCTATCGCCATCCGCTTTCCCATCCCGGTGCTCGTCGCGGCGCTGCTGGCGCTCTTCGTTGCGCTGCCGCTATCGATGCTCATTTTTAAAAAATGGCGCATCGAGGCCACTCAAACGCTTGCGGAGTACTCCGCCCAGCGCAAGGCCCACAAGCGCTGGGTCCAGGCGGAGCTGGAAGGCCGCGCCGCGCAGGACTAGACGAGGATGAGTGCGGCGGCCTCGATAATCGCCCACAGGAGCATCGCGCGGCCAGTCAGGCCGAGCACGGGGATAAGCTTTGGTCCTTGAGCGCCGCGATTGACGGTGCGAATGGCGCGAAGCGCGAAGGGGAAGTAGACCAAGCCGATGAGTGCGAGCCAGCTGCTAAAGGCAATGCCAATGGTCAGCAGGAATGGCAGTAGGAGTAGCAGCGTAAAGAGCAGGCGCGCCTTCTCGTTGCCGAGGCGCACGGCGAGGGTAATCTTGCCGGTTTCGGCGTCGGAGGGAATATCGCGGATATTATTGACTAGGTTGACTCCGGAGCTCATCGCGCCGATGCCCACGGCCAGCGCGAGGCCCGACCACGATAGCCGGCCCGCCTGCGTGAATTCGGTACCGAGCACGGCGACCAATCCGAAAAAGATGAAGACGGCGACCTCGCCGAGCCCGCGATAGCCATACGGGTTCTTGCCGCCGGTATAAAACCATGCTCCGGCGATGCACAGCGCGCCGACGAGGATGAGCCACCACGCGTGCGCCGCAAAGGAAAGCGCAATGCCGGCGAGCCCAGCCACAGCGAAGGCGCCAAAGGCCGCGAGCTTCACCTGCTGCGGGCGGGCCAGGCCGCCGCCGGTCAGGCGCTGCGGGCCGGTGCGGTCATCGTCGGTGCCGCGGATGCCATCGGAATAGTCATTGGCATAGTTCACGCCGATGATAAGTGCCCACGCCACGATGAGGGCGAGGAGCGCGCGGCCCACGTGGCCGCCGTCGATGCCGAAGGCCGCGCCGGTGCCCGCCACGACGGGCGCAAACGCGTTGGCCCACGTGTGCGGGCGAGCGCCCTCGAGCCAATCCTGGGCAGTAGCGGAGTAATTACCAGTGGAGTTACCGGTGGAATGGGCCCCGGAATGCGGGGCAGACTTCGAGGCAGACATAGCCACCATTGTGCCACTGCGGCACGCGCGGACGGCAATCAGCCGAGGTAGGCGCGATGGCGCACCCGATAAGCGGCCAGCACCACGCAGAAGAGTGCAGCATTGGTGACCGTCATCGCGGCGGAGGTGGCCGCATCAAGCCAATAGGCCAGCCAGAATCCTGCCACAGCGCTGAGTGCGGCGATGCCGCAGGCTGCCAGCACTAGGGCGGGCACGCGGTGGGTGATAAGCCGCGCGGTCATGGTCGGAAACACCATCAAGGCAATAACCAACATGGCGCCGGCCGCATGGAAGGAAGCAGTAGCGGTACAAGCAACGACCGCCATAAAGGTCGTCTGTACAGCGCGGGAGCGGACTCCACGCACGGTGCAGAACGCAGCGTCAAATGACGTGGCTGCTAGGCGCGGCAGGGCAAACCCGAAAAAGATCGCATTCGCGGCGAGCACGGCGGCCATGACATAGCAGTAGTGGGGGTTAGAAAAGGCAGCGAGGTTAACATCGCCAACCAAGACGGCGTGGACATCGATATGCACGTGGCTCATTCGGGTAGAGATGAGGATGACGCCGGCGGCAAAGAGGGCGGGGAAGATGAGGCCTAGGGCGGCGTCGGCAGTAACCAGTGCGCTGCGCTGCAGCCACCGCGTACCAAGGGCAACTACCAGTGCGCCGGCTGCGGCGGTAATGAGCAGCAACGGCGACTTGATATCGGAGGTTAAAAGGTAGCCGACGGCGATGCCGGGAAGGATGGCGTGGCCGATGCCGTCGATAAGCATGGCCTGTCCCTGTAGAACTACAAAAGTGCCGGGCAGCGCGCACGCCACAGCGGTAAGAACGGCAAGCAAGCAGGCGGTAGCGGCAAGGGTCATGGTCGGAGCTTTCTGGTGACAAGGCTAAGGGTTACGGCGGCGGCTTGGACCAGCACGATGATCGGGCCGGTAGGCAGCGGACCGAAAGCGATGGAAAGGTAACAACCCGCGGCGGCAGTGAGCGCGCCCAGGAAGCCGGCTAAGGCGATGAAAGGCAAAAGGCGGTGAACCCAGGGTCGGGCGGCCGCGGCCGGGCTGATGACTACGGCCACCATGAGGACCACGCCGACTACCTTGACGCCTATAACCGTGATGGCGGTAAGAGCGAGGAAGCTGAGGGCATTTAAGGCCGTGGTGCGGATGCCGGCTACGCGGGCAAAGGAGGCGTCAAAGGCGACGGCGGCTTGCCGAGTGTGTACCGAAGAAAGAAATAGCAAGACGCCGCCGCCAATGACGAGCGCAGAACTCACATCGGCGCGCGTGAGCGTGGACGCGTTTCCCAGCAGATAATCCTGGATGCCGGCCTTGCCGGGTAAGGGTTGGCGGGAAATATACTGCATGAGCAGCATGCCGATGGAGAAGAATGTGGTAAGCGTAGCGGCCATGGCGGTGGTCGGGCCGAGCGGAGCCAGCCGCGGAATTGAGTAAATGCAGCCGACGGCCAGCGCACCGGTGAGGATGGCGCCGGCCGAAAGCAGCCAAATATTGCGACCGTCCCAACCTAAGGCCGTGGCCGCGACGAAAGCGGCCAATAGGCCAGGCAGGGAGGAATGTGAGATGGCATCAGCCAGCAGACTGGTGCGGCGCACATAGACCAGCGGGCCGAGCGCGCCGGCACAGGCTCCGATAAGTACGGTGCCCCATAGTGCCTGGGTATAGGTGAAATCCTGAAAGAGCTCTAGTGGGTTCATGAGGGCAGGCAAAACATGTCGGCGATGGCGGATTCGGTCAGCACCTGGTCGGTAGGGCCGGCGGCGATGAGGCGGCCTTGGCCCACCATCAAGACCTCATCACAGAAATCAGCAACCTCCGCGAGGTTGTGGTGGACCAATAGGATGGTGGCGCCATCGGCACGTAGCCTGTTCAGCACGTCCATGATGGCGCGCTGGCTTGCGGCGTCGACTCCTGCGAAAGGTTCATCCAAAATTATGAGCTCGGGATCGCTTACGAGCGTGCGAGCGAGCAAGACGCGCTGGCGCTGGCCACCGGATAAAGCCGAAATGGGCAGGTGCGAGTGCTCTTGCATTCCGGTGCGGGCGAGCGCGTCGTGAGCGGCACGCTTATCGGTGCGGTTCGGCCACTGCCACCAGCGCAGGCCGGCGGTGCGGCCCATAAGGGCGACATCGAAGGCTGTCGCCGGAAAATCCCAATCGATATTCGCGTGCTGTGGCATGTAGCCAAGCCGGTGGCGGAAATGAGCAAGGTCGGTGCCATCGAACATGAGAGACTCGCAGGCGAGCGGTGGAAGTAAACCTACCAAGGTGCGCACGAGGGTGGACTTGCCGGAGCCGTTGGCGCCCACGAGGCCGGTGATGGTGGCGGGGGTGAGGGCAAAGGTGGCGTCGGCAAGCAAGGGCGTGCGCGGATAGCCCACGGTCAAATGTGTAGCGCGCAGCATTAGCTTAAAGCCTCTGCCACAGTGTGCGCGTTGTGCTCGAAGGCACCGAGATAGGTATCGGTGGGCGCGTCGGGTCCGAGGGTATCGGCGAAGAGCTCCTCATCCGAGACGGTGACCTTCCAACCGCGAGATTCCACGGCCTGCTGCAGCGAGGTGACCGCCTGTGGGTTGGCTTGGTTGTCCTTGAAAATGACCGGGACCTTCTTCTTAGCGATGGTATCGGCCAGTTCGGAGATTTCGGTGGCGGATTTTGTGGCCTCGGTGGTCACGAAATCGGTGGCGTGGATATCGAAGTCGAAGGTTTTGCCAAAGTAATTGAAGGCATCGTGGCCCGTGATCAATACTCGTGGCTTCGCAGCAGCGAGTTCCTTTTGAGCCTTGTCCTGTGCAGCGGCGATCTGGCTTTCGTAGTTATCGGCGGCAGTGGAGTAGTCCGCGGCGTGCTCGGAGTCGATATCGCCGAGCTTGTCGCCGATGCTCTCGACAGCTTGGCTCCACAGCTTGGGGCTATTCCAGATATGCGGATCATAGAGCTGCTCGCCGCCCTTTCCTTGTTCCGGCCAGGGCAGGAGGTCTTGTTCATTGAGTTGGTCGCCGACTGCGAGCTGCTTATCGCCTAGGGACTCTAGTTGGTCCACCATCTGTGCCTCGAGGTGGAGGCCATTCCAGAGCACGAGGTCGGCGTTTTTCATGGCCTCGATATCGTGAGTAGTGGGCTGGTAAGTATGCGGGTCGCCGCCGGGCCCGACCATGGTGGTGATATCAGCATCGGGGGCGAGATTGGCGGCGGCATCGGCCAAGTAGCCGGTGGTGGCGAAGATTTTTAAACCATCTGCGTGGTCATTATCGCCGCTTGAGCAGGCCGTGAGCGTAGTAGCGGCGAGCAGTACGGCGAGGGGAGGTGTGGTGGTTTTCTGCAACGAAGGTTCCTTAAAGTAGAAATGAATACCAAAGTTCAATAGATTGAACTTTTAAAAACATACATATTGAATCTTATGTAGGCAATAGGATGAACTACTATGGGGTGAATGCACGTAAGCGAGCTGCCCGAACGCACCCAGGACTACCTCAAGATTTTGTGGAACCACGAGGAAAAGGCGGGGCGCGATGCCGCCATGCCGCTCGGGGATCTGGCCAAAGCCGCCGGCCAAAAGCTGCCCACCACTTCTGAGGCCGTCAAGCGGCTCGCCGCCAAGGGCCTTGTGGAACACGAGCGTTACTTTGGCGTCCGGCTGGTCCAGGAGGGGCGCGAGTTGGCCGTGGCCATGGTGCGCCGCCACCGCCTGCTCGAGACTTTCTTGGTGCGCACCCTGGGCTATACCTGGGACGAGGTGCACGAGGAAGCGGAAATGCTAGAGCATGCGACCTCCGATAGGTTTGTCGAGCGCATCGATGCTTTCCTCGGCGCCCCCGCGCGCGATCCTCACGGCGATCCCATCCCGACGGCCGATGGTACGGCAGAGCCGCTCTCACGCATTACGCTTGCCGACGTCCCACCCAATTCCCCCGTCACCATGGAACAGGTCAATGATGCCGACGGCGAATTCCTGCGCTACCTGGATAAACACGGGGTTCGGCCGGGTGTGGTCCTAACTGTTGTCGCCCCGCCGGTGGCCGGCCTGCTGGAAGTCAGCGTGGACGGAGGGGGCAGTTTCTCCCTCGGCGAATCCGCCGCGCGCGATATCGCGGTGCGCGATGTGGAGGGCGGCTAAGCCCCGAAGATGCGGGCTACGGCGCGGCGGTCAATTTTGCCTGGCCCGGCCGTAGGGAATTCAGCGAGGCGCTTGATGTCTTTGGGGATCTGCCAGCGGGGAAGCTCTGCATCTTCGAGAGCTTCGAGGATATCGCCGATTTCGGCCCCGCCGGTGTAGGCCGCCATGATGGCCTGGCCGAGGCGTGGGTGTGGCACACCGACCACGCAGACATGGTCGACTCCCTTGACCTTGAGGATTTCGGTTTCTAGCGCCTCAGGGTGCAGCTTCAGGCCGCCAGAATCGATGACATTATCCAGCCGGCCGGTGACGGTGAGGGTGCCGGCATCGATAAAGCCGCCGTCGGAAGTAGCGAACCAGCCAGGCTCGCGGAATGCTTCGTGCTCGGGCGCATTGCGGTAGCCGTGGGCGATGGTCGGCCCACCCAATAAAATGCGGCCGTCGCGGACCCGGACCTGCGCGCCGGGAATCGGCCGGCCATCGTAGACGCAGCCGCCCGCGGTTTCTGAGGAACCATACGTTGCCACCACCGCAATGCCCATCTCCTCGGCGGCCGCGCGCAGGCGCGGGTTGATGGCTGCGCCGCCGACCAGGATGGCATCGAAAGCGCGCAGGGCGTCGATGCCTTCGAGCGAATCCATGGCCTTGGCCAGCTGCAGCGGGGTGAGCGCGGTATAGGTGCGGTCCCCGGTGCGGTTGAGCTCCCCGGCCGCGCGGGCGAAGGTGGGGATATCGAAACCCTCGCTGAGATCCATGCACAGCGGATCGACTCCCGCCACCAGCGAGCGCACCAATACCTGGATCCCGGCGATGTGATGGGCCGGCATAGCGAGCAACCACTGGCCGGTGCCACCGAGTACTTGGTGGGTGGCATCCGCGCTGGCCACGAGGTTTGCTGGGGTAAGCTGCGCGCCCTTCGGCGTGCCGGTGGAGCCAGAGGTGGACATTACCAGCGCGATGTTGGGGTCGATGGGCTCGCCGGCACGTTGGGTATTGCGCAGGAGGGTGGCACGGGTGGCGTCGGCAAGCGGGAGCGGCAAAAAGCAGGCCTGCCCTGCAATCGCGGCCTCCAAATCCGGGAGGATTGCGGCTGGGGAGTGGGGGTCAACCGGAAGCGGGGAGAGGATAGTCACGGCCGTAGAGTCTAGCTGTCAAAAGGCCGATCGTCGTTCTTTTCCGCCTTGCGTATGCCGCGCAGCAACACGATGCGTCCGGCGACGAGCGCACCCGTGGCAACGACAGCTATGCCGATACAAAAAGCGATAAGCATTAGTAGTAGTACGGGAAGCTATCCCAATTAGGCTCGCGCTTTTCCAGGAAGGACTCCTTGCCCTCGACGGCCTCGTCGGTCATATAAGCCAAGCGGGTGGCCTCGCCGGCAAAGACCTGCTGGCCCATAAGCCCATCATCGGTGAGGTTGAAGGCAAACTTCAGCATGCGCTGAGCCGTGGGGGATTTCATATTAATCTCCTGGCCCATGCGGATGGCGGCGTCCTCAAGCTCGCCGTGGTCCGCGACCTCATTGACCGCACCCATCTCGTACATGCGCTGCGCATCGTAGGTGCGGCCCAGGAAGAAAATCTCGCGGGCGAATTTTTGCCCCACCATTTTGGCTAGGTACGCCGAACCATAACCGGCGTCGAAAGAACCCACGTCCGCGTCCGTCTGCTTGAAGCGCGCCTCCTGGCGGGAGGCGAGCGTCATATCGCAGACCACGTGCAGTGAGTGGCCGCCACCGGCCGCCCAACCATTGACCACGGCGATAACCACCTTGGGCATGGTGCGGATAAGGCGCTGGACCTCGAGGATATGCAAACGGCCGCCCTCCACCTTTTCGCGCGCGGTGTCCACGGTGGACTCATCCGCGGTGGCATCATCGTGGGCGTGCTCGGTGGCGTAGCGGTACCCGGAGCGACCACGAATGCGCTGGTCGCCGCCGGAACAAAACGCCCAGCCGCCATCCTTTTCGGACGGGCCATTGCCGGTGAGCAAAATCGTGCCCACATCCGGTGTGCGGCGGGCGTGGTCAAGGGCGCGGTAGAGTTCGTCTACGGTATGCGGGCGAAACGCATTGCGCACCTCCGGGCGGTCGAAGGCGATGCGCACGATGCCGTTCTTGCGGCCCTCACCGTTGAGCCGGTGATAGGTGATATCCGTGAGGTCCTCAAAGCCCTCTACGGAATGCCATAGTTCCGGCCGGAACGGATTATCGGTGCTGTATTTTTTCTGCTCGCTCATAAAAGCCAGCTTAGTGGCAAAAGAAGAATAGTCCCCATTCCCAACCCTCACCCACACGCGCTACCCAGCAGGCCGGTAATAATCAATGCGCGATACTACGAGGGCTTTGCCTCGCAATGTACCCGTGTACGCCATACCAGCGCGGTACTCCATGCTGTGGGGAGACTCGAACTCCCCCGCCCCTTAAAAGCGCTAAAGGGGGCCTGCATTCCCTAGACTTTCCCCTCCAGGGTGGGGGCCTGCTCGCTGCAGGCGTGTGGGCTACCAACGCGCGCTTTATGCGGCGCGCGAAATGACTATCCGTTTTTCAGTTCGGTATTCCAGTTCAGCTGCTGGATGCGGGTATCGAGCTCGCGGTACTGCTTAGATAGATCGTCGACCCGCTTGCGCATATCCGCCACTGGAATGGTGGAGACAAACTTAATCTCGTTGCGGGAATAACGATCCGAGCGCGTGCCCGCACGCTGCGCCAAGTCGTGGTAGATGCGGCGCTTGCGCAAAAGGCCGTCACGCAGCGCGAGGGCTTCCATCAGGTTCATCTTTTCATCAAAGGCGGTGGCGATATTCGTCGCATTAATGGCCTGAACCAGCTCATCGATGCGCCCAGTCACACCATCGAGCTCGCGCAGCAGCTCCTGCGGATCCTCCTCCGGGGTATCGCCCTCCTGCACGCGAACCACGGCGAGCAGCCGCTCGTGCAGGCTATTAAGGCGCTCCTGCGCCTGGGCACGTTCCGCCAATGCCTCAGCTAGCAGCATCATTCCTCCTTTATTGGTATAGGTTCCCAAAGTAGCGCAGAGTGGGGGAAGGGTCAATGGTCTGAGAGCGCTACCATGAAAGCCATGCATATCGATGACGTCCTCGACCGCGCCCACGTAGTCTCCCTCCCGCTTGCCGTGCGTTTCCGCGGCATCACCACCAGAGAGGCCCTGCTCATCGATGGCCCGGCCGGCTGGGGCGAGTTCGCTCCCTTCCTGGAGTACGGCCCGGTTGAGTCCGCCGCCTGGCTGCGCGCGGGGCTCGAGGCCGCCTACGAGGGCTTCCCGGAGCCGGTGCGCGATTCCGTCGAGGTCAACGCCACCATTCCGGCGGTGCCCGCCAGCGAGGTCCCGGCCGTAGTGGAGCGCTACCCGGGCTGCCGCACCTTCAAAATTAAGGTGGCAGAAAAGGGCCACACGCTTGCCGACGACGCCGCTCGCGTCCGCGCCGTCCGCGATGCCGTCACCCGACGCGGCGAAATCCCTATCCTGCGCGTGGACGCCAACGGCGGCTGGAGCGTCGATGAGGCGGTCGAGGCCGCGCAGATGATGATGCCATTGGACTATATGGAACAGCCCTGCGCCACCACTGAGGAGCTTGCCCAGGTGCGCGGCCGTCTCATGCGCGCGGGTCTCTTCGTACGCGTGGCCGCCGATGAGTCCATTCGTAAGGTCGCCGACCCCTATCGCGTCGCCGAGCTGCAGGCCGCAGACGTCGCCGTGGTCAAGCCCGCCCCACTCGGTGGCGTGCGCCGCGTCCTCGAGGTAGCCCAGCACCTGCGTCAGCGTCATATGGACATCACGGTGGCTTCTGCGCTCGACACCTCCATCGGTATCAATATGGGACTGGCGGCCGTTGCCGCCCTCCCACACATCTACGATGACGAAGACATCGACGTCACCCCGGCCGCCGCTGGACTTGCCACCGGCTCGCTTTTTGAAGAAGACGTCACCGCCCCGCGCCCGCTTGTCGATGGCCACCTTCCCGCCGATATCCTCGCCCCCGACCCAGACCGCCTCGCTGCGCTCGCCGCCCCCGCCGACCGCCGCGATTGGTGGTTCGACCGCCTTCGTGCCTGCTGGCCGCACCTGTCTGACTAGGCGCTAGAGCAAGCTTTGGTGGAATCGCCACGCCGGAGTCGCCAGCGCCCGCCGCACCTTATGCGGCCTACTTTTTAGTCCGCGCACGCTGCGCCGATGCGCCACCGTTTCTTGCACCGTCTCCACCACCAGCTTGAGGTGGTAGTCGGTGCATTCATCCGTAAACTTCAGCGGTGCCCATCCGTGCTGCACCGCATGATTGGTCTTCCACGTCCTGATGAGAAATTCCCGGTGATTATCTTCCGGCGCGTGATAATAAAGCGAGTCCAAGTCCGCCACCGTCGTTCCCGCTTCGAAGCTCAGATCCCAGGTATATGGTCCTAATCGAAAATTTGGCACCGGCTTGAGACCCACCCGCCGCATCTCGTGATACATTCGCTGCTCCCACTTCGACGCCGTCCCCACCGGCGCCCGCTCCGCTAACTCGCGCACCGCGTGCCTTTTCTTGCTGCTCACTCGCTCTAAATCGGCTGCGAACCTCCCCCTTCCGTTGAGCCCGCGATACGCCTGCGCCAGTGTTTCCTTGAGCACCCCCTCGCTGCAGCGTTCAAAGCTCAATGCATCTGCTACCGCCTGTGCCGGCAACGCCATCTTTACACCCTTTATCCGATTCGCCGGCACCGGCCGCGACCTCACCGTATACACCAGATCATCTGCCTGGATCCGGCAGCTATTATCCACCCGGATCACCGCTGGCAGCCGCACCTCGCATAAGCCATAGGCCGCGAGCGCCGCCGTCCCCGAAAACACCGCCTCCGGATAAAGCTGCGCCATTGCGGCTACCTTGTCCCTAGCACTCGCCTCCGCCGCGATATAACAATTGCGCCGCAAGCGTAACAGCGTCCCTTTACTTATCCTGCTGCGGATTTGATAGTCAGTAAGGCCTAAATCTAGTAATTCATTTCTCGTCCACATGACTCATTGGACTGGAAATCTTCCGAGAAGGTTCCACCTTTCTGATTTCAACGATTTCGTCCATCTAAAACACCTAAACCGTCGACGGTTTTCGCCATCTGTATGGACGAAATTGTTGAAAACCGGTGAAACGAGAAAAGAGAACCGGCGAACCGCCAAAAGAGACTGCCGTCAGATTTCAAACTGCCCAGCTCGTCACCTGTGCGTACGCTGGAGGACATGTCTACTATCAAGGTCCGCGATGCTCACCTGCACAACTTGCGCAATGTCGACGTCGATATGCCCCGCGGCAAACTCGTCGCAGTTACTGGAGTATCCGGCTCTGGCAAGTCTTCGCTTGCCTTCGGCACGATTCACGGCGAAGGCCAGCGTCGCTACCTTGAATCGGTAGCACCCTTCGCACGCCGCCTCATTAGCTCGGCCGTCGATCCGCAGGTCAGCCAGGTAGAGGGCCTGCCGCCGACGGTCGCGCTGCAACAATCAACTTCCGGCGGGGGTGCGCGCTCCACGGTAGGTACGGTCTCCGCGCTCTCGAATAGCGTGCGCCTGCTCTATTCGCGCGCCGGGGATAATCCAGAGGGCTTGTACTCGGATTCTTTCTCCCCGAATACCCCGGAGGGAATGTGTCCGCAGTGCCACGGCACGGGTGTGGTGCATGAGCCGACCGAGGACTCGATGGTCCCGGATCCCACCCTTTCCATCGAGGAAGGCGCCATCCAAGCCTGGCCTGGCGCTTGGGCCGGCAAGAACTTCCACGACATCCTGATGAACCTAGGCTATGACCTCGATTCGCCCTGGCAAGAGCTGCCACAGAAAGACCGCGACTGGATTCTTTTTACCGAGGAGCGCCCCGTCGTCACGGTAAAACCTCTACGCGGAAAAGATCAGATTCAGCGCAACTATGAGGGCACGTGGCGTTCGGTGGCTAGCTACCTGAAGAAGACGCTGGCAGAGACCCAATCAGATACCCTGCGCAAGCGCACCCTTTCCTATATGGAATCGCGCGAGTGCGAAACCTGCGGCGGCCGCCGTCTCAACCCGGCCGCACTGAAAGTGACCTATGCGGGTATGCCCATTGATGAGCTGGGCGCGTTGCCGCTCGATAGGGTCCACGCAGTGCTCAGCAAGCAGAATCCGGAGGAGAATTCGGCCGAGGATTTATTGCTCAAACAGATTCTTCCTGCATTGACCTCGGCGCTCGAACTTGGCCTGGCGCATCTAAGCCTGGATCGGCCAACGCAGAGCCTATCTGGCGGCGAGATGCAGCGTATCCGGCTGGCGGCGCAGCTGCGCTCCGGTCTCTTCGGCGTGGCCTATGTGCTCGACGAGCCCTCGGCCGGCCTGCACCCAGATGAGCGCGATGCCGTGATGGAAATGTGCCGCCGTTTCATCGCGGCCGGCAATTCCGTGCTCTTGGTAGAGCATGACATGGATCTGGTCGCGCAGGCGGACTGGCTCGTTGACGTCGGCCCGCTGGCCGGCGAGCGCGGCGGCAGCGTCGTCTATTCGGGCCCGGTTACCGACTACGACGCGGATACCCCCACCGCCCGCGCTTTGGCTAAGCGCACGCTCGCGCTTGCCGACGACCCCCGAACCCCCTCCTCTCACCTCACTCTCCGCGGCATTAAAGCCCGCAGCATCGACAATCTGGATGTGGACTTTGGGTTGGGCCAATTCACGGTAGTCGCTGGTGTTTCCGGTTCCGGCAAATCCACCCTGGTCAGTACGGTGCTTGCCGGTCTACTGCGCCAATCCGCTACAGCCGTTTCCGATGAAGAAGAGAGCGAGGAAAAGGGCTGGTCCGTAGAGAGCACGGAAGGCTTTGACCGAGTCAAGCGCGTCGTGCAGATTACCCAAAAGCCCATCGGCCGCACCCCGCGTTCCACGCTGGCTACCTACACGGGGCTTTTCGATAACGTCCGCAAGCTCTTCGCCTCCACCGACGAGGCCAAGCAGCGCAAGTGGACGGTCTCGCGTTTTTCTTACAACGTAAAGCAAGGCCAGTGTCCCACCTGTGGCGGCGCGGGCAAGATCGAAGTGGAGCTGGTCTTTTTGCCAGGCTCGTACACCACCTGCCCGGAGTGTGGCGGCGCCCGTTTCAACGACGAGACTCTTGAGGTGAGCTGGCAGGGCCGCACCATCGCGGATATTTTGGAGCTCACCGTCGACGAAGCAGCCGAGGTCTTCGCCGAAGAGGACAAGATTTACCGCGCCATTGCCACCCTGCAGGCCGTTGGTTTGGGCTACCTTCGCTTGGGCCAGGGCGCACCGGAGCTGTCCGGCGGCGAAGCCCAGCGCATCAAGCTGGCCACGGAGCTGCAGCGCTCGCGCAACTCTCGCCGCGGCCACACGGTCTACCTCCTCGACGAGCCCACCACGGGCCTGCACCCGGCCGATATCGACCTGCTCAATGCTGAGCTGCACAAGTTGGCGGATGCGGGGCATACGGTGATCGTCGTCGAGCATGATCTTTCGGTGATGGCGAATGCGGACCGCATCATTGAGATGGGCCCAGGTGCCGGTGAAGATGGTGGTCGCATCATCGCGGATGCCACTCCGGCGCAGGTGGCCACGGAGGATACCGCCACCGGACGCGCCTTGAATGCGCGCCAAGCGCACTAAGTAGCGAGCCATAGCTGCCCGTTAGCTGTGGGAGAGTCCTCTGGGATCTCACAGCAAAATGGGGTAGAGGTAGAGGGTATGACTACTAAAGGTCCTCATGGCGGAAACCATGGCGATAATAACGAAACCCGCAGCTGGTCCAGTCCGGCGGATGACGCTACGCGCCAGATAGGGCGCGTGCCCGATAACGCTGCCGGGTCCAGCGGTGGCCAAGCGCGCCGCGAGCACCCCAAGCAGTATTTTCCAGGTCAGCAGCAGCCACAGAATGAGACTCGTCAATTCGATGCCGCAGCTGGCTATCAGCAGGGCTATGGCCAGAGCTATCAACAGCCGGCCGGGCAGGCATATGATCAGCAGTACGCGCAGCAGCCCGAGTACGGGCCGGTGCCCTCGGACTATGACCCGGACCAGCCGGAAAAGCGCAAGAAGAAGCGTGGTGGCGGCGGCGCTATGGCCGGCGTCTTTGCGGCTATCGCGGTGCTAGCAGTGCTTGCCGCAGCCGTGCTGTTTTTCCTGTGGCGCAATGCCGCGGACGAGGCGGATAAACCGGAGCCACAGCCGGTAACGGAGACGCTGACCACGGAAGTTCCCACCACCGTGACCCAGACTGATGCGCCAGACGCACAGGATGAGAATTCCAATAAACTGCCAAAGCTGCCGGATTTCCAAAAGGAGCTGCCCTCCGAAATTCCGACCGAACTTCCGCCAGAGGTGCAAGACCAGCTGGATAATGGCGGCGAAGTGGATGTAGAGGGTCTCCTCAATGATCTCTTGGGCGGCGGCGAGCAGCCGGCCGGGCAGCAGGGCGCTCAGAACTAAGCGCCAAGCACCTGCCCCGGTAAGGGAAATGGCGCGCGGGCAGGTAAAATCGGGCGGCATGAATGAATCGATGCAGTTGGCTGAGAAGGTAGCCGCCCAGTTAGCGCGGCACCTCACCGATGTCGTCCTGTGCCCTGGTTCGCGCAACGCGCCGCTGTCACTGGCACTCTTGGCGCGTGATGATATCCGCGTACACACCCGCCTGGATGAGCGCGGGGGAGCGTTTACCGCTCTAGGCATGGCGCGGGTGCAGCGCCGCCACGTAGGTGTGGTGATGACCTCGGGAACTGCGGTGGCTAATACCCTGCCGGCCGTGGTGGAGGCGCACTATTCCCATACGCCGCTGGCCATCATTAGCGCCGATCGGCCAGAGCGTCTGGTAGGCACAGGTGCTTCCCAAACCATCGAGCAACAGGGCATCTTCGGCGTCTATGCGGATACCACCCAGGTCACCAGCGCAAATGATCTGGAGGCGATGTCCCAGCGCTTCCGCACAGACCTGCAAGTACACATTAATGTGGCCTTTGATGCCCCGCTTGTCGACGCCGCCTTGCCCGCCCGTACCTCCGGCGATGGCGTGCGCGAGCCTGCGCCGACCTTTGTAGATCACGGCGAGGTAGCCGTGGACTTGAGCAAGAACACACTGGTCATTGCGGGGGATGAGGCCTGGGAAGTGGAAGGCCTCCAAGACGTGCCGACCATCGCGGAGCCAAGCGCGCCGGGCCCGTACTATCCGGTGCATCCGGCGGCGGCGCATATCTTCCGCAAAGCACAGGTCTCCGCGAATGATTATGTGGTCAATACCAAGGTTGAGCAGGTTATCGTCGTCGGGCACCCGACACTGCATCGCGGCGTGTTAGCGCTGATGAATGACCCCGATATTGAATTGGTGGTGCTCTCGCGCACCAAGGACTTCACCAACCAGCGTGGTGAGGACGCCCGCCTTGGCACCACCGTCAAGGTCACCGGCGAGCCGAGCCGCGAGTGGATGAAGATCTGTGAGGGTGCTACCGACATGGCGGGACAAGCCGTGCGCGAGACGCTCGAGGAGGAGGAACTGGGATTTACTGGGCTACACGTTGCCGCCGCGGTGGGCGATACGCTCTCCGTTAACGACACCCTGGTCCTCGGCGCCTCGAACCCGGTGCGCGATGCTGCATTAGTGGGCCTGCCTTTCGACGGCGTCGATACGTACTCTCCCCGCGGGGCGGCCGGTATTGATGGAACCATCGCCCAGGCCATCGGAATTTCCTTGGCCACGCAATCGCTGGATCCCACCAATTGGCGCGCCCCACGCGTTATGGCGCTGATGGGCGATGTCACCTTCTTGCATGACGCCAATAGCCTGCTCATTCCGGAAGACCAACCGCGGCCGGAAAACCTCACCATCGTCGTAGCCAATGACAATGGTGGCGGCATCTTTGAGACTCTCGAGCAGGGAGCCGATGCGCTGCGCGAGTCCTTTGAGCCGGCGTTTGGGACGCCGCATGGGGTGGACGTCGGCAAGCTGGCAGAAGCCTATGAGGCAGACTACCGCGAGGTCACCACCCCGCAGGAGCTGCTGGATACGCTGGCGGAGCTCAAGGAATACTCCACCGGTATTACTGTTGTCGAGGCAAAGACCACCCGTTCCACGCGCCGGGCACTCAATGAGAAGCTGACCGCAAAGGTAGGCCAGTAAGTGGCCCCGCCGCAGCATAAACCGCACGCAGCCGTGGTGCCGCGCTATACACCCGCGGTCTATCGTCGCCGCCTGCATCAGCTGACGCTGGCACTGTATCTGGCCGCGTTGGTGGGAGTGGTGGGCATGGTCATCGGACCGGCGATAAATGATCACGCCATCGCCGCCCACCCCGCGCGTGCTTTGGCTACGGTCAAGGATGTGGGAATGCTGCGCACCACGGTGGATTTCCAAGATAGTGAGGGGATTTACCACGCCCCGAAGCACGGGCTGCTTTATCCCAGTGGCCTGGGTGAAGGGCAGCAGGTGTGGGTGCAATACGCCCAAGATGACCCAGATTTGGTCAAGGTAGAAGGCCGTAAGTGGACGCTGGCTATTATTCCAGCGGCTTCAGTAGGGGTGGTGGCGACACTCATTGCGGCTGTTTTGTGGAAGCTGATTAGCTTCTTTACTCGCCGTGCGGAGAAATAATTAACCAAGATTTTCCGCTAGCTTCACCATTAACTTAAGAAAATGGGTCATGATGGTGGCATGCGTGTAGCGATTGTGGCTGAATCTTTCCTTCCCAATGTCAATGGTGTGACCAACTCAGTGCTGCGTGTTTTGGAGCATCTGCACGAGACTGGACAGGAGGCCATTGTCATCGCGCCGGGCGCTCGCGAAGGCCAAGAGGAGATTCCGGACTACCTCGGATTCCCTATCTACCGCGTGCCTACCGTGCGCGTGCCGCTGGTGGATTCGCTTCCCGTGGGAGTTCCTACCACGGCGGTGGATGAGGCGCTGCGTGATTTTAAGCCGGATATCATCCACCTAGCCAGCCCCTTCGTGCTCGGCGCGGCCGGTGCTTTCTCCGCTCGTCAGCAACGCGTGCCAGCCGTGGCGCTGTATCAGACTGACGTTGCCGGGTTTGCCACCAAATACCATGCTTCCGCGCTGGCCTATGGCGTATGGGAATGGCTGCGCACGATTCATAACTCCTGCCAGATGACGCTGGCGCCGTCCTCGCTGACCATCCGGGACTTGGAAAAGCACCACATTAAAAACGTCCGGCACTGGGGTCGTGGCGTGGATGCGGAGCTCTTCCACCCGTCCAAGCGCTCTGCTGAGTTGCGTCGCAGCTGGGAGCCGAGTGGAACGAAGAATATCGTCGGCTTCGTCGGCCGTTTGGCCGCGGAAAAGGGCGTGCACCGGTTATCGGCGCTCAACGGCCGCGAGGATATCCAGCTGGTCATCGTGGGCGATGGGCCCGAGCGGCCGCTATTGGAAGCCCAGCTTCCAGGGGCCGTGTTTACTGGCGCTCTGTCCGGTGAAGAACTAGCAGCGGCCTATGCCTCTCTGGACGTTTTTGTCCACGCTGGTGAGTTTGAGACCTTCTGCCAGTCCATTCAAGAGGCACAGGCCTCCGGCGTGCCGACCATTGGGCCGCGTGCCGGTGGTCCGGTGGACCTCATTGAGGAGGGCTATAACGGGCTTTTGCTGGACGTAAAGACCTTCGTGGACGACCTTCCCAATGCGGTAGATGCGCTGCTTAACCCAGAGATCCATCAGGAGATACGCGATAATGCCCGCGAGTCCATTTCTTCCAAGACATGGAAGGCGCTGTGCGAGCAGCTCGTGGGCTATTACGAAGAGGTGCTGGAGGATACCCGCCGGGTGCCTCTGACGATTCTGGGCCAGCGCCCGGAGCTGCCGCGGTGGGCGGCTCGTGCCCTTGGCGCCCGCGTGGCCTAGACTGATCATTTGTGTCTAAGGCAGATCTGGATAAAAAGCCCTTCGATGTGGCGCGCATGTTTGACGCCGTGGGCGAGAAATACGACCTCACCAACACTGTCTTGTCCTTTGGGCAGGACGCGCACTGGCGCAAGCGCACCCGCGAGCGACTAAGCCTCAAACCAGGTGAGAAGGTCCTCGACCTTGCAGCCGGTACCGCCGTATCCACCGTGGAACTGTCCAAGTCCGGTGCGTGGTGTGTGGCGTGCGATTTCTCCCGTGGCATGCTGGCCGCTGGCCGTGAGCGTGATGTACCCAAGGTAGCCGGCGATGGCATGAAGCTGCCGTTTGCGGATAATACTTTTGATGCGGTGACCATTTCTTATGGACTGCGCAATATCCACGACTTTGAGCTCGGCCTGCGTGAAATGGCGCGCGTTACTAAGCCGGGCGGGCGTCTGGCGGTGGCGGAATTTTCCACCCCGGTGGTGCCGATTTTTGGCACCGTGTACAAGGAATACTTAATGCGCCTGCTCCCGCCGGTAGCGCGCGTGGTCTCTTCTAATCCGGACGCTTATATCTACCTCGCGGAATCCATCCGTGCGTGGCCAGGCCAGGAGGAACTCGCAGCGGTTATCAATCGCAACGGCTGGGCCGAGGCTGGTTGGCAGAACCTCACCTTTGGCATCGTGGCACTGCACTCGGCGGTAAAGCCCGCCTAGGTGCGGGCCTGGGCCCACACCTAGAGGACTGAGGCGGGGAGACTATGCCGCAGTGGAATCCCAGAGGGGAGTATCACGGCGGATAGACGATACGGTGCGGCCGGCAGCGCGCCAAGTGCGCGCGATGAGGTCGCGGTCATCGTCAGTAATGAGGTTTCCCATCAGGCGTGCGGCGGCCGGCATGAGCAGGCGGCCGACGGGTCCGCGCAGAGCCAGCGGACCGGCCAGCGGTAGGAATTGCGGGTAGGTCAAAAGGCGCGCGGCCGTGCGAGCCAAGAGGAATGATTCGCCGTAGTGTTCGCGCAGAACGGCCGGCCAAGCCAGGGTGAAATCCTTCGGTCCCAGCAGATCCACGGCCAGTGCGGCCGTCTCTAAGCCATAGTCGATGCCCTCGCCGTTGAGAGGATTGATGCAGGCGGCGGCATCGCCGATGATCATCCAATTGGCGCCGGCCACGTTGGACACCGCGCCACCCATGGGCAGTAGAGCAGAGGTGACGTGTTCAATCTCTCCTAGGCCCCACTCGGGGCGCTGCTGGGCGGCGTAGAACTCGAGCAGCTTCTTGGTGTTGATCTTGGCAGGGCGCTGCGCGGTCGAGAGCGCACCAAGGCCGATGTTGACTTGGTCAAGCTCTAGGCCGAGCGGGAAGATCCAGCCGTAGCCGGGCTGTACTCCGCCATCTTCGTCCTTGAGCTCTACGTGGGAGTGCATCCAGGGCTCATCGGCATGCGTGGAGGAAGCATAAGAGCGTGCGGCGATTCCATAGACTTCCTCGCGGTGCCACGTGCGGCCAAGTTTCTTGCCAAAGGTGGAGCGCACGCCATCGGCCACAATGACCCACTTGGCGTGCACGGTAGCCTCGCCAACGCGGAAGGAGGTCACGCGATTGCCCTCCAGTACTGGATCGGTGGCGGGAGTGCCGTTAAGGAGGGCGGCGCCGGCGTGTACGGCGGCATCGACAAGCAGGGCATCAAAGCGATAACGCGGCAGGGCCGTACCAACCTGGGAAGGGTAGGTCTCCGGCCACGGCGCGGTAATATCGCCACCATATCCGTGCAGCTTCAGGCCGCGGTTGCGGTAGGAGGCGTTGACCGCAAGCCCCAGCTCGTCGAGCTGATGCATCGCGCGCGGGGTGAGCCCATCGCCGCAGGTTTTATCGCGGGGAAACGTCGCGGAATCAATAAGGAGGGTGTCAAAGCCCGCGCGTGCGGCATGAATCGCAGCGGCGGCTCCGGCAGGTCCAGCGCCAATGATGGCGACCTCGACATAGGTTTGGGAATCGATCTGCTCCGACATGAGGACTATCATTGCATGAGTTCGACCCCTCGAGTGTGTTTAGGGGCGCGGATTGGACTACGGTAGGTAATCGATTATCTCTGGCTTTTAGTTGCAAGGAACACTATTTAATGACTCACGGTCAATCGCATGCCACGCACGTGGATCTTGGTGATCCGCAGCTCAACGAGCGCATTGGTGCGGGCATGGAAGCAGTAGAAGACAAGCTGCGCAGTGAAATCGACCGCGGCCAGGACTTCTTAAAGGATAAGGTCAGCCACCTGTCTAAGGCCGGTGGCAAGCGCTTTCGTCCTATGATGGCGCTATTGGCCTCCGAGTATGGTCCGCGTCCGGGCTGCGAAGAGGTTGTTAAGGCCGCCACCGTCGTGGAGATGGTGCACGTGGCCACCCTTTATCATGACGATGTCATGGATGAGGCGGACCGCCGTAGGGGCGTGGAATCCGCGAATTCCCGGTGGAATAATTCCGTGGCCATTCTCGCTGGGGATGCGCTCTTGGCGCATGCCTCCCGCCTGATGAGTGAGCTGGATACCCACACCGTGGGGCACTTTGCCGATACCTTTGAGGAGCTGGTTACCGGCCAGATGCGCGAGACTATCGGCGCGGGCGAGGCCAATGCCGTGGAGCACTACACGGCGGTTATCCGCGAAAAGACGGCCGTGCTCATCGCCTCTGCAGGCTACTTGGGCGCCTATCACTCCGGCGCCTCGGCCGAGCATGCCGCAGCCCTGCACCGCATCGGTGGAGCCATCGGCATGATTTTCCAGATTGTGGACGATGTCATCGACATCTTCTCCGACCCTAAGGAATCCGGCAAGACCCCGGGCACGGACCTGCGTGAGGGCGTATTTACCTTGCCGGTTCTCTATGCCTTGGAAGAAGAGGGCGAGGTGGGCGATAAGCTGCGCGAGCTGCTTACTGGCCCGCTGCATTCCGACGCCGAGGTGGAGCGCGCCATCGAGCTCCTGCATCAGTCCAGCGGCCGCGAGAAGGCGCTGGAGGACATCAATGCCTACTTGCGCACGGTAGAGGAGCAGCTCGCCGTGCTACCGGAGAACTCGGCTAGCCAGGCCCTGCGCCAATTGGCGGATTACACTGTGCGCCGCGTGGGCTAGCTGCTTGGCGACGCCCTCCTCTATCGCCCTTTTCCCCTTATGTGCTGGCGATTTGTAGGTAGGTGGGTGGTTCGTAGTAAAGTACTTACTCGCACCACACAGTGCATGCCAGGTTGCCCGAGCGGCCAAAGGGAGCGGACTGTAAATCCGCCGGCATTGCCTTCAGAAGTTCGAATCTTCTACCTGGCACAGAATGAACCCCGCAAGCAGATGCTTGCGGGGTTTCGTCGTACCTGCAGTCTTGAGACGGGTGCTACCGGCAGGACTCCTGTCTGCGGGAGCTTTGAGCCGGCCTAAACGACAGATTGTGTTGTTTTGTGGCGTGTCGGGCTAAACGACATTTTGTGTTGGTGGGGGTTTAGCGTATGTGGCCTTTGCGTATTCCCATAGAGTGGTTGTAGGCAGTGTCGATGGCATTGTCGTAGGTTGCTGGTTGGCCGTCTTCGTGGCCGCTGGTGGCTTGTTTTTCCTGGTTGGCTAGGGTTTGTGCTTTGGCGAGTGCGTCCTGGCCCCAGTTTTGCTGCCTGGCGATCTCTACAGGGTCGTCAGGCAGTTGTGTGTGGAGGTATAGCCACCAGTCGCAGGCGATGCGTTGTTGTTCGTCGCGCAGTCCTCGGTGGGTGTGCATGATTTTCTTTATTTGAGAGTTCACTGCGCCTTCTAGCTTGTTGGTCGTGCGTTCTAACCGTTGGTTTTGTTTAGCTTTGGTGAGGTAGGCAAAGAGGTGGCCTTGTTGGCTCATTTTCTTTAGCTGCAGGTAGATTCCGCGGTGGGTGTAGTGGGTGTACCACCATTTTTTATTGCGGCGTTTGGATTTTGGAATCTGGTCGAAGGGGACGTCTTTGACGTAGGTTCTGGCTTTGAGCTGGGTGTTAAATACGGTGCCGAACTGTTGTAGTTTTACGGTCCATTCGGCTGCTTTATCCAGGTTGTCAACGGCGAGTAGTTCAAAGGAAAGTCGTTGTAATGCTTTACCCATCGGCGAGGTGGGATAAAGGCCGGTGGCGCGTTGGATATTGCGTTTGACGTGGACAATGCAGCGTTGAACCGGGGTATTAGGCCACAGTTGGTGTAGTGCTTTAAGCCCTCCGGCGTCGCCATCGCAGGTGACCAATTGTGGTGGGGCTAGCGGGTCGAGTAGGCGCATGTAGGACCAGGAGGATTCTTTCGTGCACCAGAACCAATTGATGACATGGTTGGAGTCGGCAGCCACAACAAGGCATTTGGTGTTGAAGTAGGTGCCGTCGATGAAGATTTGGTCGTAGATTCGCTGCTTATCAACGCTTCGGGGTGGTTGGATAAGCCAGAACGGTGTGAAGCGTCGTTGCAAAGTTCGTGGTGAAACATCGCAGGTTTTAGCGGTTGCTGCCAGGCTGTTGCTGGAGGTGAGCCAGGAAATGAAATGGCGGAACCATTTGGCTTGCGCGGCATCGTTATTCATGCGGGTGAAGGTGGCTTTGCAGGTGCGGCATCGCCATCGTTGGTGCCCAGCACTCGTTTTTCCGTGTTTGGTGCATGCCCCGGCGCAGACGGGGCATCGAGGATGATTTTTACTCATCCCCTCATCGTGAACCTAGGTGCCTAGCACACCGGCATGCCTTTGGCGGTATTTCATGGTCGAAGCTGGAATATCCCTCCGAATAAGTGAAATACTCCTAATATCAGCACGC
The DNA here is from genome assembly GCF_027570195.1 of Corynebacterium yonathiae. Taxonomy (GTDB): domain Bacteria; phylum Actinomycetota; class Actinomycetes; order Mycobacteriales; family Mycobacteriaceae; genus Corynebacterium; species Corynebacterium yonathiae. The sequence continues at coordinate 116,999 of NZ_JAKMUZ010000006.1, forward strand.
CAGACCGGCTAACCGTACAACTTCACCAACACATCCTGTCGTTTAGACCTTTGAGCCCTGTGGAACACCGCATAGGCACCAACGAGGAATACAGCTAGGAATATCCCAGCGATCGTGAAGTAGAAAAATCCATTTCCTAACCTACGAGAAATATCCGGCAATGAGGTGGAATCCGATCCCGCCAGGGCCTTGGCAATGTATGCCGCATTCAAACCGCCAATGAAATAACCGAGGCAGAGCAATGATGAAATACCAACTGCAATCTTTAGCAAAACTGTTAAGGATGAATGGTGGGGTCCTGTAGTCTTTAACTCCTCTCATTTTGGCCTCCAGGACCAGCAAACTACACCTTCCTAAGGCGCTGTGTACAAACAGGCGTGCTCGGTAGCCATACCATCAGTCACAGAAAGTCACTGTAGAGATGAAGGTATGAGGTTTAGCGATAGGATATGGGATATGAAGAAGATCGGAACGATGCTGGACGGGGTAAACGAGATTCACCTATTTCAAAGCCAGCGAGTAGCGCAGGCAGCGCAGCAAGCGCATCTGCGCAATCGGACTCGCAGTTATCGGGCGCACCGGAAAATAAACGCAGCGATTTCCCACCAGTTGGAGGAGCGCTCCCTGGCGTAAATAGACTTTCTAACCTTGACGACCAAATTGCTGTGTGGGCGCATCAGGGGCCAACTCCGCATCCACAGATAATCAAACAGCACAATGACATTCAGCCGGGCGCAGGCGATCGGATTATGGAGGACGCTCATGCAGATATTGTCCTCGATAGGAAAGTTACAGCAGAATCTTTCGAGTACGCGATATTTGAATCAAAAGTACGGCTCTTTACGGCCGTAGGTGTCATTTTCGGCGCGCTCATCCTTATACCGGCGATACTCGTTCTTTTTGACCCACCGGAATCGATAGTTGGTACTGCGGCGGTGGGCCTGGCGGCAGCAAGCCCACTAGTCCGCACCCTCATTGGCCCTAAGCAATCTCAGAAGGACCAGTTAGAGAGCGTGGAGCGGGGAGGGGGTTAAATCTCGAAGTAGGCGCGAAGATCCACCGCGATGGCATCTAAGCGGTCTGCATCGGGGGACTCCAGGTAGCACTTGAGCTTCGGTTCCGTGCCGGAGGGGCGTACGATGACGCGGTCATCGTTGTCGGTAAAGAACTTGGAGCCTTGGGCGAATTTCTCTACCTTTGTCACTGGGGAACCGGCCAGCTCCGTGGGTGGGGTAGAGGCGACCTTGTCCATCGCCTCGGCGATGATACTGAGGTCATCAACGCGGAAGGTCAGCGGTTGGGTATATAGGGCCCCGACGGTGGCGTAGATGCCCTCCAAGCGCTCCAGCAGGGTGGTTCCTGCGGCCTTGCACTCGGCCGCGAGGCTGGCGAGCACTACGGAGGTAGCGATGCCGTCTTTGTCACGGACAGCGGTGGGATCGGGGCAGAAACCAATGGCTTCCTCGTAACCAAAGGCAAGATCCGGGGTACGTGCGATCCACTTGAAGCCGGTGAGCGTTTCCTCGTGGACAAGGCCGTAGTGCGCGGCGATCCGCCCGAGCAGGCGGGAGGAGACCAGTGAGTTGGCGAAGTTGCCGGTCGCACCGCGGCGGGCTAGGTAGTCGCCCAAAAGAGCGCCAGTTTCATCGCCGGTGAGCTGGCGCCAGGAGCCAGAAGCAATAGGCACGGCAGCAGCGCAGCGGTCAGCGTCGGGGTCATAAGCGATAAGGATATCGGCGCCGATCTCCTCAGCGTGGCGGATCCCTAAGTCGAGAGCGCCGGGCTCTTCCGGGTTGGGGAAGGAGACGGTGGGGAAATCCGGATCCGGTTGCGCTTGTTCGGGAACCAGCGAGACGTGGAAGCCACAGCGGGTGAGAAGTTCTTTACCCAAGGCAGCGCCGACGCCGTGCATGGCGGTCAGAGCGATCGTGACATCGGTATTCTCGCCCACGAGCTGCGCGGCGCGGTCGAGGTACTCGGAACGGGTATCGACGTCCTCGATGTTCTCGGTGGACAGTGGGATTTCATCGGCAGGAGGTGCTGCGGAGATGGCTTCCGCGATTTCGGCGTCGGCAGGCGAGATAAGCTGCACTCCTTCTGCCGGGCCGGTGGCAATGCGGCCGCCCAAGTAGACCTTGTAGCCATTATCGGCGGGCGGATTATGTGAGGCGGTGACCATGATTCCGGCATCCGCCTTGAGCTCGCGCACCGTGAAGGCGGTCAGTGGCGTGGGGTTTTGCGCGGGCAGAACCAGGGCCTTGCCGCCAGCTGCGGAGATAACCTGGGCGGCATCGCGTTGGAATTGTGCGGAGCCGTGGCGGGCATCGCAGCCAATGGCTACGACTGGGGTCTCTACGTGCTGCTTGAGCCAGGAGACGAGTCCATAGGTGGTGCGGATGACCACAGCGCGGTTCATGCGGGACTCGCCTGGGCCCACGGCGGCGCGCAGGCCCGCAGTGCCGAAAGACAGTGGTCCGGCGAAGGCGGCGCCGAGCTCAGCGGTATTGCCCTCTGCAATCCAGGTCTTTACCTGGCGGGCTGTCTCCGGATCGGGGTCGTGGTCGGCCCATGTACGGGCGTAGTCATAATCCACGGTCGAGGCCTGCGACATGGCTTAGAGCTCCTCGAGGATCTTGGCGGAGGAAGACAGGCCCAAGCGGGTTGCGCCAGCCTCGATCATGGCCAGGGCATCCTTCGCGGTACGGATGCCGCCAGAGGCTTTCACACCCAACTTATCGCCTACGGTCTCGCGCATGAGCTTTACGGCATGCACGGAGGCACCGCCGGCTGGGTGGAAACCGGTGGAGGTCTTGACAAAGTCTGCTTGGGCGGCTGCGGCCGCCTTGCAGGCGAGGACAATGGCGTCGTCGGAAAGCGCGGCGGACTCGATGATGACCTTGAGAACTTTGCCTGGGATGGCATCGCGCACGGCCTGAATTTCGGCCTGCAGGTCCTCAGCGCGGCCCTCGACGGCCAGGGGGATATTGATGACCATGTCCACTTCTTCGGCGCCATCGGCAACCGCGCGGGCTGCCTCAGCGGCCTTAACCTCCGGCTTCACCGCACCGGAAGGAAAGCCCACGACGGTGGCAATGTGCAAGGACTCAGGGACCTCGATGGGCAGGGCGGACGGGGAAACGCACACGGAGTAGGTGCCCAGCTCCGCAGCCTCATTCACCAGGGCGCGGAATTGCTCCGGGGTGGCCTCCGGCTTGAGTAGGGTGTGGTCGATGATGGAAGCAACGTCGGTACGGGAAGTCATAATTTTCTCCTTAGTGGGTTTGGCGGGATTCGGAACGGGCCATCTTGAGATCAGAGACTACGTATAGGGCAATGCCGATAGCGGCGACGGCCGCCAGGATCCACAGCACGGTGTTATAGCTGGCAATATCCTGCAGCTTGGCGGTATACGCAATACCCAGTGGGATGGCGATATTGATGGTCAGGTTATAAAAGCCGATGGCGATGCCAGACTTGACAGCGGAGATATTACGCAGCGCGGTATTGACCAGCGGGGCGTACATCAATGCAAAGCCAGAGGCGAAGGCCACGATGGCCAGGATGAGAACAGCAACGTGGAGTTGGACAAAAAGTGCTGCCGCTACCAGTGCGCCGGCGACCAAGGCGAAGGCGGTGTAGATAGTGGTACGGGAAGATAAAACGCCACCGATCTTGCCGGAGAAGATGCCGATGAGGATGGCGCAGATATAGCCCGGGATCATCAGCAGGGAGGCCTTGTCGATATTCATGCCGTGCAGGTCATGCGCGGCAAAAGGCAGCAAGAAGATGAAGCCCATCTGGGTGGAGTAGACGAAGAAGACCATGAGGATGGTCCATACGTAGCGGCCGTTGGTGAAGAACTCCGGGGTGACCACGGGATGCTTGGCGTGGCCGATGTGGTAGGCAAAGCACACCACACCGAGGACAGCCAAGATGAACCACGCCCAATTGAACTCCTGCATGAATAACGTCAGGCCGGTGGCAAAGATGGCGATGAAAAACAGGCCGAGCGCGTCGAGATGTCCCTCCACGGCCTCATCTTCTGGCACCAGCTTGATGATCGGCGGGATGGTCAAGATGAGGATGAGCGGGATGAGGAACATTGCCGTCCATGAGACATAGGTGGAAATGAATCCGGACGTCAGCGCACCGATGAGCAGGCCCGCCTGGAAAGCAGCGGTGGAGAAACCCAGATAGGTCTTCTGATCGGCTTCGCTTAAGTGCTTGGTCACATAAATGACATAAAGCGTCTCCGCGGCGGCAAGACCAGTGGTTTGGATGAGTCGGCCGGCCAACACCATGGGCCAGAAGCTAGAAAAGGCGAAGGTTAAGAGCGAGCCCACAGCGATGAGGATGACACCGGTGAGCATGAGCTTGCGGATGGAGATGGAGTCCGCCAGCGCAGCGTAGACCACGGCGCCGATGCCGATGATGACGCCAGCGAGGGAAGCTTGAAGGGAGGCGGTTTTAACGGAGATGTCGAGCGCTTGGGCGATCGGCATGGTCATCGTCTTAAAGCCGTTATCGATAACCAGAGAGAAGACGAAGACAAAGAGCAGGATGGGTACGGCAACCTTGGGGTTTACCGCGGAGCCTGGCCGTTTTTGTTGCGCAGAAGCGGTGGTATTGGAAGAAGTCACGGGGAAGGCGTCCTTTTAGTCGAGCGCGTTTAGCGGCAGCGCGAGCTCGATCATGGTGCGGAAGGCGGTCTGGCGCTCTTCTGCGGAGAGGTGGGTATCCTGCACCAGATTGTCGGAGACGGTGAATAGCCCCAGCGCGTCGACGCCGGCCTCCGCCGCGGTGGCATAAAGCGCTGCGGATTCCATCTCGACGCCGAGCACGCCCATGTGTGCCCAACGCTTATTGACGGACTGGTCAAAGTTGTAGAAGATATCCGAGCTCAAGATATTGCCTACGTGGATATGGGCCTGTTGCTTTTCGGCCTGATCCACCAAAGCTTTGAGAAGCTTCCACGAGGCGGTGGGGGCGTAGCTGCCCGGCAGGTTGTACTGGCTTAAGAAGTTGGAGTCGGTGGAAGCGGAGGAGGCGACGATGACATCGTGCAGCTCAATGTCTTCTTGCATAGCGCCGATAGAGCCGACGCGGATGAGCTTCTTTACGCCGTAGTTGTGGATGAGCTCCCAGGAGTAGATGCCGATGGAGGGAATGCCCATGCCAGTTCCCATGACCGAAATGGGTTTGCCATTATAGGTGCCGGTAAACCCCAGCATATTGCGCACGCCGTTGAACTGGACGGTATCTTCCAGGAAGTTTTCGGCGATGAATTGTGCGCGTAGTGGGTCGCCGGGCAGCAAGATGGTTTCCGCAATGGGCGCGCCCTGCGGGTTGATGTGTGGGGTGGAAATATCGGTAGCGGACATAGCTTCGCTCCTCGGTGTGGGGGTGATTTACACACCTACCTTAACCCCGCAGGAACCCATGTCAATGAACCAATTTACAATTGTTCAACAACTATGAAGAGCATCACTCGGCCCAGTCTACGAGCTTGCGTGCAGTGGCCTGATCCGTGACCAAATGGGTGACCAATCCCTTGCGCAGTGCTACCCACATAGCACGCGCCTTATGGGCGCCGCCGGCCACCAACACGCGGGTGGGGCGGGCGGCGAGGTCCTCGAGGCTGATGCCCACGGTGCGTGCGTCCACAGCCGGACAGGCCACCTTCCCGCGGGCATCGAAGAAGCGTGAGCACACATCGCCTACGGCGTTGTCCGCAATTTGTTGTTCTTCGGCCGCGCTGAGATAACCAAGATTGAAGGCCAAAGACTTCCGCTCAGCCGAGCCCACGGTGAAGACGGCCACGCTTACCGAAGCCCCCTTTGCCAAAATCTGACTAATATGCCTATCGCGCTCCACCCACTCCTTGGCCTCGGTGGAGTCGAAAATGACCGGCAGTGGCAAGAGGTGGGCCTGGGCATTGAAGGCGTGGGCAAAGGCCTGCATTGTGTAGAGGTCTTTGGTGGATCGCTGCGTATGCGAGTGGCCGCCTTTGAGCTGCACAATCTCTACGCCCTCAAGAGGCTGCCGGCGCAGGTGCGAGGCGACAGCGGACATCGTCTCGCCCCAGGAGAGGCCGACGCTGGTGCCATCGATGATGAGCTCTTCCAACAGGCTGGCCCCAGCGCTGCCAAGGTCTGCGAGGGTGGACCCGCCGGGTGGGGTGGTGGTCACGCGGACGTCGGCAAGCGCAAAGCGCTGGCGCAATTGATTTACCAACTCATCGGATTGTTCGCGCGGATCGTTAATGCTGATGGTGACAAAGCTGCGCGCGGAGGCATGACTGAGCAACTTGGATACCGTCGGCCGGGAAACGCCAAGATGGCGGGCAACCTCAGCCTGTGAAAAGCCGGAGTTGTAGTACAACTTCGCGGCGTCGATGGATTGGCCATCCTTGTGATCCAACATGTCTTTCATTCAAGCACACTTGAAAGGCGTAAAAGGGTGTTGCAAAAGACGCGTATTTTTATGCTCTGACGTGGCGATTTGTATAAAACGTTTAAAGCAGGTTAGATTATTGGAGTCCGCAACGGAGAGCACAACGAAATAGCGATGTGTTCAACGCTAGGATGTGCCCCCTTAGCTCAGTCGGCAGAGCGTTTCCATGGTAAGGAAAAGGTCGACAGTTCGATTCTGTCAGGGGGCTCCATTCATGTTTGGAGGAAGAAATTCCCCAGGGTGAATATGGCGGTGTAGCTCAGTGGTAGAGCAAGCGACTCATAATCGCTGTGTCGCGAGTTCAATTCTCGCCATCGCTACCGGGAAAGAAAGGCGCCCGCGGGGCGCTTTTTTATTACCGCGCTGAGGGCTTTAAATATCCCGCCTAGTTTCGGATTGAAACTACGGCTCTGGTAAGGTCTTCAACGCTTGATGCTTTGGCATCAAGAGATAAAAGAATAGGGGCGTGGCGCAATTGGTAGCGCAACGGTCTCCAAAACCGTAGGTTGCAGGTTCGAGTCCTGTCGCCCCTGCAGGTTAAGCCCCGTCATCTGACATCAGGTGGCGGGGCTTCTTCATGCCGTATTTTCTTAGCGGAGTTTGGCTCGCCCACATGTATGGGTTAAGGGTCAAAA
>NZ_JAKMUZ010000007.1 GCF_027570195.1 Corynebacterium yonathiae
ACACTATCCAAAGAGCGCCTGCGCATTGCGGTAACGCGATTCCGGCACCGACTTTAGGGTTCCCACGGCCTCCTCCAGCGGAACAAGGTCAATATCCTCGCCATGGAGGGCAACACACATACCGAAATTCCCTTCGTGAATGGCGCGCGCTGCGTGCACACCATAGCGGGTGGCGAGGACGCGGTCATAGGCCGTTGGTGTACCACCGCGCTGAATATGGCCCAGCACCGTCGTACGCACGTCATACCCCGTACGCGCCTTGATTTCATCGCCAATTACCTGGCCAATGCCATTGAAGGTCTGGTGACCAAACTGATCGACGCCACCGGCCTCAAAGTCCATTGTCCCCTCTTTCGGGACAGCGCCTTCTGCCACGCAGATGATGCCGTACTTTTCCCCCATTTGGAACCGGCGCTCCATCGCCTTTGTAATTTCTGCGATATCGAAGGGTTCCTCGGGCACCACAGTGTAGTGCGCACCGCCGGCCATGCCCGCATGCAACGCAATCCACCCCACGTGGCGGCCCATGACCTCCACGATCAGGATACGGTTATGGGACTCTGCGGTCGTGTGCAGACGGTCAATAGCATCGGTGGCCACGGATACGGCGGTATCAAAACCAAAGGTGTAGTCGGTGGCGTTGACGTCGTTGTCAATAGTCTTTGGCACACCCACCACCGGCACGCCGTTATCAGAAAGCCACTTCGCGCCCTTGAGGGTACCTTCGCCACCGATGGCGACGAGGGCATCTACACCAGCATCTGCCATATTGGACTTAATCTGTGCAAGGCCAGCCTTGAATTTGTCCGGGTGCAGGCGGCCAGTGCCCAGGATGGTGCCGCCGCGCAACAAAATACGGTCGATTTCTGCATCGTCATAAAGATCGCGGCGACGGTCCTCCATAAGGCCGACCCAGCCGTCTTCATAACCGACGACGGTATCTCCAAATTCATTGGATGCGGTACGCACTACCGCTCGGATTACAGCATTGAGGCCGGGGCAATCGCCGCCGGACGTTAAAACTCCTAGACGCATACACCCCAATCTAGCGCGCGAATTTTAGCCCTGCAGTGTGTCCCTAAAACCTAGGGCAGAAACCAAACCCATCACCAGCGCAACTACGATGACGAGCAGCGAATTAATAATCGCTACTTCCGGGCTACCCGTTTGCATGACTGCAGATACCAAGGCGACTCCCAACACAGATCCCACTTGGCGGGAGGTGTTATACACGCCGGAGGCAGCGCCCATGAGCTGTGGCGGAATATCCCGCAAGGTGGTAGCTGCGTTAGAACCCCAAATGAACGATTGCCCTACACCTAGACCGGCAATAGGCAGGCCGAGGACCCAAGGAAGGGCGTCGACGTACATCACCCACCATGCTGCTAATAGCGAAAGTATAAGGATGGAAAATCCCATTACCCCAAGAAGGCGCGGATTAAGGTAATCCGCCATGATTCCTGCGAGCGGGGATATCAGCAAAGAGACCAGCGCCATTGGCGCCACAATGATGCCAGCCTCGTCCGCTGGAATGCCCTGCATGGTCTGCAGCCACAACATGATGGGTAGCATCACCGCGGCCGCCATAAACCCCATAGCAATGATGCCTACCGAGCCGGCAAGATAATTGCGGTCGCGAAAGAGCGTCAGCGGCACCAGCGGGCTCGCTCCCCGAGCGTGAGCGGTAGCCTGCAATCGAATAAACCATGCGCTTGCAAGTGCCCCGGCAAGCAGAATAAGCCAAATGGGCCAGTCCCAGCCCATTACTGGGCCTTGTTGGATACCAAAGACAATCGCAGCCAAGGCGATCAAGGACACGATAGCCGAGGGCACGTCGATGGACTGCGCGGTGGTGGGCAGCTCAGGTACCCACATCAGCGCAAATAAAATGGCAAGTACCACGAAGGGAATGTGCACCCAAAAGGCCGCCTGCCAGCCAAACTGCCCCACCAGGAATCCGCCGAAAAGTGGGCCGGCGAGTGCGGCCACCGAGCCAATTACGCCCCATACGCCGAGTGCGCGGCCACGTCGCTCACGCGCGAAAATTCGATTAATTAAGGACATGGTCTGCGGCATTTGCAAGGAAGCACCCACACCCTGCACGGCTCGCGCTGCAATCAGCATTTCCACGGTGGGAGCCAGGGCACACGCCCCCGCCCCCACGCCGAAGATAGCCACGCCTAGGCAGAACATCCGGCGTTGGCCTAAAACATCACCCAAGCGGCCAGCAAAAAGCAGTGGCACCACCACAGCTAATAGATAGGAAGCCGATACCCACATAGTGTGGTTTACCCCTGCGTTCAATTCGCGCTGTAGGTCCGGCAGTGCCACCGCCACGATGGATTGGTCCAAAAGGGATACAAAAAATCCCAGCGACAGCGCAAACATGGCGCGCCACGCTTGGCGCTCGGGCGGCAGGTGTGTCTCCACAGTCATGGCCATAGAGTCTAGCGGTCCCAGAGATGTCGGCCTAGACTGGCCATATGTCCATGATTGATATCAAAAAGCCCCAAGACGTTTCCACTGCCACCACTGTCACCCTCGGCCTCATCGGTGGCTGGGTTACTGCCCGCGAGACCGGTATTCGCCCACTCGGAGGCGTGCTCCTCGCCGCCGCCGGCGTGTGGGCAGGCCGCTCCTGGGCCAAGAAAACCACTCCGGCTACCACCGCTGGCCTGTGCGCACTCTACGTGGGTGCCTTTGGCGCTTCCCACCCGCTGGCTAAGAAGATCGGCGCTTGGCCGGCCGTCCTTGGCGTCACCGCGGCCTCGGCAGGCGCGGCCTATGCACTGTCCGACGCCAAGTAGTCCCCCCACACAAAAATGCGCACCATGCCCGAAGACATGGTGCGCATTTTTAGTTTTAGAGTGCTGCGAGTTTTTACTTGGCAACACTAAACTCGACCGCCGCGTCCTTGCTGCCCAAGGCGACGGTACCGCCGGGGAGGTTAAAGAAGGAAGGCTTGGATTCAAGGAGGCCGAGCAGGGCGTCGGAAAGCTGCTGCGTATGCTCATCGCAAGCCGCGAGCGTGGAGTTAAACTCGCCGACGCTGATGGTGCCATCCGCTGCCACCTTGTAGGTGGTGGTATAGGTATTGCAGCCATCATTCATCACCAAGGAGTGGTCCTTGGCAAATTCGACGCTAAACTTTCCTTCTTCCTTAATGGAGTGGAGAGTTCCAGTGATGGTCTGACCCTCGATGTGAGGCTCCAGCTTCTCCGCGCCCTTCGGCAGCGGGGCAATAAGCCCAGAGTTGGTCGGCGCGGTCATGCTGAACCCCGGATCGATGGAGGGTACCTGCGCGGCATTGGCAACGCCTACGCCCATGAGTGCAGCGGCGGACAGCGAAAAAATTGCGGTCTTCTTGAAATGCATACCCAATATTTTACCCCCGCCGAATATAAATTCAACGGGGGTAGATAAACCTTTATGGAATCGCCAGGAACCCCACAGAAAGACGCTTACTTAGTACGGCCCGCCTCATAGGCGGCGCCCACCTTGTACAGGCGGTCATCTTCGAAGGCTGGCGCCATGATCTGCAGGCCGGTCGGCAGCTTGGTATCGCTGGCCAAGCCCGATGGCACGGACATGCCACACAGACCGGCCAAATTCAGCGGCAGGGTGCACAGGTCGAAGTTGTACATTGCCATCGGATCCTCGACCTTCTCCCCCAGCTTGAATGCGGTAGTCGGGGTGGTCGGGGAAACGAGTACGTCAACCTGCTCGAAGGCGCGAGCAAAGTCCTGGGCAATGAGCGTACGCACGCGCTGCGCCTGCAGATAGTAGGCATCGTAGTAGCCCACGGACAGCGCATAAGTACCTAGCATGATGCGGCGCTTGACCTCAGGGCCAAAGCCCTCTGCACGGGACTGGGACATGACCTGCTCGGCAGAATGGGAGCCGTCATCGCCCGCGCGCAGGCCGTAGCGCATGCCGTCGAAACGCGCCAGGTTAGAGGACACCTCGCACGGCATGATCAGGTAGTACGCAGCCAGTGCGTCATCGAAGTGCGGGCAATCTACCTCGACAATCTCCGCACCTTGCTCGCGCAACTGCTCAACGGCGGCATGGTAGTTCTCCATCACGCCTTCCTGCCAGCCATCGCGCTCAAATTGCTTAATCAGGCCGACCTTGATTCCAGAGAGGTCACCCTTAGCACCCTCGCGTGCAGCGGCGACAACCGGCGCTACCGGCTTATCAACGGAAGTCGCATCGAAAGCATCGTGGCCAGCGATGACCTCGTGCAAGAGCGCGGTATCGAGGACAGTGCGGCCGCACGGACCCGCCTGATCAAGGGACGAGGCAGCAGCGATAAGACCGTAGCGGGACACGGTGCCGTAGGTCGGCTTTACGCCAACGGTGTTGGTCAGCGCAGCTGGCTGGCGGATGGAACCGCCAGTATCAGTACCGATGCCAAGTGGCGCCTGCCCGGACGCAAGCGCAGCAGCGGTACCACCGCCGGAGCCGCCCGGGGTGCGCTCGGTGTCATAGGGGTTATGCGCTGGGCCAAAAGCGGAGTTCTCATTGGAAGAACCCATAGCGAATTCATCCAGGTTGGTCTTGCCCAAGATGGGGATTCCAGCCTCGCGCAGCCGCTTGGTCACGGTGGCGTCATACGGAGAAACGTATCCCTCCAGCATCTTGGAGGCCGCGGTCGTCGGCGCATCGGTGGTAACCAGCAGGTCCTTAAGTGCCAGCGGCACGCCAGCTAGCCCGGAGGTCGGCTCTTCGCCGGCGTCGAGAGCCTTATCCACGGCGTCGGCAGCCGCGAGAGCTTCTTCCGCGCCTACGTGCAGGAAGGAGTTAAGCTCCTCGTTGGTCTCGGCAATACGGTCCAAGAAGGCCTGGGTAACCTCGCGGGAGGTAACTTCGCGGGAGTGAATCTTCTCCGCCAACTCAGCGGCGGTCAGGGAGGTCAAGCCCTCCGCAGGAACGGTCAGGTTAGACATTTATTCTCCTCCCAAAATCTGTGGCACAACAAAGCGCTCATCTTCTACGGCCGGCGCCTGGTCCAAGGCTTGCTCTGCAGTAAGGGTGCGTACAATAACGTCCTCGCGCATCGGGGCGTCCACGGAGTGCGGGTGGCTCATCGGCTCCACGCCCTCGGTATCCACGTTTCCTACCGCGGAAACGGAATCAACAATCTCATCAATCTGCGTTGCAAACTGGGCCAGCTCTTCCTCACTCAGGGCCAAGCGGGAAAGCTTGGCGAGGTGGGCTACCTCATCACGCGAAATCTCAGACACGCGAACTCCATCCTTTTTCTGCATAATCGTCATGCGGGTGAAAAATATTCACAAGAAGCATGTACCATGTGAATTGCTATCGCCCCATGGTACTGCACCTACCGAGACGGCTGCCGCGTCACCCCAAATTTGCGTTGCTTGAAGCCCGCATTGTGACGCACGTATCATGTTTGGGACTGCAAATTACCGAAAGCGTGCGAGACCATGTCCTTTTTGATTCGTGTACTGCTCCCCGATGCCCCAGGCAGCTTGGGCCAGCTTGCCGACGCCTTTGGACTCGTCGACGGCAATATCCAATCGGTGGATATCGTAGAAAACTTCCCCGATGGCACGGTCATGGATGACATTGTCATTGAGTTGCCACACGGTACCATGGCCGACGTCCTAATCACCGCTGCTTCCTCCGTCGACGGCGTGGAGGTCGACTCCATCCGCCCATTCAGCGGCCGAGTGGACCGCCGCGGACAAATCGAACTGCTTGCGCGCGTTGCCCATGCTACGAATGTCACTGCCGCTATGGAAGAGGTAGTAGCCGCGATCCCAAGGGCTTTAACCTCCACATGGTGCATCGTCATTGACAATAACGAGCCCATCCACCGCGTAGCTTCTTCCAATGCTGCCCCCGAAGATGACGGCACCGTTCCTCACGATATTGAGGTGGAAAGCGCACGCGTGCTCAGCCCCGAGCGTGACGAGTGGGTGCCAGATAGCTGGTCACTGCTTGACTCCGCACTCGCCGCCGCCCCGCTCGGCGATACCGGATTGGTTATCGCCATGGGCCGCACCGGCGGCCCTGACTACCTAGCCTCTGAAGTGGAGCACCTAGGCCACATCGGCACCATCTTGGGCAGCTTCCTCAAATAGCCGGACCGATTTAGGCCTTACCAGTTTCCAGGAGCTGCTGGAACTGCGCTTCATTGAGTATCGGGATTTCCAGTTCGCGGGCCTTGTCTTCCTTGGAGCCCGCATTCTCACCGGCCACCACATAGGAGGTCTTCTTCGATACCGAACCGGTAGCCTTTCCACCGCGAGAGACGATAGCCTCTTTCGCGGAATCACGGGTAAAGTTTTCCAAGCTACCGGTCACCACAATGGTCAATCCCTCTAGGGTTTGCTCCTTGTGGTCTTCCACCGCTACCTCCATAGCCACCCCCGCGGCGGCCCATTTGTCCACGATAGTGCGGTGCCAGTCCACTTCGAACCAATCGTGGAAAGATTGCGCGATGGTCATGCCCACGCCATCGACTTCTGCCAGCTCCTCTGTCTTGGCTGCGCGCAATTTATTCATGGATCCATAGCGAGAAGCCAGTGCCCGAGCGGCAATTGGCCCCACGTGGCGAATAGACAGCGCGACCAAGACGCGCCAGAAGTCACGGCCTTTGACCTCATCCAGATTCTTCAACAAGTTTTGTCCGGCCGTATTGACCTTGACATTTCCTTCTCTTTTGGTGCGCTTGTCTTTTGTATCCTTCTTCGCCGTGTAGACGTCCGAGGCCAGTAGCTTTTCCTCGGTGAGCTCGAAAAGCTCTGACTCATCGATGAGGATGCCGTTGTCAATTAGATCCATGGCCCCCTTCTCTCCCAGGGCCTCAATGTCCAGTGCCTTGCGCGAGGCCAAATACTCCAAGCGCGCGGAAAGTTGTGCTGGGCACGATTGGGTATTGGGGCACCGCCAATCCGCGTCGCCGTCTTTTTGTGGGGCCAATTTAGTACCGCAAGCCGGGCAGTTCTCCGGGAAAGTCCACTCATACTCGCTACCATCGCGCTGCTCGCGCACTGGTCCGAGCACCTCCGGGATAATCTCGCCCGCCTTGCGAATGATGACGGTATCCCCGATAAGCACGCCCTTGCGCTTTACCTCTGACTGATTATGCAAGGTAGCCATGGACACTGTGGAACCGGAGACAAAGACCGGCTCCATGATGGCAAACGGGGTCACTCGCCCGGTACGTCCAACACCCACCTCAATGCCCTTGAGCTTTGTGGTCACTTCCTCCGGCGGATACTTATAGGCAATAGCCCAGCGCGGGGCGCGGGAAGTCGCACCCAGTGCGCGCTGCGAGCCCAAATCATCTACCTTGACGACGAGCCCATCCATCTCAAAGATGGCATCGTGGCGGTGTTCTGCCCAATGTGCCACCTCGTCTTGGACTTCCTTGGCCGAATGAACCTGCTTGGTATATGGGGAAACCGGCAGCCCCCAAGCCGCAATTGCCTTATAAGCATCATGTTGGGAAGTGGGTGAAAATCCCTCGCGCGCGCCTAGGCCGTGGCACACCATTTTCAGGCGGCGCTTTTTCACCTCGGCGGGATCCTTCATGCGCAGTCCACCTGCCGCAGCATTGCGCGGATTAGCAAACTTTTCTTTGCCATCGGCCGCGCGCTCCTCATTGATCTCTTCAAAATCCTCGGGGCGCATATAGACTTCGCCGCGAATCTCGATCAGCTCTGGGACCGAGTATTCATCTGTCCCCTTGAGCTCATGCGGAATGTCTTCAATCACGCGCGCATTAGCAGTTATGTCTTCGCCCACTGTGCCATCGCCACGGGTCGCGGCGGTGATCAGGCGCCCATTGCGATAGACCAAATCGATAGACAAGCCATCAATCTTGAGCTCAGTGAGATAAGTCTTTGCTGGGGTTCTATCGAGCCAATCCTGCATCTCGCCAGCGCTAAAAACATTGTCCAGGCTCATCATGCGCTCAAGGTGCTCGATATCTTCGCCAGCACTGGGAGCGGCGCCTACCTGTTGGGTAGGCGAATCAGGCACGGCAAGCTCAGGATGTTCTTCTTCGATCGCAAGAAGGCGCTGGAAGAGGGCGTCAAAGTCGGCGTCGGGAATAGCCGGCTCACCGTTGTAGTACAGGTTGCGATGCCGGCGCACTTCCTGCGCAAGGTCATTCCATTCACGGTGCAGATCAACTGGATTAGTCACGCTGCCCAAGTGTAGCTATCCCTCGTGTCGGGGCTAGCTACTAAGGTATGGATCATGAATTTCGACGCCTCCCGCATGCTCGCCTTCGACCTTGAGACCACCTCGGCCAATCCCAAAGAAGCCCGCATCGTCACCTCTGCCCTAGTCCGCATTGATGGCCGCGATGTACAAAAGGTGGAGCACCTCGCCGATCCCGGAATCGAGATCCCGCAGGAAGCGACCAACGTGCATGGCATCACTACCGAAAAAGCCCGCGCCGAGGGCCGACCGCACGAAGAGGTTCTGAAAGATACGGTCGAGACAATCAAGGCCGCATGGGAGGATGGTCTAACGCTCATTGTCTACAACGCTGCTTTTGATCTCACCGTGCTGCGGAGCCTCACCGGCGATTTCACGGTCACTGGCCCGGTCTATGACCCCTATGTAATCGACCGCGTCAGTGATAAGTGGCGCAAGGGCAAGCGCACCCTTGGCGCCGTGTGCGAGCACTACGGCGTCGAGTTGGGCAACGCCCACGAAGCTACTGCCGACGCCCTCGCAGCCGCCCGCGTTGCCTGGAAACAGGTACGCCAGCACTACCCCAACCTGGCACAAATGGATGAAAACGAGCTCATGGAATTCCAGGCGGTCAAGTGGTACGAGGACCGGACTGCATTCAAGAAATACCTAGAGGGCAAGGGCCGCGATGCATCGGATGTCTCCACTGCATGGCCCCTAATTTCCTAAAACCGTTGCAATAGTTCTAGCTTTTTGGAATTCTAGAACTATGGAATCTTTGGAATCGAGAGTCTTGGCCCTCGAAGAGCGCGTCGCCAAGCTCGAAAGCCCCACAACAACCCCAGCAGAAGCTTCCACAGGCGAGTCCACGATGTGGCTCGCGGACACCCTCGAGCCTTCTCCAGAACTCCCCGAGGGATCCGTTATTTTTGGCGGCAACCTCACTATCGGCCAGAGCTCTTATACCTACCAATGGCAGCGGCCAGCTGAAGTAGTCACACATGGCGACTGGTCTGAAAACCTCGACCGCCTCGCCGCACTAGCCCACCCCGTTCGTGGCGATATCCTGCGCCGACTCCTTATTGCACCAGCTACCGCCGCAGAACTTGTCGAAGAAGAACTAGTTACTTCCACCGGTACCGCCTACCACCACCTCAGCGCCCTCACTAGTGCTGGATGGACCACCAAGACAGGCGGACGATACGCAATTCGACCTGCCCGAGTGGTTCCTCTCCTGACCATCATTACCGCAAGCGAGGCCCACTAATGCGCAAATTAGCACTGGCCACCATCGCGGCCGCGATATCGGCCACCTTCCTGCTCATCGTGGGACCCCAGCGAATCTCGATGGCTACTACCGCAACCGGCGATCCAGAACTCTCCACATACCTACGGGAGCACCCAGAGCCCGGCTTCAACAACCTCACCGTCTTCACACTTGTACAGGAAAAGGCCACCTTCGCCGGACTCGGCGCCGATGAGCACACCGAGGTGGAAATCGGTTCTGTAACCAAGATGTTCACCGGGGAAATTGCCCACCAACTAGTAGAAGAGGGAAAGATTCGCCTCGACACCACGGTGGGCGAAGTTCTCGAGGTTGACGACGCACCCGTCTCCGATGTCACAGTTCAGGAGCTGCTCGAGCACACCTCGGGGCTTCCACGGTTAGCGAATGGCAGCTTTTTCTCCTCCGTATTCGGGAGCGTCACTGGCGCTAACCCCTACGCGGGAGAAACCAACCGAAACATCTTAGATACAGCGATCGAAGCAAAGCTTGAAGATCGTGGTACAGAAACCTATTCCAACTTGGGATACGCCCTGCTCGGAATCCTTTTGGAAAGGGTCACTGATACGCCCTATGAACAGCTGCTCCACGAGAGAATCTTTAAGCCAGCTGGGATGACGGAAACTTATCTCATGACACCAGGGGCCGTCCCCGAAAATGCTCCACGCGGACTCACCTCCACCGGCCGAAAGGCTGAGCCTTGGGAAATGGACGGCTGCTTTGCTGCCGCTGGCGCCATTAGGTCCAATGCGAGTGATATGGCAGCTTTCACTGAGTGGTTTATCAAAAATGGCGACACCGCTTTCGGCTGGCAAGAGGATGAAGATAACCACACCTTCTGGCACAACGGTGGCACCTACGGATACTCGACAATGCTTATCATTGATCCGAAGAGCGGCCGCGCAGCCTTCGCCAATAATGATTCTCCAGCAGGAGTCGAAAATCTCGCCCAAGCACTGTTCGACCAGCTTTAAGGAACCACAATGCTTTTATCCATAGCCATCGCCGCCATTATTGCATCTGAGTTCTGGGCTGCATGGAATGCTCTAAAGAAACCACGCTCTACCGCTTCGCTGGTTGCGACAGGGATAATCACTCTTATCACCGTGATATTTATTGGTTACGCAATGCCGTGGTACAGAATCCTAAATTTTGGCTGGTGGTACGCACTCGTAGCCGCTAGTTCCCTTCACATCGGCGCCATCGCGTGGAGAATCTACACACCCCACCAGAAGAAGTCTCCCAATTCTCCTAAATCTCCAAGTACGGCTAAAAGTCTCCCAAATCTCCAATAACAAGGGTTACACTAGCCATATGGAAAATCCGTTCCGCCCTACATTCGGCGCTCCTCCCCTGTTCTGGGTCGGGCGCGGTATCGTGCTCGATAGCTTCCGCACTGCGCTCGATGGCTCGGCTGGCAATGCCTCTCGTTCCATGGTGCTTAGCGGCGCAAGGGGCATTGGTAAGACGGTCCTCATTAACGAGTTGGAAGACATTGCTGAAGCGCGCGGTTGGGTAACACTACGCGCCTCTGGGCGCTCCACCATGGTGGAGGAATTGGTCAATACCACCATCCCCAGGCTGCTTGAACAGCTCTCTCCGAGCGATAAGAAGAAGGTCAGCCGCATCGGCATCGGCGGCGTGGGGTCAATCGGCTTCGACCATCAAAGAGAAGATCGCTTCACCCCCACGCTAAATACTCGCCTGCGCGAGCTTTCCACTGAGCTAAAGGGCACCGGCATCCTGCTTACCATCGACGAGGTGCAAGACGCCGATGTCGAAGAACTCACTACCATCGCCGTGGCGTACCAAGACCTAGTGCGCGATGAATTCGACATCGCTTTGGTAGCCGCTGGTCTTCCCCAGGGAGTCAACCACCTATTAGATCTCCCCGGGGTAACGTTCCTGCGCCGGGCCCAGAAGTTCGTCTTAGGACCGCTTTCTCCGGCCAACACGCAGCAGGCTCTAGAGCACACGGCGTCGGGCTCGGGATTGGAGTTTAGCCCCGAGGCGATTAGGGACGCCGCGACGCTCACCCGGGGCTACCCGTACCTCGTGCAATTGGTTGGCTCACTGGCGTGGGAGCACAGTCGCCGAAACAAGGAAAGTGGCATTTCACAGGAGACGATTGCTTCAATAGCTCCGGAGGCAATTTCAATTATGGGCGCGCAGGTGCACCAGCCTGCTACGTTGACCTTGCCACCGGCACAGCGGGAGTTTTTAGAGGCAATGGCCGCAGTCGAAGTGGATGGCATCGCCACCATCGCCGACATCGCAGGGCACATGGACCGCACCGTGCGATCCTTGTCCGCCACTCGCCAGCGGCTTATCGACGCCGACCTGATCGAACCCACCGCACACGGCAAGCTGCGCTACGTCATCCCATATATGGGCGAATACTTCACTACCACGGATAGCCGCGGGCGCGTCGATTAAAGATCGCCGGCGTCCCGGGTGAGGATGGCGGCGGTCTCAGTGACAGACCGAAGCGATCTAGCGGAAGCCGCACTGGGGAAAACATCGAAGCTATCGACCAATAGCTCACGCGGCATGCCAATGCGATCAAGGTGGGA
Organism: Corynebacterium yonathiae; assembly: GCF_027570195.1. GTDB lineage: Bacteria > Actinomycetota > Actinomycetes > Mycobacteriales > Mycobacteriaceae > Corynebacterium > Corynebacterium yonathiae. The sequence continues at coordinate 12,037 of NZ_JAKMUZ010000007.1, forward strand.
AGCTAGGGCGATTGCTTCCTCCCTCGCATCCATACCGGGAATGCCCAGGCCGATGCGATAGCCCGCACTGAGGTGTTCACCCAATCCGTCGTAGTGCTCTGGGGTGGAAAATTGCTGGCGAAAGCGCGAATCAACCAAAAAAGTCTTCGCTGCGCGCGCTACCGCCCAGATAGGCGCAGCATGCACATAGTCGGCTTCAAACGCTAAAAGGCTTTCAAGGACAACTTCCTCTGGGACTGCTGGTATCGAGTCAAAATCAGTAGTCCCGGGAATCCGCCCAGCAATGATATCCGCCAGCAGTGGTTCATCGAGTTGTATATGCACCTCGCTGTGGAAACGGTTTGCCACATCGTGGGCATGGGAGTGGAGGCCGTGCAAGAGGGCGTCGGAAAGCTCTGCGAAAGCGCTGGAGTCAGTCAAGACGCGGTGACCATCGGAGAGCTCAATGCTCGCCGCCAGGGACCAGGGACCCAAAGCCTGCACCTTAATGTGGGAAACCGTCTCGCCCCAGACCTCCTGAACCTCATCGAGATCGCGTTCTAAGCGATCCCAGGTACGCCGCGTCAAAAGCTGCGGACGCGTGGTCATGCGCCATGAACGCGGACCACGATCGATATTAATGGCCTCAAGCATGCTGGCCGTACGTCCAACCGCATCGGAGCCGAGGCCCCTATCTGGAAGTTGCGGGATGGCAGGGAGTGAGGTCTCGCTGATTATAATGTCCGCCGCTTCCGCTACGGAAGTGCCGGGCATGGGGCCAAGGGCAAAGCCGGTCATCTAGGCCGTCCCGCAAATGGTGCCGGAACCGATAACGATATCGCCAAGCGCGTCTGGCGACGGCAAATACAGTACGGCCGCCTGGCCGCGAGCGACACCAGATAGGGGCTCCTTAAGCTCAAGGCGCATCTCGTCCGCATCGCGGTCGACGTGGGCGACACATGGCACCACGGAACCATGCGCACGCACCTGAACCTCGCACTCGAAGTCCCCATCCATGCCCGGGTGGAGGTACTTCAGCCGATCAGCGTGAATCGAGGTCACGGCCAAGTCCTCGCGGGCACCGACGATCACCGTGCCCGTAGAGGCATCGATGTCGGTGACGTAGCGGGGACGGCCGTCGGCAGCCGGCGACTTGATGTCTAGGCCCTTTCGCTGACCGATGGTGTAGTTCCATGCACCATCGTGCTCTTTGAGCTCCGTGCCTTCTTGGTCCAATATCATGCCGGGGCGAAGCCCGATACGAGCGCCCAGAAACGCCTGTGTATTGCCATCTGGAATGAAGCAAATGTCGTAGGAATCCGGCTTCTTCGCGGTGGAAAAACCGTGCGCCGCAGCCTCTTCGCGGATTTGCGGCTTGGGGGTATCACCGATGGGGAAAAAGCAGTGCTCCAGCTCTTCGGCAGAGATGACACCTAAAACATAAGACTGGTCCTTATTTTCGTCCAGAGAACGGCGCATGTAGCCGTTTTCGTCGATGGTGGCGTAGTGACCCGTCGCAACGGCGTCGAATCCGAGCGCCATGCCTTTTTGTAGCAGTGCCCGGAACTTAATCTTTTCGTTGCAGCGCAAGCAGGGATTAGGGGTTTCACCACGCGCATAGGAATCCACGAAGTCCGTGATGACCTCTTCTTTAAATTCCTCCGAAAAATCCCATACATAGAAGGGAATGCCCAGCTTATCGCAGATACGGCGGGCATCAGCGGAATCCTCCAACGAGCAGCAACCGCGCGCCTTCTCCCTGGTTTGCTGCGCGTCTTTGTGCAGGGCGAGATGAACGCCAATCACCTCGTGGCCGGCTTCTACCGCACGAGCGGCGGCAACCGATGAGTCCACGCCGCCGGACATGGCAACCAATACTCGCATTGTCCTCCCCATTTCACCTTGACTACAGGCCCGAAAGTCTACTCCCTAGCCCCAACGCGGTGTAAATCGAATCCATTCCCTAAGCTTGTATGACATGGGCAGAAAGCGAGCTTCCACCAATCCGGGAATCACCGGAACCTACGAAATCTCGACCGGCACGGCCGAGGTTGTGGCGGATGAGTTCCGGGACGGTGCCTATATTCTCAACGTCAATGGTGTGCCAAGCAGCCACATTGTGCTGGGAGAGCCAGAAGAATTGGAGTTCGAGTACATGCGCTGGATTGCGGCGGCGGTCAAACACCTCAATACTCGGCCTGCAAACAAGCTTCGCGTCACCCACTTAGGTGGCGCAGGCTGCTCCCTTCCGCGCTATTTTGCCAGCACGCTCCCTGGCAGTCGCCACACGGTAGTCGAACTCGACGCCAAGTTGGGAGAATTGGTGCGTACGCTTTTCGACGTCCCCCGTTCCCCCACCGTGAAAATCCGCGCCGGCGAAGCACGCAAAGAAACCGAGGGCTTCCTGCCCGCCAGCCGCGACATCATCATCCGCGATGTCTTTGCTGGCGATAAGACTCCAGCAAATCTCACCACCGTAGAGTTCTTCCAGGCTGCGAAGCAGGCATTGGAATCAGGCGGGCTCTATATCGCCAATTGCGGAGACCATTCCGATCTGCAGCTAGCAAAGAGCGAACTGGCCGGACTAGACGAAGTTTTTGACCACCTCGCGGTCATCGCGGACCCACCAATGCTCAAGGGCCGGCGCTACGGCAACATTATCCTTGTAGCCTCGGATACAGAACTGCCAGCCGAAGGCTCCATTGAAGCCGCTCAGCTGGCAAAGACACTCCTTGGCGGAGCAGTCCCCGCCCACTACAAGGACGAGGAGTGGACCCGCACGTTTTTCGCTGGTGCTACTGCAGCACGCGATTAAGTAGCGTGGCTACTTGGCCCGCATCGAAATCGGGAACATCAGCGCCAGCTTTCTTGGCCGCATTCTTAGCCTCCGAGACTTCCGACTCGGAGACATTGCCAGACTTAACGTTATTCACATGACCGGCATTGTCCAGCAGGATTGCTAGGTCACCGACAGAGAAGGTGCCCTTTGCCATATCGCCCAAATCTTCTATTGGGAGGGCATCCTTTTCCTGCAGAGTCTTCACGAATCCAGCCAAGCCCTGGGCCGCTTGGGGATCGAGGCCGGACTTTTCGGCGGCGTCGGCAAGCTGCGGAAGCGCAATCAGGCCCGCAGCGAGGGCAAGGATAGCACCGATAAGCGGCGTGCTGTCTGAGCTTAGGTCAAGACCATCGCCCACAACTAGCTGTTCAAGCGCGCCGCCGACATCCACGTAGTTGCCGTCGCTGAAGGACTGCAGCTGCTGCTTGGAACCATTAAACAGGTTCATATCGACGTCGGTAGGAATGCCTGCCACCTTGCCAGAGCCAGAACGCTGCCAGAAGGATAGCTTCTTCCAGCCGCCGACAGCGTCGGGCGCCTGATCCTGATAGGCAGCAAGCCACAGCGGCATATCCGAGAACTTCTGGGAGTTATTCATCTGCCCCATCCAGAAGTACTTGTAGGTGTAAATCATGGGAGTGCGGCCGGTAAGGCGCTTGAGCTCGCTGGTAAATTCTTCAATCCACTGCTCCAACTGGGCCGCAGACTTACCTTCCGCAACCTCAATATCAAGAGCCGGGGGCAATGTCTGATCTGGCGCCAACGCAATCTGCGCGGCAAAGTTCGCCGCTTGCGTTTTGGCGTCGGTGGATGGACGAGCGTAGTGATAAGCACCGGTCTTTAGTCCGGCGGCGTGAGCGGCCTGAACGTCTTCGACGTAATGCGGATTTACCCAATCACCCCCCTCGGTTGCCTTTACAAATGCAAAAGACTGACCGTCGGTACGTACCTTGGACCAATCGATAGGCGTGCCACCCGGATGCTGGTGCGCTGCCACGTCAACGCCCTTAGGTGCACCAAAGTTCACCGCCTGGGCAACAGCGGTGCCACTAACAGCTAGTGCAGCCACGGTAACTACCGCAGTAATGCTCTTTCGGAGTGCCTTCTTTGAAGTCATGCGCGTGAGTCTAGCAACGCCATCACTCCAGTCACATGTTTAACACACGCCACTAGGGATAATTTTCTTTTCTCCTATTTCTACCAACCTGGAAATATCACCCTTTAGAACTTATTTTCGCCCCTTCCCCTTGCGGAGCCCCTGCACAAGACATAAAATGGACACCGTGAGGAAACGTTCATATGTGCTAATAATCGGGGAAATCAGGTTTGGAATCCTACTACATAGTCAATGATCCCAATGATCCACTTGCAGCTAGAGCAACAGAAAACAGGATTATCTATTTTGGAAAGAGGTCAAGCCTGACCTAGAAGACGACTTCGATATTTCTTGCCATACTCTCGCAACCCGCACGGGATTAAGCGAGCGGAGAACGCGGGACATAACCATGGCCCTCTACCGCCTAGCTGAGCTGCCGCTTACGAGGGCCCTGCAAGAAACCTACTACTTCTTGGATTTTTCTCGTCTCATTACCATTGACGCCGTACTCAGCAAGCTCGGTGACGTCCCTACCGAAACCCTTGAACGAATAGACCAAGAGCTGGCTAGTTATCTAACGCCGACGAGCCCCAGACAGGTACTGCCTTCAAATACAAATTTGCGACGAAAACTCAACGGTCTCATCGCTGTTGAAACCCCGACGCCCGAAGAAGAGAAGGAAGCTACCCCACAAAAGGATCCGTATTTCACGTACTCCAGCTTCGGCGGCAAAGCTGGGCTAGCCGTGGAATTCGATGAAGCTACATTGATAGCTATAGATGAACACGTCAGTCAAGCAGCCGAAAAGCATAACCTCACCAAGGCGGACGCACTGGCCAAATTGATTCTGGGCGATATTGAGCAACGGGTTAAGGTAGTCCTTCACATGTACCGCGCCTATGACCAAAAGGCTGCACCCGGGTTCATCCAGGGATTCGGCTGGGTAAGTCCAGAAACTGCGGACGGCATACGTCCCACTCAAAAGCGGGACATGGACCTAGCAAGAGAGCTGGAAAGCGAAAGCTACGTCACTCCCCCGCTCATTGGCGCCTTCGTGGAAGGCCGCGATGGCGTATGCCGCTGGCCGGGGTGCCACCGTCCCGCAGAAAGCTGTCAAAAGGACCATCGCATTGACCACGCAAAGGGTGGGAAAACTGCGGGAAGCAATTTGGCATCGTTATGCCAACATCACCACAACATCAAGACCGATGGCGGTGCCTTCTACATCATGGATCCGCATACCGGAGATATAGTATGGCTCTTTGATGATGGCCACTGGGAATACGATGAACCCCAAGGACCGTTAGCGCCCAAGAATAAGAACTGGGCGCTAACGGTGGGCCAAGCTATCGCCGCTCGGCGCGCGGCCGCCAAGGAAAGGAATGATAGCTAGACAGAACGGGCGCGAGATATCACCTCAGGAAGATGAGACAAGACATATTCAACGTCTTCCTCCGAGGTAAGCCGCCCGAGAGTAAAGCGCAGGGAACCAATGCCTTCTGCCTCGCTTACACCCATCGCTTCGAGGACATGTGACATGCGATTTACGCCTGCGCTGCAGGCGCTACCGGTAGAAGCCTCGATCTGCAAGGAATCAAGCAGCATAATGAGGCTATCGCCATCGGCACCGGGGAATGAGACATGCAGATGGGACGGTAGGCACGGCTCAGTGGAATTGACCACCACGTTATCGATGGTGGCGAGGATTCCGTCGCGCAACTTATTGCGGAGAGCAGCAATCCGTTCACCCTGGGAGGAAATTTCGGAGACGGACTCTTCTAGCGCCGCTGCTAAACCGGAAGCACTTGCAACGTCTACTGTGCCAGGGCGAATCCCTCGTTCTTGCCCACCACCAAAGGCAATGGGCTGGGGTGCAGGACTGCGCTTAGCTAGAAGCAGCCCAATGCCGCGAGGGCCGCCAAATTTATGGGCACTGGCGGCAAGACTGGTTGTCCCAAGTTCGGAAAAGTTAATGGGGACTTTGCCTACTGCTTGCACCGCATCTACGTGCACGGGAGTGCCGGCCGCACTCGCCCGAGCAACAATGTCTTCGACCGGCTGAATGGCACCGGTTTCATTATTGGCCCACATGCAGGTAGCGACGTCGGCAAGCGTGTCTAGGGCAGCCAGGTCTGCAACGTGCCCGGAACGATCCACGGGAAGGATTTCGACGGCCGCCCCGGAACTCTGCAGCTTAGTCACGGTATCGCGAACAGCGGGATGCTCGATATCAGTGGAGATGATGCGATTGGTTGTTCCAGCCGCGTAGAGTCCCTGAATGGCGATATTATCTGCCTCGGTGCCCGAAGAAGTGAAAATGACCTCAATGGGCTCGCAGCCAAGAAGGGAAGCAACCTTTTCGCGGGCATCATCCAGCACGGACCGAGCCTTTCGCCCCGAGCCATATTGCGCTCCGGAATTCAGGGAGCCGGCCGCCGCCACCCATGCATCAATCGCGCTCTGCCGCATCGGCTGAGTAGCGGCGTAGTCGAAGTAGTACGGCATTACTGACGCGCTTTCAGTTCTTCAGTAAGAGCTGGGGCGATTTCGTGCAGGTCTCCAACGACGCCGAGGTCAGCGATCTGGAAGAAAGGCTCATCCTGGTCCTGGTTGACCACCACAATGGTGCCGGAAGTCTGCATGCCGGAGGTGTGCTGGATAGCGCCGGAGATACCCAAACCGATATAGAGATCAGGCGAGACGGTAACGCCGGTCTGACCGATCTGATAAGCGGCGTCATAGAAGCCTTCATCCACGGCGTCGCGGGTAGCACCGACGGCGGCTCCGAGGGCGTCGGCAAGCGGCTCGACGACGGCGCTGAATTCGTCGCCCACGCCGCGGCCGCCGGCAACAACCGCTTTGGCCTCGGTAATTTCGGGGCGTGCAGACTTCTCGGCCGGAGTAAAGGAATTTACCTTGACATCTTTGCTTGTGCCGGCCGGAAGCGGCATCGGCGCCGGTTGTGTTTCCACCTGTTGTGGTGCGGCCTCAACCGCGCCTGGCCGGAGCGTGTAAATCGGGCACTCTCCGGTAGCGGTAGAGGTCGTCTCATAGGAGCCACCGAAGATAGTCATCTGGGCAGAGCGGTCGGCGGTGATACCGCTAACATTGACTAGTGCGCCGGAGGCGAGTCTAGCTGCTAGGCGGCCGGCGATCTCGTTATTGGCCGGAGTTGCGGCCAACACGATCGGCGCTGGGTTCGCAGCGCCTAGCGCATGCAGAGCGTCAACCTCTGGGGTGAGGAAACGCTGCTCATAATCGTCGGCCGTTGCTTGGACAACTTGGGCGGCACCGAGCGCGGCAAGATCAGCATCGAACTTATCAGCCTGCTTGCCGACGACCACTGCGGACACCGTGCCCAATTCCCGTGCGGCCGTAATCAGCTCGCCGGTAACGGGGAGGAGTTTATCCGCATCATGCTCAACTAGTACGTAAACGTGAGACATATCTACTCCTAAATCAAGTTCTTTGCGGACAGGAAGTCGGCGATCTTTTTCGCCGCGTCTTGTGGGTTGGGCTCGGAAATGACCTCGCCGGCGGTGCGCGGTGGGCGCTTTTCGGCGGCCGAAACGGAGGTGGTTGGCGCGATAGCCTCAATTCCCAAATCCGCCAAGGAGAAGGTAGTGATTTCGGCCTTCTTAGCGGCCATCAAGCCCTTGAAATTGGGGAACCGTGGCTTGTCGCTCTTATCGTTCACGGAAATAATCGCGGGCAGCGGCGCTTCTAGTTCCCAAGTGCCGCGCGCATCATCGCGAGTGCCACGCAGCGTGCTGCCCGCCAGCTCTACCTTGTGTAGGCCAGTAAGGGCCGGCAGCTGGCGGTACTCGGCGAGCAGACCAGCCAGGAGACCGGTGGAGGCGTCGGAAGCTTCGGTGCCGGCGGTGATCAATTGGACGTCGTCAAGCTTATTTAGCGCAGCGTTGAGGGTCCATGCGGTCGACAGCGCATCAGCTCCCGCCAGTGAATCATCGGAGACGAGGACGGCATCGTCGGCACCCATCGCCAGTGCCTTGCGCAGTGCTTCGTCTGCCTGGGCTGGCCCCATGGTCAGCGCTACGACTTTAAATCCCGCATCCGGGTTATCGTCGCGCAGGCGCAGGGCTTGCTCCACGGAGTACTCATTAACCTCATCGATAACGTTATCCACGGAGGTGCGATCCAGGGTGTGGTCATCTTCCAAGGACTTGGTAGACCACGTATCCGGCACGTGTTTGACCAGAGCCACAATAGTTGGCATTGGGCACTCACCTTTCCGATATATTTATGTTGCGTAATTATCCTCGGACGATGATACTCGGGGTTTGCACAGCAAGGCGATTCCCTGTGAGCCAATTCGCGTAATGATTACCGCAAAAGGCTTCTTCCCCTTCAGCTTCATCTTCTTCCGCAGCTGGTCAGGGTCAACTTCTACCCCGCGTACGAGGATTTCGAGACTTCCCGCGTCATAGGATTTAAGTACGGACTTTAATCTCTTTAGGGGGACCTTTTCTATGAATGGAAATCCCGAAGTTCCCTCGGGAATCCTCTCGCCTGTTAGATACGCGATGCGCGGATCGATTTGGTGCAGCCCTTCCCGTGCCGCGTAATGCTGAACCAAACCAGCGCGAACGATGGCTCCATCGGGGTCTATGAGATAGCTCCCAATATCTCCGGCCTCGGGCAGGTTGCTTTCCTGGTCATCTAGGACATCTACCTTGTGCCCACGAATCATCACCGCTCGTCGACCGGTACCAAAGCCTGGGGTATACAAGCAGGCTTCCTTTACTGCGCCTTCCACGCTCGCGACGGTGACAAGGCCGCTCCATTCGCTGAAATCCAGACCAGGTGCGCACTTGATGGCCAATTCCTTGCCGCGATGCTTGGCGACGACCTCTGACAGCGGCGGCACCAAATCCTCCGGCCGCGTGATTCTTCTACCACCGGCCCGACGCGCGGGATCCGCTAAAAGAACTTCGGCAGTCGTCGTTGTCGTGAGCGCATCCGCCCGGAAAATCTTGGCCGATGAGAGATTGTACCTCGCCATTTTCACCCGCGATTCATCCAGATCCGAGCCGAAGTACTCGAGCGGAGAATTATATCCTTCTGTGCCGATGGAGCAGGTGATGTCGTGGACGCTGCCTACTCCCTGTTCCGCCAGAAATGCCGCCCGGTATGCCGCAACCTCGACGGGGGTTGCTTGTTGAGCTGAGTCGGCGTCCATTAGCCAGCCACTGGGGAGTTTGCCCGAACTGCGGGCGGTCACTAGCTCCATGACCGCGCGGCCAAACTCGCCGAACTTCTCTTTCAAAATTTCGGTGTCTTTGAGCCGAGAAGACTTAGTTAGGGAAAGGTCGAGGCTAGCTATTTCCTCTTGGTGCTCGGCCAGGAAGCTGACTTCAGCGGGGGTATAACTCATATGCGGTCTAAAGGGGTGGTGGAAAAGAACTCTCGGTAGCGGGGATCCTCGCGCGGATCCCCAATGACGGGGCGCAGGTCAGAAAAGGACGCATCATCGAGGACTTCTTGAACCGAGGTATATCTGCTTAGTCTTTGCATCTGCGCCCACGTAGGGATCACAAGGCGCACCAGCCCGGCGCGCCAGCCGTCCAAGATTAGTTGTGGGGAGAACCATCCAGCATCGTCTGCTTCATCGGTATCGCCATCCGGTTCTTGGCCGGAGGGCAGTACCCCTACGAAGAAAAAGGTATCGAACCAGTGGCTCTTTCCTTTTCCTACCCACCGCGCCCAGGGAAGGAGCATATCGGCGTCGACACGCATGCCGTTATTACTCAGGAACTCAGTAAAAGAGATGGTGTGGTTTTCGAGTAGCTTTCGCTCCTTGTGATAGCGCCGCGCATTGGAGACGATGCCGTCTTCACGGATAGCGAAGAGGGTGCCGGCTTCCTCGAAGAGCTCGCGTGCCGCGGCGAATAAAAGGGCATGGGCTTTGTATTTGGTTACGCCCATCCGCCGGGCCAGGGAGATGACGGACTTGCCGGCCCATAGTTCGCCCGAGTCCCAGGAACGCGGCGGAAAGTCGCGAGGGTCTACCCCACCACCGGGAAATACTGAGTGCCCCGGGTAGTTGTGCATGGTGTGCACGCGCTCTTGCACCCAGACTTCAAGACCGTCGGCGCCGTCCCGCAGAAGCAGGACGGTTGCCGCCAAGCGCCCACCGTTAAAACCGGTGGTATCGCTGGCATCAACGGCATCGATACGGTCATGAAAGGGGTTGGTCATAAAGAAGCTCGGCGGGCGAAGTATCGCTGTCCAATGCGGTCTACCTGAATGGGCTGATGGAAGGCGCGAGTCAGGTTTTCTGAGGTGAGAACGGAATTAATCAGTCCTTTTGCCACTACCTTACCCTCATCCAGCAGCATGGCGTGGGTGAAGCCGTAGGGGATCTCTTCCACGTGGTGGGTGATCATGACAATCGCTGGGGCATCTGGATCCATTGCTAAATCGCCGAGATATCCCACTAGGTCTTCGCGGCCTCCCAGGTCCATTCCGGCAGAAGGCTCATCCAGGATAAGCAACTCGGGGTTAGTCATGAGTGCGCGAGCGAGGACGACGCGCTTCTTTTCTCCCTCGGACAGGGTTCCCCACGTGCGCTCTTTAAGGTGGGTGGCACCAACCTGTGCCAAGATGTCATCGGCGCGCGAGAAATCCATGTCTTGGTATTCCTCCCGCCAGCGGCCAAGCACAGCGTAGCCGGCAGAAACGACGAGATCGTCCACACGCTCATTTTCTGGGATCCGCGATTGCACCGCCGCGGAGGAGATGCCGATGAGCGCGCGCAGATCACGCATGTCGGTTTTGCCAATTTGCTCCCCCATTAAAAAGGCGGTGCCTTTCGAAGGGAATTCTTCGGCCGCGGCCATACGCACTAGCGAGGTCTTGCCCGCGCCATTGGGGCCAATGATGACCCAGCGCTCATCGAGTTCTACTTGCCAGTCCACAGGACCGACGAGGGTCTTGCGGCCGCGGCGCAGCTCGACGCCGCGAAAATCTACGAGCCAATCTTGATCTGTAGGAGTTACGTCGTTCACGCCTTCCATTGTGACTGATTTGTTCTTTGCCCGGTGAAATTGACACAGCTGCATTAGTCTTATGGGCATGACTACTCGCCTTGGTATTGACGATGTCCGCCCGCTGATCTCCGCCGGTTCTGTAGCCTCCAAAGCCGTTGTAGGCGAGGTAGTTCCTGTCACCGCCCTTGTCTGGCGCGAAGGACACGACGCGGTCTCTGCCACCTTGTCCGCCTGGGCGGCACGGTCCACGGCTACCTCCTCCGTTACCATGCAGGTAGACCCCACTGATCAGGATCGTGTGCACGGCGTCTTTACCCCAGGTACCCAAGGCACCTGGTACTTTCGAGTCGATGCTTGGTCGGATCCCATAGCTACGTGGAAAAACGCAATAACCAAGAAGATGGCGGCCGGGCAATCCGCTACCGAACTGGCCAATGACCTCCAGCATGGCGCTGACCTATTTTCTCGCGCGGCCTTGCAAACCCCCTCGGATATTGTCACGCCCCTCTTTGCTGCTGCACGGGACTTGGAGGATGAGTCCTTGGACGTCGATAATCGCGTGCAGGTGGCGCTCTCGGACGAGGTTGCAGACATTCTGCACTCACACCCCCTGCGCGATCTCTTGGTGGAGGGTTCAATCCACGAGGTATACGTAGAGCGTCCAGCCGCGCTCTATAACTCGTGGTACGAGCTTTTCCCGCGTTCCACGGGCGGCTGGGACGAAAAGGGGAATCCTGTGCACGGCACGTTCGAGACCACAGCCAAAGCACTCGAGCGCGTAGCCGATATGGGCTTCGATACGGTGTATTTTCCGCCCATCCACCCCATCGGTGAGGTGCACCGCAAGGGAAAAAATAACTCGGTCGTTGCTGAGCCCGGTGATGTAGGAAGTCCGTGGGCCATCCAGGACCACTCCACCACCCACCCCGACTTGGGCACAATAGAAGACTTCAAGAAGCTGGTCTCTCGCGCCCAGGAACTTGGCCTGGAAGTAGCGCTTGATTTCGCACTGCAGGCATCGCCCGATCACCCATGGGCCATCAGCCACCCAGAGTTTTTCACGGTCCTTCCGGATGGCACCATCGCCTACGCCGAGAACCCGCCGAAGAAGTATCAGGATATCTATCCACTCAACTTCGATAACGCACCTGATGCTATCTATCACGAAATCTATGAAACGCTCATGATTTGGGTAGAAGCCGGGGTGAGCACGTTCCGCGTGGATAACCCTCATACCAAGCCAGCTAACTTCTGGGATTGGTTGATTACCCGCGTGCACGCCACCCACCCAGATGTCATCTTCCTGGCAGAGGCCTTTACCCGCGCCCCTCGCCTTTTCGGGCTAGCGAAAGCGGGCTTTTCTCAGTCCTATACCTACTTCACCTGGCAGACCTCTAAGCATGAGCTCACCCAGTTTGGCCAGATGCACGTCGAGCAGGCAGATATCTGCCGCCCCAACCTTTTTGTCAATACCCCGGATATCCTGCATGAATCTTTACAAACCGGTGGGCGCGCCATGTTCGCCATCCGCGCTGTCCTCGCTGCGACCATTTCGCCGCTATGGGGCGTGTACTCCGGTTTTGAACTCTATGAGCACACTCCGGTAGCTCCGGGGTCCGAGGAATACCTCGACTCCGAAAAGTACGAGCTGCGCCCGCGCGATTTCGCTGCTGCGGCTGCGTCTGGCGATTCCCTCGAGTCCTATATCCGGCTGCTTAACCAGATTCGCCGGGATAACCCCGCATTGCAGCAATTGCGCACCCTGCGTTTCCATGACACCGACAATGAAGCCATCATTGCCTATTCCAAAGCGGATCCGACCACCGGCAACGTCGTCCTCGTCGTGGTTAACCTAGATCCGCGCAATGCGCAGGAAGCTACCGTCACGGTAAATATGCAAGCTATCGGCCGCCACCCTGGCGAGTCCTATACTGTCCAGGACACGATCACCGGCTCTGCCTACCACTGGTCCGAACGCAACTTTGTGCGTTTAGAGCCGCTTCGCGACGTCGCCCATGTCTTCGTTCTCCCCCCTGCCGACCACGCCCTCCAAGAACAGCTCACCTGGCGCAAGGTCACCGACTATCGCCCATAAACATTTGCCCACAGGACTGCACCCAATCTAGGTACTCTGATTGTATGAACATCCCGGCCACTGACCTCGCTCGCCTCAATGACTGCCGCCACCATGACCCCCACGGCTTCTACGGCTGGCACGAAGGTACCGTCCGTACTCGCCAGCCGGGTGCTACCGCGGTACGGCTTCATACCCCCACGCAATCCTTGTCCATGGATTTGGTGGGCGACGACATCTGGGAAGCGGAGGTAGGCGATAACTGCGATTACCGCCTGGAAATCTCCTACCCCGAGGCCCCTACCCGCACCGTGGCTGATGGATATCACTTCCTTCCCACCATCGGCTCGCTGGATCTGCACCTTATCGGCGAAGGCCGCCACGAGCGCCTCTGGGATGTCCTCGGTGCTAACCTGCGCTCTTATGACACAGAGATAGGGCCCGTAAGCGGCGTGTCCTTTGCTGTGTGGGCCCCCAATGCCCAAGGTGTGGCCGTCGTGGGCGATTTCTGCGGCTGGAACCCAACCCAGTATCCAATGCGTTCGCTTGGTTCTACCGGCGTATGGGAGGTCTTTGTTCCGGGCATCGGTGCTGGCGAGCGCTATAAGTTCGCCATATTTAGCCAGGAAGGACGCAAAGACAAGGCCGACCCATTGGCCAAGCGCACCGCCTGCCCTCCAGAGACAGACTCGATAGTGGATTCCACCAATTTCGCTTGGTCCGATTCTGCCTGGATGGACAAGCGCTCCGGCAACCTCGACGTCCCGATGAGCATCTATGAGGTCCACGTTGGCTCGTGGAAGGTCGGGGCGAATTATAACCAGCTACGCGAGGAGCTCATCCCTTATCTAAAGGAGCATGGCTTCACCCACGTTGAGCTCTTGCCCGTGGCCGAGCACCCCTTCGGCGGGTCCTGGGGATATCAAGTCTCCGGCTACTACTCGCCTTCTGCGCGGTGGGGCTCGCCGAATGAGTTCCGCGCATTAGTCAATGCACTGCACGAAAACGGCATCGGCGTCATCGTAGACTGGGTACCGGCCCACTTCCCCAAGGACGATTGGGCCCTCGGCCGCTTTGATGGTCAGGCTCTCTACGAGCACCCCGATCCCCGCCGCGGCGAACAGGCCGATTGGGGAACTTACGTCTTTGATTTTGGCCGCAATGAGGTGCGCAATTTCCTCGTGGCCAACGCCCTGTATTGGGCCGAAGAGTTCCACATCGACGGCCTGCGTGTAGACGCCGTCGCTTCCATGCTTTACCTGGATTATTCCCGCGATGAATGGCTACCTAACCAGTTTGGCGGTCGCGAGAATCTCGAAGCCGTGCAATTTTTGCAGGAGACCAACGCCACCCTCAATCGCACTCATCCAGGCGTGCTCACCATTGCTGAAGAATCCACCTCCTGGCCGGGCGTTACCGCCCCCACCTCCGAGAATGGTCTGGGCTTTTCCCTGAAGTGGAATATGGGCTGGATGAATGACACCTTGGAGTACTTCAAGCACGAACCCGTCCACCGCTCCTACCACCACGGTGAGCTCACCTTCTCCATGGTTTACGCCTATTCTGAGCGCTACGTGCTGCCCTTTAGCCATGACGAGGTAGTTCACGGCAAGGGTTCGCTGTGGCAGCGCATGCCTGGCGACGACTGGAATAAGGCAGCCGGCCTACGCGCGCTCTACGGCTACATGTTCTCTCACCCCGGCAAGAACCTCCTCTTCATGGGCCAGGAATTTGGCCAGACTACCGAGTGGGCCGAGGGACATTCAGTAGACTGGGCCAACCTCGATGGGTGGGGCAACGAATGGCACCGCGGTATCAAGAGGCTCGTGCGCGATATCAACCTCATCTACCGTGACACCCCAGCTTTGTGGAGCCAAGATTTCAGCCAAGATGGCTTCCGATGGGTCAAGGCCGATGACTCGACGAATAATGTCCTTGGTTACGTCCGCTACGGCGCAGACGGGTCTGCCTTGCTCGCCGTGTGCAACCTTTCGGGTTCTTCCATTCCCAACTACGGCCTCTGGGTTCCACATGACGGTGAGTGGCAGATGGTGCTCAACACTGATGATGCCGTGTATGAGGGCGCTGGGAATCCGCTTCCCCTACACATTCACGTGGCGGATAATTCTGCCACGCTCCATCTTCCGGCCAACTCGGTGCAGTGGTACGTACTGGAGCGATAGATGCCTATCGCTGCGCGCGTAGGAACTCCACCACGCGCGCTTCAATATCATCGCGAAGCGCATCCATGCGCTCTTCACCCTCCAGACCACGCAGCGAGGGATCCTCGATGTCCCACCGCTGCGCTGGCCCCTCATATTTCGCATCACCAACCACGATGACGTGGTCGACAGCGGCTGAAAGGTGGGGATCCACTAGAGCAGGAGTACCAGTCATTTCTGCTCCCACCTTCGCCAGGGAGGCTTTAGCCTCTTGATTGATGCCCTGCCGGGTATGCTCCGGGGTAGTTTGCACTCCAGCCGAGTAGATTTCCCATTCGGGGGCATGCTTGGCGGCTAACGCCGCAGCCATCTGCGACTTACCGCGATTTGTATTGCACAGGAAAAGCACTGAAGTCATGCTTTCCCATCCTACTCAAACTAGTACAGGGCACTCGCCAGCTTGGTGCGCGCTTCCAGGACACGCGGGTCATTGGCGTCGAAGAGGCCGAAAAGCTCTAGCAAGCGTTCTCGGATCTGTGCTTTCTTGTCACCTGCTGTTGCCTTCATCGTTTCAATGAGACGTTCAAAAGCTTTCTCCGGTGCTCCCGCCACTACCTCGGCATCCGCAGCACGCATTTGCTTATCGGCGTCCTCCTTATCCCCTTCCGCAGCCGCAATCGGGTCATCGGTCTGGTTAGCTGGGTCTAGGCGCTTGAGCAAGATCGTGGTATCGCGTGCCTGTTTAATCTGCACATTATCGGGCTCGGAATCCAAGATATCGTTGTAGACCTTGATGGCTCCGTCAAAGTCGCCCGCGTTCAAGAAGCTCTCCGCTTCCTGGAGACGCGGATCCTCTTCCTCTTGGGGCTGTGGCTCTCCCGCATCGCTCTGTAGGCCCTTCAACTGTGGGCCAACGTTCTGAACGAGGGTATCGACCCATTGTTTAAGCGCATCCTTGGGCTGCGCGCCTTCGAAATTCGTCAATGGTTGCCCAGCTCCCAAGGCCACCACGGTCGGCAGGTTCTTAACGCCAAAGGCCTGCGCAACCTGGGGAGTAGCATCCGCATCCACGTAAGCAACAAGGAAGCTCAAGTTGCCTTGCGAGGCTAATTCTTGCAGGTCAGACTTCAGCTGCTCTGACTGGGTGGAGCGAGCAGTGCCGATGAGAACTACCACCGGAACCTCCGTAGAGCGGCGCACTACGTCCTGATCGAAGTTAGCCTCCGTGACCGTGAAGAAGGGCTGGATTCCGCCAGCACCGGCTTGTGGCGACTCCTGCGCCTTCTGGCGCGCCTCGGCCCGAGCCTTAACCTGGCTGAGGTCGAGCGCGCCTCCTACATAAGCATTATTTGGTGAAGTCATCTAGTCCTCCTTTGCAAGGCGGCGGTTCACCGCATCTACCTTGTCCGTCAACTGATTAGTCACGCCCTCGCGAATATCGGCTTTCACCACTAAAGAAGTACGCGGAGACACCGCACGCACTGCATCGGTAGCCTTTTTAATGGTTCCAAAGACCTCGTCCCATTCGCCTTCTAGCAAGGTGAACATGGCATTGGTTTCGTTGGGCAGGCCAGACTCACGGACCACGCGCACGGCCTCGGCCACGGCGTCAGCCATTTCTTGGGAGTCATTATTTACTACCGCGGGGGCAACAGAAAATGCAACAATCATGCCCGCTAGTCTACCTACGCTCCCAACAGTGGCGGTGCCAATGCCGACGATCCTCGCCTTGGCGGCCCACGTCCCGTGGCCACGCAACGATATGGGCCACCCCGGGCGGAATATTTTGATTACACCCTGGGCACACATAATACTTCTGGGCACGCGCAGAACCGATATGCCGCATGACATAGGGTTCACCGTGCGTCCAGCTAGGCCCCTCGACCGTCTGCGAGCCGAGAAAAGTCGACCCATCTTTAGGCAAGGATCGAAGCTCGAGCGGTTTGCGTCTATTCCGCCGTGGCATTAGAACAATCGCAATTCATTCGACTCAAGACCGCGCAGCTCCTGGTAGTCCAGTACGACACACCGAATACCACGATCCTCTGCCAAAGTGCGTGCCTGCGGCTTGATTTCCTGCGCTGCGAATACACCAGACACTGGGGCGAGAAGCTCATCGCGATTGAGCAGCTCCAGATACCTCGTCAGCTGTTCCACGCCGTCGATCCCCCCACGGCGCTTTACCTCAATGGCCACATTATTGTTGTTCTCGTCCTTCGCCATGATGTCCACCGGACCGATTGCCGTGGGATATTCCCGACGCACCAACGTGTAGCGATCACCCAAGGTATTGATCTGGTCGGCCAAGAGTTCTTGGAGGTGCGCCTCAACGCCGTCTTTGACCAGACCCGGATCCTCACCCATGTCATAGGAGATTTCTTCGTGGATCTCCTCGATGGTAATGCGCAACTGCTCGCCCTTAGGGTTTTCCACCAGCCACAAGACTTCCCCTGTATCGTCACCGTCGAGGTCCTCAATCGCGGACTCCTTCAAGGTACATGGCGGCGTCATCCAGTTCAGCGGTTTATAGGCGCGGTCGTCGGCATGCACGGACACAGAACCGTCCGCTTTAACGATAAGCAGTCGGTCTGCCATCGGCAGGTGGGCATCCAAACGGCCCACGTAGTCTACTGAGCATCGGGCGATTACTAAACGCATGCTGTCTACCCTAGCGGGTAGGCCTATCGCTTGGATTGACGGGTGGCGCGATCGCGCAGTTGCCGGAAGTCAAAGCGCTGCTGCCGCTTGGAAGGAGCAGCTTCTACCCAGGCACCGAAGGCCATGATGCCGTGGGCGTCGGAAGCCAGCTCGTACTCCCTGCCCTTGACACGAAAGCGAACGACCTCGGTGGCGGCAGACATAAAAGAAGCCTCGGCATCATCGAGCGAGCGGGTGCTTACTACTTCGATGTCGAGGCGGTTGATACGCAGATCGCAGCGTGGAGAAACGGAACGGAGCTTAAAATACTCCACAAATTCGCCTTCATAACGCAAAGAACCATGCCGCCAAGAAAGAGAATTTCTAGCGGGTACTCGACGCAGAAGAACGGAAGTGCCGCGTGCACGCACGGTAAAAAAGCGAAGCGCAGCCAAAAAGATAACCAGCAATAGGGCCACCCCAAGGGCCCACAGAAGCACTGCAACCACTGTTGAATTCATGGGCCTTTTCACGCCATCCTCGCTTTGTGGAGAAACTGATTGCTTGAATTGTAGCGCCTTGAAGGTCCTGCACGCCAATAAGAATAGGCAAAGAAAACATGAAGAAGGCGCCCCGGCTATAAACCGGAGCGCCTTAAGAGAGCAGGAAGGGCGGCTATTGCTGCCCTCTCCTACCAATCCAAGGTATTAAGCCTTGGCGCGGCGAACTGCACGCTGTGCGGCCTCGCCACGGGACTTGGTGAGCTCGTGCTCAGAAGCAAAGTCCTTCTGAGCCTTCTCCTCATCCACCTCATCGGACCAAATGGCCCAATCAGCGAGGACGGTGATCTTGTCCTGGGTAACGGAGAGGAAACCACCCTGAACGGCGGCGACGCGGCGCTCGCCGTCCACCGGGTGGATGGTCACCACGCCATTGTCGATCAGCTGACCGATCATTGGCTCGTGACCGGGAAGCACGCCGATCTCACCCTCGGTGGTCTCAGCCGTGACCATGGAGGCCTGTCCAGACCACAGCAGGCGCTCGACGGAAACCAATTCAGCGGTGATGTCAGCCATGTGCCTCTCCCTACTTCTCGTTCAACTTCTTGTATGCAGCCTCGACGTCGTCCAAGCCACCCAAGCCGTTGAAGGCCTGCTCTGGGTAGTGGTCAAACTCGCCATCGCAGATGCGCTCGAAGGCATCGATGGTCTCAGACAGCGGCACGTAAGAGCCCGGCAGGCCGGTGAACTTCTGTGCGACGAAGAAGTTCTGGCCCAAGAAGCGCTCGATACGGCGAGCACGCTGAACAGTGACCTTGTCCTCCTCGGACAGCTCGTCCATACCGAGGATGGCGATGATGTCCTGGAGTTCCTTATTCTTCTGCAGAATACCGATGACGCGCTGTGCAACCTCGTAGTGCTTCTCGCCGACGATACCTGGCTCGAGAATACGAGAGGTAGAAGTCAGCGGGTTCACTGCAGGGTAAATACCCTTGGAGGCAATAGCACGGTCCAGCTCGGTGGTGGCGTCCAAGTGAGCGAACGTCGTAGCCGGAGCCGGGTCGGTGTAGTCATCGGCAGGAACGTAAACGGCCTGCAGGGACGTAATGGAACGGCCCTTGGTCGAGGTAATGCGCTCCTGCAAAACACCCATCTCATCAGCCAAGGTCGGCTGGTAGCCCACGGCGGAAGGCATACGACCCAGCAGGGTCGAAACCTCGGAGCCGGCCTGGGTGAAACGGAAGATGTTGTCAATGAACAGCAGCACGTCCTGGTTCTGCACATCGCGGAAGTACTCCGCCATGGTCAGGCCGGACAGAGCCACGCGCATACGGACTCCTGGCGGCTCATCCATCTGGCCGAAGACAAGGGCGGTATCTTGCAGCACGCCCATTTCTTCCATTTCCAGGAAGAGGTCGGTGCCCTCACGGGTACGCTCGCCGACGCCGGCGAAGACCGAGGTACCGGAGAACTCGCGGGCGATACGGGTAATCATCTCCTGAATGAGAACGGTCTTACCCACACCTGCACCGCCGAACAGGCCGATCTTGCCGCCCTTAACGTACGGGGTCAGCAGGTCGATGACCTTAATGCCGGTCTCCAGAATCTCGGTCTTACCCTCGAGCTGGTCGAACGCTGGCGGCTCGCGGTGGATTCCCCACTGCTCGCCATCGCGGCCGAGACCCGGCTCATCGAGGCAATCACCGAGGGCGTTGAAGACGTGGCCCTTGACGACGTCGCCGACCGGCACGGAAATTGGCTTTCCGGAGTCGATGACCTCGGCACCGCGGACGAGGCCGTCGGTCGGTGCC
Organism: Corynebacterium yonathiae; assembly: GCF_027570195.1. Taxonomy (GTDB): domain Bacteria; phylum Actinomycetota; class Actinomycetes; order Mycobacteriales; family Mycobacteriaceae; genus Corynebacterium; species Corynebacterium yonathiae. Next base: position 32,145 of record NZ_JAKMUZ010000007.1, read on the forward strand.
ATGGACACGGTACGGACAAGGTTGTCACCGAGGTGCTGAGCGACCTCGAGGGTGACGGTCTTTGCAACAGCTTCGAGCTTGATGTCGACGTGCAGTGCGTTGTACAGGGCCGGCAGTGCCTCACGTGGGAACTCCACGTCCACAACCGGACCGATGACGCGCACGACACGACCGGCGACTGCCGAAGACTGTGCATTCTGCTCTTGCAGAGCTGTAGTCATAATCTAGTCACTTTCTGCGCTGTCAGATAGCGCGCCAGCGCCACCGACGATCTCTGAAATTTCCTGGGTAATCTGTGCCTGACGGGCCTGGTTAGCCACGCGGGAGAGGTCTTCGACCATCTCGGTTGCGTTGTCAGTAGCAGACTTCATAGCTGTACGGCGTGCAGCGGACTCGGAGGCAGAAGCCTCCAAGAACATAGCAAACAGGATACGTGAGACGTACTGCGGAAGCAGAGCTTCCATCAGCGTATCCGCGTCCGGCTCGAATTCGAATCCTGCGGCAACATCCTCCGCAGATTCGGCGTCGGACAGAGCGGAGTCACCGAGGTGGTACTCCTCATCCTGAATAACCGGCTCAACTGGCAACAGCTGCTGTGCGCGCGCGGTCTGGGTCAGCATGGACTCAAACTCTGTGTAGACAACGTGTACCTGGTCAAAGCCACGTACACCTGCGCCCTCACCCTGCGCATGCAGGCCGTCGCGGCCCTTGGTAGTGCCGGTGGAACCAGCAATAAAGCCATCAATCAGGTGACGGCGCACATCGTGGGTGGCCTCCCAGGTTGGGTCCTGAGAGAAACCGCCCCAGCTGCCAACTACCTCGTCCTCGCGGAACTTGTAGTGGCCGATGCCCTTGTTGCCGGTAACGTACCGAACTACCTCGTAGCCCTTGCTTTCCAGGAGAGCTTGCAGCTGTGCGGCCTTCTTGAAGACGTTGTTGTTGTAGCCACCACACATACCGCGGTCAGAAGTGACCACGAGGATGGCTGCGACGTTTCCGTCTTCGCGCTCACGCAGCATGTCATGCTCCAACGTAGAGGCAGAGGCCAGCTTATTCATGATGCTGGTCATCTCAGTCGCATAAGGCTGAGATGCTTCTACCCTGGCCTGGGCCTTGGTAATGCGCGAGGTAGCAATAAGCTCCTGGGCCTTGGTGATCTTCTTAGTCGAATTAACGGACCGGATGCGGTCACGTAGTTCGCGAAGATTAGCCATCGTTTCTCCTCCCTTCTTTAATCTAGACGGTTAGTTATGAGTTCTGAACTCTACTTAGCCGTCTTGCGGGAGACGTTGAGCTCGGTGTTCTTTACGTCGCTTTCATCCAAAGGCTCTACCGGTGCCTCAGAGCCCAAGTTATGGCCTTCGGAGGTGCGGAAGGTCGGCTGGAAATCCTTAGCTGCCGCAACCAATGCGTCCTTGGACTCATCGGTCAGCGGCTTGCCGCCGGAAATCTGCTCAAAGACCTCTGGGGTGTTGGCGTTGAGGTACTCGTGTACCTCGTCCTCGAAGCGGCGGACGTCTTCAACGGGAACGACGTCGAAGATGCCAGCCTCGGCGAGGTAGATGGATACCATCTGGTACTCCACCGGCTGCGGGGAGGACTCGGACTGCTTCAGCAGCTCAACCAGACGGGAACCGCGCTCCAGCTGAGCCTTGGAGGCAGCATCCAGGTCAGATGCGAATGCCGCGAAGGCCTGCAGGTCACGGTAGGACGCCAGGTCCAGACGCAGGTTACCGGCAACCTTCTTCATACCCTTGGTCTGTGCAGCGCCACCGACACGGGAGACGGAAACACCGACGTTAATAGCCGGGCGAACGCCCTGGTTGAACAGGTCGGACTCTAGGAAGACCTGGCCGTCAGTAATGGAAATGACGTTGGTCGGAATAAAGGCGCCGACGTCGTTTGCCTTGGTCTCGATGATCGGCAGTGCGGTCATGGAGCCAGCACCCATGTCGTCGGAAAGCTTTGCAGCACGCTCCAACAGACGGGAGTGCAGGTAGAACACATCGCCCGGGTATGCCTCGCGTCCCGGCGGACGGCGCAGCAGCAAGGAAATGGCACGGTAGGCCTCAGCCTGTTTGGTCAGATCATCGTAGATAACCAGAACGTGGTTGCCCTGGTACATCCAGTGCTGGCCCAGCGCTGCACCGGAGAACGGTGCCAACCACTTGAAGCCGGCGGAATCGGAAGCCGGTGCGGCCACGATGGTGGTGTAATCCAGTGCGCCGTGCTCCTCAAGGGTGCGGCGCACACCAGCGATGGTCGAGCCCTTCTGGCCAATAGCGACGTAGATGCAGCGTACCTGCTTATCCTTGTCGCCGGATTCCCAGTTAGCCTTCTGGTTCAAAATGGTATCGATGCAGACCGCGGTCTTACCGGTCTTACGGTCACCGATGACCAGCTGACGCTGGCCACGGCCGATCGGGGTCATTGCGTCGATAGCCTTGATGCCGGTCTGCATTGGCTCTTCAACCGGCTGACGCTGCAGCACGGAAGGTGCCTGCAACTCGAGGACGCGCTCCTCTTCAGCGTTGATTGGGCCCATGCCATCAATCGGCTGACCCAATGGGTTAATCACGCGGCCGAGGAATTCCTCGCCCACTGGGATGGAGAGAACCTCGCCGGTCCTCTTAACCTCGTCGCCCTCCTTAAGGGACTCGAAGTTGCCCAGGACCACAACACCGATGGAGTTGGTATCGAGGTTCTGTGCGACGCCAATTACGCCGCCTGGGAACTCGAGCAGCTCATTCGCCATAACGGATGGCAGGCCAGAAACCTGCGCAATACCGTCAGCTGCCGAAATGACCACGCCGACCTCCTCACGGGAGGCCTCCGCGGAGTAGCTCGAGGTGTAGTTCGCAATCGCACTACGGATCTCGTCGGAGGAGATCGTCAGCTCCGCCATGTTCTTCCTGCTCTCGGTAGTATCTTCCAGCACTTACTTAAATCGTTTCTGTCGTTTCGGCTACGCCATCTGGGCACGGAGGCGAGCAATCTTGCCTGCCGTGGAACCGTCAATGACTTCATCGCCGACGCGGATGCGCATGCCACCGAGGAGGCTGGTGTCAACCTCAGAGTGAATGGACATCGCACGACCATAAATTTTGCCCAGCTTCTCAGCGAGTACTGCTTGCTGGCCTTCGTTTAGTTCACCCGCAGCGGTAACGCGCGCAATGGTGCGGTCCTGCAGATCAGCTGCAGAATCGGCCAGTGCGGCGACATCATCGATCGGGTTCTGCTCAGGGCGGGAGATGGCCTGAAGCACGAGGGCTTCCGTAAACATCGTGACCTTGCCATAGAGCACATTTGCCAGCAATCCGCGCTTGCGGGCGGAATCAGCAGTTCGGTCGGAAAGCAGCTGGGTGAGCTCGCCCTCGCGGTCAAGGATCTGGGACAGGCGGAAAAGCTCGTCTTCTACCTGACCCAGCTGGCCCTGCGCCTCAGCTCCGCGCAACAGCGCGCGGCGACCCAGGGTGACCAAGCCCTTGACAAAGTCCTTAGGAGTGGACCACTGCACGGCCGCAGCTTCCTGAATGATGCGCAGTGCACCACCCGAAATCTTGGAGCCAAACAGATTCTCCGCTAGGGACTTGCGTGCCTCGCTCGGAGCGGCGATATCAGTGAATGCGACCCGCAGTTCACGGTCGCTATCCAAGACATCGACAACCTCAAAGACATCAAGGCCTGCCTGTGCGGCGGTAGCGACGTTGTTGTCACCGGCCAGAATTTCATCCAAGCGAGTTTGCGAGGTTGCGAGTGCTTCGCGGCTAGCTGCCTTCATAGTTGCCTACTTTCCGGCCGGTGCCACAGAGTCGAGCTCGGACAAGAAGCCATCAATGGTGGAGGACTTCTTAGAGGCGTCGGAAAGCTCGCCGCCCAGAATCTTCTCCGCAAGGTTGATGGAGTTCTGGCCCATTTCGGAACGCAGCTCAGTAACAACCTGCGAGCGGGAAGCCTCCAGCTGCTTCTCGCCATTGGCGACGATGCGGCGGGACTCTTCTTCCGCGTTGGTCTTGGCCTCGGCCTCGATCTGCTTGCCGCGCTCGCGCGCCTGCTCGCGGATCTCGGCTGCCTCTGCACGGGCATCAGCCAGCTGAGCATTGTACTTTTCCAGAGCAGCCTTGGCCTCGGCTTGCTGAGCCTTGGCACGCTTCAAACCGCCCTCGATCCGGTCTTCACGCTCCTGCAGCATCTCGCTGTACTTCGGAAGAACAAACTTCGCGAAAATCAGCAAGATGATGGCGAACGGAATGATTGACCAGACTAAGTCGTACATCTTGGGCAGGAGGATGGAGTTGCCGCTCTCCAGCGGCAGATGCTCACTTCCTTCTGCTGCAAGGTAGTAAATGACGTTGTTCATGGGTCTCCGTTCTTAAAGTTCGATTTACTTGTGTAAAGCGTTCTTTAGAACAGGAAGCCTGCAACGAGGCCGATCAGGGCCAGTGCCTCAACGAAGGCGATACCCAGGAACATGGTGGTACGCAGCTGGCCAGCCATCTCAGGCTGGCGAGCCATGCCCTCAACGGTCTTGCCAACGAGGATGCCGATGCCCAGGCCCGGGCCGATGGTGGCCAAGCCGTAGCCGAGGGACTGAAGGCCGTCGAAGGAGGTGGTTGCTGCGTCCTGAGCCAGGATGATCTCGTTCATGTGAAAGTCGTTCCCTTTCAATGTATATCCCGCGGGAATGTCCTGCGGGGCGGTGTTGGTTTGATTTTGGGGTATTTAGTTAACCGCGAGGTTCGCGTTGTTGTTAGTGCGAATCTGCATGCAACGACAATTCGATGTATACCGCCGTCAGCAGGGCAAAGATGTATGCCTGCAGGAAGATGACGATAAGTTCGTAAAGCGTGAACAGAACCGCTGCGACCAGGGTCAAGCCACCCACTGCGGTCCAGGCGTTGAACTGGAAGAAGAAGAAGTTCGTAGCCGAGTACAACAGGACCAAAATGAGGTGGCCAGCCAGGAAGTTCGCCATAAGACGAAGAGCCAAGGTGACTGGGCGCATAACAAACGTAGAGAATGCCTCAATCGGCACGACAAGAATGTGCAAGGCCGGTGGCAGGTTAGGGATAACCACCGAGGACTTGATGAACTTGCCAAAGCCATAGCGCTTAGCGCCGGCGTAAATCATGGCGATATACGCGACAGCAGCCAAGACGATTGGCATACCGATACGGGCGTTCGGAGAAATGTTCAGACCCGGCACAATAGTTGTGAGGTTCCAGAACAAAACTGCAAAGAAGATAGAGGCCAAAAGTGGAAGGAAGCGACGTCCTTCCTTCTTGCCCAAGATGTCTTCTGCGATCTGAACTCGCACGAAGTCAATCGCATGCTCGCCTACGTTTTGGATTCCTTTAGGAACCAACTTGGGGTTCCTAAAAGCGACAACAAATAGGAGCACCAGCACGGCCGCCATCAGAAGGCGAACGAGCATGATGCGATCCAAAGCGAACCAACCGTTGGCAAAATCGCTCAACCAGAGGTCAACGACTCCGCCATCATCGGTTACGTGCCCCGGGAAAAATTCTGGGTCCAGTTCGGGTGCATGGAAGCTACCCTTCATGGCCAATGTTGTAACGCTCAGCGTTCTCTCCCGTGTTCGGGCCACACAGCTTGTCGAAGGCCGTGTGGTGCGATGGACGTCTCAAACTCTCTGCCTCACACACGGACTCCGTCGCACATCAGCGTGCGTAAGACAGGGATTCACCGCTGCGAAAGCCAGCTTTGTGCTAGCCCGCGGTAACCCGAAGAAAAGCGTATCAGTTAGATCAAGAGTTTTCGCACGTGGGGGGCCACTAACGCGACGATTTCCGCCTTAGCTGGGTACAATTTCGCCACAAATTCACAACAATAAGGCCACATTCTGCCTAAATCCTGCTACGTGGAGTTCATCACACTTGGCTATTTCCCCACCATGACGGGGGTAACCACAACAGAAACGATTGCATGTCCACATGGAAAAAGGGCCCACCACCTTTCCTTCCGGAAAAGCAGTAGGCCCCTCATGAGACCGCTTCCCTATTAGGAAACGTAAGTCACCCGGGAAGTAACTACAGCCCATACCTCGGTACCCAAGGTGGCAAAAAGGGCCAGCATGACGGTCACAAAGAGGGCCAAGGTGTCATAGAAATCCATATCTCTGATAACCAACAACACCATGACCAAGACCACGACCTTGAGCAACCAGCCACCCAGCACCACTGCCATGGTATTGGCGGGGGTCGTATTAGCGGTCAGTAGCACCGACAAGGCGGTAAAAAGGACGAAGCCGCCCCCGATGGCGGCACCGACGAGTACCCCCCATATACCGGGGAGGCCGCGGAGGCCTCCCCAGGCGGCGAGGGAGACCACCGTGATAACCAGCAGAGCTAAGCCACCGAGCTTGACCGCCCTCTGCATGGGGCGGCGGTGGTCATCAAATTCCGAGGCTTGCGTAGTCGACTGTGCTTCACTCACGGCTACACACCCTACCTCACGAGGGCTCGGTTTCCTTCACCACGACGGCTTCTCGCCCGGCCGGACCAATTTTGCCTTGCCGCAGTGGCACCAGAGTAGCCGCGAACGCGAGCAGCAAGGCGGCGATAGTAACGCCAATGGCCACCGGCGCGGGCACGATGGAAAAGGACACCGCCCCGAAGGCAACAGCGGAGACCCACAGATAGAGCACCAACACGGTACGACGGTGGGTATGGCCGAGGGAAAGAAGGCGGTGGTGAATATGCGCTTTGTCCGCCGAAAACGGCGATCGGCCCTGCGACAGGCGCCGAATCACAGCCCAGACAAGGTCAAGGACTGGAATAAAGACCGCTGCAACCACCACGATGATGGGAGACATTAGGGCCACGATATCTACCGTGCCATAGAGGGACATATTGATTTTGCCGGAGGCGGAGGTCGACGCCGCAGCGAGCAAAAGACCAATGAGCATTGAGCCGGAATCCCCCATAAAAATGCGGGAAGGCTCAAAGTTGTGCGGCAAGAAGCCGGCACACGTTCCTACCAAAGCGGCGCTAATAATGGCCGGTGGATAGGCCGATACCGCACCGCCTTGATCGTGCAGGACAGTTAAGGAAAAGACCAGAATCGCTGCTCCCGCGATCAGGCCGAGACCAGCCGCCAATCCATCGAGGCCGTCTACAAAATTGATGGCGTTGATGAGCAGGACGGTAAAAAATGCAGTCAACAAGGTGCTTTGCAATTGGTCCAGCACAACCGTGGTGCCGCCGCCAAAGGGGATAAAAAGTAGCGTCCAAGTAAGGCCCAATCCGCTCATGAGCGTGGCCGCAAAGAGCTGACCGAATAGCTTCACAATGGCGCTGAGTTCAACTAGGTCATCGATGACGCCGACAAGTACCAGCGCTAGCGCCGCCCACAGCACGGCATTCATCTCTGGCGTGACGGGCATGAAGCCGCGAGTCAAGGCTGGGAGCTGGGCAGCAAGGAAAATCGCCGCCGCGAAGCCGGTAAACATGGCCACGCCTCCCAGGCGAGGAGTGGGCTGAGTGTGGGCGTCACGCAGGCGAATTTCCGCCACGCGGCCGGTACGCACCAGAAAGGAACGCACCACACCGGTAGTGAGGTACGTAAACGCTGCTGCGACGAGAATGACGAGGGCCAACTCGCGCAGCGGGACACCACTGCCACTCACGCGAATTCCTCCTTTAGGCTTGGGGGCGGGTGCGCAGGGTTTGCGCGTCGACGCCGATGACCTCGGCGATTTCCTCGGCCGACAGGGCACCTTCGCGCAGTAGATACGGGCGCTCGCCGGACAGGTCGATAATGGTCGAAGGCTTGCCGACGGCCGTTTCTCCCCCATCCAAGTAAACTGTCACGGCTTTACCCAGCTGCTGCTTAGCCATTAGTGCGGTGGTCGGTGGTTGATGGCCGGAGATATTGGCAGAGGAGACAGCCATAGGGCCAACCTCACGCAGCAATTCGATAGCGATGGGATGTAGCGGCATGCGCAGCATCACGGTGCCGCGGGTATCGCCAAGGTTCCACGGCAAGGACGGCGCTTGCGGAACGACGATAGACAGGCCTCCGGGCCAGAAGGCTTCCACCAAATCACGTGCAGTCTCGGTATAGGAGGCTACAAGACCGCGAACAGTATCCCAAGACCCCACCAATACCGGCACCGGCATATCCGGGCCGCGCTGCTTGGTGGCCAAAAGGTTGGCTACGGCGTCATTATCAAAGGCATCGCAACCCAAACCGTAGAGAGTATCGGTAGGCATCACTACCAGGCGGCCGGATTGAGCAGCCTTGACTGCGATGTTCATGCCCTCTTCGCGCTCGGCATTATCGGCGCAATTAAAAATCTTTCCTTGCATATTATTCTCCCCTTCTTGCCCTCAATGGTGTCTTAGTCTACTCCGCGCACCGCAGTGACAAAGCGGGGCGTTCCCGTTAGATCCGGCAGCGCCGTAATCTCTTCGAAGCCGCCGTAGTCAGCCATCACGGCTTGAACAACTTCGCTGGTAGAGTCGTCGTGCTCGATGGCTACCTTGCCGCCTGGGCGCAGCAGGCGCGCTATGGTCGGGATAAGGTCTGTGATAACGCCCATCCCATCCGCACCGGCGAATACCGCAGTGTGTGGATCGTGATAGACCTCCGGTTCTAGGTTCGGAGTCTCCGGCACGTACGGCGGGTTAGTGACAATGAGGTCCACGGTCCCGTTCCACTCCGCCAGCGTATCGGCATCGGTGGCATCTGCTTGGATGGCCTCTACTCCGGTGCCGCGGGTATTGGCTTTGGTGTAGTCAAAGGCGGCGTCGGCAAGCTCAACTGCCCGCACCTGCGCTTGTGGCAGATAGTGTTGCAGGTAGAGCGCCAACGCGCCCGTGCCGGTGCACAAGTCCACCAGTCGAGGGCCGTGTGCACTGCGCACCGCCCAGTCCGCCATGACCTCAGTTTCCGGCCGCGGGATAAACACACCCGGACCGACCTTGAGCTCCAGCGGGCCAAACCAAGCGGTGCCTAGCACATACTGCAAAGGCTCACGGGCCTCCCGGCGGCATAGCAGCGCGCCATAGGCTACGTCGAAGCCGGGCATAGCAGCTTCCTCGAGCGGAATATCCATGTGGCCACAATGTATAAGGTGCGCCGCCATGATGCGCGCATCCCACTCGGGGCTGGCCACCCCAGCAGCACGAAGGCGCTGCACCCCGAGGCGCAGCGCCTGTCCATACGTGTTTGCCACGACCGTTTAGCCCTCGGCCTCGAGGCGCTCAGCACGCTCTTGGTCCTGCAGAGCCTTAATAAGGTCATGCATATCGCCGTTCAACACAGAGTCCAAATTATTGGCCTTATAGCCAATGCGGTGGTCGGTGATGCGGTTTTCCGGCCAGTTATAGGTACGGACGCGCTCAGAGCGATCCATGGTGCGCACCTGGGAGGCGCGCTGCTCGCCCGCTTCAGCCTCACGAGCCTCGCGCTCCATCTGATCCAGACGGGCCTGCAGAACCTGCAGCGCACGCGCCTTGTTCTGGATCTGAGAACGCTCCTTTTGACAGGTCACGATAAGCCCGGTGGGCAGGTGGGTAATACGCACCGCAGAGTCGGTAGTGTTCACGCCCTGGCCGCCCTTACCGGAGGAACGGTAAACGTCGACGCGGATATCCTTGTCATCGATATTGACGGACTCGACCTCTTCTGGCTCTGGGTAGACCAGCACACCGGCGGCAGAGGTTTGAATACGGCCCTGGGACTCGGTGACCGGAACGCGCTGCACGCGGTGCACACCGCCCTCAAACTTGAACACGGACCACGCACCATCGCGCGAAGGGGACTTAGAGCGGAAGGAAATGGTCATATCCTTCACACCGCCCAAATCGGACTCATTGAGGCCCAAGACCTCCCAGTTAAAGCCGGTCTTATCCGCGTAACGCTCATACATGCGGGCCAAGTCGCCGGCAAAAAGCGCTGCCTCTTCGCCACCCGCACCGGCCTTAATCTCCATAATGATGTCCTCGGAGTCCTGCTCATCGCGCGGTGCGAGCAGGTCAGCCAGCTTTTCTTCCAGGCTCTCCACGGACTTTTCGAGGCGGTCCGCTTCTTCTTGGAAGTCATGGTCCTCGTAGGCCATCTCCTTGGCGTCCGCGAGATCCTCGCGCGCCTGGGTGAGCTCATCATTGACCATGATGATGGGGCGCAGCTCCGCGTAGCGCTTGGAGAGCTTGCGGAATTGCTTCTGGTCGCCGGCAACCTCCGGATCGCCCATCTGCATCTCAATGCCCTGGTACTCAGACACGATGTCATCAACGAGGGAAACCTGATTAGACATAATCTTCTTCATCCTTATCCGCAGCCATCGGGGCCGAGGAGGCCACCTGCATCAAGAACTCGCCATTGGAGCGGGTCTTCTTCAGCTGCTTAATGAGCAAGTCAATCGCCTGGTGGGAATCCAGGGCAGAAAGGATGCGACGCAGCTTGGTCATGATGCGCGCCTCCTCAGGAACGAGCAATAGTTCGTCCTTACGGGTGCCGGACGGGTTAACGTCCACAGCCGGGAAGACGCGGCGCTCGGAAATGCCACGGTCCAGCTTCAACTCGGCATTGCCGGTGCCCTTGAATTCCTCGAAGATGACGGTATCGCCGGTAGATCCGGTCTCCACCATTGCGGTGGCGATGATCGTCAGCGAGCCACCCTCTTCGATATTGCGAGCGGCACCCAGGAAACGCTTTGGCGGGTAGAGCGCATTAGAGTCCACACCGCCGGAGAGGATGCGGCCGGAAGCTGGGGAGGAATTATTGTAGGCGCGGCCCAGGCGGGTAATGGAGTCGAGCAAGACCACGACATCCTTGCCCTGCTCCACCAGGCGCTTGGCGCGCTCGATGGCCAGCTCAGCCACGGAGGTGTGCTCTGATGGCGGGCGGTCAAAGGTCGAGGCAATAACCTCGCCGTTGACAGAGCGTTGCATATCCGTAACTTCCTCAGGGCGCTCATCTACGAGAACGACCATGAGGTAGCACTCCGGGTTATTGGTAGAAATCGCATTAGCGATATTCTGCAGAATCGTCGTCTTACCGGCCTTTGGCGGGGAGACGATCAGCGCGCGCTGGCCCTTGCCAATGGGCATAATGAGGTCGATCACGCGGGTGGTAAGGATCTTCGGATCCGTCTCCAAACGCAGGCGCTTATTCGGGTACAGCGGGGTCAGCTTATTAAAATGCGGACGCTGCTTTGCGGCTTCTGGTTCGATGCCGTTGACGGTATCGACCTGTACCAGCTGGTTGTACTTGCGGCGATTGCGGCCATTGCCGTGCGTATGCGTCGGGCCGGAGACCTTAACCTGACCGGTGATGGCATCACCGGAGCGCAGGCCTAAGCGGCGGACGATGCCGTTGTTGACAAAAACGTCGGAAGCCGCGGCGCGGTAACCGGTAGTGCGCAGGAAGGCGACGTTATTGTCTACCACGTCCAAAATGCCACCGACAGCCTGCAGCTCATCGCCCTCGCGGACCTGCAAATCGTTGCCGCCGTTATTGTCATTATTGTTTCCGCGGCCGCGACGGTTGCGGCGGTTGCGGCGCCCACGCCGGTTGCCGCGCTCATGATTGTTGTTGTCATCGTGGCGGTTGCCGCGCTGCTTATTATCGCCGCGGTCATTCTTTTCACCCTGATTCTCGGAGCCGTCCTGGGAGCCATTATCGCGGTTATCTTTATTGCCGCCCTGCTCCTCATGGCGGTTGCGTTCCTCGCGCTCTTGACGTTCCTGCCGCTCCTGGCGTTCTTGCCGGCGGGCGCGGTTGCGGCGAGCGCGGCGTGCCTGAGAACGCGACTCATAGCGCTGCTCGTCGCCAGAGTTCTGCTGGCGGTTATCCTGCTTTTCGCCGGATTCTTCCTGCTTTTCCGCCTTCTGCGGCGCATCGTCCTGCGCCTTAGTGCGTGGTTTATCAGCCTTTTCAGGCTTCTCTGCCTTTTCCGCCTTTTCTACCCGAGCGGCCTTTTCCACCTTGGCCTTGGCCTTTGGCGGAACTTGACCAGTCTTGATGGCGGTGATGAGATCCCCCTTGCGCAGGGCAGAGACACCACGTAGGCCGCGCTCTGCGGCCATTTTGCGCAATTCCGGCAGCTTCAGGGATGCAAGATCCTGTGCTGCGGTGTTGTCCGTTTCGCTCACGGATATCCTTTCGTTGCTTGACCAGGTCCGATGATGCGGGAGCCGCCGTAGCCTAGGCTCACGGCGTTGCACTGGAAGCCAATGTGTATTTTTCTAGGACTTCTCGCCCTCGTGCCAAGGCGCATGCGCGTCCTGCCGGGCAATAAGTATGAGGCCTCTTCCATGTTCTCAAGGAGAATTCGCACAGCGGGTGCACGAACCGGAAGAAATCAAGAAACGACTGCGGGCAAAACTTCTCTGGGCCCGAATCCATAGGAAAGGGGAGCTAAAAATTCCGGTTTCCTACCAGTCGCGAACAAGTATAACGCATAGACCGCAACGCCCGCACCATGACACCGCTACAGTAGAGGCATGCTTTCCACGATGATGGATATCCCCCTCTCCCTGACCCGCATTTTGGAATACGGCGCCTCGGTGCACGGCAGCACCACGGTGACAACCTGGCACGGTGAGGGCACCGGCTCTGAATTTGATCCGGCCGAAGAAGTTACCTTCCGCGATATCGCCGCTCGCGCAGCCGCCTTCGCCCACGCTATTCATGATGATTTGGGTATTACCGGCGATGAGCGGGTGGGCAGTTTTATGTGGAACTGCGCCGAACACCTCGAGGTCATGTTTGGCACTGCTTGCAAGGGCGCGATTTTTGCGCCGCTGAATAAGCAGCTGATGAATGACCAGATTCGCCATATTATTAATCACGCGGAAATATCTGCCATCGTGTGCGATCCCCGGCTGGCGCAGCAACTAGGCAAGGTGCTTGTGGGTACCGACTCCGTGGAAAGCGTCATCATTACCGGTGCACAACCGGCGCAGCAGTTTGCCTACCTCTTTCCGCGCGGAGTTGAGGTGTATTCCTATGAAGCTTTAATTGATGGCCGCTCCACCGTCTATGACTGGCCGGAACTAGATGAGCGCACGGCCGCGGCACTGTGCTATTCCACAGGCACCACGGGTGCCCCCAAGGGCGTACTGTATTCGCACCGTTCGCTGTATCTGGAGGCCATGCAGCTGCGCTCCTCGGACTCGCTGTGCATCACCCACGGTGAGACTTTCCTGTGCTGCATCCCCATCTGTCACGTGCTGAGCTGGGGCGTTCCCTTTACCTGCTTCATGACGGGCACCCCGCTCGTGCTTCCCGACGCCGACGTATCCGCCCCCACCCTTGCCAAGGCCATTGCCGCTACTTCTCCGCGCGTGGCCCACGGCGTTCCCACCATCTGGATCCAACTCTTTGTGCACTACATGCACCACCCGCCGGAGCGCATGACCCTCACGGAGATCTATGCCGGCGGCTCCCCCGTTCCCCCAACTCTTATCAAGATGTGGGAGGAACGCTACGGTGTCGACGTTGTTCACGTGTGGGGCATGGTAGAAACCTCCACCGTCGGCAGCGTCGCCCGCCCTCCACAGGGCGCTTCGGGCGATACGCGGTGGGCCTACCGCATCTCCCAGGGCCGCATCCCCGCCTCGCTGGAATACCGCGTGGTCAATGACGGCCAAGTTGTGGCCCGAACCGACCGCAACGCGGGCGAACTGCAGGTACGCGGCAACCTGGTCACCGGTTCCTACTACCACTCGCCTACCGCTGAGCCGGGCGAAATCGCCTCCGAATTTCGCGGCAAGCAGGTCGAGGCTGCAGAGGGCAAGTTCACCGCGGATGGCTGGCTGCGCACTGGCGATGTCGGCTCGGTCACCAAGGACGGCTTCCTTACCGTAGAGGACCGCGCCCGAGACGTCATCCGCTCCGGCGGCGAGTGGATCTATTCCGTCCAGCTGGAAAACCTCATCATGTCTGACCCACTCGTCGTCGAAGCCGCCGTTATCGGCTATCCCGATAAGCAATGGGTCGAGCGCCCACTGGCCGTTACCGTCTTGGCAGAAGGTGCTTCTCCCACCATCGAAACCGCAGAGCGCCTGCGCGCCAGCATGCGCAAGGAGCTGCCGAGTTGGATGCTGCCGGAGTACTGGACCTTTGTAAAGTCCATCGATAAAACTTCCGTGGGCAAATTCGATAAGAAGGATTTGCGCACCCACCTGGCAGAAGGCGAGTACAACATCATCCGGCTCAAGGGTCCAGGCGAATCGCAGCGCCTCGCTGCCACCGAAGCCACCGATTTAAGCCGGGAAAACTAGGAATAATATCCTTCTCTAAGCCGTTGCAGCTTGGTGTACCTCATCCCCTCTCTTAGACTGGCACCGATGACCTCTTCCACGCAGCGACCCGTAGTTTCCCTGCCCCTGCCCACCGTGGTCCGGGCGCAGTCGCCAGCGGATCTGCCCGCCCCGGCTGCTGATGGCACGCGCGCACTGCTGGATCGCTATGGCCGCCAAGCCCGCGACCTGCGCGTCTCCCTCACGGATCGCTGCAACTTGCGCTGCACCTATTGCATGCCGGCCGAAGGCTTAGAGTGGATGCCCACAGAGAAGACCTTGAGCGATGAGGAAACCATCCGACTGATTCGAATTGGCGTCGGCAAGCTGGGCATCCGCCAAGTGCGTTTTACCGGCGGCGAACCCTTGCTGCGTAAGTCGCTGGAAAAATTTATTGCCGCCACTAAAGAGCTGCGCACCGACCAGGGGAGATCCCCGTCCACCGCGCTAACCACCAACGGGCTTGGCCTAGAAAAGCGCGCCGGCGCCCTCGCCGCAGCCGGACTGGATCGCATCAATATCTCGCTCGATACCATCGACCGCGAGCGCTACGCCGCGCTCACCCGCCGCGACCGCCTTGATCACGTGCTCCAGGCCATCGCCGCTGCGGATGCCGCAGGCCTCCACCCCATCAAAATCAACGCCGTGGTCATGCCCGGGGTCAACGAAGAAGACATCGTCCCGCTAGCGGACTATGCCGTCCGCCACGGTGCTCAGCTGCGCTTCATCGAACAGATGCCGCTTGGGCCCCGCGAGCAATGGCGCCGCGAGGACATGGTAACGGCCGCGGACATCCTCGTCCGTCTGCGCACCCATTTTTCGCTACAGCCCGCCCGCGAACCGCGGGGATCTGCCCCCGCCGCCCTGTGGGAGGCCACCGCTCCGGATGGAACACGCGGAACACTGGGCATCATTGCCTCGGTCACCCACCCCTTCTGCGGCGACTGCGATCGTACGCGGCTGACTACCGACGGCGCCGTGCGCAACTGCCTCTTTGGCAATTCCGAAACCCCGCTGCGGGAACTATTGCGCTCTGGGGCCAGCGATGAGGAGATCATGGAGGCCTGGGCTGGGGAAATGTGGAGCAAAAAGCCTGGCCATGGCATCGATGACGAAGGCTTTCTGCAACCGGACCGTCCGATGTCTGCCATCGGCGGCTAACCTTATTTTTATGTCCACGCCCCGCAGCATCTCCGCGCACCTCGATGCCGTCCTCACCCTGGCATCCCCCCTGCCGGCCGAGTCAGCCGCCGTCGATGCCTCCCTCATCGGCCGCGTCCTCGCCGCCGATGCCACCGCGCGCTTTCCCGTGCCGCCCCACGCCAACTCGGCGATGGATGGCTTCCTCGTCCACGCCGCGGATCTTCCCTCCCCCGGCCCATGGGCACTCCCCGTCGCCGGCGATGTACCAGCCGGTGCCGCCCCTACCGAGGTCCCCGCGGGACACGCGGTGCGCATCATGACCGGCGCACCGGTAGCTGATACCGCAGGAATGCTTGTCGTGCCCGTGGAAAATACCACCACCCCGGCCGGCCCCGTAGCGCTTCCAGACGAGGTGACCATCACCGATGCTCCCACCAAGTCACATATCCGCGCCGCCGGGGAGGATATCCAGCCCGGCGCGCCAGTGGCCACAGCAGGCACGCTTGTCGACGCCGCCGTAATCGCCGCTCTCACCTCCGCTGGCGTTTATTCCGTCTCGGTCCACCGCAGCCCACGCATAGCGATCATCTCTTCTGGCGAAGAACTAGTCTCTTCCCCAACAGAGCTCGCTCCCGGCCAGCTGCCGAATTCCAATGGCCCCATGCTCGCTGCCCTTGCAGGCGCAGACGCACACGTCCACGTGGGTGATGCCCCTGCGGACCTCGCCTCCGCGCTGGATGAGCTTGCCTCCTCCCACGACCTCATCATCACCTCCGGCGGCGTTTCGGCCGGCGCGTTCGACGTCGTCCATACTGTGCTGAGGCGCACGGATTCCGCGTGGTTCGGGCACGTCGACCAGCGCCCGGGCGCCCCACAGGGCTACTCCAATTGGAAAGGCACCCCGATATTATGCTTGCCCGGCAACCCCGTGGCTGCCTTCGTAGATTTTCAGCTCTATGCTCGTCCCCTCCTCGCCGCGCTTTCTGGTCACCCCGCGCCACGCGAGCAGGTCCACCTACGCGCCCGCGTAGACTCGCCCCTCCCGACCTCCCGCGGCCGGCCTACCATTGTGCCCGTGACCGTAGACTTCCAGGCGGAGCCCGCCATTACGTCGCACTTACCTCACGGCAGCCATCGCATCGTATCGCTCGCCGGTACCAATGGCTTTTGCCTCATCTCCTCCGAGCCGCCCGCCTTGGGTGAGGAGACCACCGTTTATCTGTATTAAGGAGCAACCATGAAATTTACCCACCTAAATTCTGACGGCGCCGCCTACATGGTCGATGTCACCGAGAAGCAACCCACCGTGCGCACTGCCACGGCCGAGGGCGAAGTCGCCTGCTCCCCCGAGGTCATGACCGCTTTGCGCGACGGCACGGTATCCAAGGGAGACGTGCTCGCCGTAGCCCGCATCGCCGGCATTTCCGCCGCCAAGAAGGTCCCCGAGCTGCTTCCGTTGGCCCATACCATTGGCGTGCACGGCTGCGCCGTGGAGCTCACGCTTGCCGACGACCACGTCTCCATCTCCGCCACCGTCCGCACCGCCGACCGCACTGGCGTGGAAATGGAAGCGCTTACGGCCGTGAATGTTTCCGCGCTCGCCATCATCGACATGGTCAAGGGCGTGGACCGCTCCGCCTATATCCGCCGTTGCGGCATCGTGGCGAAATCCGGCGGCCGCTCCGGGGACTGGTCCCGCACCCTGCCGGAGGCCTAATGCTCGGCGCGATAATCCTCGCCGGTGGCCACGGCCGACGCATGGGCGGCACAGATAAAGCCTCTCTTTCCGCCCACGGAACACGTTTTATAGACCGCCTGCTCGCCCAGCTCCCCTACGGCACCCCGGCCGTGGCCGTCTCACCGCATTATCTCGGCCTACCCCAGGTGTGCGAGTCCCCGCTCTACGGTGGTCCCGTCGCTGGCATCGCGGCCGGCGCACAAGCGTTATCCCACTGCACCGAACTTGCCCTCTTCGCCGTGGATGCCCCCGATTCGCCGCTACTGCTTCCCCGTCTGCGCTCGACCCTCGCCTCCTCCACGGCCGATGCCGTACTCACCCGCGCCGCCGACGGCTACCTCCAGCCGCTGTGTTCCCTCTGGCACGCCCCCGCGCTCCACACTCAGCTCGAATCCCTTCCTACGGCTAGGAACGTCTCCGTCCGCCGCCTCATCCGCGGTGTGAATTTTGTCGAGGTCCCTGGCACCGGCGCCGAACGCGACTACGACACACACGCGGAATTGCGCGAGCTCCCCCTGCTCTGCTTCCCGGACCCTGCCCTCCCCCTTCGCGCTCACCGCAGCTCGCTGAACTAGGCCACGGCACCGCACTGGTGAGCGGCAAGGGTAAGGGTCTTCTTCCCACCACCCTTCGCGCTCACTAGCAGCCGCGGGTAGCACGAAATCACCGTCCCGGTGAGCGCGAAGGGGAAGCTGCAGAACTACCCCGCTCTTCGCGATCACCGTGAAGCCGCGGATTTATGAAACTTGTTTCATGGTGAGCGCGAAGGGTGTATCGAGCGAGGCTGGCCTACTCCGTAACGATGAACTTTCCGTGCTGCCCCTTCTCCGCGTTTGTCATGATGTGATTCACAAAGGAATAAGTGCCCGGCTCGTTGAAGGTCATTTCGACGAATCCGCCTTGCGCTGGAAGCAGGTCAAGCGCTTGCGAACCAGTGGAGTCCTCATTCTTGATGAGGTAAGCGCCTTCCTTGTAGGCGGTATCGAATTGTTCGCCCACAACGTGGAAGCTCAGCGGCTGGTCGGGGCCTAGATTGGTCAGCCACAGGCGAACAGTATCGCCCACCTTGGCCTTGATGGGTTCTGCATCGTACTGGCCGGGATAATAGTTAAAGGCCATGAGGTCGAAGCGGCCGTCGGCTACGCGCTGGGCATCGGCACCAGTGTTTTCCTCACCGAGGAAGACGTCGGTAGCCATGAAGTTATACTCCGCGTCTACGGGCTTCAGGTTCGGCGGATCGATGATGACGTTGCCGGCCATGCCGTTAGCGATGTGGAGGGACATGGGCATCGTGGAACAGTGATACATCCAGATGCCGGAGCGATGCGCGGTGAATTTGTAGGTCAATTCCTCGCCCGGCTGGATGGATTTCATGGTCTTATCTGGGTTGACCTCGCCGGCGTGGAAGTCAATGGAGTGGGCCATGGAGCCCTCGTTCTTGATGGTGATTTCGAACTTATCGCCCACTTTTCCGCGCAGGGTCGGGCCTGGGGCTTGGCCGTTGAAAAGCCACCGCATCTGTTTGATTCCTGGGGCGACCTCTACGACCTTCTCGGTCATCGTCCAGGTCTCTTTGTGCGTCTTCGTTTCGGCGGCAGGCTGCAAGGTGGCGTCAAAGGCGGAAAAGCCTTCGCGCTGGGTGCCGAGTTCAGCGGCGGTAGGCACGTCCACGTGGGGGTTGCTTGCAGAAGCCACCGTGTGGTCATGCCCTGCAGCGGCGCCATCTCCGACGTTGACCTTAAAAGTCATGCCCTGCATCTTGTGGCCGGCGATGGTGCAATAACCTTCCGCGGAGGAATCGATGACGCCGGCATCGAGTTGAACTGTCTCGCCGGGATCGACGCGGCCGGTTTCGGCATCACCGATCTTTAGGTCATGGACTTGGTCACCCGAGTTGGTGAAGTTGACCACCAGATGGGTTCCAGGGTCGATATCGATAGACGAGGGCGTAAAGGCCATGCCATCCACACCAACGTCAATGGTCTGCGTTTCACCAGAGGCTACAGGCGTAGCGGACTGAGAGCTCTTGCCGGTGGAATTGACCACCGCGAGTGCGATAACTGCCGCTAACGCGATACCGATGAGTAGCCACGAAGCCCAAGATGAGTCCTTGGAGGCGGGCTTGTCCGCGGGTTGTGAGGAAGAAACGCTCAGCATTTAGTTCTCCAGTCTTTTCTGTAAGTAAAGGGCTCGGCCAACGGCGAAGATATTGGCGGCAAGACCTATCCCCATCATGATAAGCCCGGCCGCAATAGCATCCAGCAAGCTAAGTAGTCCGCCCAGGTTGATGAGCAGCAGACGAGCGTAACCGGTGCGGTCCGCGGTATTGGGGCGCGCCCCGGTAAGTATGGGCAGCAGGTGGTGTAGGACACCGGTCACCAGCTGCAAAAGGCCAGCACCGAGGAAGGCGGGAAGCACAACCAAGGTGATGGTGCGCGGATAGGCTCCGACGGCTGCGGAGATGGCATCACCGGCGCACAACGCCAGCATCCACAGCAGGCCGGCGATGACGGCAACGGTGGCGGTGGTCAGCCGTGGTGAGCGCCCCATGACGGTAGCGAGTACCGGCTGGATGATGAGCAGGGCTGCCAAGACCACGAGCAGCTGGGCCACGCCTGCAGCTCGGGTGAGGCCTACCGCGTATAGCGCCATCGCACAGCCCAGCCCCGCGCAGTGCACGATGAGCGCACGAATACACCGCGCACGAGCAGTGGGAGAAATCGCGGTGGCAGACAGCGTGGGAAGCAGCGTTACCACCGTGCCGATGACGGTAAGCCAGGCAAATCCCCAGACCATACCGCGCGAGTGGGCGCCGATGAGGAGGGAGTACTCGCCTACCCCATTGCCGCTGAGGATGACGAGTACTACGGAGACGATCATGAACACGCTAGCGGCGATATAAAAGGGCACAGTCACGGCAAAGGAACCAGACAGCGAACCGCGCAGGCGCCGCACCACGAACCACAGGTGCCAGGTGAGGGAGGCGATGATGAGGGTTGAGGCGACGTCGGCAAGCGGGCTCCAGTCATACCCTGCCCTATCTATGAGCAGCAAAATAAGCCCAATCTGGACTAGGGCCACGCGACTGCCGACGCCCCGATAGTCCCCACCCGCAGTCCTAGTCAAGGCCTCGGTGAAGTGAGTGGAAAAGACGATGATCGCCGTAGTCAGCGCGCCAATTGTGAAGGGGTGGATGATATCCCACCACACCACGGGTGCGCCCAAGGAGCTAGCGATGAGCAGGCCGAGGCCAACTAGGATCCACCCTGCGATAAGGGCTGCGGTCAAGATATGCCAACGGCCACGTGCGGCCAGTGAAATGTCATGAATGCGCACGTCGCGCCTCCTTGCCGGTCAAGGTAATGCCGCAGGCGAGAAACACTATTACCGCACTAATAGTAACCACTCCGCCGCTTTGGAGCGCTGTGGTGTGCTGGGCACAATCTGCAAGGACTCGCAGCGCAAGGCCACCATGCAAGAGCCCCACAGGTACGTAGAGCACTTTGTGGTACGGCAAGCGGCGGCAAATAACAGAGGTGACGATGATGGGCGCGTGCGCGAAAATCATGGACATGACAAAGCCCAGGAAAATGGTGTGCACCGAGGCATCATAGACAAAGCCGGTAGCCTCGCCATAGATTAGCCACAAGTACCCGCCGAGCGCGAGCCAGGCGTAGCCGGCCAGCATGCATGCCGCCGAATAGCGCGGCAATCCTTGTGAGCGCACCAAGTTCTTGGCCACGTCCACCCGCGCGGTGGCCGCGGCGATAGCAATCAGCGCCAGCCCCATAGTGCGATAGCCCACCGCCGGGGAAAGCATATAGATAACGCTGACTGCCGCCAGCCCCAGCACTAAGAGGGTGAGATGATTTTCGGCGCGAGTGCCGGCCATGGTTACGCGCGCTAATTCCATGCGCTCGCCGATGATGGTGGCCACGGCATAAAGTGCGCACAGCGGCATCGCTGTAGCAAACCCCGGCCCCATGGCCCAGAGGGCGGCGGCGACTACTCCCCCAATGACGCCGACTGTCTGCACCAGAATCGCGAGGCTAGCCTGGCGACGGTAGATAGTGGCATAGATGCAGCCAAGGACAAGGAATCCGGCGGCAAAGAACATGGCTGCGACCCCACGCGGTAGGCCGGCGAGAATGCTGAGCACGCCAACGACGTGACACACAGGCCCCGCCCAGGCCCACGTGGTGCGCACGGCGACGACGCGTTCGAGGCCGATGGCTCCGCCTAAGAAGCCGAAGACCATAAGCGGGCCGTGGTCGGCAGCAAAGGATGCTCCCGGGGTAGCGTTCAGCCCCAGGAGGGAGGCGCCCGCACCCAGCCCAACCAGCAGGGATAGCCCTGCACAGGCGAGAAAGATAAGGCGATGCGCCACGCTATTATTTTGCACGAGTTTTATCGTACTAATATTGGGGTCAGAGCGAAACTCGCACCCCAGTAGAAAGGACTACTAGCCATGCAGCTGCCCATCTCCGACGCCAATAAGCCGCATTCCATCCCCACCCTCAACGCCTCCGAAATTCCGCACGCCGTTCGCCACGGTGCCATCCATGGCGCGCTAGGCACCCTAAATGTAGGCGAATCAATGCTCCTCATCGCCCCGCATAACCCGGTTCCGCTGCTCAAAGAGGTCGAGTCCCGCGCGGAGAAGTTCGAGCTTGAATACCTCAAGGAAGAAGAAAACGACTTCCACATCAAATTCACCCGCGTGAGCTAATCCTTTGCTCAGCGGAGGGCTATTCTAGGTAGGTCATACTCACCGCCGAAGAAGCCGAAAAGGACCTCTCCGCAGATGCAAAAACGCGTCACCGTACTCCTCGTTGCCTTGGGAATTGCTCTTTCAGCCTGCGCTCCACAAACGTCAGTAACCTCGCCGCAGGATGCGACGGATCCCACGCTCAATGTACTGGCGGCCTCATCTACCCGCGTCATCAATGAGGAACTTACCCAGCGCGCCGGCCAGCTCGAATCCCCGGTGATTTTGAGCTTTGAAAATGGCGGCTCTTCCGATCTGGTAAGTAAGCTGGGTGAAGGCGCCCCGGCCGATCTGCTCCTCACGGCTTCCAAGAAGACCATGGATAAGGCGGTCCAGGATGGCACCGTCACCACACCTGAGGTGCTCGCCACCAATGTCATGGTCATGGTGGTTCCCAAGGGAAATCCGGCGGGAATCCATTCCGTGCACGATCTCTCCCACTCCCATCACTTCGTACTCTGCGATCCGCAGGTTCCCTGCGGTGATATTTCCTCCCAAATCATCGATGACCAGCAATTGGACGTGCACCCCTCCTCCCAGGAGCGCCAGGTGGCAGACGTTTTAGGAAAGGTGGCCTCGGGCGAAGCCGATGCTGGATGGGTCTACTCCACCGATGCCGCCGCGGCCGGTAATGACGTTGAGGTGATTGATATTCCAGGAGCGGAGAAATTCTCTAATCAGATCTTGGGCGCCGTTGCCACGGACGCCTCTCATCCCGACCAGGCCCGCGCGGTGCTCGAGGTATTGGGCAGCGACTTTAATTCCACCTGGCGCGACCTCGGCTTTACCCCAGCGGAGTAGTCTATGTCCGCCCCTCAGCCCGTCCGCCCCAAGTCCCCGCTGCTCATCGGCCTCATTGGCATCATTGCGGTGGCTATCATCATCGTTCCCGTGGCAGCTCTCGGGCTGCGGGTGCCGTGGGCGCGCATCGGCGATTACCTTGCACGCGACGAGATTCGAGACATGCTGCTCATCTCCGTGGCGGCGGCTTTCCAATCCATGGTGCTCGCGGTCGTATTGGGCTTAGGGCTGGCAGTGTGGGTCCAGCAGCTCGGCCGCGGCAGCGCCATTATTCGCCTCTTGGTCTACCTCCCGTTGGCCATGCCACCGGTGGTGGGCGGCTTGGCCCTTACCGCAGCCTTTGGCCGCAAGGGGTATCTGGCCCCGCTTCTCGACGCCCTGGGGATCCATCTCTCCTTCGCTTTCCCCGGAGTCGTGGTGGCGCAGACCTTCGTGGCGCTACCCTTTGTGGTGGTAGCGGTCGATTCGGCGCTGCGCCAACTAGACCAGGAAATCCTCGCTTCTGCACGGGGCGTGGGCTTGGGGCGTTGGGAGATACTCGGAAAAGTAACCCTTCCTTCGATCGCGCCGGCTGTGGCTACTGGCGCGGGGTTGGCCTTCGCGCGCTCGTTGGGCGAATTTGGCACGACGCTGACCTTTGCCGGGTCTCAACCTGGGGTTACCCGCACGATGCCGCTGGGCATCTACTTAGAGCGCGAGGTCGACGCGGACGGCGCCTACGTGCTCTCCGCCCTGCTTATCGGGCTGGCGTTGGTCTGCCTGGCGCTGGCGGGCTTGCCGGCCCTGCGCAGGCGGCGCTACCAGCCGCGGGCAAGGCAGTTGCATTCCATGGACGTGGATAAGCTCCGCGAGCTCACCCAACCGAAGAATGCACAGGCGCTTTCGGTTACGGTCGATGGCGTGCGCACGGCATTGTCCCCGGGCGCGATTACGGCTGTGGTGGGACCGAACGGCTCCGGCAAGACCACACTTATGGGGCGCATTGCCGGGCGCCTTTGCGGCGGTGAGGTTTCTCCAGGGGGAACCGATATCGTCTTACTCACCCAGCGACCGGGCTTGCCGCCGCGCTCGACGGCCCAGCAAGCGGTCGCCATGGTTACCCGCGATACTGACCGTGCGCAGGAGCTTCTCGCGGCAGCAGGATTGCGCGAGCTTGCCGACGTCCCAGTAACAGCCCTCTCCGGCGGCCAAGCCGCCCACGTGGCCCTGGTGCGCGCGCTAGCCGCCCGGCCGGCCGTTCTCATACTCGACGAGCCCCTTGCCGCAGTTGATGTGAGATCAGCCGAAAGGTGGCGCCATTTTCTGCACGCGGCCCGCAAGGATCGGACCACCCTGCTCGTTACGCATAATGCACTCGATATTGCGAATCTGGCGCAGGACATGCTGGTCATGGAATCCGGCCGAGTGCGAGCACACGGCGCTACCGCGCGGCTGCTTGATGCCCCTCCAACTGGCTTCGTTGCGGCACTAGCGGGGCTTAACCGCCTCGAAGGAACAGTAACCGCCAAAGGCTCTTCCACTGTAGAGGTCGCCTGCGGAGATATTGCTATTCTGGCAACACCAGAGCACGCGCCTGTTCGGCCCGAACAAAAAGTGGCGGTGACATTCGATCCGCATGCGGCGACAATCGGCACTGCGCCGGAAGCCTGCAACCAGTGGTCCGTGCGAGTCCTAGCCGTCGAGGCCACCAGCCTCTCAGCAGCACAGCTGCGCTTGGGCCTGGGCGGCCACGAGGTCACCGTACCGGTAGACCGCGAATCAGCTTTAGGTATTGCGGTAGGTAGCACCGTATCCTTAGCAGTATCTCAAGCAAACGTTTTTGTCCACCCCAAATAAAATCTCTGTTATGCAGACTCCAAGGCGGATTTCTACCATGCCTGATTCACTACCCCGGCCCACTACCGAACTCTTCCCGGAGGCCCTCAACCTCTCGCCTAAGCAGCGCGAGGTACTCGCTGCTTTGCAACGCCATTCCGCTGGCGCCAAGGCCAGCACCGTCGCCGAAGAGCTTGGCATGCACGTCAACACTGCCCGCGGGCACATCGATGAGTTGGTCAGCGCCGGAGCCGTGAACGTACTATCCGCGCCGACTAAAGGGCGGGGACGCCCCTCCCTGATTTTTCAAGCCCGCGTACCGGATAATAAAGCGGTGGCAGAGGAATACATCACCCTCGTCGAAGTACTGACCACCATGCTAGCGGGCAAGGAAGATCTAGATGACGCCGCGTCTGCCAAGGCCATCGAAATCGGGCGCCGCTGGGCACGCGCCGCAGGCGCGGAGGACTCCGATCGCGCGCTCGATACGCTCTTTTCCACCCTGCGTGATATGGGCTTTGACCCCGCCACGCGGCCGGACTCCACCGACATTGAGCTCCAGGCCTGCCCGTTTGTCTCTTCGGGGCTTAAGCCTTCACCGTTCCTTTGCGCGGTACACGCTGGCTTCCTGCAAGAATCCAGCGATGAAGACACCATCATTAACTTGGTTCCGCGCCAGCCTCACAATGTATGCAGGCTGGAAATTAAGCCTGCGTAAGCTCCACGCTGACGGGGCCGGCGACGGTGAGATCGAGGACGCGGAGGTTTTGCTCGCGGGCGTCGGCAAGAATACTCTCATCGATGTCCTCGGTGTGCAGCACCATCACGGTGGGGCCGGCGCCGGAAAGGTAGGCCGCATAACCGCGGTTGCGCAGGCGGTTAACCCACTCGGCGGTCACCGGAAGCACATCTGCCCGGTACGGCTGGTGCAGGCGATCGCGGGTGCCTTCCCATAAAAGGTCCGGATAGTTTTGCAATGCAGCCACTTGCACCGCGGTGCGCGAGACGTTAAATGCCGCATCCGAATGCGTCACGTGCGACGGCAATACGCGACGCACCGCTTGGGTCGAGGCATGAAAATCCGGCACGAGCGCGGTGGCGCGAATATCTTTGTGCACCTTGATGGAAGCGGCGCGGTAGTCCGGCAGGGAGTGGCCATCGACGGGGACATGGGTCCACGACACCACGGCATCCCCCAGCACGGAGGCGGCCGCATTATCGGGGTGGCCTTCAAAAGCGGAAGAAAGCTGCACCACCTGGTCTTGGGTCAGGGGGCTTCCCGCCAGCGCATTGCCAGCGGCGACGCCCGCGACAGCGGCGGAGGCGGAAGAGCCTAGGCCACGCGACTGCGGAATATTATTATGCGAAACCACCCGCAGGCCCGGCGCGGTAGCATCGGCTGCCGAGAGCGCGGAGCGAATCGCCTTAACCACTAGGTGGGAGCCATCGCGCGGCAGGTCTTCTGCGCCCTCACCAAAAATCTCTACCTCCAGCCCAGAGGGGGTGACCTCTACCTCGACGGTGTCATAAAGGCTTAGCGCCATGCCCAAGGTGTCGTAACCGGGGCCCAGATTCGCCGTAGAAGCGGGAACGGTCACGATTGCTTTGGTGCCGACTTCAACTTCGATACTCATAATTGTCCAGTCTATTGCGCCGGGCTAGCTGCCGAGGCGGATTACGGAATGGACGGCCTTGACCTCATCTAGCTCGCCCAAAGCCGCCACGATCTTGTCCAAGGTGGCTTCCTTGGCAGCATGGGTGACCACGATAAGGCGGGCGGTATCTTCGCCATCCTCCTGGCGCACCGTGCGCAGGGATACGCCATTATTGGCAAAGGCCGCAGAGATGGCCGCGAGCACACCGGTGCGGTCTTGGACCTCCATATCGATGTGATAGCGCGTTTCCACCTCACCAAAGTCGGCAATGGGAAGATTAGCGTAGGTATTTTCACCCGGTGCGCGGCCGCCGTGGACGATATTGCGGGCTGCACCGACGACGTCGCCAAGCACGGCAGAAGCCGTAGGATTGCCACCTGCGCCATTGCCGTAGAACATCAGGGAGCCTGCGGCCTCGGCCTCGACGAAGATGGCATTATAGGACTCGCTGACAGAGGCCAGCGGGTGCTCCTTGGGCACCAAAGTGGGGTGTACGCGGGCGTTGACAGCCTCGGAGCCGTCCTCTCGCTGGAGGCGCTCGCAGATGGCCAGCAGTTTGATGGAATAGCCGGCATCATTGGCCGCCGCGATATCCGCAGCCGTGACCTTGGTAATGCCCTCGCAGTGCACGTCTTCAAACTTCACGCGGGTGTGAAAACCCAAAGATGCCATAATGGCGGCCTTGGAGGCGGCGTCGTGGCCCTCAACATCCGCGGTGGGATCAGCCTCGGCGTAGCCCAGGCGGGTAGCCTCGGCCAGTGCCTCATCATAAGAGGCACCCGTGGACTCCATCGCATCCAAGATGAAGTTGGTCGTGCCGTTGACGATGCCGGAGATGCGCTCTACCTGATCGCCGGCCAAGGAGCGGCGCAGCATGCCCACTACCGGGATGGCGGCGGCCACTGCAGCCTCAAAATAAAGGTCTACTCCGGCGCGGTCAGCGGCCTCTGCCAACTCGTCTGCGTGCGCAGCTACCAGCGCCTTATTAGCGGTAACTACAGATTTTCCGGAATTTAGCGCGGCGAGGACCAACTCGCGTGGGAAATCAATACCGCCAATGACCTCCACGACGAGATCGATATCATCGCGGGCGACAAGTGCCTTGGCATCATCGGTCAAAAGCTCCTGGGGCACGCCCGGGCGAAGCTTATTCTTATTTTGGATAGCAATGCCGCGAATCTCGGCGGGGCCGCCAATGCGGTGAGCAAAGGCATCAGCATTCTCTCCCAGCAAGCGAAAGACCTCAGCACCAACGGTGCCAAAACCCAGTAGAGCGATGCCAACGGTCTCGCCCTCGCCCTTGCCGGAATGCTTTTGTGCCTGAAGCTCACTAGTCAATGCAGCCATAGTCCGTCTCCATATTGAAGTTGGGGTTAACGTGTTATTCCCGCTCGGTGCGGATACAGGACACTATACAGAACAAGCTGTCTACTTTCGCCCTAAATAGACCCACAGATAGAAAAGTCCCCGTCACAAGGCCTGAATTAAATTAGACCTTGTGGCGGGAGACAGCGGGCGCGGGCTAGTCTACTTCGAGAGAAAGAAGATCCTCGATGGTCTCGCGGCGCAACATCGGCTTGGTCTGGCCGACGCGCGTAGCGACAACCGCAGGCCGCACCGCACCGTTATAGCGCGAAGACATCATGTACTGGTAGCCACCAGTGGCAGCAAAGGCAATCAAGTCTCCCGACTGGATATCATTAGGAAGCTCGCCGTCCTCAAGGAGGATATCGCCGGACTCACAGTGGAAACCTACCACGCGGGAGGGCACCTCTTCCCCATCGCTGAAGCGGTTGACCACGCGTACGTCATACGCTGAACCGTAGAGCGCCGGGCGAATATTGTCTGACATTCCGCCGTCGACGGAGATATAGCGCCGCAGCGGCAGATCGGACTTGCCGGTTTCTACATCCTTGACGGTACCCACGCGGTAGACGGTCACCGCCGAGCCAGCGACCAGGGAGCGACCAGGCTCAACCAGGAGGAAGGGCGCCTCGATGTCCAACTCCTCCGCGGTGCGTTTGACCGCACCGAGCATATCGCTGGCCACGCGCTCGATATCCAGCGCCTCCTCATAGGGCATATAGGGAATACCGAAGCCGCCACCTAAGTCGAGCTCTGCCAAAGTCACGCCCAGCTCGGTATAAATCTGGCGGTACAGGCCCATTACGCGCTCGGCGGCAAGCTTGAAGCCCTCCGCATTAAAGACCTGGGAGCCAACGTGGCAGTGCAGGCCGCTCAAGTGCAGATTCTCTGCTTCCAAGCAGCGCTTAGCTGCGGCAAAAGCCGCACCAGTGGCAAGCGAAATTCCGAATTTCTGATCCTCATGCGCTGTGGCAATGAACTCATGCGTATGCGCATCAACGCCCGGCTTTACGCGAATCATCACCGGCTGAATCTTGCCCGCCTCACCTGCGATGCGATTAAGATCTTCGAGCTCGTGCTCATTATCGATGACGACGTGGCCTACACCGGCATCCACACACAGCCGCAGGTATTCTTCGTCCTTATTATTGCCATGCGTGGTGATGCGCTCGGCTGGGAATTCTGCCGCTAGTGCAATCTTGAGTTCGTTGAGGGAGGCTGCGTCCAAGCACAGGCCTTCCTCATTGACCCAATTCACGATCTTCTTAGAGATGAACGCCTTGGAAGCATAGTGCACATGCTCCGGGCCACCGAAGGCGCGGGCCATGTCTTGGCAGCGGGACCGGAAGTCATCTTCGTCGAAAACGTAGAGCGGGGTGTGGAATTCCTCCGCCAAGTCCGGCAGCGGAACGCCAGCGATGGTAACCACACCATCTTCCTCGCGCTGCGCATTGCGCGGCCAGACATGGGCGGGCAACTCATTAAAATCCGCCATTTACATCTTCTCCGGGGTGCTCACGCCCACCATGGTCAAGGCATTGGCCAAGACCACCCGAGATGCCTGCGCCAGCGCTAGGCGCGCGCCGTGGATAGGAGCTTCTTCCTCGCCGGCCTTGGGCAGTACCTGGCAAGAGTCATAGAAACGGTGGAATACCGCAGCGAGGTCCTCGGCGTAGCGGGCAATGCGGTGCGGCTCGCGCAGCTGAGCTGCTTCTTCCACCACTGCTGGGAATTCACCCAGCGTACGGATGAGGTCTCCCTCTCGTTCGTGCGTGAGCAGGGAAAGGTCCGCATCCTCGGCATCGACACCCAGCTCGGCTGCCTTGCGGCCGATGGAGCACAGGCGGGCGTGGCCGTACTGCACGTAGTAGACGGGGTTATCCGAGGACTGGGATTCCCACAGGCCGAGGTCGATATCGATGCTCTGGTCCACTGAGGAACGCACCAGGGAGTAACGGGAGGCGTCCACGCCGATGGCGGCCACGAGGTCTTCCATGGTGATGACCGTGCCTGCGCGCTTAGACATGCGCACCGGCTTGCCATCGCGCAAAAGGTTGACCAGCTGGCCAATCAGCACTTCAACAGCATCGGCATCGTAGCCCAAGGCAGCTGCTGCCGCCTTCAAGCGCGGCACATAGCCGTGGTGGTCCGCGCCCAACATGTAGATATTCAAATCATGGCCACGGTCGAATTTATCAGCTACGTAGGCAATATCGCCTGCAATATAGGCTGCATTGCCATCGGATTTAACCACCACGCGGTCCTTGGAATCGCCGTAGTCGGTGGATTTGAGCCACCACGCATTCTCAGCCTCATACATATGGCCTTCAGCCTTGAGCTTGTCCAGTGCAGCGTCGACCGCGCCGGATTCAAAGAGGGAGTTCTCGTGGAAGTAGACATCAAAGTCCACGCCAAATTCATGCAGGGACTGCTTAATCTGCGCAAACATCATCTCTACACCGTCTGCGCGGAAGGCTTCCTGCACTTCTTCCTCGCTGCCCTCGAGCGCGGATGGATTCTTCTTCACTACGGCCGAAGCGATGTCTTGGATATAGGCTCCGCCGTAGCCATCCTCCGGAGTTGGCTCGCCCTTCGCGGCCGCCACGAGAGAACGGGAGAAGCGGTCAATCTGGCCGCCATGGTCATTGAAGTAATACTCCCGGGTAACCTCCGCGCCAGATGCTTCCAGCACGCGGCCCAAGGAATCTCCCACGGCGGCCCAGCGGGTGCCACCGAGGTGGATTGGGCCGGTCGGGTTGGCGGAGACAAACTCTAGATTGACCTTCTTGCCTGCAAAGGAATCATTAGAGCCATACTCCTTGCCGGCACGGAGAATCTGCGCGACGATCTCACCTTGGGCATCGGCCGCGAGACGAATATTAATAAAACCAGGTCCGGCAATATCGGCTTCCGCAATAGCGTCATGATCCGCCAGGGCCTCTGCCAACCAGCCGCCCAGTTCGCGCGGATTAGCGCCAGCTTTCTTGGCCACCTGCAATGCCACATTGGTGGCATAATCGCCGTGCTCAGGATTGCGAGGGCGTTCTACGTTTACCGTTTCTGGCAAGACGGAGGAGTCAAGCTCATGGCTTTCCATGACCTTAGTGGCAGTTTCTTTAATCAGTGTGGCCAAATCAGCTGGTGTCATGTCGCACGATTCTAGTGGACTGAAAAGTCAAGTGTGAAAAGGGCCGTCCCCTAAAACTTCCCTTTGCTGCGCAAATGGCCGATAAACACTTTCTGCAACACTAATATTGCAAAATAATCGCTGGTCAACGCAGAGACGCATTACGCACGTACTGCTTAAAAGGAGTATGGTTGTGCCTACCCCCATGTCAAAAATCAACGAGGAGCACCGTATGCGCATTGCGCTATTTTCCACTTGCATTGGTGACGCCCTTTTCCCGGACGTACAAAAGGCAACGGCACTGGTTCTCTCCCGCTTGGGCCACGAGGTGGTCTTCCCGGAAGAGCAGACCTGCTGCGGCCAGATGCACATCAATACCGGCTACCAAAAGGAAACGTTGGGCATGATCCGCTCCTATGCGGATGCCTTCGCGGATCCCTCTATTGACTACGTAGTTGCAGCCTCCGGCTCCTGCGTGGGTGCCGTTCGTGAGCAGCACGAGCGCATCGCCGACCGCTTCGGCAACGCCGCCGACGTCGACGGCGCTCGCAAGACCACCCAGAAGACCCTGGATCTACCGGAATTCTTGGTAGACGTCGCCGGCGTGACTAATGTGGGCGCATTCTTCCCCCACCGCGTGACCTACCACCCCTCCTGCCATGGCTTGCGCTTCCTGAAGCTGGGCGACCGCCCCCTACAGCTGCTCCAGGAGGTTGAGGGCATCGACCTGGTCACCCTTCCTAATAAGGAAGAATGCTGCGGCTTCGGCGGTACCTTCGCAATTAAGAATGCGGAAGTATCCCGCGCAATGGTCACCGATAAGACCCGCCATGTAAAGGAGACCGAGGCTGAATACGTCACCGGCGGTGACTCCTCCTGCCTGATGAACATCGGTGGTGCCCTGAGCCGCCAGCGTTCCGGTATCCGCGCCGTTCACATGGCTGAAATCTTGGCTTCTACCAAGGAGCACCCATGGACTCCTACCTCCGCCGCCTACTCCAAGGAGACGATGCTCTAATGACCTCTTTCCTCGATACCACCCCACCGCGTGCACCGGAAGGCTACGGTAACCTGCGCGGCAGCAAGGCCTTTGTTCCCCTCGCACACGTTGGCCTAAATAACGCCACCCAGCGCCACAACCTGCAGCATGCCACTACCTCCATTCGTGAGAAGCGCTCTGGCGCTGTAGAAGAGCTTGATGATTGGCAGGAGCTGCGCGCTGCAGGCTCCGCCATCAAGGAAGATGTAGCCGCTCGTATGCCCGAACTGCTTGAGCAGTTCGAAGAGGCTGTTAAGGCGCGCGGTGGCACTGTCCACTGGGCACGCGATGCCAAGGAAGCTAATCAGATCATCGAAGGTCTGATTCGTGCCACTGGCGAGACCGATGTGGTCAAGGTTAAGTCCATGGCCACTCAGGAGATCGGCATGAACGAGCACCTGGAGGCAGCGGGCATCAACGCTCGCGAGACCGACTTGGCAGAGCTCATCGTGCAGCTAGGCGAGGATAAACCATCCCACATTCTGGTTCCGGCTATCCACCGCAACCGCGCGGAGATTCGCGATATCTTCGTCAATAAGATGCCGAATACCGATGACTCCCTGCAGGCAGAGCCTGCCGAGTTGGCAGAGGCATCCCGCCAGTTCCTGCGCGAGCAGTTCATGAAGGCAAAGGTGGCAATCTCTGGCGCCAACTTCGGCGTGGCAGAAACCGGCACCATCAACATCGTGGAGTCCGAGGGCAATGGCCGCATGTGCCTGACCCTGCCGGAGACCCTAATTACCGTGATGGGCATTGAAAAGCTGGTTCCTACCTTCCAGGACTTGGAGGTCTTCCTCCAGCTGCTGCCGCGTTCTTCCACTGCAGAGCGTATGAACCCATACACCTCCATGTGGTCCGGTGTTACTGAGGGCGATGGTCCACAGAACTTCCACCTAGTACTGCTGGATAACGGCCGTACCGCCGCCCTGTCCTCCCCAATCGGCCACCAGGCCCTCAAGTGCATCCGTTGCTCGGCTTGCTTGAATGTTTGCCCAGTCTACGAGCGCGCTGGCGGCCACGCCTACGGTTCGGTTTACCCTGGCCCGATTGGCATTTCCCTGACTCCGCAGCTCACCGGCATGAAGGACCATAACGATCCTTCCGCAAGCCTGCCTTATGCCTGCTCGCTGTGTGGCCGCTGCGACGAGGTTTGCCCGGTTAAGATTCCGCTTTCTGACGTCATTTTGGAAAACCGTCACCAGAAAGTCACCCACGCTACCCCGCCGATCGAGCCGAAGCTCTTCAAGACCATCCAGCTGCTGTGGAGCAATCCGAAGCTGTGGAACAAGGCAACCCATATGGTCGCCCTAGGCCGAATTTTGGGTGGCACCAACAAGACCATCGAATCCCTGCCACTGTTTATGTCCGGTTGGTCTGAAGGCCGCGATACCGCGGTTCCACCAAAGAAGTCCTTCCGCCAGTGGTTCGAGTCCGAAGAAGGCAAGGAACTTCTTGCCGAGGCCCGTGAGGAGTCCAAAAAGTGAACGCAAAGCAGGAAATTCTAAACCGCATCCGCTCCGCCCAAAAGCAGGCTGGTCTTCCCGACCACGTTGATGCCCCGCGCGACTACCAGCACGAAGGCACCCTGAACGCGGACGAACTGCGCGATATGCTCATTGACCGACTCGAGGACTACAAGGCCGAGGTGCACGTCACCGAGGAAGGCGAGCTGAAGCAAGCCATCGCCAAGATCCTTAAGGATCGCGAGTGCAACGACATCCGCTATGCCGAGGGCATGGATGCCAGCCTATTCGAAGGCTTCGACGCGAAGCCGGACGATAACAGTGTCGATCCGCGCACCCTCAATGAGACCGACGCAGTGGTCACTTATTCCCATGTCACCTCCGCCCAGACCGGCACCATCGTGCTCGAGTCTGATGAACGTTGCGGTCGTCGCGCGCTCACCCTAGTTCCGGATCGCCACCTGTGCATCGTCCACCAGGATGAGATCGTCTACGGCATCCCCGAGGTCATCTCCCGCATGGATCCAGAGAAGCCTGCAACCTGGATTTCCGGCCCTTCCGCCACCTCTGATATCGAGCTCACTCGTGTCGAGGGCGTACACGGCCCACGTGACCTCATCGTCCTCATCGTCAAGTAGGTTACATAGCCCTCGCCCCCGGCCGGTGAGGGCACCCACCTGCTGTGAAGATGATGCTAAAAGCATCAAAGAAGCATAGGCTAGGTCTACCAGTTGTTTTTATTCTGGAGACCTAATCTATGCTTTCTTTTTCTTCTAAGCTTGCGGCCACGCTCGGTGCTGCTGCGGTCACCATTGGTGTTACTGCACCGATTGCTACGGCCGCAACTGCATCCGCACCGCTGGAAACCAAGCCCGCTATTTCCTGGGAGGACTGCCCCGAGCAGGTAGATATCGACTCGGCCGAATGCGGACGCATCGAAGTCCCTACCTATTATGACAACCCGAAGGCCGGCACCATTAGCGTCGGCTTCGTGCGGGTGCCCGCCGCCAACCCTGGCGCCCGCCGTGGTGCGTTGTTTACCAACCCTGGTGGCCCAAGTGGCGATGCTTATGGATGGGCCGGCAATAGCGCTGTTCCGTGGCCACAGGCCGTGCGGGATGAGTGGGACACCATCGGTGTACAGCCACGCGGTCTTCCAGGCTCCACCCCAGTCAAGTGCGATGCCACGGCCACCAGCGACCCGCTCCAGGGAAGCCTCCAGGTGGGAAAGCTCACCCGCGATGCCTGCGAAAAGCACACCCCGGGCTACACCAACTCACTGACCACCGCGAATACCCTGCAGGATTGGGAGATGGTGCGCCGCGCCTTGGGCGAGGACAAGATTGATATCGCCGGTACTTCTTATGGCACCTACCTCGGTTCCGCTTACGCCACCAAATATCCAGAGCACACCGGCAAAGTCTTGTTGGATTCCGGAATGAGCCCCAAGCTGGCGTGGAATGGCATCTTTGCTTCGCAACAACGCGGCTATGAAAAGGGACTGCACGATCTCTTTGGGTTCATCGCCAAAAATGATGCCAAGTACCACCTCGGCACCACCCCGCTGCAGGTCTATGAAAAATGGTCTCAAAAGGTAGCTCGTGAGGCAGGTGTACGCCCTACCGTCTTGCCACCGAACGCCAAGATTGGTGACCTACCTCCAGGACTCGAATTTGCCGGCCAGCCCGGTGCGGACATCATGTCCGCCACCGGCCCACTTCGCGTGCAGGCGGAGTTCCTCAGCCAGAAGATTCAAAACCCCAATGCTGTGCAGGTTTCCTCCCCGTTGTTGGGCATGACGCGCCTCCTCGTTCCGGTTCCTTCGCAGTGGGATGCCTTTGCTAAGCACTTGAATGGCAGCGAGCCTATGGATGCCGCGCAGTCCGCCCCAGAGGCAACGCGCAAAGAGCAAGAGTCCCTAGCCCAGGCAATGAATATGCAAAACCTCATTGTCTGCAATGAAAACACTGTGCCTGGAAATCCGCTGCTGTACCCGAGCTACCTGTGGGCCAATTTCGTCAGCGTTGATCCCTTCACCCTCATCAACTCTCTCTACGGCTCCGGCGCGGGCTGCGGTGGACGTGCGCCGGTCACCGGCCAGGCGCCTCTCGACGGCTCCAAGCTCGCCACCAAGCCCCTCCAGATTCAAGCAACGGGCGACCCACAAACGCCGTACCAATACCACACGAGCCTCTCCAAGCCGATGCAGTCGCGTGTGGTCACCGTCCACGGCCCTGGCCATGGGCACTTTGCCTCCGAGAATAAGGTTGTCGATGACATTGGCGTGCACTATTTGCGCACCGGCGAAGTAACTACTGCCGACGCCCCTGGCCTGATTTAGTCCCCCACTACCCCATGCGCTAAAATCACATCGTTGGGAATTTTCCCAGCGATGTCTCCGTAGCTCAGCGGATTAGAGCATCGGTTTCCGGTACCGAAGGTCGCAGGTTCGATCCCTGTCGGGGACACGGTCACCGCTGGACACCAGGATTTCTTGGTGGCCAGCGGCTTATTTATTATCTATCGGCCCGTTCAGCCTCCCCTAGCGATTCCCGCTACCCCTATGCCCACTCCGGGTTTGCGGTATCCACCCCTTGCTCCTTTGCCGCATATTCAATCGCATCCGCCAACCACTGGGCAAGCCCCTCCTGCTGTGCCTCATAGTGGTCGCGGAAGCGCTCATCGGCAACATACCCGCGTGAAATCAGGAAATGCTTCGCCGGAGTAACCGGGAAGAAGGAACTGAGTGCTGCGCGGTGCTTCTCGACGAGCCCCTGCGCCACCTCCGAATCCACTGCTACGCCGTCGGCCACAGCTTGGGCTAATTCTTTTTCTACCTCAACTACACCTGCTTGGGCGTTACTCCAATTCTCCTTCGACCAGCCCGCGGTGCGCTGTTGATACATGGCCCAATCCTTACTCGATCCGTAGGCCTCTTCAGCCTCTTGCTGATGCGCGGCGAAGTTGGCATCGCCGACAATTTGTCCTATTTCTTCAGTGGTGAGCTTTCGGTTATTCATTGCGTCCTCCATCAAGGTGTCAATCGCTGCCAGCATTTTGGTGAGGTTGTCCCGCTGAGCAAGCAAGCTTTCCCTCTGCCTCTGCAAATGTTCTACGTCAGAGGCATCGCCATCTAGCAGCTGTTTAATATCGGTCAATTTCATACCGGTGGCGCGGTAGATCAGAATCTTTTGCACCCGTGCGCAGTCCGCCTCGGTGTAGAGCCGGTAGTTGGACCAGCTGCGCCACGTAGGAGACAGCAAACCTTGCGCCTCCCAGTGATGCAGAGTGCGCACCGTAATGCGGAAGAGCGCTGCTACCTCGCCAACGGTATAAAGAACTTCATCGATGTCGTCCATGACTTCATTGTCGCGCCTCACGCTGCGTCAGGGTCAACCCAGACAACATCTCCAGAAACACTTGCCAGAGTGTTGGGTTTATGCAACACTTGGGTGCATGACAGCAAACGAAGCCCCTGTTTCAACAACGATCCGCGCCGAGCGGTTCCGCCGCCCCGGCCCCACCCGTGGATTAATCGCGTCAATGTATGGCTGCGTAGCCGTATCCGCGATCTTCCTGCTCATCGCCCTGGCTCTTTCCTCCTACTGGGCCCTCTTCGCTATGTCTATAGCAATCGTGCTCTCGTGCGTCCCGTGGACCATTCTGCGAATTTCCATCGACTCCAAGGACACGAAGCCTCTGACCTCTCTCGATGAATATGAAGCGCAGACCCTCGATCAATGGCGCCGCAGGGCCTTCAAGCTGTCTACTTCCCTACTATTTGTCGGCGGGTTTGCCACGCTCCTCACGGGAAATTGGTTCCTCGGAGGAGGAATTACTGGAACTATTGCAACCAAATACCTCCTAGGAGCTGGCTACTTCCTGCTCTTTAGCTACTTCATCTCTGCCACCCTGCCCGCTGTCGGCTACGCACTGACCTTCAACCAGAACTCGGAGAATTAAACATGCCCACCTTGACCATTGACCACCTCAATAAGTCCTTCGGGGAGACGCAAGCCCTGCGGGATATGACCTTTAGCGTTGGCAAGGGCGAAATCTACGGGTTCGTCGGCTCCAACGGCGCCGGAAAGTCCACCACCATGCGCATTGCGCTTGGTGTGCTGGCGAAAGACTCCGGCGAAGTCTATTTCGATAATGCCCCAATTAATGACGATAATCGCCGCCGCATCGGTTATATGCCAGAAGAGCGCGGACTCTATGGCAAGGAACCGCTGCTTAGCCAGCTGGTCTTCCTTGGCACGCTGCACGGTATGGATATAGCCGCCGCCAAGCGGGCCGGCGCGGAGCTCCTTGAACAGCTGGGCCTGGGCGAGCGCATGGACGATAAGCTCGATGACCTCTCTTTGGGCAATCAGCAGCGAGTACAGCTCGCAGCCTCCCTTATCCACGACCCAGACATGCTGATTCTGGACGAGCCTTTTTCCGGGCTGGACCCAGTAGCAGTCAACGTCATGTCAGACATGCTGCGCGAGCGCGCCAACCGTGGCGTGCCCGTCATTTTCTCCTCGCACCAGTTGGACTTGGTGCAGCGCTTGTGTGACCGCGTGGGCATTGTGACGAAGGGGCACATGGTGGCCGAAGGGGGCGTCGATAAGCTGCGCAGCCAAGGCCCTCCTCGCTTCGAGGTCGCTACCCCAGCACGCGGCTGGTATCCGGAAGGAACCGAGTTGGTGGCAGAGACTGCCGACGCCGTGGTACTCCAAGCAGATCCCAGCGTCGATGACCAGACAATCCTACAAGCCGCATTGGCTGCAGGCCCGGTCCATTCCTTCGGCCGCAAGATCCCAGACCTGACCGAGCTATTCCAGGACGTTGTCACCAGCAACCAGAATGAGGAGGCCTAAGCCATGCAGTATTCCGCAATGAAGACCATCGGAGTTGTAGCCAAGCGTGAAATGGCAGTCGCGCTGAAGTCGAAGATGGTAGTGGGCACTATGCTGCTCCTCATCCTTGGCGCCATTATCGCCCCAATTGCTATCAGCTTCTTCAGCGGCGATGATGAACCTGATTCCGTAGCCGTCGTGGGGCTGGAAGCGACTGCCTTTGCTGATTCCGGCATCGATGCCACCGCGGCGAAAGACCGCGCGGAAGCCCAGCAATTGGTAGAAGATGACGAGGCCGATGCCGCGCTCGTTCCGGCAGAGAGCGAAGGCTGGGATCTTTTGAGCAAGGGTGATACGCCTGCCACGGTAACGACCACCGTCAACCAAATCGTTTCTTCTCAAGCACAAGCAACGGCGCTGGATAAGCTCAATATTGACCCGCAAGAGCTAGAGAAGGCTACCCCTTCGACCGCCGTAAATCAGGTGAACCTAGAAGAAGAGGATGGCACTGAACAGAAGATGGCCGGCGTTGCCACCGTCTTGATCGGAGCCATGGTGGTGGTCTTTTCCATCATGACTTTCGCTGGCCTGATTGGCGGCCGCGTCACGGAAGAAAAATCCTCCCGCGTGGTGGAAATCATCTTGTCTTCCGTGCGCCCAGTGGACTTCCTGGCCGGCAAGATTTTGGGCAATACCATCATCGGTTTCTTGGCCACCCTTCTCATTCTAGGCGGTGGCGCAATCTCGCTTGCAGCGTCAGGCCTGGCTAGTGACCTCGAGCTAGATTATGGCTTGGTAGCCGTCCTCCTTGTGGGCGAGATTCTAGGCCTGCTTTTCTTTGGCAGCCTCTACGCTGCAGCCGGCTCGATGGTGCAGCGCACCGAGGATCTCCAGTCCACGCAGGCACCGATTCTGTTTCTTGTCTTTGCCACCATGTATGTACCAATGTTCGGCTGGATGCACCTGGATGCCACATGGATGCAGGTTATGACTTGGTTGCCGCCGGTTTCCATGCTGGTCGCTCCGATGCAGGTGGCCGGGGGCAACCTCAGCTGGTTGGGCTTGCTGGCTAGCTACGTGCTCATGGCTGTAGTGACTGCACTGATTATCGTGCTAGTCGGTCGCATCTACCGCCGCGCGATTTTGAATAATGGACGCAAGATGACCTGGCGCCAAGCCCTGGGCAAATAAAAACAATCCGGCTCCCCGCCGTGTGCGGGGAGCCGGATTCTTCTATGTGCCGAAGCTACTGAGTAATGAACTCG
Organism: Corynebacterium yonathiae; assembly: GCF_027570195.1. GTDB lineage: Bacteria > Actinomycetota > Actinomycetes > Mycobacteriales > Mycobacteriaceae > Corynebacterium > Corynebacterium yonathiae. The sequence goes on from NZ_JAKMUZ010000007.1 coordinate 71,441, forward strand.
TTGGTGATCGGCTGGGTGATGTCCAAGGTGCCGTGCTCGATGTAGTACATACCGAAGAACATGGCAGCCACCATCACCAGGGCCAGCAGCATGGAAGGAATCCACTGAAGGAATACGGGAACCCAGCCATTGCCCTTATCGCGGGCTGCTGCTTCGCGCTGTTCCTGAGCCTCACGCTCGTTCATAATGATAAAACCTTTCGATCCACCGAGGATTAACTACGGATATCTTAACAGTTAAGTCCGCCGAAGGCCGCATTCCTCGCACTTTTGATTGACGCCGAAACTTCGCCCTTAAATTCCAGGGTCTTCGTTATTGAGCAGCGCTTCTACGAAAGACTCGCGGTCCGCGAGCATGCGCTCAATGTCCTCTTCCGCGCCAACAATCCATAGCTCGGTGTCTTGGTCATAGGTCAGCGCAGAGTCTGGGTAGGCCTCTAATGCCTCTTCCATGGCGGTGACTTGTTCCTCGCTAGCCGTATCCTCCAAGTGCGCCTCGGGGTCACCGATGCGCGGGCTAAGCTCCTCCAGCGCAGTGATGCCATAGGTTTGATATTGCTTCTTTGGGTGCTCAAAGAGCTCTTGGCCCATCATGGAGCTCAATCCTTTCCGTGTAGTAGTGAATCCGGCACGTACCCTTCGTAGCCTGGCAGGTTAGTTACCTGCACAACTCCGGTGAAAAAGCGCTTAAGGGCCGGGATATCCTCGGGCTCAAGGTGATCAAAGACCATGCGTCGCACCGATTCCACGTGTTCGGGGGCGGCGCGCCGTAGGTGTTCTAGGCCGGCGTGGGTTACGCACACATTGATTCCGCGGGCGTCTTCCTCGTCGGGTTCTTTAAACAATAGCCCGCGCTTTTCCATGCGGGTTACCTGGTGCGAGGCCCTAGAGCGGTCCCACTCCAGCTGCGTACACAACTCACGCAGGCGCAGGCGCTCCTCGGGTGCCTCTGAAAGAGCGACTAGCACGGCGAACTCGGAGGCAGAAACTTCTCCGCCGGCTTTCAGCGTTTCATCCATTCCCCTATCAATTTTGCGCACAGCGGCAAGCAACAGACGCCATAGCTCCTGCTCTTCATCGTCTAACCAGCGAGTTTGATAAGGCATGGAAACTAGATTACCCCCTTGAGGGAAGCTATGCCGCGCTCATCGCGCCCCGGCACCCGCGAGTAGCGCTCTGGCATGCAGGTAAAGACCAATACCTGATTGTCCCGGCCGACATGGGAAAAAAGCGTGGCCATAAGTTGCAGACGATGCGCGTCGGTAGAGCCCAGCGCATCGTCGACGATGACGGGCACCGATTCCGTTCCCACCAGCTGCGCAATGGCAAAGCGGGTAAGAATGGCCAGTTGCTCGCGGGCGCCACCAGAAAGGCTAGCCAGACTTACCGTCTCATTGCCTTGGGTACGGGCGGTCACACGGAGGTCCTCGTCCAGCTCGAAGGTGATTTCGCCACCGTAAACGGTGCGCGCCAACTGTGAGAGTGCGGCCACAAAGGGCGCGGCGTAGCGCTGGCGGGCGGCATCGCGGTGCTTGAGCAATACTTCGCGCAGGTAACGTGCTGCTTGGGCGCGCTTGTCGACGCTCTCGTGAACTGCCCGGGCCATCTCTACCGCCGCGGTGGCCTGCTGTGCGCGTTCGGCGGCGCCGGAGTGGAAATTCACCTCGCTAGAGAGCCGACCGAGGTCTACCTCGCAGCGCTGGATGCGCTCGGTGAGGTAGTCCAGATGAGACTGCGCTCCTTCTAGCAGCGAATTGGCAGTCTCAAGATCTACTGCTTCCATGTGCTCCAGCTGCCCGCGCAGGTCCGCGACGGTGGCTTGCAAGCGGGTGACCTCGGCGTGGAGAGTCTCATCGGTGGCGCGCTCGCGCGCAGAGGCGAGCTCGCGGGTCACTCGCTGCGCATTTTCGCGTGCGGCGTCTAGTTCGGCATCTAAACGCACTACCTCGTGAGCAAGGCGGCTTTCGCGAAACGGCACGAGCTCGCGGTCAATGGCATCCACCTTCTCGCTAGCTGCTTCCTCCGCGGCTTCGACGGCAGGAAGGTCTACTTCGGCGGCGTCTTCCAGATCCGCGACCTTCTCGGCCAGTGCGGAATGTTGGGAACGCAAGTCGGCCAAATCATCTGGACCCAGCTCTGCGCTGAGTGCGCGGCTGGCGGCATCGAGGGCGTCGTTTTGTGCACGGTGCGCCTCATGGGCTTCCTCGGCCGCGGCCACTGATTCCACCCCGAGGGTATCGAGCAGATCCCGCAACCGCACGCGCGCCTGTTCCACATCGCGCTGGGTGTCCTCAGCCGAGTAGGATCCAACGGAAAAGCGGGCGGTGATATCACCGATGGTGATAACGCGAGAATCGACGAGCTCGATGGCTGTGTCCTCCCCCACCTCGACATCGTCGCCATCGACGCGAATGGTAGACCCCGCCGGCCCAGAGAAGTGCACCTTGGCGGCCGCAGCCTCGTGCAGGCGCTCTGCTACCGAAAGGGCCGAGTCGGCCTTATGCAGACCGGTGATATCCGCCGCGGTCACCTCGCGGCCGCGCTGCGCAACGATGGAACGGGCTTGGTCCACCTCGGTGGCAAGGGCGCCAAGCGATTCTAGCCGGGAACTGAGCTGCTCAAACTTCTGCTTATCCTGCAGCCGTCGCGCCTGCTTAAGAGTGCTGCGGGCTGCGGCATAGTCCTCTTTCGCCTCTGCTAGGCGCTTTTCCAATCTTTCCTTTTCCGCGGCCTCCTGCTTAGCCTTGTCTTGGGCGGCAGTGAGCTTTTGCTGGGCAGCCTCGGCAGCCTTGGCGGATTTATCGGCCGCGGTGACGAGCTCGGCGCGCTCGGCGACTGCGGTTTGCGCGCGAGCAAGGTCGTCCGTGGCATGCTCAAGCGTGGCTTTATGGGAGTCCAGCTTGGCCTGCGCGGTCGCTGCCTCTTTAGAATCGGCCTGTTTTTGTGCGAGATCCGCGCGCGCAGCGGGAAGTTCTGCTTGGGCAGCATCTTGCTCGCGCTCGAGTTGCTCATAGCGCTCCACCACGGAATCAAGCTCGCGCAGTACGCGGGTGGCCTCTGCGTATTCTTCTTCGGCGCGGGAGAGGGCTTCGGCGGATTCCTTGTACTCGCCTGCCGGATTCCCCTTCGCGGCGGTGAAGTAGCGCTGGTATTCCTTATCCACGCGGGCAAGGAGCGCGGAATCGTCGCCGGAGACCTCTTCCTCGGCCAGGCCGGATTCGCGCTCTAGCGCCCGGGTGAGGCTAGGAATACCGACGGCCGAGATGGCCTCGCCGGTGTCGTCTTGGCGCATAAAGAGGGCGTCGACAAGCGAGCGATCCAAGTGCTCAGAGAGGATCCGTTCCAGCTCATCATCGGCCTGGCTGCCGGTAAATTGCGCCGGCCGTGGAGAAGAAATATTCAGCTCGCAGGATTTCTTGGACAGCCAGCGCTTGGCAATGCGGAAGCGGTAGTCGCCTACGCTTAGCTCAGCCATAGCCTCTGGGGCGACGTCCTTTCCCACCGGTTGCAGGGCGCGAATGCGCTTGGAGCGGCCGCTGTGCTTTTCAGTGAGCACCACGTCGAGCGCCTCCACGATGGTGGACTTGCCGGCCTCGTTCTCGCCGTGAATGACCACGACGCCGGTTTCTGGCAACTCATCCAGGACCAGGTGCTCAATGCCGCGGACGTTGGTGAGTTCTAGGCGGTGGATGCGCATTAGGACTGTCCCTCCAGGCGGAATAGCAGGTTGGCAGCGTCGCGAGCGACGGGATCCTCGCGGTTATCCAGTAGTTCTTGCAAGGCCTCGGCCGCGTAGCCAGAAATATCGAGGCTGGCCAGTTCTTCCTCGTTGGGCTCAAGGTAGAGATCCATGGTGCGCTCGCGGGGGCGCAGGGAGGCAAATACGGCTTCATACTCCTCCAGGCCGCGTTGCAGGCGGGCGTGGGCCTCGACCCCGAGAGTGCCGCGCAGGCTATATTTCACGGCCGTGCGCACCTTATCCGGGTACTCGCCAAGACGCGCGAGGAAGCGGTCCACATCCGCAGCGGAATCCACGGCGGCATCAACGGCCTCAAAGGTCCAGCATCCGATGCGGCGCTTCTCGATGTCCACCTCATCTCCCACACGCACCACCAGCGCATTGCCGGAATCCGATTCGCCGCCACCGGTGCTCGTTTCCTTATAGTCCGTGGTCTCCGGACTGCCGGAGAACCACACTCGGCCGGTGGTGCCGAGGCTTGCGGTGGAGTGGGTATCACCGAGCGCTAGGTAGTCGATGACCCCGCGGTCCAGGCAGTCCTCGACGAAGGCAAGGTCGATGGTATCGGCGTCATCCTCGCCGGAGCGGGAATCCACCTGGCCGTGGCCGACGGCGATGCGGATGCCCGCGGCCGGCTCCAACGGTTCGAGCGCTTGGCGGACCAAGTCGTGGTTTGCGCGCTTGGACAGGTACGGCGCGCCAACCAGTTCCACGCCGGGGGCCGCCTCGATGGGCTCCGAGTCTGCTATGACGTGGATATTGTCCGCGCTGGTCTTATAAAAGACCGAATCCGCCACCAGAGGGTCGTGGTTGCCGGGCAGGACATAGACCGGCACCGGCAGGCGCTTGAACATCTCCGTGGCGCGGGCGAGGATTTCGCGCGAGAGGGCATTGTGTTCAAAAACGTCACCGGCGACGACGATGAACTCCGCGCCGGTGTCCTCAGCCAGCTCGCCCAGTCGCATGATGGCGGCCTCGCGGTCATCATTAAAACGGCCTTGGGCCTCTCCCTTAAGAAACCACCGGGTCATGCCCAGCTGAAAATCGGAGGTATGGATAAACGTGGTAGCAGTCATTAGTGCGTGAGGTGGTAGTAGAGGTCTTCAATATCGGATACCGCGCGGAGAAGATCCAGGTTGGTATGCGAGACCGAGCGCATGGCCTTGCGCAATAGGTCCGGATCGGAGTCATCGATAGCCGGGGCTACCTTGGGCTGCGGCAGCTTGGGCAGCTCACGGCCGTTCCAGAAGATGTCATTCTTTTCTTCCTCTGACAGATCGCTTGGGGTAAAGCTTTCGCGGCTAACGGTCTTAGCTTGCTCTAAGACCATGCGCTCCAGGCGGGCGAAGTCCAGACCGCGCATATTAAAAATGACGGCTGGGTCCGCATCTGCGCGGGTAGCGAGCTTATCTCCTACCGCCACGATGTGCTTGCACACGTACTCGCCGTCCGGGCAGTCGCAGGTCAAGCGCAGGTCTTCGGCCTCGGGGGCGAAGAGGGTGTCTAGGGCGGCGTCGGCAAGCAGGCCTTTGCGTGCATTAGCAACGGAGTTGGGGGTGCGGGCGAATTCGGTGGCCAGCTGGGCAATATCGTCATTATTGCGGTATGGCAGCTGGATGAGCACCGCGAAGGGTTCATTCTGGGAGCCGGCCACGCGGCCGTGGATGGCGCCGTTGCGCACCTCCAGTCCTACGACGTGGCCGCCCTCGGCATACTGGCGGCCGCGGGTAATCCGGCCCCGATCCGCACCGTGGGAGGTAAAGGCCGCGATACGCGAGGCCGTCGTGGACAGAATGCGTCCGCTGCGATCAACGTGATTGACCTCGTCCGGGGTACTTACCCGCTTGCGGGTACCAAAATTGGCATAGATGACGTTGTCATCGCCTTTGACAGCCATGGCTTACTCCCTCCCCCGGTAGCTCATGAGTGCGGCCAGCTGATCTGGGTCTAGCTCGGTGAGCCAGCCCTCGCCCTCGCCCACGACGGCGCCGGCCAGCTGCGTCTTACCGTCCAAAATGTCCTGGATAGATTCTTCCAGCGTACCCGCGGTGATCATCTTATATACCTGCACATTGCGGCGCTGGCCGATGCGGAAGGCGCGGTCCGTCGCCTGGTTTTCCACCGCCGGGTTCCACCAGCGGTCCATGTGGACGACGATGGAGGCGGCCGTCAGGTTCAGGCCAGTACCGCCGGCCTTGAGCGAAAGGATCATCGCCGGCGGACCGTCCTCGGACTGGAAGTCTTCCACCATCTGGTCGCGCTTATTTTTGCTCACCCCGCCGTGGAGGAAGGGGATCTCGCGGCCGAGCTGATCGCTTAGGTAAGGCTGCAGGATATCGCCAAAGGCCTTGTACTGGGTAAAGACCAAGAGACGCTCGCCGGATTCGGTAGCCTCGTCCACGATGCGCATGAGTTCTTTGACCTTGCCGGAGCGATGCTTGCCCTTGAGCGTCACCGGGGAGCTATCGCCCAAATAATGCGCAGGGTGATTGCAAATCTGCTTAATACGGGTGAGCGAGGACAGCACCAGCCCGCGCTTATTCATTCCCGTAGCTTCCTGCAGGTCTTTTTTCACCTGGTTGACCAGTGCCTTATACAGGGCAGCTTGCTCGGTGGTCATGGACACGGTAAGGATTTGCTCGGATTTTTCTGGCAGATCATCGATAATATTTGGATCCGTCTTCACGCGGCGAAGGATAAATGGCGCGGTGAGCTGACGCAGGCGTTCAGACATCTCTTCGTCATCATTGCGCTCGATGGCCTTGGCAAAGTGATTGCGGAAGAACGAAGCGGAGCCCAATACTCCAGGATTACAAAAGTCCAAGATGGAGCGCATCTCTGAGAGGCGATTTTCCACTGGGGTACCGGTCAGCGCCACGCGGTGTTCCGAAGGCAGCGAGCGCACGGCCTTAGACGAGCGCGTCGCGGAGTTCTTGATGGCCTGGGCCTCGTCCAGCACAACGCGCTGCCAGCCTACCTCGCCCATGTCCTTAAAATCGCGGCCCACGGTGCCATATGTGGTGATAACCAAGTCGCATCCGGCGGATGCTTGGGCAAACTGCTCGCCCCGCGGGCGGCTTGGACCATGCTGCACCATGACCTTGAAGTCCGGGACGAAGCGCTGCGCCTCGCGCGCCCAGTTCCCTACCACGGAGGTTGGCGCCACGACGAGCGTGGGGCCGGTCTGCTCACCGCGCTCCTTTTCTACCGCGAGAAGGGACAGTAGTTGGAGGGTTTTGCCGAGCCCCATGTCGTCGGCAAGCACGGCGCCTATGCCATTGCGGGACATCCAATACAGCCAGTCGACGCCGCGGCGCTGGTACTCGCGCAGCTCCGCATGGACAGTTTTGGGAATGTCCACGCGCTCTGGTGCGACCTTGTCCACCCCGCCGAGCAGGGCCGTATGCCAGGTGCTACCGGTAAACTCAATCGGCTCTTGGGTCATTGACTCGAGCGCGAGTTCGCGCAGTTCGGCCACGGTAACCTGCTCGTGTTCTTCGCCGCCCGCGTTGAACTCTTGGCGGCGCCGCTCCACGTCCGCCAGCAAGGCTTCCCACCCGGGCTCGCCAAGTTGCTTGGCCATCTCCGCGGTGGCGGCTAGCTGCTCTAGCTCCTTCTTTTTGCGCGCTAGCGACTTCTCCCGCAGCGCATCCATGTAGCCGGAGACCTGGGAGACAACCTGCTTATCGGCCATGACCCACTTGCCGCGCAATTGGATAAGACCGGACTTGGAATTGACCAAGTCCTCCATCTCTTCTTCGGTCAACTCCACATCGCCCACAGACATGCGCCAGTTATAGTCCACCAACTTATTCATGCCGATGTGCTTTTTAGTGGCGGCTTCGGCCGGATCGCGGGCCTCGCGGGTTTCTAGCTTGGCCTTGGTCTCCATCTGCGCCCAGGCCTTGGGCAGCATGACGGTCACGCCACTGGCCTTGAGCTTGTCCACCTCGTGCGTAACAAAATGGGTAAGTTGGTGGGTTTCTAGGTAGACATCCCAGTCGCCGTCGCCAGGCTGCGGCAGCTGTGCGGTTTCCCCCAGCGTGGGCGCGATGCGCACGGCCTTGCGGTGGGCTTCCCGCAGCTTTTCGACGCTCGCCCTATCCAGACTCTGCGCTGACACCGGCCGCGGAGCATCCGTGCCCGAGCGAACCCGCACGCGCACCGGCCACTTGGCCGCATCCGGGTCATCTTCTGCCGGTTCTTCCACGATGTAGACCAATTGGAGTTCCACCTCGTAGAGGGAATTCTTCCACTCATTAAGCCCGCGCAAAAGCTGCGCGCGTCCACGCCGGATCGGCCGCGTATCGAGCAGGGCGCGCGCAAACTCGTGCCAGGGCATCGGCCGCGGTGCTTCCGCCACGGGCCGCAGCTCACGAAACGCGATCCAGTGCGTGAGTTCATCGGCCATGTCATCCGACAGCGCCCGATTATTAACGTGCAAGATGCCGGGCGCGGCCGCCATCATCTCTGCAAGCCACCCGCGCTCTCCCAAGCCGGAGGCCAGCTGCCACATGGGGAACCACTCATTAGCTTGGTAGGCCAACCGGAACGTCACGCGCCCGGCGCGCACGAATTTACACAGGCCACTGTAGGCATGCAGTAGCCACTGGAGGTCAGGGGCGATGGTAGCCGGCGGCTTATGATTCAGGTGTTCCATCTGGGCGAGCGCCGCGACGGCCTCTTCTGGGCCGAACATCGCCATCGGCACCATCAAAGAGACGTCCTTGCCCTTCGGCGTACGCAGCGATACTCGCGCCCGGTTGCGGAAAGATTTCTTCCCCAGAATGGACTCGACTGCTGGCGGGAAGGTGCCTTCGGGAACGGCATTGGGCATGACAATCTTGTGCCCTTCTACCTGTTCAATCCATAGACCAAGCCCCGTAACGGGGAGCCACAGTCCATGCACGAGGTAAGAAGCCATAACCGCCAGCATAGCAGCCCTGCCAATTTTGTTACACGCTCGTTATGTTCGCCCCTTTTCCCAGTTGAACGATAGAAAATCCAAACAGAGATCTGCGCCACACCTGTAATTTCGCTTGGGTTAACCTTGTGACCCCGTTAACGTGGATATGTCCTACATATCACTACAAGGAGTAAAACGTGCAAGATTCAACTTGGTACGTCATTGCGATGATCGTGTATCTCCTCGCAATGGCAGCCATTGGCTACTGGAGCTACAAACAAACCGACCAATATGACGATTATGTTTTAGGCGGCCGTGGCCTGCACCCATTCGTAGCGGCTCTTTCCGCTGGCGCATCCGATATGTCCGGCTGGCTGCTCATGGGCCTGCCCGGCGCCCTATTCCTCTCCGGCATGTCCGAGCTGTGGATGGCCATCGGCCTGATCGTCGGCGCCTGGGCTAACTGGAAGTGGGTCGCACCGCGCCTGCGTTCTTACTCGGAAATCGCGGCCAATTCCATTACCGTGCCGTCCTTCTTTGAAAACCGCTTGCACGATAAGTCCCGCTTGCTGCGCATCATCTCCGCAGCCATCATCATCTTCTTCTTTACCTTCTACGTCTCCTCCGGCATGGTTTCCGGTGGCCGCTACTTCGAGTCCACCTTCGGTGGCGACTACCTCACCGGTATGCTCGTCATCGCTGCGGTGACCATTTTCTACACCTTCGTCGGCGGCTTTTTGGCGGTGTCTTATACGGACGTCGTCCAGGGCGTGCTCATGTTCGTCGCCCTCATGATCGTGCCAATCATGGCTATTGTTTCTCTCAGCGATCCATCTTCGATCTTCTCGTTTGCCGCCAATAATCCTTATGGAACCGATGGTGTAGTGGAAAATGACAGCTACTTCTCCATGTTCGCAGGCGTATCCGCCGGCGTTATCATCGGCAACCTGGCCTGGGGCTTGGGCTATTTTGGCCAGCCGCACATTGTGGTCCGCTTCATGGCGCTGCGTAAGCCTTCCGACGCCCGCCAAGGCCGCTTCTATGGCGTCACCTGGATGGGCCTATCCGTCATCGGCGCTATCTTCGTCGCACTCTCTGGCACCGTTTACTTCACCCAGACCGGCCACAGCATCACCGACCAAGAAAACTTCGAAACCATCTTCCTGGACATGGCTCAGGCCATGATGCATCCCCTGCCCGCTGGCTTCGTCCTGACCGCGGTTCTAGCCGCCATCATGTCCACCATGTCTTCCCAGATGCTCGTCGTCTCTACTTCCCTCATCGAGGACCTCTTCCTCATCTTTGCTAAGAAGAAGCCAAGCGAGCAGGTCCTCATCAACCTCTCGCGCACCGCAATCGTCGCCATCGCGGTCATTGCTGCCCTCTTGGCGATCAACCCATCTGACTCCATCCTTGGCCTTGTCGGCTTTGCGTGGGCAGGCTTCGGTTCCGCCTTCGGCCCCATCATCTTGCTGTCCCTGTACTGGAAGCGCTTCAACGCCACCGGCGCGATTGCCGGCATGCTCACCGGTGCCATCGTGGCCATCGGCTGGGGCATGTCTCCGCTTTCCGACACCCTCTACGAGATGGTTCCTGGCTTCTTCCTGGCCCTCATCGTGGCCGTCATCGTAACCAAACTCACCAAGCAGCCAGCACCAGAAGTTGTTTCCGAGTTTGAAGAGGCCACCAAGCTGGCCAAACTCGTAGAAAAGGGCTCCAGCCTCGACTTCGAGGAGGCCGCGGAAAAGGTCACCGATAAATAATCGGAACCATCACGGGCTCCGCGCAGTCCAATAGGACATGAAGTCCTATTACCTGGCCGCGCTATCATGCGTCACCGTCCTTATCGGTGCATGGTATGCGTGGCCTTTTCCGCGTTTTGACCTCGCCATGCTCCCCTCCCGGCCCGAAGCCGCCGGCTACAACCGCGATGATTTCGGCATTTGGCAACCTCATGGGGCCTGTACCACCCGCGAGGTCATTCTGGAAAGCCAGTCAAGCGATCCCCTTCAGGGGTGCCACCCCCACAGTGGGACAATCTATGACCCTTATAGTGGCACCACCATTCCTGCCACCTCACCCATTGAGATCGACCACATCTTTCCCCTCTCCGCGGCCTATGACATGGGGGCTTCCGAGTGGGACCGCGAAACTAAAGTGCGCTTTGGCAACGATCCCCTCAATCTTGTAGCCACCAGCCGCAAGCTCAATCAAGAAAAGTCGGATGCCCTTCCTGCCGAATGGCTTCCACCGGCCAATCGCTGCGAATATTCTCGCCGCCTCGCAGACATCGCCCGCAAGTACTCGCTTCCGCTCCCCTCCGCGGATGTGCGAGCCATGCAAAGGCAATGTCGGATAGCCCTACTCACCGGAAATTGATTAGGGTAATTGTGGCAACTTTCCGCGATTGAAGGGTTCTTTCAATGACTACTTTCCTTGTATTCCTCCACGTGGCCGCAGCTGTTCTCTTAATCGGTCCAGTCTGCGTATCTACCTCCAGCTTCCAGACTCAGATGGCAAAGGTAGCACAAGGTGAGCACGCAGCACTAGGCTCCGCCCGCGTTCTGCATAACATCACCAATACCTACGGCTACATCTCCGCTATCGTGCCTATCCTCGGACTCGGCGTATTTCTCTCCGATATCAGCGCCTACAAGTCCCAGGTAAACTTCCACATCGCCATCCTGGTTGCCATCATCGCGTGGTGCTTGCTCTTCTTCGTCATCATTCCTAAGCAGAAGAAGGCAATGGCCTCCCTTGAGTCCAACGAAACCTTCGACTACGCGGCGGCAAAGAAGCCGCTGTCCGCGTTCGGTGGCGTATTTAACCTCCTATGGATCATTTGCTTGATCCTGATGTACGTGAACTTCTAATTGGTCTTCCAGAAGGCCATCTACTCTTCCGGGACAGCTTCTTCGCTGTCCCGTTTCTCGTTTTCCAGCTCTTCTTTCAATCTCTGTGCACCTTCGTGCGCATTGTGCCGACGCCGCTGTGTCGCCTGCGCCACCGTCTGCGCCCACCTCCGATTTTTCGCTGCGAGTGGCCCGCTAGCTTCGTCATAGACCCACGTGGAATCTTCAAAGAGCCAAACTATGTCCCCACTAATCGGATCCTTTATATAAAACGCCCGCCCATCAGTCTTGATGTTGTGGTGATGTTGGCATAGGCACGAAAGATTTGCCGCCGCTGTAGGCCCTCCATCTGCAAAGTCGTGTCGATGATCCATCTGGGAAGCCATCGCCGGTCGTGTGCAGCCGGGCCATCGGCAGGTTCCATCGAGGCCCTCCACAAAGGCACGGATATGGGGCGGCGTTACGTAGTTTCCGCTTTCATCCTGTGCTGCCTTTTCCATATCGCGGACGGTTGTCGCCCGTGATTGCATGTCGTCGGCAACCTCTGGCGAGACCCAACCCAAACTTTGGACGAAGGCTGGCGCATCAGGAAGATCGCAGCGATACATATTGAGCACTACCTTCGCCTTGGCTTCAGCCTCGCCGGTAAGCAAGGCAACTGCCGCTTGGGCCAAGGAAATGTCCTTCTCCGTAGCCACGCTGCGGATATTTCGATCAATGATTTCGGCGGTTTCTAGGCCCACGTCGAGACATACTGCGGCCCACTCCCCGCCTGTGGGCTCGAGGTTATAGGACTCCTTACGGCGTGGATCGCGCGCGGCGATAGTGGGGTCGAGGCGGACAATAAGCTCCCGCAACTTGCGCCGCAGGTTGCGATGGGAAGGCAATTTCTGGTTGGGGCGTTTGGGGGTGAGGTAGGCGGTTAATTCGGCGTCGATAAGCTGTCGTTGTTCGGCGTCAATCTCCCCTAGCTTGGAGAGGGTCTGGTCGATAGTTATTAAGCGATCTAAATCTAAGTGGTAAAGCTCTTCTTGCCGCGCTTCAAGGTGTGGTAGCTCCTTTAAGCGCTCAAAGGCGAAGATAATATTTCGAATTCGAGACTGCCGCGTACCGGTAAGGTCCGACAGAGATTGGCTAATGAGTTCGATATCCTCATCCGGATCTGGATGCAGATGCCTCCATAACAAGTATTCGGACTTGCGTATGGTTGTAGCTGCTCGTGAGGTTGAATTTTGTGGATTGGTATTGGCAAAGTAGGGCGCATTCATAGACTTCCCCCGCAGAAGTTTCCCTAGAACATATTTGCGTTTTAGTATACAAAATCGCCCCGACACGCTACCCCCGTTTATAGTAAAACTGCTGGTCACGGGGCACGAAAAAATGGGCCTCCGAAGAGGCCCATTGAATCGAAAAGTTAGTCGCGCCAGCGTCCACCGCGCTTGCGTCCGCTGCCGTGGTCACGGCGTGGCGGGCGGCCGGTGTCCTTTTGAATGTTGATTAGCTGGCCGGAAATGCGGGTATCCTTCAGCCGGTCCAGAACTGCCGGATCAAGGTTCTTTGGCAGGTCAACCAAGGTATGCCCCACAGCGATGGTGATGCGACCAAAGTCCTTGGCGGACAAGCCACCCTCATTGGCAATGGCACCCACGATGGCTCCTGGGCGCACATTTTGCCGCTTGCCGACGTCCAGTCGGTACGTCTCAAAGTCACCATCCGGCCGCTTAGGTCCACGGCCCTTGCCGCCGCCCTTGAAGTCGCGGTCGCGCTTGCGATCGTCACGACGGTCTCGCTTCGGCTTCGGAAGTGGTTTGTCTTCCATTAGGAAGTTCTTGCCGCCTTGCAACATGACGGCGAGGGCAGCGGCGATGTCGTCCATGGCCGCGTTGTTGTCCTCGGAGTACTTGCGTACCAAGGAGCGGAAGAAGTCCGCCTGCTTATTGTCCATGGAGTTGCTAATGGACTGCGCAAACTTTTCCTTACGCTTCTCATTGACCTCGTCAACAGACGGCAGATCCATCTCTTCCAATCGGGCGTTGGTCACGCGCTCGATGGAACGCAGCATGCGCCGCTCGCGGGGAGTGACGAATAGGATGGCTTCGCCGGATCTGCCAGCACGGCCGGTACGGCCGATGCGGTGAACATAAGACTCGGTATCGTTCGGGATATCGAAGTTGACCACATGGGTAATGCGCTCGACATCCAGGCCGCGGGCGGCGACGTCGGTAGCCACGAGGATGTCTAGGCGGCCGTCCTTAAGCTGATCGACGGTACGCTCGCGCTGCGCCTGCGCGATATCACCATTGATGGCGGCGGCGCTGAAACCGCGGTCACGCAGGGTTTCGGCTACCTCCTCGGTCTCGTGCTTGGTGCGGCAAAAGACGATGATGGCGTCATAATTAATGACCTCAAGGATGCGGGTGAAGGCATCCATCTTCGCGCGATGCGGGATGAGGAGGAAGCGCTGCGTGATGTTGTCATTAGTGCGGCGCTCCGACTTCACCGTGACCTCGGCAGGGTTGTCGAGGTAGCGCTTAGAAAGGCGCCGAATAGCGTTCGGCATGGTGGCCGAGAAAAGCGCCACCTGCTTGCGATCCGGGGTATCCTCCAAGATCCGCTCAACGTCTTCCTGGAAGCCCATGTTCAGCATCTCATCGGCCTCATCAAGGACGAGGAACTGTAGCTGAGACAGGTCCAGCGAGCCCTTTTCCAAGTGGTCGATGACACGACCCGGGGTACCCACGATGACCTGTGCACCGCGGCGCAGACCGGATAGCTGAATGCCGTAGGCTTGGCCGCCATAGATAGGCAGCACCTCGACGCCCTTGAGGGTTTCAGCAAAAGACTGGAAGGAGTCCGCTACCTGCAGGGCCAGCTCACGGGTTGGCGCGAGCACAAGTGCCTGTGGGTGACGGGCCTTGGCGTCAATTTGCGACAATACAGGCAGCGCGAAGGCAGCGGTTTTGCCGGTACCGGTCTGGGCGAGGCCGACTACGTCGCGGCCTTCCATCAAGATCGGGATGGTTTCTTCTTGAATGGGGGACGGCTTGGTAAAGCCTACTTTCGCAACGGCTTCCAGAATCTTGTCTGGCAGGCCAAGATGCGCGAACCCCTGGGAGTTGTCGTTGGCCGAGTCCTGAGACTCAGCGCCGGTGTCCTCAGAAGTATTCGCAGCCCTGGTGTCCTTGGTGGCACCTTGCGAGTTGTCCTGAGATTCCGACTTATTAAAATCTTCCGGCTCGTTGACGCCGCCGGTGACGTTATCGGTAATGCTCATTGCTTTACCAACCCTACGCGATTGCAGCTCCAAACTCCATTGCGCAGCTCCTAGGCCTTTAAAACCCAGATTTCCTGCAATGCTCGAGGCAGTTCGAAAATACTGACACGTGGTGTCAGGTGGCTCTTTTAATGTGCGGTTCATGACTCATCTACGCCCACGATTCCTCGACGACCAAGCACGTATCCGCGCCAAGAGAAAGTTCCTATCCAGGGTTCAGCACGGAACTAGACCCTCCGGTAGACCTTTATTTGTCCTCTCTGTCTACGGGCCTGATCTATCCCACTAGGCGCAGTCGCAGGCCGCGGCATGGAGAGTTTGTACATATAACAGACCGGCGTTTTCACCTAAACCTCATCTTTCGCATAGCTGCGGTGGAGGATAACTTTGATTTTTATGTGGTGGAGTTAGAACCAGTGCGCTTCCACCGCACGGAATACGCGGCACGTCCTAAACTCCTTACCGTCGGCAGCGTGGTAGATAACGAAACAACCACCTATTTTCCGTGGAGTTTGATTTCGTACCTCGTGGCAAGTTTGTGACTTTTAGCGCCATAGATAAGCCCAAGATAGGCCAGCTTTACTCCTGTTTTACTTCACGGCCTCGCCACCCTCTATACCTGCGCATAGAGTCCACGGAGGACAAAACGGGCTGGTGCGTGCCCAAGTAAGCGAGGTCTACAGCGACTTTGAACACGGAGAGAGAAAAGGTCCGCGAAAGGGCTACGGACCCGACGACCTCCCCTACCGGCCCCCGGCTAGCACCCGCAATGACGTAGAGGTAGAGCTGGAGCGCTTCCGTCGCCTCTATGCCCCAGAGTCATGGACTGTTAACAGTCCTCAAGACGAAGAAACCCTCTTTATGGTGGAAGATCCGGATGGTTCACGCGCGGTATTTATTGGCAAGAAGGACGCGTTGCTGCATACGACAAAAGAAAAAGGCCGCCGGCTATATCAGATAGCGGCGACCTTTCTAGAGGAGCGCTAGGCTCCGGCGATAAAGGTGCGATAACTCAGCGGCATGCCTGGGCGGTAGGCCAGATGTACGGCGCTGGGGGCGTCGAGCACGTGCAGGTCGGCGGCAGCACCTTCCACGATGGTGCCCTTGGCGGGGCGACCTTGTGGATCGAGACCATTGCCCACGTTGTGGCGGCGCAGGGCGGTCGCACCGCCGGTGGTCGCAGCATGGATAGCCTCGTCGACGGAAAGGTACTGCTGAAGGACCGCGGTGGTCACGCAGTAGTTCATCGAGGAGGTATAGGACGTGCCGGGGTTGAGGTTGGAGGCGATGGCGAGGGTTGCGCCGGCGTCGAGAAGCTTGCGGCCTGGGGCGAGCGGCTCGCGGGTGGACAGATCGCAAGCCGGCAGCATCGTGGCCACGGTATCGGAATTGGCCAACAGCTCTACGTCCTCGTCGCTCAAATGATTGACGTGGTCTACTGAGGCGGCACCCAATTCCACGGCTAGAGCCACGCCCGGGCCCTCGCCCAGCTGGTTGCCATGCACGCGCAGACCAAGGCCCAGCTTCTTACCGGCTTCCAGTACGCGCCGGGATTGCTCCTCGTTGAAGGCGCCGCGCTCGCAAAAGACATCAATCCACTGCACGTAGGGAGCAACGCCCTCGAGCATGGGTCCAACCACTTCGTCGAGGTAGTCTTCCGCATCTGCCCCTGGCGGCACCAAGTGGGCGCCGAGGAACGTCACGTCATCTACGTGGCGGGAAGCGACCTTAGCGGCCTCTACCTCGGACTCGGTGTTGAGGCCGTAACCCGTCTTGGTCTCGAAGGTGGTGGTGCCTCCGCGGCGGCCGGCGGCCACGCGATCTGCCACCAACTTCTCCAGCCGGTCGGTGCCAGCCTGGCGGGTGGCGTCCATGGTGACGGCGATGCCGCCTGCTTCGTAGGAGCCGCCGGAGATGCGGGCCTCAAATTCGGCGGAGCGGTCGCCATCAAAGACCATGTGGGTGTGCGAATCTACCCAGCCGGGCAGGACCGCGCGGCCACCTAGATCCACCTTCTCATCGGCGGCCGGTGCCTCAGCGGCCGGGCCTATCCAGGAGATGGTGCCGGATTCGGCTACTAGGGCGGCGTCGTTAAGCGTGCCACGCTCGCTGACCGTACGGAGTTCTGAAATGCCGGTAAAAAGTGTGCTCATCTAGTCCCTTGCCTTGAATTCCATCGGAATACGGACGCCGCGCTCATCGGCGACCTCCTTTGCGCGAGTGTAGCCGGAATCGACGTGGCGGATAACGCCCATGCCCGGGTCGTTGGTAAGCACCGCACGCAACTTGGCTGCGGCGAGCTCGGTGCCATCCGCAACGGTAACCTGGCCTGCGTGAATGGAGCGGCCCATGCCCACGCCACCGCCGTGGTGCAGAGATACCCAAGTAGCACCGGAAGAAACTGCCGTCATGGCGTTGAGCAGCGGCCAGTCAGCTACAGCGTCAGTGCCATCGAGCATGGCCTCGGTCTCGCGGTATGGGGAGGCCACGGAGCCGGAGTCCAGGTGGTCGCGGCCGATGACGATGGGGGCCTTAATCTTGCCCTCGCGCACCAAGTCGTTGAAGAGCAGGCCGGCCTTGTGGCGCTCGTTATAGCCCAGCCAGCAAATGCGTGCCGGCAGGCCCTCGAATTCGACGTACTCTTCGGCGGCATCGAGCCAGTTGTGCAGGTGCTCGTTGTCTGGGAAAAGTTCCTTGAGCGCTTGGTCGGTAACCTTGATGTCCTCCGGGTCACCGGAAAGGGCGGCCCAGCGGAACGGGCCGAGGCCCTCGCAGAAGAGCGGGCGGATATAGGCCGGGACGAAGCCTGGGAACTCGAAAGCGCGCTGGTAGCCGGCCTTACGGGCCTCATCACGAATGGAGTTGCCATAGTCAAAGACCTCGGCGCCTTCATCCTGGAATTCGACCATAGCCTGGACCTGGGCAGCCATGGACTCGCGGGCTTTCTTGGTAAAGGTGGTCGGATCTGCCTTGGCCTCGTTATGCCAGTCCTCCATGGTGATTTCAGAAGGCAGGTAGGACAAAGGATCGTGGGCCGAGGTCTGGTCGGTGACGATGTCCACGGTAAATTCCCCGGCGCGCTGGCGGCGCAGAACCTCCGGGAATACCTCGGCGGCGTTGCCTACCAGGCCTACGGACAGCGGCTTCTTGTTTTCCTTAGCGTCGAGGACCAGCTTGAGCGCCTCATCGAGGTCGGTGACAACCTCGTCCAGGTAACGCTTGTGCTGGCGGCGCTTGAGGCGGGTCTCGTCCACATCCACGATGAGGCAGGCGCCGCCATTGAGGGTCACAGAAAGCGGCTGTGCGCCGCCCATACCGCCGCAACCGCCGGTCAGAGTGAAGGTGCCGGCCAGGCTGCCATTGAAGCGCTTTTTAGCCACTGCCGCGAAGGTCTCAAAGGTGCCCTGCAGGATGCCCTGGGTAGCGATGTAGATCCAGGAGCCGGCCGTCATCTGGCCGTACATCATGAGGCCCTCGTCCTCGAGCTTGCGGAAGTGTTCCCAGTTAGCCCAGTCTCCCACCAGGTTAGAGTTAGCGATGAGCACGCGCGGCGCCCACTCGTTGGTCTTCCAGATGCCCACCGGCTTGCCGGACTGCACCAGTAGAGTCTCATCAGATTCGAGGTCCTTGAGGGATTCTACGATGGCGTCAAAGGCCTCCCAGCTGCGCGCTGCACGGCCGGTGCCACCATAGACCACGAGGTCTTCGGGGCGCTCAGCAACCTCGGGGTCGAGGTTATTCATGAGCATGCGCAGGGGTGCTTCGGTCTGCCAGGACTTAGCGGACAGTTCGGTTCCGCGTGGTGCGCGTACTTCGCGTGGTTGAGACATGGCTTCCTTTCGTCGTGCTTTTCGACGCCCTCACAAGCCCCTAGGCCGGTGTCCCGGGGCTGTCCCCGAGGACTTGTTCAGCGTCACATGTCATAAAGTACTGTGACGCAGCTCTGTGTACCATGCCACATGCACCCTAACTGTCTCGTATATGAGACACAGGCAGGATGATCTACGATGGCCTGCATGCGCCGGTTTATCTCCCTCTTTTCCGTGGCCCTCCTCGCCGCTTGTTCCACCCCCGCCGAGGAGCCACAGCCACCCCACTATGTCGCGCTGGGAGATTCCTATGCGGCCATGGGCTCGACCACACTGCCACTGGATCCGCCCAATACCTGCGTGCGCGCACAGGATTCCTACCCCGAGCTGGCGGCCAAGGAAATGGGCGCGGAGCTTAGCAATGTAGCCTGCCAGGGCGCTAGTACCCTCGACGTACTCTCCTCTGCCGGCGAACACCCCGCCCAGGTTGACGCCTTGCGGGAGGACACCGACCTGGTGAGCCTGTCCATCGGCGGCAATGACGCCAGCTTCGTACGCCTTACCCAGTGCGCCACAGACGATATCTGCCAGGCAGAATCCGGTGCGCAAATAGACCTAGAAATTCGCGATCTACCCCGCCGACTAGACAAGGTCTACGAGGAGATCCACCGCCGCTCCCCTGACGCGAAAGTCCTAGCTACCGGTTATCTTCCGCTCATTAAGCCCGGCGAGACCTGCCCCTACATAGAAAAAATCCCGGCCAGTGACCGGGAATGGTTGGCAGGCTCCATCGAGCGCATCAATCAGGCGGTGCGCGAGGCCGCCGAGCGCAACGGGGCTAGCTACGTGCTTGCCGACGCCGCCCTAGACCACACCGCCTGCTCCCCCTCCCCGTGGGTGGATTTCACGGGCCAGGAAACCAATTCCTTTCCCATGCACCCCACCCACGCGGGCCAACAGGCCATGGCCGAGGCGCTACGCGCTGCCCTCTAGCCCGGCACGTGCGGCGTCATCGGAGCCCGGAACGCGCATCTCGAATTTTTCAGTGACCACGGTGTAGTCAAAGTAGCCCATGCGCGCGATGGGCTTAATTTTGAGGATGTCGAGTTTGCCCTGAGCATCAATAACGGATTCATCTATATGAATGGTTTTCACGTCCGCCACCACGAGATCGATACTGCCCACCTTGGAATTGCCGGGCACGCGCAGCGTGGTTTTGTACTGGCACTCGAACTTCACCGGGGATTCTTTCACCATGGGAATGCGGTGATTGTCCGCATACTCCTTAGTAACGGAAAGGCGATCCCATTCGCTTTCGCCGTAGGCGAGCACTTGGGCAGATTTATTGACTTCCTCGCGCAGATCATAGGTGGCCATATTCCACACAAACCAGCCGGTTTCCTCCGCATTTAGCACCGTGTCCTTGCGGCGACCATCCGGGTACTGATTGGCCGAAAACATCACCATGGGTGGGTCGAAAGTGAGGTTTTGCCACTGGCTATAGGGCGCGATGTTTTCGCGGCCCTCACCGTCCACGCTAGAGAGCCATCCAATGGGGCGCGGCACCGTGCTGGCTTTAAAAGGGGAAAACGGCAAGGGGTTGGGCTCAGATTGTGGGTGCCAAGAGATGGTCGACATATTAATCACGCAGCTTTCCAGTAGCATTCTCGACGGCTTCGACAAGCGAGCCCTCCTTGACCAGGCGCACCGTCTCTTCGATTTCCGGGGACAGATAGCGGTCCACACCTGGACCCTTGACGGTCTCGCGCAGCTTGGCGATCACCGCGCCGGTTCCCTTAGCCGGGGCGCCCTCGCGCATATCGATGGCGCGGGCGGCGGTGAGGATTTCTACGGCAAGCACGCGCTGCAAGCCGTCAACGGCCTTGCGCAGCTTGCGCGCGGCGGACCAGCCCATGGATACATGGTCTTCCTGCATAGCCGAAGAAGGGATGGAATCGGCCGAGGAAGGGCTGGCTAGGCGCTTCATTTCGCTCACGATGCCGGCCTGGGCATACTGGGCAATCATGTGGCCGGAGTCAACACCGGGGTCGTCGGCAAGAAAGGCATTGAGACCACGGTTGCGCGCCGGGTCCAGGAAGCGGTCGGTGCGGCGCTCCGAAATGGAGGCCAGGTCCGCAGTGACAATGGCCAGGAAATCAAGCGCATAGGCCACTGGCGCGCCATGGAAGTTGCCGTTGGAGACCACGCGACCATCCTTGGCCACCACCGGGTTATCCACCGCGGCAGCCAGCTCCCGCTCAGCCACCTGGGCGGTATGCGCCAGAGTATCGCGGAATCCCCCGGCAACCTGCGGGGCGCAGCGCACGGAGTAGGCATCCTGCACTTGGTTCTTCTTGAACTCCTCGAGCGCGGCCTCCAGGATCTCAGAGCCCTCGGCCACCTGGAGGATATTGGCCGCAGCATCGGCCTGTCCCGGATGTGGGCGCAGCTGCTGCAGGTCATCTGCAAAGACCACGAGGGTACCCAGCAGGCCTTCCACGGTCATGGCGGTGGCAATATCGGCGGTCTTTGCGGCCGCGCGCAGGTCAGTAATGGCCAAGCAAAGCTGGCCAAGCATGCCATCGGTGCCGTTGATAAGAGCTAGGCCTTCCTTTTCCCGTAGCTGCAGCGGCTCGATACCGGCTGCGGCCAAGGCTTCGCCTGCCTCCTGCAGCTCGCCGTTCACGCGTACCTCGCCCTCACCCAACAGCGCCAGTGCGCAGTGCGCTAGCGGCGCCAAATCACCGGAGCAGCCCAACGAACCGTACTCGCGCACCACCGGCACAATCCCGGCGTTCAAGGCCTTGGCGTAGGTTTCTACCACTACGGGACGCACGCCGGTGCGGCCGGTACACAGGGTAGACAGGCGCAGCAACATAAGCGCACGGATGACTTCTTCTTCCACCTCTGGACCAGTACCCGCAGCGTGCGAGCGCACAAGGGAAAGCTGCAACTGGGCACGCATCTCCTCCGGAATATGGCGTCGCGCCAGCGCGCCAAAGCCGGTGGAAATGCCATAGACCGGGGTGGGGTCCTGAGCCAATTCTTCTACGCGCTCGCGGGTGGCGGCCACCTCTTCGAACGCCTCAGGCGCAATCTCGACCTTCGCCCCATAGCGGGCAACGGCAACAACGTCCTCAATGCTAAGGGCGCCAACGTTCACGGTCACGGTGGACGGGTAGGCGTTAGGCATGGCAAATCTCCTTGAATAGGATCAATAGTTGAAAATGTGTCGCGCGACAGCCCAACGCGATAGATGTATGCTACATCACTTTTTTCGGTTACGGTATATTTTCCCCGCCACCTTGTCCGATACCTCTTGCAAAGCCCGAATGGCAGTATCTACTTTGTCATCCGGAGTACCCACCGGATACGTCACCGCAGCCGCAGCTGCTGGTCGGTCCAAGTGATCCAGGATGGGCACCGCCACAGAGGCCTGACCGCGGGTAATTTCTTCAACCTCCTGGTCCCACCCGCGTGTAGCCACTAAGCGCAAGCGCTCTTTCAATGCAGCAAAGCCGGAACCTCCCGCGGTATCAAAGGCAGCGCGCACCTCCGCATCAGGCAGATGCGCCAGCATCACGCGGCCGGACGCCGTCTTTTGCGCCTGCAGTCGCACGCCCACCTCGGTCACCAAGGAGGTAGCCCCCGCCGCACGCACTTCTTGCAGATACAAAATTTCCGATCCAGCCATACGTGACAGGTGCCCCGATCCACCCACCAGCGCCGCACACTGCTCCAAGTCCCGAGTGGCCATGCGCACCAAGGGCTGCTGCGTTACGTAGGCCGAAGCCATGGAATAAGCGGCCAGACCCAGGCCATACGTCTTATGCTCCGGCAAATGGGCTACAAAACCAGCATCAACCATCTCCGCCAGCAGGTGGTATGTAGACGAGCGCGGCAGGTTGAGCTCACCTTGTATGCGGGCGGCAGATATAGGGACGTCGATAGTAGACAAAAGCTTGAGGATCTCCATCGCGTGACGCGCCGCTGGGACTCTGTTGGTACTCACGCTTAGTGATTGTAGGCAGAGTTTCCTGCCACCTGCCGCGGTTTTACCTAACATCGAAAACCATGAACACTGAAAAAGCTGAACTTTTCACCCCCGCCCCCGAATGGTCCGGCCGCTCCGATGGACCAGGACCAGAGCACGCGCGCTGGCATAGCGTTATCAATCAATCCACCGACTCCCCCGCTCCGGTAACCCTCCTGGGCTTTGCCTCCGATGAGGGCGTGCTGCGCAATGGCGGACGCCAGGGGGCAGCCGCAGGCCCTGCCGCGCTGCGTTCCGCGCTTGGCTCCTTGGCGGTGCACCATGAGCATGCGCTTGCCGACGCCGGCACGATCACCACCCAGGCCGACGACCTCGACGGCGCCCACGATGCTCTTTCCGATAAGGTGCAGGAACTTGTCGAGGCCGGCACCCTCCCCATCATCCTCGGCGGCGGGCACGAGACTGCCTTTGGCTCCCACCGTGGCCTCTACCGCGCGGTAGGCGCCACCAAGATCATCAATCTGGACGCCCACTTCGATTTGCGCCGCGCGGACCAAGCCACCTCCGGCACCCCGTTCAAGCAGATTTCGGAGCTCACCGATGACTTCGATTACACAGTGTTGGGAATCTCTCGGCCCAATAACACCGCGGTGCTTTTCGACGAGGCAAAGGGCCTAAACGTCGCCATCACCCTGGACGATGAGCTAGTGAACCTCACCCCAGCCGAGTGCGCTGAGCTAGCCGCAAAGGCTACCGAGGGCAAGGACAAGGTCCACCTGTCCATCGACCTCGATGTCCTGCCGGCATCGACCGCGCCGGGCGTATCTGCCCCAGCTTCCCTGGGCGTGAGCTACGAGCGCATCCGCGCCATGGCTGTAGCCATCGCGCAGACCGGCAAGCTGGCCTTGGTGGACGTCGTCGAGCTTAACCCCACCTTTGACATTGATAACCGCACTGCCAAGGCAGCGGCGCGGCTTATCGATGACATCGTCACGGCACACCTCACCAGCTAGACGCCAACGGCGTTGGGGTTTAGCTGGACCGTGCGGTTTAGCGGGTAGCTTTCTTACTCATCCAACGTTGGACTCCCCACCACATAGCGGGAGTAAAGGCCACGGCGATGAGCCAATATACAAGCCAAAAGCTACCCGCTAAGCCAGTCACCGCAATGCCTATGAGCAGCAAAATCGCTGCGCCAACACTTGCGAGGACACATTGTGTGAAACTGCGCTGGTCAGCTTTAGGCCCTTTGCGAGTGCTGGCGCCAGAAACTTTCTGGTCTACGAATCCAGACAACCGAGAAAGCAATATAAAAGGCCGCAAAGCCGTGCATAAACTCGGCCGTACCGCCTTGACTCAGGCTCACATAGAAAAATACTAAAAGCAGCAGGTCGATAATTGGGGTCGCGGCCATAAGTATCAAACCGAGTTTGCGCAGGTTAAACACGTAGCGCAAAAGGCTGCCAGCCACTAAGCAAAGCCAAAAAGCTACCTCAGCTGCGATAGTGGCTATAAGCATCATTGCCCTCCAGCGATATCGGTCCTCTTACCCGTCTTGGATTCAACTTATCAAAACAGCAGGTGGGCAATCGGGGTGGCGATGAGAATGGTCAGCGCTACACGCTCAAACCAAATGATGACCAAGTGGGTCAGCTTCACCGGGATCTTGGTGGCTAGGATGCACGGCACCAGCGCCGAGAAGAAAATAATGGCAGAGACTGCCACCACGCCGATGACGAACTTGAGCACCATGCTGTCGCTGCCTGCCACTGCCGTGGCGGGCAGGAACATCTCCGCGATGCCCATGGCCGCGCCCTTGCCCGCTTGGACCGGCTCCGGCAGCTGCACTACCCAGGCGAACGGGTAGAACAGGTAGCCGAGCCACTCGAAGATGGGTGTAAAGCGCGCAAGCAGCAGGCCTATGAGACCCACCGACATAATTGACGGCACGATGGCCGCCGCCATGCGCACACCATCGCGCAGGTTCTCCCAAATGGATTCCCACAACGACGGTGCTCGCTGCAGCGCCAGCATGGCCTCGCGCCACGCGTTTTTGATGCGCGAGCCTTCCACCGGCTTTTCCGGATCTGGGTGCGCGTCCGCAAAATACTCGTCCGGAATGGTGCGCAGCGGTGGAATCCGCACGGTAATGGCAGTAACCACAAAGGTCACGATGAGCGTGACAATGAAGTAGGTGCCCCATACCTTCATCAGATCGAGCTGCTTAGCGACGATGACCATGAAGGCCGCAGAGACCGTCGAAAACCCGGTGGCAATAATCGCTGCCTCACGCCCGGTATAGCCGCCCTTTTGGTAGACGCGGTCCGTGACCAAAATTCCCAGTGAATACGAGCCCACGAACGAGGCCACTGCATCAATGGCAGAGCGCCCCGGCGTCTTCCACAGCGGCCGCATGATGGGCTGCATAAGCACGCCGACAAATTCCAGCAGGCCAAAGCCAATGAGAAATGCTAGGAACGCACCACCAATAGGCACAATGAGGCCTACCGGAATGGCAATCGAGTTCCACAAGAACGGCACCAGGTCCTCATCACCGAGCACCCACGGCAGCGCGTCGATGACCATGAGGAACGAGATCACCGCACCGACAATATTGAGCACCGCAAAGACTGCCTGAAGCGCGCTTTCTTTAAATGCGCCGGTAGTAAAACTGCGCACGGTTCCGTACACGGCCAAGGCAAAGATAATCCACGGCACCGCCGCCGGAATTCCGTCACGCACCATCGTGACCATGTGATCCAAAGGAATAGAGCGCTTATCCTGATACGTCACCGGCAGGAAGAATACGAACGCGCCAATCGCGCTATATAGAAAGAGTTTCCACCGTCCCCCAGGCTGCGGGATTTCCCCGTCATGACTCTGGTGGGAGGAATAGACCGATTCGGTAGAAGTCACAGTAGAACCGTCCCCTCAAGCTTGCATACAAAATTCAAGCCCGCGTGACAGCCTTACGCGAACATTGGGGATATGTTATCTAAGTAACACCTCACTGTCTAGACGTTTTCGAGATCCAAGGCACAATAGAGTCATGTCTAAACCCATTCGCGTCGTCGGCGCTGTCTTCCATGACGGCCAGCGCTTCCTCGCCTGCCGCAAGAAACCGGGCAAGCCACTCGAAGGCCACTGGGAATTCCCAGGTGGAAAAATCGAGCCTGGTGAAACACCTCAGCAGGCTTTAGCTCGGGAAATACACGAAGAGCTTAACCTCAAGGCCGAGGTGGGCTCCAAGGTTGCGACAACAACTTACGAGTACGATTTCGCAACCATTGAGCTAACGACTTTCTATTGCACGCTCATTGATAGCGACCTCCACCTGACCGACCATGACCTTGCACAATGGGTTACCTCCGCAGAAGCTGCAAAATTAAACTGGGCTCCCGCAGATATTCCAGCGGTCGAAGCATTAGCTTCTAATCACAACTAAGGGACGAAAGATCCTTTCTTTCGTAGTGACCTTTTGCCAGCATTCGGCGGATATCCTCCGCTAAACGCAACACCGGCGGGAGAATATTTACTTACCAATCCTCTTTTATGCCAATTTGGAATGCCCAGCCTTTAGAATTTGGTCAGTATGAGCATCAATCCCGATTCTTCCCTACCTTTCGGTGCATACGAGACCCCCATTACGACCCGAATTCGCGAGCGAATGGAGGAAACGCTAACCCAACACCCTGCTGCAGGATTCGGTATTGGGAGAAGCTCCGATCAGGAAGCTCATGGCCGCTATACCTCGGCGGTTGCTCAGCACATCGGTTCACTCTTAGAGAACCGTCTCCGCGGTTTAAAGTCACCCGAAGATCGAGTTGCCCTGATTAACAACATTGCGCATCTACTGGGCGATGATGAGGGAATCGATTCCGAGGAGCTCCTCTACGCTGTGTACAACTCGGGGTTAGCGGATCCGCCCCTCCTACCGGACGTTTCACTCACCAAGAGCGCTCTTTTTACAAACACTCTGGGAGAGTCTAGCTTGACCAGCGAGATCGAGAGAGAAATTAAGACCGCTGATTCGGTAGACCTGCTGTGCGCCTTCATCAAGAATTCCGGCATTAGCGTCCTCGATAGGCAGCTAGAGTATCTTCGCGACAATAAGATCCCCTTCCGCCTTCTTACTTCTACTTACTGCGGCGCGTCTGACGCTGCTGCTCTCGAGCGATTGGTTGAAAAGTACCAGGCAGATGTGAAAATTTGCTATGAACACAAATCCACCCGCCTTCACGCCAAAGCTTGGCTGTTCCGCCGAAAATCCGGTTTCGACACTGCATTTATTGGTAGTTCCAACCTGTCAAGATCCGCTCTCGTCGATGGTTGGGAGTGGAATGTCCGCGGCTCTAACACCGCAACACCAGAAGTAATCGATAAGTTCATCAAGACTTTCGATAGTTACTGGCACGACAGCCATTTTAAGACTTTCGACCCTAGTAGTGATATGGAGCGTCTTGAGCAGTCTCTGCGCATTGCGAAAGGGGGTGAATCGTCCGGAGCACTCCGCCAACTGGAGCTTTCTGGTCTAGAGGTAACGCCTTACCCCTACCAAGAAGAGATGCTTGAGGCGTTGCGGTCAGAGCGTGAGATAAAGGATCGACATAGAAACCTCCTGGTAGCTGCGACAGGAACTGGAAAGACTGTGGTTGCTGCACTGGATTATCGAAATCTTTGCGAGCAATGGAAGCGACGTCCTCGATTGCTCTTCGTGGCTCACCGGAAGGAAATTCTTCATCAGGCCCGACGGACATTCCGTGAAGTTCTCAAGGAGGCAGACTTTGGAGAGCTGCTTGTCGACGGCGCCGAGCCGCACCGTTGGGATTTTGTCTTTGCCAGCGTGCAATCCCTAAGTACTACCCGGCTACAAAAGCTAGATCCTGAACGCTTTGATGTCGTAATAATCGACGAGTTCCATCACGCGCAAGCTCCCACCTATAACGCGCTTTTAGACCACTTCCAGCCACGAGAGCTCTTAGGCTTAACAGCTACGCCGGAGCGTGGTGATGGCGAAAACGTTCAGAAGTACTTTGACTATCGCGTAGCCCATGAACTGCGTTTGTGGGATGCTTTGCGCTTGCAGCTCTTGGTTCCTATGCATTACTACGGCATTGCTGATGGAACGAACCTTTCTTCATTGACCTGGAATCGCGGCAAAAAAGACTATAGCTCCAGAGAGCTCTCGGAGTTCTACATCAAAGCAGGAGAAAAGCGAACGCGTTTCATTATTAACGAGCTGAGCCGCCGCATTTTCGATCTCTCAGAGATGAAAGCCATCGGGTTTTGCGTCACTATTGCTCACGCAAAATATATGGCAACGCAATTCCAACAATTTGGAATCCCAGCACGCGCTGTAACGAACGAACTCTCCGCCGCAGAGCGAGCCCAAGCCATTAGAGATCTGGAGACTGGCGAGGTCAAAGTCTTGTTCTCTGTGGATATATTTAACGAGGGTGTAGACATTCCTGCTGTTAATACCCTACTTTTGCTTCGGCCGACGCAAAGCCCTGTGGTTTTTCTGCAACAACTGGGTCGCGGTCTCCGTCTATCTCCAGGCAAAGACTCCTGCGTCATTTTCGATTTCATCGGCCAGCAACATGCGGAGTTTGATTTCGAGCGAAAGTTCCATTCCTTAACCCGGAAACGGGGCAAGCGCCTGACTGAGGAAATCGAACAGGGTTTTCCCACCACTCCGCCGGGGTCACATATTCAGCTCGACCAAACGACTACCGAACAGGTTCTCCGTAATGTCAAGAAGATCTCACGAAATTCACTACGCAAGGTACGTGCTTTGCTTTCTGAAATTCGAACTACAGATCTTAAAAAGTTCCTTGAGGAGGCAAATCTCCAATTAGAAGATATCTATCGCCCCTCAAAATATTCGTGGACGCGCCTGCTTCGAGAGGAAGGCCTAATTCAGCAGACTGCCAGTGAGAACGAAACATTTCTGCTTAATCGGATTCGGGTTTTCCTCCATGTCAACGATCCACACCGAATCGATGCCTACTTGCGCATCCTTTCCACCCCAGATCTTTGCTACGCCGATATGGTGCCATCCGATCAAGCCTTCACCCGGATGCTTGTTCTCGGGTTCTGGGCGAACTCAAATTCTCCGCATCCTGGCTCTTATGACAAGGCACTGACAATATTGCGCCAGCACCCGCAGATCACTTGGGAATTGCAACAGGTTATGCAATTGTGCAGTGACTCCTCTCGCATCATTCCGCAGCATAGCGAGACGTCCGTGTTGGAAACCCACGCAGATTATTCATTGGCCGAATTAATTGGCGCTTTGGAAACTGGAAGCCTTGCACAACTTGTGAATCTTCCCCGCGAGGGCGTGAAATACTTCCCCGATATCAATACAGATCTGTTCTTGGTGACGTTTCAAAAAGACGAACAAGTAAGTGCTTCTACGAATTATCGAGACTACCCAATTTCACCTGATCTGTTGCACTGGGAATCTCAATCAACGACGACGTTGAAGTCGAAGGCGGCTGAACGCTATATCGGCCATCAGAATCGTGAGGGCAAGATTCTCATAGCCTCGCGCTTTAACAAGAAGAACGAAGTCGGTACAGCGAGCGCTTATACCTTTTTAGGCGCTGTCGATTACGTGTCCCACCATGGGGAAAAGCCGATCCAATTCGAATGGAAACTCCAACGGGCAATGCCCAAGGCCCTCTACGCTGCGGGAAGAACGGTGGCCTAGAGGGTCGAGCAAAAATCAAACTCTCGTTTTCCTGATAGAAAAGCACCACTCTCCCTATAGTGATTAGAAACACAATTAGTCGAGAGGGTGCTATGAGCCAGACCAGTGAATCAAGTTCTGCAAGGCACGACACCGAAACAACCGACCAGGCCAGAGTGAAATGGACCTTAGTCGGTCCGGGATTAGTGGCCGCAGCAACAGGTGTCGGCGCAGCTGACCTAGTTGCCACCATGATTGCCGGCCAACGTTTTGGCTATGCGCTCCTGTGGGCGGTCATTATCGGTACGGTTATGAAGATCGTGCTGGTCGAAGGCGTCGGACGGTATAGCCTTGCCACCGGAAACACAATGTTCCACGGCTGGCGTGAGTTAGGCCGGTGGACTTCTTGGCATTTCGTCCCCTATATCGTTATTTGGGGTCTCGTCTACGGTGCTGCGTCGATGTCCGGAGCGGGTCTCGCGCTCAGCGCTCTCTTCCCGGGAACCAGCCTTGAGATGTGGGCAATTGTTTCCGGAATAGCTTGTTTTGCCCTGACCTGGCTTGGCCAGTACCAGCTTTTTGAGAAACTATCGGCCATCTTGGTCGGGATTATGTTTGTCACTGTAGTGGGCATCGCCGCCATTACTGCCCCTAACCTTCCCGAAGTAATTGCAGGTTTAGTACCACGGATTCCGGATGGATCCTTCGTCTATGTACTATCCATCGCCGGCGGAGTCGGCGGAACAATTACGCTTGCCGCCTACGGCTACTGGCTGCGTGAAAAGGAATGGTACACGCCAAAATGGATGAAGGTTATGCGCATGGATAATGCAGTAGCCTACGCCGTTACCGGTATTTTTGTTCTAGCTACACTGGCCCTCGGCGCCGAGCTTCTCTACAGCGCAAACGTCGCCGTATCCGATAACGACCAGGGACTCGTTGATATGTCAGATGTCCTCGCGGAACGCTACGGAACTTTCATATCCAAATTGTTCATAGTCGGGTTCTTTTCTGCCGCGTTCTCTTCCTGCCTTGGAGTGTGGAACGGTGTGTCTCTTATGTTCGCTGACTACATTGGCCACCTCAAAAAGATTCCGCAAGACGATCCCCGAACGAGTACGGGTGGAAAATACTACCGAGCGTATCTCATCTGGCTGACCTTTCCGCCAATGTTGCTACTTCTCCTTGGTAAGCCGACTGGGCTCATCATCGCCTACGGAGTCCTTGGTGCCCTTTTCATGCCTTTCTTAGGCCTTACTCTGTTGGTCCTGTTAAATACCAAGCACACTCCAAAGCAATGGAGAAATGGCTGGTTCGTCAACACCTTGATGGCGATTATCTCCGCCGCCTTCGTTTATCTATGTGTCTCCCAGGTGGCTGAAGTTTTCTAGCCGAAACACAAATTCCTACTTCCCCTGCGGCACCCGCTCCGGCTTATTCCCTACCTCAGCATGCGGGTCGCGGCCGAATGACCAGGCAATGATGCCGATGAAGGCAATGGCACCGCAAACGGTGAAGGCGAGGGGGAAGCCGGAGGCGTCGGCAAGCAGGCCGATGAGCATGGGGCCTAGGATTTGGCCGAAGTCTCCTGCCATCTGGAAGGTGGAAAGGACCTTGCCACCGGAGCGGTCATTGCCCACAATATCGGCCACGGCTGCCTGTTGGGAGGGGTTGATAAGTCCAGAAGACGCGCCGGCAAAGGCGGAAATCAGCAGCAAGAACCACACGCTAGTAGCCATGCCCATGAGCACCATGAAGATGGCCGAGCCGACAAGGCCGATGAGGATGAGCGGCTTGCGTCCGTGAATATCGGACCACTTGCCGGAAAATTGCAGGACGATGGCGTTACCGGCGGCAAAGACCGCAAGTGCGAGGCCGGATGCGGCCGCGCCATTATGGAAGATGGAAGCGGCAAAAAGGGGCAGCACAGATACCCGCACACCCATGTTGATCCAGCTGTGCGCAAAGTTGGAGGTCAAAACCGCACGGTAGGCGGTATCGTTCCAAGCTTCATGCAGACGCATTGGCGGCAGCTTCTGCTGGCTTGCCTGCGTGTGATTAACGCGGGGCATTTGCCACCACACAACCAACGCGGCAAGTGCTACACCCACGCCATAGATAAAAAATGGCCACCGAAAGCCCAAAAAGGACAAACCAGCACCGAGCACCGGGCCCGCAACATTGCCAAGAAGGAAGGCTGTGGCATAGGTGGCAGAGCATTTGCCGCGAATCGTCGGTGGCGACATGCGCACGATAAGCCCCATGGCAGAGACTGTAAACATGGTTGAGCCGATACCGGCTACAGCGCGCAGAGCCACGATATGCCAGTAGCTTTGGGCGATAGAGACGAGGCCCGTGGTGACCGCGACGGTCATGAGCCCAATGAGATAGACGCGGCGCGAGCCGACGCGATCCACCAACGAGCCGGACATTGGCGCGAAGATAAGGCGCGAGGCAGCAAAGATGGAAACCACTAGGCCGGCAGCGGCCATGGAGACATCGAAGCTCACCACGAATTGCGGCAAGAGCGGGGCGATGAGGCCATAGCCCAAAGCGATAATGAAGGCGGCGGTGACCATGACCCAGATTTCGCGCGGGATTTTGGGCGCTTCCTCGCGTTCTGCTTCCCCACTGTGTGTATTCATCATATCGGCTGCAACTCTAATCCTTGCGGTGGTGGAAAGCCATTTCCGAAAGCATTTCGAATATTTGTTCTATTGTCGTGGGGTCGTGTCCAGACTGAGTTCTAGTGTGATGGCCATGCACAACGTACAAAAGAAGTTTCCCCGTTCCACTGCCATGAACCTGCCACAGTCCGCAACCGAGATTGCTGCGGACTTGCTCTACCACGAATATGACACCATCAATTCGATCGCAGCCATCATGCACCACCCGCGCTCCCTGGCGCGCCCGACTCCCACTTGGCGCCCACCGATAAAGCAACTGCCGACCCCCGCTGGTGGGCCAAGCGGAGAGTACTGCATGAGCATTACCCGCCACCGCGTAGGAAAACGCGTAAAGGCTCGGGTACGCGGTTTTGGTCAAGACCGAATTCCCGCGTACCTCATCACCATCCGTATTACCGAGAATTTTGGCCAGCCGGTGGAACCTGCCGTGGCCGAAGGCTGGGTGCGCACGCTCGTGCCCGCAGATTTGGTCAGCGCAGTCCACGAGGTCTCCCGTGGCCCGAACGCCACCTACGTGTGGCTCGTCGATAGTTCTTATCAGCCAGTCCATTCCCCCGAGTCACTCTTCGCTGGCTTTAGCCAAGCCGCCTAGGCGGTCGCGCGCTGTTTCGTTGACTGCGCAGCGTGTCTGGCCCTGCATGCGGGTCAGGCGCGTGGAGCACCTTCCTCATCACCTCGTGGTTGAAGGTCACCGTGTAGTGCCGGGCGATTGCCTTTGGCATAAAGCGCAGGACCAGGCAGGCGATGAGGACGGTAAAGACCTTATCTAGAATGTCCGAGGTAAGGCCCTGCAAGATGATGGCCAAGCGCTCGTCTTGGAAAATCATCTCGTAGAACTTAGTGAGGTTTTGTAGCCCTTTGCGCGGTCGTCCGTTGAAGGAAAAGATGAGCACGTACACGCTCATGACGCCGGATCCGATGCCCATTCCGAGGCCGGAGAAAATGATCCATGACAGCTTGTTGAATACTCCGCGGCGCGCCAGAATGCCTACGGCAGCGCCGATAAAGATCCCCACGGGCGCAAAGGCGAGATCATAGGCAAAGTACACTCCGCCCCATACGGTGGTGGTAAGCCCCGTGGCCATGCCCAGCACGGGACCGGCGATGATGGCGACGATGGCGGTGCCCACGGTGTCGAAGAACATCGGCACCTGCGAGCGCACCGTCAACGAGCCCAACAGCAGGTTGATGGAGGCACCGAAGATGGGATACAGGAGGATGCAGTTAGGCACCAACCCATACTGCGAGGTATATAGCAGCACCGCGGCCACCAGAAGGAGGACCCAGACGCTGGCGGTCAGGTAGGACTCGAAAGTCACATTTACCGTGGAGTACACCCCAAGGACGGTACAAAACCACGCGGCGAGCGAGAGTGCCACGGCTACTACAACAAGGACGTAGCGCCACGTGGTGTCGCGGGTCATCGCCAAGGTCTCCTCCTCACGAGGTCTGGTTTAGGGCGGATTCCCAGCTGCAAGCTGGGATTGTCCTAAAGCCTAATTGGCGGCGCGCGAAAGTAGCAACACAAAAGGGCCCCTAAAACGGGAAAGGCCCAGCCCGCCGTTGGGAGCGGCGGGCTGGGTTATGGGGAAGGCCGGGACTATTTTTCGTCAGCTTCGGGGGCGTCGGATTCGTCGTTCAGGTCGGCATCGTCACCGTCCAGGTAATCCTCGTCCTCGTCATCATCATCCTCGCCGAAGATATCGTAAACATCGGGTTCTTCGTAATCTTCGTCATCAAAGGAGACGAGCTGTGCTTCCCAGTCCAGGGCTTGCTCGGAAACAAGGCCTAGAACATCAAAGAGGCGATCGAAGTCGGTATAGGTGCCAAGCTCGAGGGCCTCGGCGGGAACCTCCACGATGGGAACATCATCAAACTCGGCGTTATCAAAGAGGGCAAGGCGGTCAGCCTCATCGAGGTCCTCATCCTCTTCATCTACTTCCCAAGCGAGGGAGACTGCTTCGTCTTCCATGTCATCCAGATCATCTTCGTCGAAGTCGAAGGCGAGGAAGCGGACGATGGCAGACGGGACGCCGTCGATGGTTTCCACGAGTACACGCAGCTCTGAATCGTTAGCCACCTCAGCCACGACGAGGTGCGGGTTGAGCTCATCTTGGGCAAATTCTAGTTCCGCGATGCGCTCATCAGTACCCTCCAGCAGGTCGCGCAGAACGGTGACCACCTGGTCGGTAGCGATGTGGCGAGACACCGCCTCCACGGCGTCATCAACCGAGAAAGCGACGGAGACAAGAACTGCCTCAAATTCTTCGTCATCTTCATCAACGTCCGCCGCGGCAATGTAGACGTTTGCTGCGGGAAGAAGCGGATCGATTTCAATAAATTGGATTTCCAGATCAGAGGTGATTGGAACGAACATGACGTCATCATTGACGCGGGACTCGATGCCCTCGGCATCCAATGCAGAAGCAATATCTTCGAAAAAGCTCATGGTGGTTTAAAATCCATCCTTCGGAAGCAGAGGTTCCCACGGTAGGCAAGGCGCCGCCCGCGGTCACTGTGGAGTCTACCGTTAATCCCACCCGGATGGTTGAAAGCCCAAAGATCTCACCAGCTCTGGGCGCCCACTTCCCCACTCCAACATGTGATATCCCTCCCAGGCTTGGCGCTTGAGCTCGTGCGGGGCGTTTTCAATATAGGCCTCCGCATCGAAGATCATGGTGGCGCGCTGCTTGGGCCCATAGCGCGGCCAGCTCTTTTCTGGGCGGCCGCCATGAATGAAGGCGGACCAGTGGTGCTGCATGGTGGCGGTGAGTTCTTCCATCTCCGCACGCGAGCCCCAATTGGTAAGGAAGGACGCGCGCGAGGAATAGGGATCGCCGAAGACGTTGCCCAGCTCCATCGAGTGCATTGCGCCAAGGCCCAGCCACTTGAGCACGGCAGAAGCGAAGTCAAAGCGATACATCCACGTTGGTGCCACCTGAGCGTGGGCGGTGGCGGTACGGGTGGAGGGTGCCCAAAAGAGGGCGTCGGCAAGCAGGTGCGCAAAGTCCTCGCGGGCCACGGCACCATCATATGCGGCAACCACCTCAGGAGCGTGCTGCGGATCAAAGGACGCCAACAGGCGCAAGGCGGCGCGCTCGCGGGAGCTTTGGCGCTGGAAAAGGAATTTGCCAAAGCTAGCCTCGTCCGAGTTCGTGCCGATTAACAGCGGAATCTGGTGCTGGTGGCCGTTTTCAAAGGCGGCGATGGGGTGTTCCGGAATGAGCTCATCATCCACCGTGGGCGCGTAGCAGGAATTAAGGTGAATGAGCTCACCAGCACGCCACATCATGGACTGGCCGGAGCGCACCAGATCGGCAAAATTCTCCTGGCGCAGGTCCTCCACCGAGGTGCGCCGCGGCAAGGCCATGCGGTGAACCAACTCGCGCGCCCACAGGGTGGATTGAGCCCGAGAATGAATCATGGCAATCGGCGGGGACTGCGCGATAGCGCGGTGGAATAAGCCTTCCGCAGCCGGGCTCGTCATTAGAGTCAGGACCGCCGCACCCCCGGCCGATTCGCCCATGAGGGTAACAGCCTCCGGGTCGCCGCCGAAAGCCGCGATATTATCCCGCACCCACTGCAACGCCAAGATCTGATCGGCGACCGCTGGATTGGCGCTACAGTCCCCACCTAGGCTGCGTAGATCCAAATAGCCCAGGGAATTCAGGCGGAAGTTAATAGATACGTAGACCACGTCCATGCGGGTAGCAAGCTCGAAGCCGCGAAGCATAAGCATGTGGGACGAGCCCATGATGAAGCTGCCGCCGTGCAGGTAGATCACTACCGGAAGCTTTTCCTCGGTGCGCGGGCGCACGATATCTAAGTGCAAGCAATCCTCGGAGCCGATAATGCGGTCGGTCCAGGAATACGTGGGCTGCGGGGCCGGCGGACCAAATTGGCTGCAATCACGCACACCCTCCCAGGCCGGGGCAGGTTGCGGGGCGCGGAAGCGGTTGTCCCCCGCGGTGGTATCTCCAAACGGGATTCCACGCCACGTCAGCACCGGGCCGGCGCTAATGGGACGATCGGTGCGCAAATCCTCTTCGATAACACCGCGCACCCAACCAGAGGTGGTACGCACGGTCAGCTCATCTGCCAGGGCATTTTGAGCTTCCTCAAAGGCGCGGCGGGCGCGTTCGTGCGCCTGCTCCGCTTTCAGGCGCGCCGCCGCGGAAGACTCCTCCGGGAAGACATCTCCGGAATCGCGGTAATTCTCGTGCGGCCTAACCATACTCACTAGCTTAGGTGGCCTGCACGCCCCCGGCGATCTGACTGCGACGCGACGGCACATTAATAGAGCCTTTACTATGCTGGGCTCCGATAAGTTTTAGCGAAGGAGAAGGACACATGGGTTTATTCACTAAAGACAAGAAAAACAACTCGACCAAGGTCGAAACCCTCGATACCTATGACATTGATCCGGAAGATACCAACCGCTTTACCTCTGCACTGCTCAACTCCCTGGATCGTGCGGTAGCCGTGCAATCTGGGGTCATCAGCAAGTATGTCGAGGGCCTGAAAAAGCGCAATAAGAACGCTCCCCCGCAGCAGCTGCAGCAGCTCATTGACAAGCACTTCCTCAATATCACCTCCGGCACTGGCGCGGCTGCCGGTGCTTCCGCCGCCATCCCAGGCGTTGGGTTGGTTACCGGAGCGGCCACCATCGCCGGCGAATCCGTAGTCTTCTTGGAAGCCGCGGCCTGGTATATCTTGGCGTCGTCCTACCTGCGTGGCGATGATATTAAGTCCCCCGAGCGCCGCCGTGCCCTTGTACTTCTCGTCCTGACCGGCTCCAAGGGCTCTGCATTGGTCGATACCTTTGTGGGCGATCTCAATAGCGTATCCGGCATGCGCTCGGCAGCTACCCTGTCGCGTTTCTCCGGACCGACACTTTCTGGCATCAACGGGCGATTGACCAAGCTTTTTACCAAGCAAGTCACCAAACGCTTGAAGTGGGCGTGGGTAAGCAAGCTCATGCCCATGGGCATCGGTGCGATGCTAGGCACCACCGCCAACCGCAAGCTGGCCAAGCAGGTTATCGAGCACGCCAGCGAGCAGCTTTCGCCGCTCACCCAAGCCTAGGGGTAGCCAGGAACCTTCAAGTGGGGCCTTTGATACCCCTGACATAGTGAGTTTCGGGGTATGGCCCGTATCATGTAGGAAGACTCTTTGGCGGGTGACGTATGCGCTCGTACAAAGGCCGCACTAAAGTCGAATAAACGACCATTTTAAAGCAGAGAAATGAGGCGAATACCTGCCGTGAGCACATCGAATATCTTCGGCCCCAATGCGTGGCTGATAGACGAGCAGTTCCAGCAGTACTCCAAGGACCCTAGCTCCGTAGATAAGGAGTGGCGCGACTACTTCGAAGCAAACGGCGCGCCTAAGTCTGAAGCTCCAGCAAAGGAGACCGCGAAAAAGCCGTCTAAGGCGGCCGCGAAGAAGACTGAGGGTACTACTACCGCCCGCAAGCAGGAGGCCCGCGAGACCAACGTCGATAAGTCCGTGGCTAAGGCACAGGAAAAGTCCGCTAAGGCAAAACAGTCCGTGAAGAAATCCGATTCCCCGCTCGACCGCATCGCGGACTATAAGGGCGGCGAGGAGCGCCAGCTCAAGGGCATGTTCAAGGCCATTGCTAAGAACATGGAAGAGTCCCTCGAGATTCCTACCGCTACCACCGTGCGCGATATGCCGGTCAAGCTTATGTGGGAAAACCGCTCCATGATCAATGACCACCTCAAGCGCACCCGCGGTGGCAAGATCTCCTTTACCCACATCATTGGCTACGCCATGGTCAAGGCCGTGCAGCTGCACCCAGACATGAACGTGCGCTACGAGCTCAAGGATGGCAAGCCTTTTGTCATTCAGCCCGAGCACATCAATTTGGGCCTGGCCATTGACTTGCCGCAGAAGGATGGCTCCCGCGCGTTGGTCGTTGCCGCTATCAAGGAGTGCGAGACCAAGTCTTTCTCCGAGTTTGTTGCGGCTTATGAGGACATCGTTACCCGTTCTCGCAAGAACAAGCTCACCATGGATGACTTCTCTGGTGTGACCATTAACCTCAC
This sequence comes from Corynebacterium yonathiae, assembly GCF_027570195.1. Taxonomy (GTDB): domain Bacteria; phylum Actinomycetota; class Actinomycetes; order Mycobacteriales; family Mycobacteriaceae; genus Corynebacterium; species Corynebacterium yonathiae. Next base: position 109,463 of record NZ_JAKMUZ010000007.1, read on the forward strand.
CAACCCAGGTGGCATCGGCACCCGCCACTCCATCGCTCGCCTCACCAAGGGCGCGGGCTCCATCATCGGCGTAGGTTCCATGGATTACCCGGCCGAGTTCGCCGGTGCTTCCGCGGATCGCTTGGCTGACCTCGGCGTGGGCCGCCTGGTTACCTTGACCTCCACCTACGACCACCGCGTTATCCAAGGTGCAGAGTCCGGCGAATTCTTGCGCACCATTGGCCAACTGCTTGTCGACGGCGCATTTTGGGACGACCTCTTCTCCTCCATGGGCGTGCCTTATGAGCCATTCCGCTGGGCACAGGACGTACCGAACTCCGGCGTGGACAAGAACACCCGCGTCATGCAGCTCATCGAGTCCTACCGCTCTCGCGGCCACCTGCTGGCCGATACCAACCCGCTGGGTTGGGTACAGCCGGGCCTGCCTAACCCGGATCACCGCGACCTCGACATCGCGACCCACGGCCTGACCATCTGGGATCTGGACCGCACCTTCAACGTCGGTGGCTTTGGCGGCAAGGAGCAGATGACTCTGCGCGAAGTCCTATCTCGCCTCCGCGCCGCCTACACCTTGAAGGTTGGCTCCGAGTACACCCACATCCTGGACCGCGATGAGCGCGGTTGGCTGCAGGACCGCCTGGAGGCGGGCATGCCGAAGCCGACCAACGCGGAGCAGAAGTACATCCTGCAGAAGGTTAATGCCGCCGAGGCATTCGAGAACTTCCTGCAGACTAAGTACGTGGGCCAGAAGCGCTTCTCCCTCGAGGGCGCTGAGACCCTCATCCCGCTGCTGGATTCCATCATCGATACCGCCGCTGGCCAGGACTTGGACGAGGTCGTTATCGGCATGCCGCACCGCGGCCGCCTGAACGTTCTGTTCAATATCGTGGGCAAGCCGCTGGCCGATATCTTCGGCGAGTTCGACGGCAACTACAAGGGCGGCCAGCTCGGCGGCTCCGGTGACGTGAAGTACCACTTGGGTTCCGAGGGCCACCACCTACAGATGTTCGGCGATGGCGAAATCAAGGTCACCCTTGCCGCCAACCCGTCCCACCTCGAGGCCGTGGACCCGGTAATGGAAGGTATCGCCCGCGCTAAGCAGGACACCTTAGACAAGGGCCCAGAGGGCCACACCGTGGTTCCAGTCATGCTGCACGGCGATGCTTCCTTCACCGGCCTGGGCATTGTCCAGGAGACCATCAACCTATCCCAACTGCGCGGATACACCAACGGCGGCACCGTCCACATCGTGGTCAACAACCAGGTGGGCTTTACCACCACCCCGGACTCCGGCCGTTCTACCCACTACGCCACCGACTTGGCCAAGGGCTTCGACTGCCCGGTCTTCCACGTCAACGGCGACGACCCAGAGGCAGTTGTCTGGGTGGGCCAGATGGCCGCCGAGTACCGCCGCCAATTTGGCAAGGATGTCTTCATTGACCTCATGGTCTACCGCCTGCGCGGTCACAACGAGGCCGATGACCCATCAATGACCCAGCCGGAGCTCTACTCCGTCATTGACGAGCACAAGGCAGTGCGCGAGCACTACACCAACGACCTCATCGGCCGTGGTGATCTCTCCGCCGAAGATGCCGAGGCAGCCGCACGCGACTTCCACGACCAGATGGAATCTGTCTTTGCCGAGCACAAGGAAGCCGGCAAGGCTCGCCCGAAGGAGCAGACTGGCATCACCTCCTCCCAGGAGCTCACCCGCGGTCTGGATACCTCCATCACCGCTGAGGAGCTCGCCGAGCTGGGTGCCGCCTATGGCAACCCACCGGAGGACTTCGAGTACCACAAGCGCGTGGGCAAGGTAGCCAAGGACCGCGAGAAGTCTTCCCGCGAAGGCGGCATCGACTGGGGTTGGGGCGAGCTCATCGCCTTCGGTTCCCTGGCCGGCGAGGGCAAGGTCGTTCGCCTGGCCGGCGAGGATTCCCGCCGCGGTACCTTCACCCAGCGCCACGCCGTCGCTTTCGACCCACGCAACGGCAATGAATACAACCCGATGCATGCCATTGCCACCTCTAAGGGCAACGGCGGCAAGTTCATGGTCTATAACTCGGCGCTGACCGAGTACGCTGGCATGGGCTTCGAGTACGGCTACACCGTGGGTAACCCAGACGCTCTCGTGGCCTGGGAGGCACAGTTCGGTGACTTCGCCAATGGCGCCCAGACCATCATCGATGAGTACATCTCCTCCGGTGAGGCCAAGTGGGGCCAGCTGTCCAGCCTGGTACTCCTCCTGCCACACGGCTACGAAGGCCAAGGCCCAGACCACTCCTCCGCCCGCATCGAGCGTTACCTGCAGCTGTGTGCTGAGGGTTCTATGACCGTGGCTCAGCCTTCCACCCCGGCTAACCACTTCCACCTGCTGCGCCGCCAGGCGCTTGGTGAGATGAGGCGTCCGCTGGTCGTCTTCACCCCGAAGTCCATGCTGCGCAATAAGGCGGCTACTTCTTCCGTGGAGGACTTCACCGAGGTCAAGCGCTTCCAGTCTGTTATCAACGACCCGAACTTCGTTGACGTTAACGGCAAGAAGGTTGGCGATACCGACAAGGTCAAGACCATCATGCTGGTCTCTGGCAAGCTGTACTGGGATCTAGAGAAGAAGCGCGAGGCCGACGGCCGCGATGACATCGCCATTGTCCGCGTGGAAATGCTCCACCCGATTCCGTTCAACCGCCTGCGCGAAGCTTTCGAGGCTTACCCGAATGCCACCCAGGTCCGCTTCGTTCAGGACGAGCCGGCTAACCAAGGCCCATGGCCGTTCTACAACGAGCACCTGCGCACCCTGATTCCGGATATGCCGGAACTGGTTCGCGTTTCCCGCCGTGCACAGTCCTCGACTGCCACCGGTAACGCCAAGGTGCACCAGATTGAGCAGAAGAATCTGCTTGAAGAGGCCTTCGACATCTAGTCACCTCTGCACCGTATAAACCCCAGTGAGGATCTCCTCACTGGGGTTTACTCATGCCCACGCCAATTTT
>NZ_JAKMUZ010000008.1 GCF_027570195.1 Corynebacterium yonathiae
TGACTCCCTCAACATCGTCGTTAACCTTGATGTTAACAACCTGTTCACCGGAAGACTTCTCTGGAGTGAAAGTAGCCTCACCAGTACCCAGAACAGTCTCGCCATCCTCCTTGGAGATGAGCTCAGCCTTCAGAGTGTATTCCTTACCCGGAACCAGGTCGGTGTACTTGACGGTGTCCTTGACAGTAACGCCAGCCTTTACCTGAGTAGCGTTGTCAAAGTCAGCATTGGTATGAATCTCCGGCTTCCACTCAGTGTTGACGGTCTGCTTCTCATCGTTGAGGTCTTCGTGAGTAGCAATCGTGTTCTCATCAGTGGAATTAGGGGTTTCCTCACCGTGCTTATCTACCTCGGTGGATACGAGCTTCTCGAAGGCAACCGCTGCGTCAACAGCAGGATCTGCATTGTCGTTGACGATGATCTCGACATTCTTCTCACCAGCAGGCTGATTCGGGACAAACTCCGCAGATCCTTCACCCAGTACAGTCTTGCCATCAGCCTTGGAGATCAGCTTCGCCTTCAGGGTGTAATTCTTACCCGGAACAAGATCCTCATACGTCACAGTGTCAATAACCGTGACACCCTTTTCTACACGGTTGCCATCCTTAATGGAAGCTTCCGTTTCAATCTTGGGTTCAAGATCCTTTTCCTGCTCGCTAGTAGTAGGAGTCGGTTCCGGATTAGGAACAACATCGGTCGTCTTATCCGGAGTCGTCTCGGAGGTGGTGTCCTTCGGAGTGGTTGATTCAGAACTAGACGGCTCAGTATTTTCGGTCGTCTCACTGTTAGAGGTAGTCTCCTCATCCGAACTCTCAGGGGAGGTCTCCTCAGTTGGCTTTTCCTCCGTATTTGGAGTCTCTGGAGAGGTCGTCGGCTCTTCGGAGTCACCACCGTTGTCGGGCTCATCAGGCAGACCAGGCTGGTCTACCGGAATGACAGACTGCGCCTTCGAATTGCGATTATTGTTCGGATGCACAACGGTAATAAATGCATCAGCAGGCTGCTTTGCTATCTCCACCGTCGGGTCATTTACAAGCTGCGGCCTATATTCGGTTCCCTCAATTTTATAACCCGTAAGTGCCGTAAACTCTTCGTGCGATCCAGTAAACCCTGGGAAATAGTCTTTGCTGTTCCCTACAATAGTTTTATATGGTAGATACTTTGGGTTCTCTGGCGAATTGAGGAACATCAACAGGTAGACGTAATAATTAGCAGCCGATTTTTTATCCCCTTGGACGGCTGCAGCTTCCATCTTCCGTCCAAGATTAATGACGGCGTCGTGATACCTCTCATCAAACTCAAGTTTCGTAGCGTTCTTCTTTTCATACGCTTCGAACGTATTGAGAGGGGTTTTAGCATGCGGCTCGATACACCACGCCCAGCCCACGTCATTATTTTGGTTTCCACCATTGTTAAAGCCGGGCCCTGCTGGCTCTCCTGCCCAAACAAGCAAACCCCAGGAGTAGTCCGCGGCGAAATGCTGCGGGTCTTTTTCTTCCTTTTTAAGCTCATTGCCCAATGTAGTGTTTGGCGCAAAATCGGTAGGCTCAGCAACCTGCGCCTTAGCCCCCGGAACGGTGACCATGGCCGCAATTACCGCGATTGCAGCGAGCACCGCGGTAAAGACCATCCACCCCTCTCGGGATACGTTTCTTAATTTACTCATTCTTTCCTCTTCGAGCGGCACAAATACTTACATTCGTTTTCCTGCACTGCGAATGCTTTTCGCTGAGCAGAACCTGAAATTGAGACTTGAACACACTGCAGTTAATCAAGGGTTTTCTACCCAAACCTGGATCAACTCTTATTGTGCTCTTAGGATACTATCATGGGAAAATTTAAGGCGCCAGCCAGGAATCTATAGAAATGTACATGTTATGGAAGTTTTCTAGCCCCTTATATGTGGTTAAAGGTGCGTGTTTTCACGAAATAGCCAACTTTAAATACACATTTTCAATTTAAGTCAGCCTCACTTTAGGTTTACGTAGCCAAGCCGCTAACCTAATCAATACTAAGGTTGACCTTAACGATACTGGTTCAAGCGCTTCCATACGCTGCGTTTTATTTGCTTTTGTGCAAATTTGAGGATTGGCCTTGCACTCAATTTCATCGCACTTCTCCGAGTGGCATCCCTTTAAAGTTTGACACTACAGATGTTGCAAGAGTGCATTCGATAGCAGTGCGCAACTGTTCGATGAATCGAACCTTCAGCCAGTCTTAAACCTATTGTCACTTATCTTCACCAATAATATGTGCGCGGAATCTCTCCCTAAGGTCGTCACAATCACACTTGAGGGCCACGCACAGGGGTGGGGAAATTTAGGCAAAGAAAAATCCGCACGGGCCCGGCAGACAAATGCCTTATCTGGTCCGCAGTGCGGATACTGAAATCAATCAGGCCTTAAAGAACGGCAGTGACTTGGTAACCCTTCTCCTGTAGGAGCTGAGAGACTGCCTCGAAAGTTACGTCGTCCTTTTCAGGGTTGTAAGTCTTCGGATTCAGGGCGATATTGGCGGTGTCGCCGTCGTAACGCACGCTGATGAACTCATAGCCTGCCTCGGCATGGGCAGCATCGATAAGAGCCTGCACGTTGTCGTTATTGCCCTGCTCAGCAACGGCAATCTGCTTCTGCTCCGGTGTCGGCGCCGCCTCCTGCGCTGTGGCGCCCAAGCCAAAGAAACTCATGATCGTGACAAGCAGGCCATTCAAGAGCTTGACAAGCATTAAAATAACTCCCTTTGATAAATACGCGGGAATAGGGCCCGCGAAATCTGAAGATTCTCTGCACTTAAAATTCTCCCAATATTAGCCTAATGTTTAACCATGTACAACAGAGAAAGGCTTAACTTGGCATATCATGACGGTGAGGGCAGCTAGGAAACACCGAAATACCCCACCGCTTCTAGGGCGAAACACGGACGGTATCGGGTGGTTGGGACAGCTGCCTTAGAGAAGCGGGAAATTACTCAGACAATAGGAAGACCTCGGGTTGCTTGCTTGAGGGACGGAGGAATCAGAACTTTAAGGGCTGATGTTAGCCGCCGGGACAGAACCCAAGCAGTAGACTGCCACGCAGTTCGCAAAGGGGCACTTCAGCATCACATCAACCTGGTTGTCCTGGCGAGCCGGCAACCCGCTGTAGATATCCAGCCGGTTCGTAAACTGAGGAGTCCGGGTAGCAGACTGACAGACGATGCCACTAGCCTGTGAAGGGGCCTGGTCTACTAGCGGGAGAAGTGCAGGATATTCACAGTCAATCTACAAAGCTGAGCGGAATCAGGAGCAACGGCAAGACCTCCGCCGATTGCTGCCGGGATACAGCTGCACCGCTCAATGTCCGAGGATCCCAAGGGCAGGCCTGGCAGAACGGAAGCACTCAGTGCAATCGATGCGGCTTGGCAGCAACTGTTGCGGCCACCTCATCTCTGCCCTATCCCCTCCAAAATGAGGGTCCCGTCGCACTCTAATAGGTCACTGGAAGCGACGGCAGATCAATTACCCCCTGCAACGAGGTCTTTTAACAGTAACACTCCTCCGCCTTTATTGGTCACTGTGTCGAATATGTCGATACAACGGGGCTCAAAGCTATCGTGATCTCCTTGGTATTTCCAGTAACCTATCTAAAGTTAGTTGATGGTGTTTCCACTAATGTCGCCTGGGAAAGAAGTCTTATCGAGCACGTTAGTAACGGCCCCACTCCCCCACTCTCCTGTAACTGCACACGGAGCTTGCGTAGAAATGCCGAGAGCCCCACCACGCAAGACTAACTGCGCACGGGGCTCTCACACCACGGTGGCGGTAAGGACTACGCCTTACTGATCCTCCATCACATCGTGACGCACGATGGTCTGGTCACGGCCAGGACCGACGCCGATGTAGGAAATGCGGCAGCCGGATAGCTCCTCTAGACGCAGGACGTAGTCTTGGGCCTTTTGCGGCAGCTCCTCAAAGGTGGAGCATTCCGTGATGTCCTCGTCCCAGGCGGGCATGGTCTCAAAGATTGGCTCGGCGTGGTGGAACTCGGACTGGGTAAGCGGCAGCTCATCGTAGCGCTTGCCATCGACGTCGTAGGCCACGCAGATAGGAATCTCGCCAATACCGGTGAGAACGTCCAACTTGGTCAGGAAATAATCGGTAAAACCGTTCACGCGGGTGGCGTAGCGCGCAATGACGGAGTCGTACCAGCCACAACGGCGCTTGCGGCCGGTGTTCACACCAATCTCGCCGCCGGTGGTCTGCAGGTACTCGCCCCACTTATCAAAGAGCTCGGTCGGGAACGGGCCAGCACCCACGCGGGTGGTGTATGCCTTGATGATGCCCAGAGAGGTCTTGATGCGAGTCGGACCAATGCCGGACCCCACGGAAGCACCGCCGGCAGTCGGGTTAGACGAGGTCACGAACGGGTAGGTGCCATGGTCCACGTCGAGCATGGTGGCCTGGCCGCCCTCCATTAGTACGTGCTTGCCGGCCTCGAGGGCTTGGTTAAGCTCCAGTTCGGCATCGATAACCATCGGGCGCAGACGCTCGCGGTAGCTCAAGAAGTACTCCACGATCTGGTCGGCCTCGATGGCCTTGCGGTTATACATCTTCACCAGCATCTGGTTTTTAATGTCCAGCGCAGATTCGACCTTCTGGCGCAGGATGGATTCATCAAAGATATCCTGCACGCGAATGCCAATGCGCGCGACCTTATCGGCATAGGTCGGACCAATGCCGCGGCCGGTGGTACCGATAGCGCGCTTGCCCAGGAAGCGTTCCTGCACGCGGTCGAGCGTCTGGTGGTAGGGCGCCACTAGGTGCGCATTGGCGGAAATCTTCAGGCGCGAGGCATTCGCACCGCGGGCTTCGAGGCCATCAATTTCATCAAAGAGCGCCTCGAGGTTAATTACCACGCCATTGCCCAGCACCGGGGTAGCGTTCTCAGACAAGATGCCGGCCGGCAGGAGCTTCAGTTCATATTTATCGCCGCCTACCACGACGGTGTGGCCGGCGTTATTGCCGCCGTTCGGCTTGACCACGTAGTCAACCTTGCCGCCGAGGATGTCGGTCGCTTTGCCCTTGCCTTCGTCGCCCCACTGGGCGCCGACAATGACGATCGCTGCCATTGTTTAGTCACTTCCTCATTATTGAAGCCAAAATACTCTCCAACCTTACACTTTCCCGGCCCAAAAAGCGCGCGTAGCATGGTGCGCATGCGTTTTTTGTTCCTCCGCTGCGGCGCCCCGGACATCCCCATGCCCGCTGAGGCCCACGATCTCTCGGCCGTTCCTACCCGCAAAGAGCTCGGGCTTATCGACGCCTTCTTATCCCCCCTCCTTCCCACCGACCCCACCCCCTCCCTCGACGACATCGCCGCCCAACCCGACGTCCGCCACCTCGGCGCGCCGGCCCCAGCCCCGCAGGCGCCCCACCTCACAGAGCCCGCCCGTATCGTCGTCGCCGGCTCCGACGCCGCGCTTTCGGCCGTGCTCACCCGCCTCATGCGCTCCGATCGCCTCTGGGCCGAGGTCGCCTTCATCCCCGTCCCCTCGGCCGCAGCATCCGCCTCCACCCTGTCTGCGGCCGCGCAGAACTGGGGCCTTCCCACCGCCCCGGCCGAAGCTCTCGAATTCGCTCGCACCGCCCCGGTCCGCCCCACTCCGCTCATCCGCAACGATTCCGGCCTCGCGGTCGCCGGCTCCGCCACCATCTCAGATGCCACCAACGCCCCTTTCACCGGCGAAATCATCATCGATGACCACACACTGGCCGCCTCCTCCCCCAAGACCTTCGGCGCACGCCTTGTCCCGATGACCGACGCCCCCGGCATCCTCGCCGCCCGCGCTACCTCCCCCGTCGAGTCCCAGGGCCGCCTCCGCTCGCTCCTGCGCAAGCCCGGCCGACTCGACCCCGAATCCGTACACACCGGCCGCGCCGTACAGGCCGGCGGCCCACAGCTGCGCGTCATCGTCGATTCGGTCCCCCACAAGCGGCCGGTGACCCGCGTGACCTTCTACCGCCACCTGCGCGATCTCCAGATCGTCCGTCCTTAGCCCCCGCGCGACGATTTCAGTCGTCGCGCCCCCACACCTCCGGCGGATAGGCCGGGTGCTGCGACGTCGGCACCAGGTGCGCTACGGCCGATTCGCGCGATAGCCCGCACACCATCAGCATGTCGACCACAATGGAACGCGTCTGGCCCAGAATCATATAGGCCGATAACGTGCCGTCCTTGTCAATGATGTCTAGCCCGGCGCGCCCGCCCACGATGCGCAGGCGCTGCACGAGGTCCGGAATCTCAATCGCTTCGTCGTGCCCGTGCTGTTTGCCTTGGCCGTAGAGCTCGCTGATGGCGAGCATGATTTCAGAAAGCTCATCGAGCAAGTCCAGTTGCTCAGCTGAAACCTTGTCGCGATCCTCTGTTAAGCCCAATGCCTGACGGGAGAGCACACGCACGCCGCGGACCGCGTTATCCACCGGCATGAGGATACGCTCGAGAGAGCGAATGCTACGCCGCGATGCCCACAACAGTGGAGAGACCTCCGAGGCCTCCCTACCTGACTGCGCCGCACTCAGCAGGGTATTCACGCTGTCTTGTGTACCGCGCACCGCCTCGCGCGCATCGCGGATGACGGCGGGATCTTGCTGGCGGATGCCATAAGTGACGTCGGCAAGAATGCTCGAGGCAATCTTGAGCACCTTCGATACCTCGCGCCGCGCCTCCACCAACGGGGAATTTGGAATTAGCGCGATGGTTATGAGGCCAATGCCCGAGCCGATCATCGCGTCAATCGCGCGATGCAAGCCACCCGGGCCCTCCGTGGGTGGAAAAATCGTCGCAATCAAAATCGCGCCAAAGACAATCTGATTAGTAATCAGCGGCGACTTGGTCAAAAACGAGCCCACCACCAGGCCCGCGCCCACAATGAAGAAAATCTGGAACGGCCCCTGTCCCACAATCTGGAACAACAAGTCGCCCACGGCCACGCCGATGATGCCGCCAATCGACATCTCCAGCGCCTTCTTCATCCTGTCCCCACCGGACATTCCCAGAATGATGACCGCGGAAATCGGCGCGAAGAACGGCTGCGGGTGCCCCACCACATCCCCGGCCACCCAGTACGCGAGCGCCGCACCAATGGTCGCCTGCACGATATAAACAAACCGCGACCGGATGCGGTTTATCCGCGAGAGTACCGAGCGGTCAATCACCCGCAGCTTCTGCCGCGTTGAGACTCTTTCCTTCGCTTCCGACATGCCTTCCAGCATAGAAGACCGCTCCTACCATCGCCGCCGTCCCCGCGCATCTCGGCCGCCGGTTAACCTGTGGACAGCTCTTGCCGACGCCCCCTTTTCCCCCACCCATCCACAATTTCCCCCTCCCCGGCCGCGCACCACTTGTTCAGCCCTCACGTGCCCTTTAACTTCGCCTGTGTGAACACCGAATTCCTCTTGCTGTGCCGCCGCGGCGTCGACCTCATCGCCGAATTTAAGGGCTGCTCCGAAGACACGCTTGTCGAGGCCGGAGCCAGCCCCCTTCTGGCTGCCCAGCTCGCCCGTTTACAACACGCCTACTTCGGCCGCACATCCAATAGCCGCAAACAGCGCCTCGCGCGCGATGCCGCCCGCAGTCGCGCCCATGACCTCGCCACGCTCGATAGCATCGAGTCCTATACCCGTCGTGTGCGCGATACCAACCGTGCTTGGGATGTGCGCCTAGAGCTCTGCCGCACCGAGGCCCGCCTCATCCCCGCCGTGGCCAAGAAGCTGCTCAAACAAATCAATCCGCCCCGCCGCCCCGAGCCTGGCGTGCGCTATACCCGGCGCCCTGACGGCCCACACACCATCTCGATTACGGCCGATCCCACTGATATCGCCGATATCAAGGGTGTTCTCTCCTCCGTTAACAAAGACGATCCCCTTGCCGCCGCAAAGAAGATCCTCCTCGAGGGCAATCCCGGCGTGCTGCCGGCCGTGCATACCAACGTCATCCTCACCCTGGACCAGCTCGACCGCATCGTCGCCGCGCCTTCCGACGCCTCCGATATCACCCTCCAGCTCACCAACGGCGCCCGTATGACAGGCGCGCAGCTCGTCGCCCGCGCTCTCGCCCGGCGCGGCTATGTCAGCCTCGTTCACCCCGAGCACGGCCCGGTAAACCTGTATCGCACCGAGCGCATGGCCACATGGAAGCAGCGCATGCTCGCCGCGGCCGAGCATCCCGTGTGCGCGTGGCCAGGCTGCAATACGCCCGCCGACGACGCTCAAGTCCACCATCTCACCGCCTGGTCCGCCGGCGGGCCCACAAACCAAGAAAACCTGGTCACCTTGTGTGCGCACCACAACGCCGTCAACCAAGATGATCCCTCTCGGCCCACGGAACGCGGCCGCATGGTGCGCGTCAATGGCCGCATCGCCTGGGTGCCGCCATGGAGCAATACCCCACGTTTTATCCCCAGCCCCGCTCGGCCACCGAATCTCCGCACCTAGCCACCCGGTCCTTAGCCCTCGGTCCCACCACCAGCCAGCGCTGCCTGCGGAATCCCGACCCTGGCCGAAGGCATGAAAAAGCCGCCTCCCACACGGGGAAGCGGCCAGTTCGGCGCGCCTACTTAAGAGACTGCCGCAGCTTGGAAACTTTACTTGGAGATGGACTTGCCCACAGAGTGCAGATCCTGGCAGGACTCGATGACGCGCTCGGACATACCCTGCTCTGCCTTCTTCAGATAGGAGCGTGGGTCGTAGACCTTTTTGTTGCCCACTTCGCCGTCGATCTTGAAGACGCCGTCATAGTTCTCCATCATGTGGCGAGCAACCGGGTTGGTGAAAGCGTACTGGGTGTCGGTATCCACGTTCATCTTGATAACGCCGTAGCGAAGTGCTTCTTCGATCTTTTCCTTCTCGGAGCCGGAGCCACCGTGGAAGACGAAGTCGAAGGCGTACTCATCCTCACCCAGGCCGAGCTTCTTCTGTGCAACCTTTTGGCCCTCGAGCAAGACCTCTGGGCGCAGCTTCACATTGCCTGGCTTGTAGACGCCGTGAACGTTGCCGAAGGTAGCAGCCAGCATGTAGCGGCCCTTCTCGCCGGTACCCAGGGCATCGATAGTCTTCTCAAAGTCCTCTGGGGAAGTGTACAGATTAGCGCCTGCCTTAGCCTGAACGCCATCCTCTTCGCCGCCAACGACGCCGATCTCGGCTTCGAGGATGACATGAGCGTTCTTAGCCTTTTCCAGCAGCTCCTGTGCGATGACCAGGTTCTCGTCGATTGGAATAGCGGAGCCGTCCCACATGTGGGACTGGAACAGTGGGTTCTCGCCGCGGTCGACGCGCTCTTGGGAGATGGCCAACAGTGGGCGGACGTACTCATCGAGTACTTCCTTCTGGCAGTGGTCAGTGTGTAGCGCGATATTAACGCCGTAGTGCTTCGCGGCCTCATGAGCGAATGCGGCCAATGCCTGAGCGCCCTTGACCTTGTCCTTCAGTGCCAGGCCGGAACCGAAAGCGGCACCGCCGGTGGAGAACTGGATAATGCCGTCGGACTCGGCCTCAGCAAAGCCCTTCAGAGCTGCGTTAATGGTCTCAGAGGAGGTGCAGTTGATAGCTGGGAACGCGAAGCCGTTTTTCTTCGCGGTATCCAGCATCTCGTTATAAACCTCAGGGGTTGCAATTGGCATGAGTTTCCATCCTTAAAAGTGGGTTTGTGGTCAAACACGTTCCAACAGCCAAGTATGCCCGTTTCACGAAGATTCTGCCGCAAAAACCATGTGACATTTTCAACCCACCCATATCCGAGGCCAATCCACCCCGAAAAGCGTGGGCTACTTAGCCAGATATCGCGCCACGCGGGCGCCGGCCTCCATCAGCATCCAGCCGGATAGCTGTACGGACAGATCTCGCTCATCTACACGAATGATACCGACCTTTTCACTCATGGTGCGTCGGCCGAAGCCATAATTATGCGGCAGGCGGGCATCGGACAACCAGTCGGAGCCGAAAATCGGCAGGCCATCAACTTCAAGGCGGTGCTCCCACACCGACTCGGCCGAGGCCATCACCATGCGGGCGGCTAGTTTCTTCGTCGCACGGTTGGCGGGGGAATCGCCGGGCAGGCGCACGGCGACGTCGGCAAGATAGCGCATCAAAATGCCTTTAAACAGGCCACCGTCACCATCGCCGGTTTCCCAGTCCACCACGCCCGAGGGCGTAGCCATGCCCGCGGCCACGGTCTGCACCAAGCCCCGGATGCGGATGATGTAATCCATCATCTCGGAAGCCATCTCGGCCTCGTGCACGCTGTCGATCTGCTCCAAGTCGCCCACGCCGGCCTTTTCCCGCAGCGCCAGCACGATTTCCAGGCACGCGCCCAGCACGACGCCTTGGCAGTAGGGGTGGATGTTTTTTACCACCTCAGGGCCGTCCATGCGCATGCGGATGCCGTCCATGATGTAGCCGTCATCGTCAAGCAGGTGGTCATAAATCCAGTCGACGATGTGTCGCGCTTCTTCTATGCGTCCCATGCGCGCGAGCATGATGGCGCCCGGGCCGTTGGAGGGCACGTTCATGAAATTCTCGCCCAGACGCCACGGCAGCACGCCCAGCGATTCATCGAGACCTTCGTGGATATTGCGCTGCAGGGCCGCCAGCCGCTTAGGCGTCTTCGCCTTCTTCAGGCTTTCCACACGGCCGAAGGCCAGCGCGAGCCAGGCCTTGTCATCGTAATACTTATTCTTGGTCAGCTGCGCGAGGTTGCGGATGCGAATGCCACGCAAGGTGTCATAGATGCGGTGGCGGCGCACCTTGGTGTTATTGCGCAGCGCTGCATCAACGAGGCAATCCAGGTAGTGGGCCTGCCACCAGTAGTGCCAGTGGACAAAGAGCTTTTCCTTCGTGGTGGGCGGCCAGCTAACCACTGCAAGATTGGTGCGCGGCAGGCCCCATACGGAGTGCGCGTGGCGCTCATTGATAGCGGCTTCTGCGAGTTCAGCGCGGTGGGCCCATTTTTCTTCCACGGTTCCTCAATCACTCCAGTCGCACGGGTAGATATAGCTAGTGTAACGATCTTCCTACCAGGAATTGGCCAGATCGGCGTGCTGGCGGATCCAAGCGTGCATGGCAATGCCGGCCGCAACGCCCGCATTTATGGAGCGGGTGGAGCCGAATTGGGCGATGGAGCAGGTCATCACGGCGGCATCCTGGGCCGCTTGCGTTACGCCGGGGCCCTCCTGACCGAAAAGCAGCAGGCTGCGCTCCGGCAGCTCGGCCGTTTCCAGGGGCACGCAACCGGGGGTGTTGTCGATGGCAACGACGGTGAGTCCTTCCTCGGCCGCCCACGCAATGAGCTTCTCGACGCTCTCGTGATGCAGCAAGTGCTGGTACCTATCCGTGACCATTGCCCCGCGCCGATTCCACCGCCGGCGGCCGACGATGTGCACGGTATCGACGGCAAAAGCGTTGGCGGTGCGCACGACGGTACCGATATTGGCATCGTTTTCGAAGTTTTCGATGGCGATGTGCAGGCTATGCCGCCGCTTATCGATGTCCTCTTTGATCGCTTCCCTACTCCAGTAACGGTAGGCATCGACAACGTTGCGACGGTCACCTTCGGCAAGCAGCTCCGGGTCATATTTCGCGGCCTCTGGCCCTTGCGGCAGCGGACCTTCCCACGGGCCTACGCCATGGCGGCCCTCATTCCACTCGGTCGGGCCCTTGTTCTCGATCGACTTTCCCTCGACCAGCTTTGTCTCCTCCGGGTTGCCGTGGCCGGCCGCGCTCTCTGCGTTAGGCAAGGTCAAGGTCGCCTAGGCCCAGAAGGGAACGGTACTCGAGACCTTCGGCAGCGATGACGTCGCCGGCACCGGTCTCGCGGTCGACGACGGTCGCCACACCAACAACCTCGGCGCCGGCCTCACGTAGCGCAGCCACGGCGGTCAGCGGGGAGTTACCAGTAGTAGTGGTGTCTTCTACGACGAGGACCTTCTTGCCTTCCACGTCCGCCCCCTCGATGCGGCGCTGCATACCGTGCTTCTTGGCTTCCTTGCGCACGACGAAGGCGTCAATATCGCGGCCGTCGGCATGCATGATGGAGGTAGCAACCGGGTCGGCGCCGAGAGTCAGGCCACCGACGGCCGCGAAATCCCAGTCTGCGGTCAGCTCGCGCAGCAAGGCACCGATGAGCCGGGAGGCCTCGTGGTGCAGGGTAGCGCGGCGGAGATCCACGTAGTAATCAGCTTCCTTGCCCGAGGACAAGGTCACCTTGCCGTGGACGACGGCCAGTTCCTTGACCAGTTCAGCCAGGCGGGCCTTCTTCTCGGCATCCAGGTTCTGCGCGTTGGTGTTCTGAGAATCCACAGTCATCTGCTCCTTGTCGTGGTTCTGATTCGTGCGCGGCGGCAGGCCGCCAGTATCGGACTCTAGGCTACTCTCCCCGGCGAGGATCCGATTCCTCGGCCGCAGGCTCGCTAGAGGCAGCTGAATCTGTGGGGTGGGAATCGGTCCAGCTGGCGGAGCCGCCGGTGGTGGTGTCGTCGGTGGCGGAGTCGCCAGTGGTGGTGTTGTCGGTGGGACTGTCGAAGATTGAGGCGGCGCGGAACTGCTGGCGCGGCAGGCGGGCGGTTTGGGAATCGGGGGTGGGGCGCTCGCGGCCGTCGGCAATAGCGTCTACTTCGTCGCCGCCTAGGGCGCTGTGTTCGACTGGGCCGCGGGTGTCGGAGTAGGCCCGGGACGGCATATCCAACGGCTCCTCCGGCCGTTGGATAACGGGCCGCTCGAACTCTGGCGCGCCCGCGGCTGGTGCGCCACTGGTGGCTTCGACAACAGGCTGGGCGGGAATGTCGCGGGCCGGGTCCAATTCCTCGAGGCGCACCACGTGGGTAGCCGAGGAACGCGGTGGGAGGACGCGGGCGGCATCCGCTAGCAATGCAAGTGGCGGCAGCATAGCTCCCCATTCCGCAGACCGCGCCTGCTTCGTGGTCTGTGCCAGCACCCACTCTGTTTCCATCCACAGTGCGGTAACCGCCTCGGGCATTTGCTGTAGGGCAACGTGGACGCGCTCGTCCACCATGCGCTCGGTAACGGCGCTATCCGAGGAATACACGTCGAACCCCTCAATGGTCATAGCCAGAAGCAAATCTTCGGAGGCCTTCGCGTCGTCGCGGCTGAAGCGGCGAAAATCCACCACCATGTCTGAGGCCGCGCCGGTACGCATAGCCATGACGTTAACGCCATCGATATCCATTAAGAGCATCTCGTGGCCATATACGTTGCCCGCGACAATGTCTTTGGGCGCCGCTCCAGTGGAGGCCACTCCCCTGGTCCACTCGTCTACGAGATAAGGGTCGGACTTCATAAACTCGAACCCTTTGGTTTCAGCCCAATTGCGGCGCTCGCGGCGCATAGCTCCCGGGAGGATAGGCCGGTGGCGGGCGTGCGGCTTGGAAAGCGCAGGATGCTCGTTGGCAGCTTCCTGATTCGGCTCGTGGGCCAGGTCGTGGTCTGGCTCGCGGATCGGGTCGCGCTCAGCGGCTGGCTCCGGCTTGTTGGTTAGTTCAGTCTCTTGCTGCGGCGCGGGCTCTGCTGTGGCTTTGGAAGAGGGTGCGGGAGTTGAAGCAGTTGGCTCGGAAACGAGGCTGCCTACTTCAGGGGCGGGGCTGACTGCCTCGGAAGCGGGGCTGGAGTCGTCGCCCGGAGTATCAGCAGGCGAGGCATCGGCAAGCGCAACCTGGGTGGGCGCGGAGTCTGCGGGCGTAGGGTCCGCGTCGGCGGAGGAGGCAGACGTGGCGGTGCGCTGTTTGCCGTCGTAAAGCAGCAGGGCACCACCGGCAATGCCGAGAAGAAGCGCGAAAGCAAGGATTAGAAAAGCCATCACCCCTCGATAGTAGTAGGAACGAGCAAGCCCTCAGCGCTCGGCGCGCGGACGCGGGAGGCTGAGGGCGAAGGCGAGGGACGAGGGCTACGGCCGGGCTGAGACGATTAGCCGTTGACAGTGAAGCGATCGCCGCGCTCGACCGGGTTCTTGGGGTTGGCAGACCACTGGGA
Source organism: Corynebacterium yonathiae (assembly GCF_027570195.1). Classification (GTDB taxonomy): domain Bacteria; phylum Actinomycetota; class Actinomycetes; order Mycobacteriales; family Mycobacteriaceae; genus Corynebacterium; species Corynebacterium yonathiae. The sequence continues at coordinate 14,015 of NZ_JAKMUZ010000008.1, forward strand.
CCAACCGCCGACGTAATGGCGCAAGCCGGTGAAGCCGGCGTCTTCCATGGCAGCGAGGGCAAGGGCCGAGTGGTTGCCGGAGCCGGAGTAGATGATTGCGCCTTGCACGTTGTCGGGGGTAAGGCCGGCGGCGAAAAGCACTTCGCGGATTTCGCCCGCAGACTTCCAGGTGCGCAGTCCATCATTGTGGAAGAGGCGCTCCGGCACATTAACGGCACCGGGGATGTGGCCGGCCTTGAGGTCGAGGTTCTCGCGGCGGCCGGCGAAACGGTTGCGGGTGCGGGTATCGATCAGCAGGCCATCGTGATTGCGCACATCATCGATGGTGGCCACGGGCATCTGGCCCGGATTGACCGTGGCGGTAGCACCGACAGCGAAGTTGCCGGGGCCGGTCAGCGTGGTATAGCCCAAGTGGCGCCAATTGGCTAGGCCACCGTCGAGGATGCGGACGTTGTCCAGACCAGCCCAGCGCAAGGTCCACCACGCGCGGCCGGCGAAAAGGCCTCGACCCTCGTCATAGACCACGACGGGGCGATCCTCACGGATTCCCCACTGGCGGAAGTGCTCCTGCAGCTTATCCGGATCCGGTAGCGGGTTGCGGCCTACCTGTGAGCCGGGAAGGCCGGCGAAGGAATTGGCGGTATCGCTAAACAGTGCCGTCGGGATGTGCAGGGAGGTGAACTGGTTATAGCTCTGGCGCAGCTGGGGCTGCCAGTGGGTGGCCAGGAGGGTGACGCGCTCGCCGTGATAAATGGATTCGCGAAGTTCTTGCGGGGAGACCAAAATGCTCATGCCCCCGAGTTTAGGGGCATGAGCAGAATTTGGCGCGGCGGGCGGTATGCGGCCGACTAGCGGGCGGCTATGTCTAGCTCGGCGCCGCCATCGGCGACGTCCACGTGAACGGTGTCGCCATCGACGATATCGCCGGCCAGCAGCTTCTTGGCGAGCTTGTCACCGATGGCCTGCTGGATGGTACGGCGCAGCGGACGGGCGCCGTAGGCCGGGTCGTAGCCGCGCTCGGCCAACCAAGACTTAGCGGAATCCGAGACCTGCAGAGTCAGTCGGCGGGCGTCGAGGCGCTCGGACAGGCCGCGCAGCTGGATGTCGACGATGCCGCGCAGAAGCTCCTCAGAAAGAGGCTCGAACATGACCACGTCATCGAGGCGGTTGATGAACTCAGGCTTGAAAGCCTTCTTTACCGCATCCATGGTTTCCTCCCGGGTGCCGCCGGCACCCAGGTTGGAGGTCAAAATAATGACGGTATTGCGGAAGTCGACGGTGCGTCCTTGGCCGTCGGTAAGCCGGCCCTCGTCCAAGACCTGCAGGAGGACATCGAAGACGTCGGGGTGGGCCTTTTCCACCTCGTCGAAAAGCACGAGCGTATAGGGGCGGCGGCGAACGGCCTCGGTCAGCTGGCCGCCAGCCTCGTGGCCGACGTATCCCGGAGGGGCGCCGACCAGGCGGGAGACGGAGTGCTTCTCGCCGTACTCGGACATATCGATGCGAACCATCGCGGATTCATCGTCGAAGAGGAAGTCCGCCAGGGCCTTCGCGAGCTCCGTCTTGCCCACGCCGGTAGGGCCGAGGAAGAGGAAGGAACCGGTCGGGCGGTTCGGATCGGCCACGCCCGCACGGGAGCGGCGTACGGCATCCGATACCGCAGTAACTGCCTCCTTCTGGCCCACCACGCGATTGCCCAGCACGGATTCCATGTTGAGCAGCTTCTCGGTCTCACCCTGCAGCATCTTGCCGGCCGGGATGCCGGTCCAGGCGGATACGACCTCCGCGATGGTGTCTGGGCTTACCTCCTCATCAAGCATCGTATTGCGCTGCTCCGCGGCCTTGACCTCGGCGGCTGCGAGATCCTTCTCCAACGGAGGGATCTTGCCGTAGTTGATCTCAGAGGCGAGTGCGAGGTCACCATCGCGCTCCGCGATTTCGGCCTGGCGGCGCAGATCATCGAGTTCTTCCTTGATGTTTTGGACATCATCGATGGCCTTCTTCTCGTTAGCCCAGCGGGCCTTGAGCTCGCCCAGCTTCTCGCGCTGGTCCGCAAGCTCACCTTGCAGGGTGGCCAGGCGGTCCTGGGAGGCGGCATCAGATTCCTTCTTGAGCGCCAGCTCCTCGATTTCCATGCGGCGGACGATGCGCTCGAGCTCATCGATTTCCTGCGGGGACGAGTCAATCTCCATACGCAGGCGGGAGCCTGCTTCATCGACTAGGTCGATGGCCTTATCCGGTAGGAAGCGGTTAGTGATATAGCGATTGGACAGCTCGGCGGCCGAAACTAACGCGGAGTCCATAATGCGCACGCCGTGGTGCACCTCATAGCGTTCCTTCAAACCGCGCAGGATACCGATGGTGTCTTCCACGGAAGGCTCAGCGGCATAAACCTGCTGGAAGCGGCGCTCCAGGGCGGCGTCCTTTTCGATGTACTTGCGGTACTCGTCCAAGGTGGTGGCGCCTACGAGGCGCAGCTCACCGCGGGCCAGCATGGGTTTAATCATGTTGCCGGCGTCCATGGAGCCGTCGCCAGTAGCACCGGCGCCGACGATGGTGTGCAGCTCGTCGATGAAGGTGATGATCTCGCCCTCGGAGGACTTAATCTCATCGAGCACGGCCTTTAAGCGCTCCTCGAATTCGCCGCGGTACTTAGCGCCAGCGACCATGGAGCCCAAGTCCAGGCTGATGAGAGTCTTGCCCTTGAGGGACTCGGGGACATCGCCAGCCACGATGCGGCGGGCGAGGCCCTCTACAATGGCGGTCTTGCCCACGCCGGGCTCGCCAATGAGCACCGGGTTATTCTTCGTACGGCGGCTCAGCACCTGGACCACGCGGCGAATTTCCTGATCGCGGCCGATGACCGGGTCAATCTTGCCTTCGCGGGCGCGCGCGGTGAGGTCCGTGGCGTACTTTTCCAGAGCCTGGAATTGGTCCTCAGGATTCTCGGAGGTTACCTTGGCAGCGCCGCGCACGGAAGGGAAAGCGCCCTTGATGGCGTCATAAGTAGCACCGCGGCCGGTAAGCAGCTCGGCGGCGTCGGTCTTGGAGCCGGCGATTGCGGCTAGCAGGACCTCGGTGGAGACGAATTCATCGCCCAGTTCACCGGCCAACTCCTGCGACTTGGTCAAGACAGTAAGGCCATCGCGGTTAAATTGCGGGTTGGCCATATTGGCACCCTCGGCCTTGGGATAAGAATCAACCAGCTCGCGGGCTTCCTTGAGCACCGTATCCGGGTCTACGCCAGTGGCCTTAAGCACCGGGGCGGCAATTCCGCCGTCCTGGCTAAGGATGGCCGCCAGCAAGTGAGCTGGGCGGATATCCGGGTTTCCATTAGAAGAGGCGGTTTGCAGGGCGTCTTGCAAGGCCTCTTGTGTTTTAGTGGTGGGGTTAAATGAGTTCATGTGTGCGTTGCTCCTTCTAAGATTTATTCACCCACTGTAGGGCTTCACTTAGCACAACGCACCCAGAGTTGAGTCTATTCCACTCAACCTATGGAAGGTTTTTGTCCGCCAGCTGGAGACCATGCGCCACCGCAAAGAAGGACGAGGTCAATGCCTGGGAGAAGAGACCCCACTTCAAGTCATCCTCGTACTCCCTGAAGTCTCCCAAAGCACACAAATGGGATACGCCGTCAGCGCCCGCCCACATAGCCAAGGTACTCAAGTAAACTAGCTGATCTGTCGGCTGAATTCCCGCCTCCATAATGAATTTCCGCAACAACTTCATCATGATGGCAAAATTTTCCGTCATACCTTCATGCGGGCTGCCGTCACCACTATGCGGAACGATCGACCCATTAGCCAGGCCGATAACCGCACAAAACCGTTCAGTATGACGAAGCGAAAAATTGAAATATACAGAGGCCACGATATGAAGACGGTCCACGATGGCGGTATCCGCCGGCAAAGAACCGATAGCCTTTTCAAACATCTCGGCCATTTCCCGGGTTACCCGCTCTTCGGCATACTCCCGCAGCGCGAAGTCATTGTCTATCACAGAGTTGAGAAAACCCGTAGTGGTATTCAGCTCTTGAGCCACCCGTTTGAAGAAGGAACGACTAACTCCCTCTCGGGCCACCACGTGGAGCGCCGTTTCAATAATTAGATCCTTAGCCTTTTCAAACTCCAAGGACTCAACGCTCTGAGGGGCAACGAGTGGACGATCTTCCCACTGCCCCATTGCCTGCTCTACAATTTCGCGCGCGGAATACATAATCGGCCGACGCTCTGGAATATCTTTGGTGGCAAACCAATCAATAATCGCTTCCAGCACCAGCTGGACAGTCTGCCTCAGGTTGGCAATGCGAATTACCGAATGCTGGAAACGGACCACGCCCTTGGTACTGAGATGGCTCAGGCCATGAATAATTGACCAGATTGCAAGAGCAATGCGGCCAATATCGCCAAGGGCAATATCTTCCCCTACAACGGCGCCTTGTTCTTGAGCCAGTTGCTTCAGCACATTTACTACGAAATCTGCGCCCGAGTTTCCAGTATGCGTACCTTTGGCCATATTGCACACCTGAATATCGTCCAAGGCCGAGTATCTCTCAAAGAGATACCCATAGAGCTCCGGCTGTTCTTGACAGTAGAAGAAGTACCCTTCGGCCACGGCCTTTAAAATCTCTGCGGCTCCTGCTTCTTCTGGAAGGCGTTGCACTGCTTTCCCCATGAAATTGGTTAGGCGCCAGTCCAAAAAGTTGGGCATTTCATAAAGAATTTCTGAGCTGGAGGGGAACTCTTTCTCAACATCCGAGAGTGGGCAATGCAAAAAGTTCGCAATCTCCTCCAAAGTTACCGCTACTTCACCTCGTGTCCCAGCGATACACAAGGCTGCTTCCAAAATTTCCACTCGCGCGGAAGCATCATCCAACCCATACATTTGGTCCCCCATCAAGACAGAGATTCATTCGTCAAAATTATAACTTTTAGGTTAAATTAATACTTTCTAATAACAGTCACTTCAAGTGTCATGAAATTTAAAATGCGGATAGCAGTAATAGGTGAGACAAACCCAAAAACTCTCCAATCTGATAATCGCACTCTTATATAAGTATACACTTAGAATACTTAAAAGATGTTGACTTTTTAATTTTTACGTTCAAAGGAAATAATGTAAGGACTGAAAAAATTTTCAGCCGCCAGAACAACCCAAAAGGTACAGCCTTAGCGACGAAAGGCCCCGCCACAGGTTCTGCGGCGGGACTGAAAAGGCACGTCGGCAAGCGCGGCTAAGCCTGCTGCTAAGCCTGCTTCTGCCCTACATGGCCGATACCATCTTCGAAGATGGTGCCGCGCGGCGGCATAAGGCGCATAGATTTGAAGGCAATGTAGACACCGATGGAAATCGCCAAGGAGATGGCGCCGAAGACTCCGGTAAATCCATACATAACGGCCATCGGCGCGATGATGGTCCACGAGATTTCAAAGGGGCCGAAGCCGATATAGGCCATGCCGTATTCGGATAGCGTGCCGGATTTGAGCTTGGGGTCCACAATCTTGAGAATGGCGATGCCGGTCGCCACGGTGGCGGTGGCCCAACCCCAGCCAAAGATGCCGCGCTCAATCCAGCGCTCGCCAAAGAACTCGGCCGGGAACCACAGCAGGAAGAACACACAGAAGATGATTCCGAGCACAAAGAGCAGGAGAAGCGCCTGCCAGTAGGAGGCAATGGCAGCTGGGACGATGGCAGCTACACCGAAGGCAATGAGGTAGTCGGTGGCCGCACCGGAGATGGAGGAAATGGAGTCTTTATCCAGATAGTCCTCCGCCCCGACGAAGTTCATGAGCGCACGGAAGAGGAGACCTACCACCATGGACATGGCAAAAAGCGGCACGGAGACGTTTTCCCAAATGCTACTCAATCCTTGGTTGATGCCATAGGCGGTCATCACGGTCAAGATGATGAATCCGAAGTGCAGTGCGAGCGGTTCAATGGAGGAAGGGTTGGTGGTAGCGCGGCCAAGGGACGGGCGATCATCGATGTTTTTAATGTAGCCGCGGCGCAGCTCTTCCGGCAGCTCCTTAGGCACGTGGGAAACCTTGCCCTTGCGAATGCCCCAGTTGCCAGCAATCACGCCGCCAATGATTGCCGCCAGCGTGCCCACGGTAGCCGAGGTAAAGCCCAACGAGGACGCGGCATCGGCGCCCACACCTTCGAGCGCGCCCCCCACAGCCGCGGCGGTGCCGAAGCCGCCAGTAAAGCCAACGGGAAGCATCATGCCGAACCAATTCGGGGTATCGAAAAGCGGCGCAAATAGGAAAAGACCCAGCACGATGAACAGCCCCCACTGGCCGGTAAACATCATGGTGGAATAGCCCCACATATTGCGCGCGCCCTTGCCCATGTTTCCGCCGACTTCCATTGAATAGGCCATAGATGCAAAGACCACCGCAATAAGAATGGAGGTGTAATCGCCCAAATTATCGGAGAAGTTGATCCAGCCCAGCACATTAGGGCCAACCAGCAGGCCAATAAGACCGGCGGTAATCGGAGCAGGAAGCAGCAGGTCCTGGAAGATAAACTTCACTTGGTGACGCAGGACGTTACCGATGACCATGAGCAAAGAAATCCAGCCCACATCTAGCATGAGCGTATAAGCGGAAAAATCTTCCATGAGGACCCTTTCTAGCTGTGCAATTATGGCGGCTTGCCCCCGTTAGAGGGCAAGCGGATAGGGAATACAATACCTTCCACCAAGTGAGCCACAACATAGGATCCCATTTTCACCCCCGCTTACTATAAGATCAGTGGCCGCGTGCCGACTAGCTCTGCCCCAATCCGCACGCGGCGCACATTAGAATGGTCAAGCATGTGGGAATTGGGCGAGCATTTTCGAAATCACGCAGAAGAGTACCGCGATGCGGTGCACGAGCATTTCTTTAATGCGGTGCCCGAATCCCGGCAGATTTTTGCCCTGTCCATGCGCGATACTCATACCTCCCTGGTACCTGCGCTGGCGTGGGTGATTGAGCATACGGAGCCTGGAAAGCCTTTGCTTGCCGACGTCTCCGCAAAGCTTACCCAGCTCGCCCTCGACCACCGCCGACATGGGTTTCCCGCAGAGGTATATTCCCGCTTTGCCGACGCCCTCGTGGCGGGCCTGCGGGTATTGGCATTGACGCAGTATCAATACAACTTTTCCTGCGACGTCATTAACCAGATATGCGAGACAATGGCCGAGGCAGCACGGGAGTCCGACGCCGCGGGCGAGGCACCGGCACATTCGGCACAAGTGATGGCTGTGGAACATCCCACGCGCGATACTTCTATTATTCGCGTGGAAGCCGGTTTAGCCGTGCCCTATCAGCCGGGACAACACTTTCCCGTGACCACACAGTACTTGCCCGGTCAATGGCGGATGCTTACTCCTGCGCAACCCAGCGACGGAACCGGGCAAGTAGTCTTCCACGTTACCGCTGCAGGCGCGTCCTCCCGGTCCCTCGCGCACGCACAGCCCGGCGATTGGTGGACGCTGGGCCAGCCCGCCGGCGGCATCAGCCTCCCCAACGCAGGCGCAGGTGAACTGGTCATCATTTCCTACGGCACCGGCTGGGCTACGGCTCGCTGCGCGGCGCTCGCCGCGCTGAGCACTGGTGACCGCAGCCAAGTCCAAGTACCACACATCTTTGCCGTGGCGGGCAGCCCCGGCGCCCACTATGACACCTACTTCCAGCAGAACCTGGAGTCCCTAGGCGTACCGGTGCGCCGGATCGTGCGGGAAGAAAAGGATCCGTGGTTGCTCAACGCCCGCGAATTGGCCCCCGGTTCCGACTATGTGGTTTCCGGGGAACCGACCGATGTAGTAGTCAACGAGGTGGAGTTATCCACAGGCACTCCCCCGCGCTTTCTACTTATCGGACCGGCCGAAGAGGTAGGGGAAGGTAAGGAAGGATTGATTAAAAGGGGCGTCGGCAAGCAGCAGATTGACGTCCTTAGCTGGGGCCGCGATGGGCGCTGGGAGCCGGAAGACTACGCGGCGCTCGCCTAATCCACAGCGGTCAAAACCGGCAGGGCGCGGCGGGTTTTCGCTACCTCATTCGGATCGATTTCGGCATAAAGGATGTCATCCACGTAGCCGGCCTCGGCCACGCGCACGCCGTTCGGATCGACGATGGTGGAATGCCCAATGCCCGTCGGGCCGGAGGGATTGCCGGCCTCTGCGTCACCACCCGGGCGCGACTGTCCGGCCGCGAGGATATAGCTAGTGGAATCCAAGGCGCGCGCGGCCGTAAGAAGGCGCCACTGCTCCAGTTTTCCGGGGCCGTCCGCCCAGCTAGTAGGCACCACAATGAGCTGGGCACCTTGGCCGGCCAGCTCTTTAAACTGCTCTGGGAAGCGGATATCGTAGCAGGTCGCCACTCCCACAATAAGGTCGTCCACATCAAAGGCCACCAGCGATTCACCAGCTAAAACCGTATCCGACTCGCGGTAGTCAAAGGCATCATAGGTGTGAACCTTGTCGTACCCGCCCAACACGCCGGGGCCTGCAATGAGCGCAGTATTGGTCACGCGATTAATGGTCTTTCCATCGCGCTCCACGGTATCGGCTGGGCAAAACATGCCGGCCACGACGGTGACCTCGAGCTCCTCTGCAAGCGCATGGATCGCCGTGGCGAACGGGCCTTCGAGCGTCTGTGCCTGCTCATCAAGACGCCCCGAGCGGAAATTCTGGGACGTGGCCTCCGGCAGCACGATAAGGCGCGCCCCGTTTCCGGCCGCCTCACGGATCTTGGCTAGGGCCAGTTCTTGGTTCTCTTCGATATTTCCGGTGGACGTCAATTGCACTGCTGCTACCTTCATGCCTCCCAAAGTAATGCAGCGGGACAGAGTTATCCACAGGCTGATTTTGTATCCCTAGCGCTTAGCTGACCGGTCTATCAGTCTTAGGAGCATGAGTTATTTAGAAATTCCCACGCACTTACCCGATTATGTCCGTTCCCTTCTCTCCCGCCCTGCGCTGCCGCCACCGACGGCCGCGCTCGATAGCAGCTGCCGAACCGCGGCCGCACTGGAGCGGGCTCGGTCCGCTTGGTCCAGTGCCGTGACCGCAACCGAGGTCGCGACGACCGAGCAATTGCGCTCTGTCGGGAGCTTTCTTGCTACCGCTGCCGAAGCGGATTCTCGACTAGGTCAGTCATTGGGAGCCGCTCGATGACCCTTTCAGCGGCTTTAAGAGATGGCGCCAACCAACTACGCACAGACCGCTCTGAGCTACACCTTCGAACTATAGAAGACCGCCAGGATTGGTCTAACCTATCGCTGGAAGGACCTGCCGGCGACGCTGCCCGTACCAGTCTGGCGGGCTACACCGACTGGCTGACACCGCCGTTGCACCAGATGGAGCAGGTTGCCGCTACCCTTGAACGCCACGCCGACCTGCAGGCCCGCCGTGAGGAACTGGAAGACCGTATCATCTCATTCCTCGGCCAGGTAGACGAGCGCAATGCCGCAGCGGCGAGCGCAGCTGGGCTTTTGTTGCAGCAGGTGCGGGCTCTGGGCGATTCGCTCGACTGGCTCTGCTCCCAAGAAATTGACGCTCTGTGTACGCCTGCTGGTGTTGCTCCTCCAGTGCGGCTTGAAGATTTTTCCGATCTACCTTTGGAGACTATTCACGAGATTAACCTAGCCCAATCTAACGGGCACGTGGCTAAGCTGGCCGCAAAGAACCTTGATATGAAGGTATTAGAAGCAGGCGACGGCCGACTCGTAGCCATGGTGGATCCCGGCGGCTTCCGTACTACGCCGGCATCGCTCACCACATTTGTCGAAGGAGTTCATTCCTCCGATCCCGCTACTTGGCAACGCGCGGTGGACCGCGGCCGCAACCTAGCTAAAGCCAGCGGCGGTCCGGCCGTGGTGTGGTTGGGCTACCAAGCACCGTCTTCCCTGCCCCGAGCGGTTCATGCCGATCCCGCCCGCACCGCCAGCCAAGAGCTCGTCCGGTTTCAGCGCTCGCTTGGTGCACGCTATCCGCAGGCCAAGCGAACCGTGGTGGGATATTCCTATGGCTCTGTTGTCACCGGGCACGCCGCTAAGGAGGACAAGATTGCTGACGATGTCGTGCTCGTCGGCAGCCCTGGCACCGGTGCTGGCCACGCTACAGAGCTCCACGGTCGTATCTGGGCAGCTACAAATGCCAACGACCCCATCGCAATCGCGACGGGGCCTAAAGGTGGCATTCATGGCCCCGATCCCACCACCGATGCCTTTGGTGCCACTCCCCTTCCCGGCGCAGATAACCTTCCTGGTGACCACGGCACCTATTGGGAGGACCCACAGTTCCTGCGGGGGCTAGGCCAGGTAGCACGGGCGCACTAGGCCGCCCACCTTGGGAAGAGCTTTTAGAACAAGCCGGCCGGCTGATCCGAGTAGGAGACCAACATATTCTTGGTCTCCTGATAGTGCCCCAGCATCATTAAGTGGTTCTCACGGCCAAGGCCAGACTCCTTGTAGCCACCAAAGGCGCTGTGTGCTGGGTAGTCGTGGTAGTGGTTTACCCATACACGGCCGGCCTGAATATCGCGGCCGGCGCGGTAGCAAATGTTTTGACTACGCGACCACACCCCAGCACCGAGACCAAAGTTAGTGGCATTAGCGATGGCAATCGCCTCGTCATAGTCCTTAAACGTAGCCACAGAAAGCACTGGACCGAAGATCTCCTCTTGGAAGATGCGCATATCGTTATTCCCCTTAAACACGGTGGGCTCAATGTAGTAGCCCTTTTCCAGGCCTTCCACCTCGTTCACATGCCCACCAATGAGGGTCTCCGCACCCTCCTGCGGACCAATCTCCAGATACTGCTTAATCTTGTCCATCTGTTCCTGGGAAGCCTGCGCGCCCATCATGGTCTCCGTATCAAGTGGGTGGCCAATCTTGATCTTCTTTACGCGCTCAATGGCCAGCTCCAAGAACTTATCCGCAATATCCTCATGGACCAGGGCTCGGGATGGACAGGTGCAGACCTCGCCTTGGTTGAGGGCGAACATGACAAAACCCTCCACGCACTTTTCCAAGTAGGAGTCATCTTCATCCATGATGTCTTTAAAGAAGATAGATGGGGATTTACCGCCCAGTTCCAGGGTTACGGGGATGACCTTGTCTGCGGCGGCTTTGTTGATGATCTTGCCCACCGGAGTAGAGCCAGTGAAGGCAATCTTGGCGATGCGATCCGAGCCGGAAAGTGCCGCGCCAGCCTCCTCACCTAGTCCGTTGACAATATTGAGCACGCCGGCAGGGAGGAGATCACCGATAATATCCATGAGCAGCAGGATGGATGCCGGAGTTTGTTCCGCTGGCTTCATAACGATGCAGTTTCCCGCAGCCAGTGCGGGTGCGATTTTCCAAGCGGCCATAAGCAGCGGGAAATTCCACGGGATGATCTGGCCTACTACGCCGAGCGGCTCATGGTAGTGATAGGCCACGGTGTCCTGGTTGAGCTGGGATAGGCGGCCTTCTTGGGCCCGGATGGCGCCGGCGAAGTAGCGGAAGTGGTCTACCGCGAGCGGAATATCAGCGGCAAGGGTTTCGCGCACGGCCTTTCCGTTCTCCCAGGTTTCAGCGACCGCAATCTTTTCCAGATTTTCCTCGATACGGTCCGCAATACGGTGCAGGAGCAATGCGCGCTCGGCTGGAGTGGTTTTACCGAAGGTTTCGAAGGCTTTCTCCGCGGCGTCGATAGCCAGGTTGATATCGGCTTCCTTGCCGCGGGCCACTTGGCAAAATACCTCGCCGTTGACCGGACTGATGTTGTCCATATATTCACCGTCGACGGGTGCTACCCACTGGCCGCCAATGTAGTTGTCATAGCGTTCGCGAAAGTCAACGATGGAACCTTCGGTTTCCGGGGCTGCATACAAGGTCATGGTGCGTGTCCTTTCCAGGAGAAGACTTAAGATAAAAGTGTTGCGAGACACCACCGGACACTAATGTGCCGTAGGTCACCCGCTTGCTGGATATACTAACCCCAAACTTTGCAATATGCACTGATTGCGGTCACTTCCTTTGCAAGCATTCGCATTGCGACGCCAATGTGCAAGCAGAAGAAAACCCCGCAGCCAGCGGGAAAGCTGGTTGCGGGGTTGGGTTTAACTCGTCTGCAGAGAGCTTTAGTCCTGACCGTGTCCCCGGCTGCGGGCGCGTTTGCGCTCGCGCGCGGTACGCGGGCTCCACATCACCACGGAGGTAGACCGAGGGACATGAACAAGTTCACCGCTGCGCCGCGAGCGACGTCCAGCAGCCTCCTCGCGCAGGGCCCGAACCTCTTCGGCTAGGGCATCGCGCTCGGCCTCAAGACGATCGCGTTCCTCGGTCAACTCGATGATGGACTTGATTCCGGCAAGATTGACGCCATCGTCTTGGGACAGCGCCTGAATCTTGCGCAGCAACTCAATGTCCCGATCGGAGTAGCGGCGGCCACCACCCCGAGTACGAGCCGGGGAGACCAATCCCATGCGGTCATAGGTGCGCAGAGTTTGGGCGTGCATTCCGGATAGTTCCGCGGCAACGGAAATCACATACACCGCAGTGCCGGAATCTTCTGCCTTTCCAGTGCTCATTTCTTAACACACCTCCTGCCTTAAGCATTCTCGGCGCCGGCCCAACCCGCACGTGGGTTGAAACCGGAGTCCTTTTCCGCTTGAGCATAGGTGCGCAGGGCACTGGAGGCGGCAGCATCGAGCTTGGTGGGCACGGTAACCTGCACGCTAACCAACAGATCACCGGAGTTGCCCCCGCGCTTGGCGATGCCCCTCCCGCGCACCCTCAACGTCCGCCCGTCCGGCGTGCCAGCCGGGATCTTCACGCGTACCGGGTTATCCAAGGTAGGAACCGCGATGGTATCGCCCAGGGCCAGCTCCGTGAAGGAAACCGGAACGGTAACGTGCAGGTCATCGCCCTCGCGGGTGAAAACTTTGTCCGGCTTTACAGTCACCGCTACAAAGAGGTCACCGGCGGGAGTGCCGTTAGGGCCTGCTTCGCCCTGACCCGCAAGGCGGACCTTTTGGCCATCGATGACCCCGGCCGGGATGCGCACGGTGATATTGCGGGTGCGATGAACCGTGCCGGTACCGTGGCAGTCCTTACAGGGGTCCGTGATGCGGCGGCCGGTGCCATCGCAATCCTTGCAGGGGGAAGAAAAGCCGAAGGCGCCGCGGTTTTCCGAGGTAAAGCCGGTGCCGCTACAGGTGCCACAGGTAGAGGTCTTGCCGGAGGCGGAACCAGAGCCGTGGCACGTGGTACACGGCGCATTGCCGCTCAGTGCCAGGGGGATGGTGGTTCCCTTGGCGGCCTCGCGGAAGGCAAGGGTTATTTCCGTTTCGACGTCGGCCCCCCGCGACGGTTTAGCTGAGTGGCCAGCACTACCGCCGCGGTTGAAAACGCTACCGAAGATATCCCCAACACCGCCGCCTTGAGCCGCTCCTCCAGCGGATCCTCCGAAGAGGTCCGAGAGGTCGAATTCTTGCGCACCTTGTCCACCCATGCGCGTGGATCGAAACCCGCCGGGAAATCCGGCGCCTCCCATCCGTCCAAAACCGCCACCGTTGCGGAGCATGATCTTGAACTGGTCGTATTCCTGGCGCTCAGAGGCGTCGGAAAGCACGTCGTAGGCTTCCGCAACCTTCTTGAACCTTTCCGCTGCTGCGGGGTCGTCCGGGTGGGTATCGGGGTGGTTTTCACGCGCTAGCTTGCGGTAGGCACGCTTAATCTCGTTCTGATCTGCGGACGAGGAGACCCCCAGATCCGCATAATAATCTTTGTCTGCCCATTCGGGTTTAGCGCTCACTGGGCATCTCCTCCTTTCAAAGAGAATCGATAAAGTTAAGTAAAAGGGCGCCGCGGGAAGGTCAATAGTCAGTTCCCAGGGCGCCCTTTATGTTATTTACTCGGAGTCTTCCGAGCTGCTGGACTCATCGCTGGGGTCCGCGATGATGACCAGGGCATTGCGCACGAGCCTGTCGCCCACACGGTAGCCCTTGCGCAGCACAGTGCCGAGCACCTGCTCATCGCCTGAGGACAAGTCCTGCACGGCCTCGTGGATCTCCGGGTCGAAGGCATCGCCCTCTTCACCGAAGGCAGCGAGTTCGTGCTTCGCCAGAGTGTCCTGGAGCTTATCCGCAAACGCCTTGAGCGGGCCTTCCAAGTCACCGTGTTCATCGGCCAGTTCCAGGTCATCAAGGACAGGCAGGAAATCTGCGATGACCTTGGCCTTGGCGGTCTCGATTACCGCTTGGCGGTCGCGCTCGGTGCGGCGACGGTAGTTGGTGTATTCCGCATTCAGACGCTGCAGGTCTTCCGTGCGTTCTGCCAACTGTGCTTCCACATCGCTAACGCCGGTGCCGGCGGGCTCTTCGCCCGCAGCTTCGGCCTCTACCTCATCGGCGTTGACATCTGCCAGCGCTTCTTCGAGGTCAGCATCGAGGGTGGGATCCAGCTCGGCTTCTTCGGTGGCATCGGCCTGCGCTTCCTGCGCGGCCTGGGCCTCCTCAGCCTGCTCGGCAGCAGCCTCAGCGCGGTCAGCCGAGGTAGCCTCCGGATCCGTGTTTTCCGGGTCGCCTGGGTTGTGCGGCATTCCGCTGTCCTGAGTCATTACTTATTGCCATCCTTATTCTCGTCCTCGTCAACTACCTCAGCGTCGACGACGTTCGGGTCACCCTGAGCAGCGCCAGCATCGGCAGCGCCCTCAGCACCGGCCTCGGCAGCCTGTGCCTCATAAATCTGCTTGCCCATCTCCTGGGATTCGGTGGACAGCTTCTCCACTGCGGACTTGATGGCCTCGAGGTCATCACCCTTCAAAGCTTCATCGACGGCATCAGCAGCCTCGGTGACCTTGGTCTTGACGTCCTCGGATACCTTGTCAGCGTTGTCGTCCAAGAACTTGCGGGTCTGGTAGGAGGTGGACTCTGCGTTATTGCGCAGCTCCTGCTCCTCGCGGCGCTTCTTGTCCTCTTCGGCGTGCTGCTCGGCGTCCTTGACCATGCGGTCAATTTCTTCCTGAGACAGGCCGGAACCATCCTGAATCTTGATGGTGTTTTCCTTACCGGTGCCCTTGTCCTTTGCGGTCACGTGGACGATGCCGTTGGCATCGATATCGAAGGTAACCTCAATCTGTGGAACGCCGCGCGGTGCTGGAGCAATGCCGCCAAGCTCGAAGGAGCCGAGCAGCTTATTGGCGGTAGCCATCTCGCGCTCGCCCTGGAAGACCTGGATCTGCACAGAAGGCTGGTTGTCTTCTGCAGTGGTGAAGGTCTCGGACTTCTTCGTCGGAATGGTGGTATTGCGCTCGATGAGCTTGGTCATCACGCCACCCTTGGTTTCAATGCCCAGGGACAGCGGGGTGACGTCAAGAAGCAGAACGTCCTTGACCTCGCCACGCAGCACGCCCGCCTGCAGGGCAGCGCCAACTGCAACGACCTCGTCCGGGTTAACGCCCTTGTTTGCATCCTTACCGGTCAATTCCTTGACCAAGTCGGATACGGCCGGCATACGGGTGGAACCACCAACCAGAACAACGTGGTCGATATCGCCGACGGAAAGGTCAGCATCCTTGATGACCTGGTTGAACGGAGCCTTGGTGCGGTCCAGCAGATCCTGGGTAATCTTCTGGAACTCGGTACGGGTCAGAGTCTCATCCAAGAATAGGGGGTTCTTGTCGGAGTCAACGGTGATGTACGGCAGGTTGATATTGGCCTGCTGGGAGGAGGACAACTCAATCTTCGCCTTCTCTGCAGCCTCGCGCAGACGCTGCACGGCGCGCTTATCCTTGGTCAGGTCAACACCCTGGGAGGTCTTGAAACGGTCTACCAGCCAGTCAACGATGCGCTGATCCCAGTCATCGCCACCCAGCTCGTTATCGCCGGCGGTTGCCATAACCTCAACCACGCCATCGCCGATTTCCAGCAAGGAGACGTCGAAGGTGCCGCCACCCAGGTCGAATACCAGAATGGTCTGCTCCTGCTCGCCCTTTTCTAGGCCATAAGCCAAAGCGGCTGCGGTTGGCTCGTTGACAATACGGAGCACGTTCAAGCCTGCAATCTGGCCAGCTTCCTTGGTGGCCTGGCGCTGTGCGTCCTCGAAGTATGCAGGAACAGTAATAACGGCGTCAGTAACGTCCTCACCGAGGTAAGCCTCTGCGTCGCGCTTCAGCTTCATCAGCGTGCGAGCAGAGATCTCCTGGGAGGTGTAGTCCTTGTCATCAATGTTGATCTTCCAGTCAGAGCCGATGTGGCGCTTAACGGAGCGAATGGTGCGATCAACGTTGGTTACCGCCTGGTTCTTGGCGGACTGACCAACCAGAATTTCGCCGTTCTTTGCAAAGGCAACGACGGAAGGCGTGGTGCGGGAGCCTTCAGAGTTGGCGATAACGGTGGACTCTCCACCTTCCAGTACGGAAACGACGGAGTTCGTCGTACCAAGGTCAATACCTACTGCGCGTCCCATGATTTCTTCTCCTTTTATCTTGGGGTAATAAATAAAGTTGACTGTCAGTGACTCAACTTCTCGTTGCGTCCGAGCGCTACTGTAGCAGAACTTTCACACCCAGTCACACAACCTTGAGTCCGTGTCACTCAATCCTTACAACAGGCAGCCTATAAAAGTTATTCCCCACGACTCAACTTTTCTTCAAAAGTCCCACTTTTCCCAGGTCACTGCCGCTCTTACCGACGCTCACTTTCCCACCCCTGCACATTCACCCCTCCCTTCGCACGGCCCCATACCCAAACTGCGATCCTTAAATGCTCTTAAGAGGATCCAAAAGTTACCTCAGAAAGGATCCAAAAGAGGATTGGCGGCGCGCGCCCACTGCCGCATACTAGGAATCACAGCAGTTAAGAGCTGCTACCCCAGAGAGAGATTGTAGTTTTACTCCGCCGATCCGAAAGGAATATATATGTTCGATTCCCTCGTAGACCTCAGCTCCGCCATCGACTTCGAGGCACTCGTAAAGGGCATCAAGGGCCTCATCGAGACCTCCTCCGAGTCCAACACCGACTCCGAGAGCCTGTCCTCCGTATTCGAGGGCCTGTCCTCCAAGGATGACGCAGAGGCTGCTGCAGAAGCTAAGTAATTAGCAATCTGCACTCCTTCATGAAGACCAGCTAAACCCCTCACCTTCTTCCTCCGCTCGGAACCCACCACAAGGAACCGCGCACGAAGGTGCGGGGGTTTCGCTGTTTTCAATCACTGTTTCACGTTCGCGGTGCCTACACTGAGAAGGTACTAACCATTGAGCCTGAGCATCCAGGAGGCGTGGACCGCATCGTGTCGAAACCTTCACAGCCACCCAATTATCAACGCATCCGCGCGGCCATGACCCTGCAACGAACGGCCGCGTTAACTGCGGTGATTTGTGTGGCACTGACACTACTCGGCGCATTTCTTACCCCCATAGAGCACCAGTTATCGGCAGCCATCCTTGGACTAGTTTTTACAGTGATAACTACTTTGGGTTATCGCTGGCCGTTGGGTATGTCAGGTGCATTTATTGCCGCTTGGCTAACCGCTACATTTCTCGTTAGAACCCCTTTTATTTGTTCGGTGTTTCTAGCCCCGATTTTCCTAGCCGTAGTTGCTTACCACGGCAAACATAGCCGCACAATTGCAATCGGCCTACCCCTTTGGATTTGCGGACTCATTGATCCTGAAACGCTTGAACTAAGTATTCACCCTGCCCCAGCCTTCACTTGGGGAATGCTAATTAGCGTCGGTGGCGTGATTGGAGCAACTTTCGCCCATTCAGCAAACCGGTATAGATCTGCCATGGTGGAGTGGAACAACGACGTGAAGCGCCGTCAATCCGATCTGGCAGAAACCCTGCACAACTCGGTTGTTTCTACCCTAACGGTAAATACCATGCAGCTCGAAGCTCTGAGCCTCGAATACTCCACACAGCCAGAACTGGCTAAGAAACTCGATGAGCTCAGTGATTCCATGCGCTCTACTATGTCGGAAGTACGCGCACTGACGAAGGTCCTCCGAAATAATATCGATGGGATTAACGACGGCATGAGTTTTGGTTCAACCACAAAACCAACGAGCTTCGCTCAACTAATTTCCGAGGAAGAAGAGCGTCTTTCGCGTCTCAATCGGTCACCCATTGTTGAGGTCACAGGCGAGGAGTTTGCGCCAGAATTTCCCCAAGAAATTCTTGAGCCCATTGCAGCCATCACCACAGAAGCCTGCCTCAATGCAGTGAAGTATTCCCCACCGGGGGCGGAGATTCTGATTTCCGTTCGTCCCCATATGGGCTGGACGGTCATCACCATCACTAACCCCGTAGCTAAACCAACAAGCAAGAACACAGAAATGTCCTCCGGCATTGGCATGTCCTCAATGAACCGAATCGCAGCCACGATTGACGCACGACTGGACACAGATTTGGAATCCGGAAACTGGCAATTGAACCTATTTCTGCCGCCTACCGCCCACAAGCGACGTTAGTTCCACCACGTTGTATAGCAAAGGCTTAATTCATACACTAAGCTTTCGCTTGTTTCTGCCTACTCAAACTTTCAAAAAAGGAGCGCCTTGATGCAGGCCGCACTCGCTAGCTTTCTCGCCCCACTAATGTTGTCCTCTTCTATCTTCGGCACCGGCCCCACCCCTGGTGAACTACCAGAGACCACGGCATACGCATCTCCTGTCGATATTGCATTTGGTTGCCCAGCTCCATGGTGCGTGAAGTAAAAACTTCCCTCTTAGTCGTCGATGACGATCCACTTGTCCTCGAGGCCCTGGGGCGCTACTTCGCCTCGGCCGAGGACATGGAGGTGCGCGCCACCGCAGAAAATGGCAAGGTCGCCCTCGAGCTTCTGAATGAGCAAGACTTCGATGTGATCGTGGCTGATATTCACATGCCCGAGATGGATGGCACTACCCTCTTGCGCGAGGTTAACAAGCTGGAAAATCCGCCGGTCTTTGTCGCGATGACCGCGATGGACAATGATGAAACTCTCAAAGAGGTCATGTCCAATAAAGCTGCGGCCTATATTCTGAAAAGCTCCAAGCCGGTCTACATCTTAGATACCGTGCGTGAGGCTGTACGCGGCGGCACTGTTGTCACCCCGCAATCCCTCACCCGCCTCTTTAAGCAGCTTCCTGATTGGAACACTGAGAGAAGTGATGCCGATGTAGCCGCCGCTACCGCGCAAATTAAGGACAGCCGCCACATCTCGCCTGCTTTAGAGCAGGTTCTAGACCTGGTCTGCCAAGGCAAGTCCAATGAAGAAATTGCCAAGAGCACGCACTACGCACCGGGTACGGTGAAGAAATATGTATCCACCCTGCTCAGTGAATTCCACGCTAAGTCCCGCCTCGAGCTGGCAGTGAAAGCCCTCAAGGCCGGCTACGGTTCTTAAACCCCGATTGTCGGACAATCCGGGGGTAGACTACCCCCGAATGAGTCAATACCCCCCTGAACCCCACATGCTGGGGTTTATTTTTTGTTTTTCTACCCCCCGTATACAGTTTTCCAAAAGAGACTAGCATCACGTTTGGCGCTTCCCTATAATTACGGCAACACAAAAGTTCATAGTATTTCCCAGGCAACAATCGGAGTCTGAACCTGCAGGGTTGCCGCACGTAAGAGCGCCTTGGCGCTCGCGTTTCTTCCTATAGTCCCCATAGCCATGTCATAGAAAGCAGGTGAGTGTTGAACACCAACCTGGCGCGCGTTCGTCGCAGCAGCGATAGGCCTCCCGTCCGCATTCGGCCCGCATAAAGGCCCGCTGAACATCGCACTTCATACCGAATCCCTGCGACCCTCACATTGCGTCGCGCGCACCCGCGTGTTCGCTCCTCACCCGCTTGCACTCTGCAGCACTACAAAGCTCACTGCTCACCCACCAGACGCTATATCGCCCGGCAGTTCCAGACCGGCGCAGATTCATCTACCTTCACGCCCGCGTGAAGGGTGGTGTCTAGGATGTGCCCCGTTTGAAATAGAGGTAGAACCCATATGACTTCTCCTGCTAATACCCGCTTGCCCATCTCTGATGATGTGGAAGCAGTCCTGCCTGCAGCTATCAGCCGCGCCCACAACTGGTTGAAGTCCACTGCGGACGAAGAAGATAAGGCCACCGAACAGCTCGCGGACCTGCTGCGCGATGACGACGGCGTGAAGTTCACCATGGACTTCGTCGACCGCGTCATGCGTCCAGAAGATGACAAGGTTGCCGCACATGCACTGAAGGATATTTCCTCCCACTATGACCCGTCGTTCCTGGGCAGCATCAATGGTGCGCTCGTTGGTGCCGGTGGCTTCTTCGGCCCAATCCTGCCCAACCTGGTCATGCCGGTTGCCCGCCTGTACATGCGTAAGATGGTTGGCCACCTGGTTCTGGATGCCGAGTCTGATGCGCTTAACAAAATCTTGGACAAGGCCGCCGAATCCGGCGAACAGCTCAACCTCAACCTGCTGGGTGAGGCCGTGCTCGGTGAGGAAGAGGCTAAGTCCCGCGCGGAGCGCACCCTCAAGCTCATCCAGAACCCGCGCGTTACCTACGTTTCGGTCAAGGCTTCCTCCATGGTGGCTCAGCTCAATCAATGGGATATCGATGGCTCGGTAGAGCGCCTCAAGGAGCGCCTGCGTCCGCTGTACCAGGCTGCGGCTGACCGCACCGACAAGGTCTTTATCAATATGGACATGGAGGAGTACCACGATCTCCACCTGACCATCCGCCTATTCAAAGAACTGCTCAGCGAGCCGGAATTCCTCACTCTGGATGCCGGCATCGTACTGCAGGCTTACCTACCTGATACCTTCGATGCGCTCAAGGATGTCGCTGAATTTGCCAAGGAACGCGTGGCTAAGGGCGGCGGCAAGGTGAAGGTGCGCATTGTAAAGGGTGCGAACCTATCCATGGAAACCGTGCAGGGCGAGGTCCACGATTGGCCGCTGGCTACCTACACCAACAAGCTCGACGTAGACGCCAACTACTACCGCCTATTGGATTTCATCCTGCGCGAAGAGTACGCCGATAGCGTCCGCATCGGTGTAGCAACCCACAACCTCTACACCGCAGCAATGGCCTATGAGCTGGGCAAGAAGCGCGGCGTGCTGCACATGTTGGATTCCGAGATGCTACAGGGCATGTCCCCAGCGCAGCAGGCCGCAGTGCGCGAGGTCTTTGAGGGCCGCCAGATCCTCTATACCCCGGTTGTCCACGCAGAAGACTTCGACGTCGCCGTGTCTTACCTGGTGCGCCGCTTGGAGGAGAACTCCGCGCCGCAGAACTTCCTCTACGCGCTCTTCGCCCCGGGTGAGGAGCCGCTTGCGGACCAGGAGGAGACGTTCCGTCGGGCCGTCGCCAAGCGCTGGGACACCTTCGCTGGCGCTCGTCGCACCCAGAACCGCCTCGAGGAGGATGGCCGCCAGGCACCGCGCACCGGCCGCTTTACCAACGAGGCCGATACTGACCCGGCTCTCGCCCCGAACCGTCAGTGGGCCCAGGAAGCGCTCAAGCGCAACCCAGGCGAGCACGGCATCGCGGAGGTCACCGACCCAGCCGCTGTAGAAGGCCACATCGCCCGCGCCAAAGAGCTCGGCACCGAGTGGGGCAAGCGACCTGCCGCCGAACGCGCCGCGGCCCTCGAGGCAGTCGCGGACGAGATTGCTTCCCAACGCGGTAAGTTCATCTCCGTGGCTGCATATGAGGCCAATAAGACCGTTACCCAGACCGACCCTGAGGTCTCGGAAGCGATTGACTTCTGTACCTACTACGGCCAATCCGCGCGCCTGCTGGAGGAGTCTTACTCTCAGTTCACCCCGCACACCGTCACCGTGGTAACTCCGCCATGGAACTTCCCCATCGCCATTCCCACCGGCGGCATTGCGGCATCCTTGGCGGCCGGCTCGGCGGTTATTGTCAAGCCAGCCCCGCAGGTAGTTCACTGCGGCAAGCTCGTAGTAGAGGCCTTCCGCACCGCCCTTGCGGCGCAGGGCCTGGACCCGGATCTGGTGCAGCTGGTGCTTACTGATGAAGCCGAGGCCGGCAAGGCGCTGCTCTCCCACGATGACGTGGACAATGTCATCCTCACCGGCGCCTCCGATACCGGCGCGCTCTTCCGTTCCTGGAAGCCGAAGATGAATATCATGGCAGAAACTTCCGGCAAGAACGCGCTCATCATCACCCCAGCGGCGGACCCAGACTTGGCCATCGATGACCTCTACAACTCCGCCTTCGGCCACTCCGGCCAGAAGTGCTCGGCGGCCTCCCTGGTCATTTTCGTCGACGCGGCGGGTAAGTCAGAGCGCCTGCGCACCCAGCTGCTGGATGCCGTTAAGACCCTCAAGCCGGGCCCGGGCTTCGATATCACCACCACCATGAACGGCCTGGCGGAAGAGCCGAGCGAGAAGCTCCTGCGCGGTTTGACCCAGCTCGAGCCGGGTGAGAAGTGGCTGCTCAAGCCGGAAAAGCTCAACCAGGAAGGCACCCTGTGGTCCCCGGGCATTCGCGATAACGTAAAGCCAGGCTCCTGGTACCACAAGAATGAGTGCTTCGGTCCCATCCTTGGCATCATGTACGCCGATACCTTGG
Organism: Corynebacterium yonathiae; assembly: GCF_027570195.1. Classification (GTDB taxonomy): domain Bacteria; phylum Actinomycetota; class Actinomycetes; order Mycobacteriales; family Mycobacteriaceae; genus Corynebacterium; species Corynebacterium yonathiae. Next base: position 36,553 of record NZ_JAKMUZ010000008.1, read on the forward strand.
AAGAAGCCATCGCCTGGCAAAATGACACCGGCTACGGCCTGACCGGTGGCATCCACTCGCTTGACGACGCCGAGATTGAGTACTGGATCGACAACGTTGAGGTGGGCAATGCCTACGTCAACCGCGGCATTACCGGCGCGATTGTGCAGCGCCAGTCCTTCGGCGGTTGGAAGAAGTCCGTTATGGGTCCGGGTGCTAAGGCCGGCGGCCCGAACTACGTGGCGCAGATGGGGGAATGGACCGATGGCGAGCTCAAGCCACGCAATGTGGACATTGCCCCAGCTAGCCTCGCCGCGTTGCACCGCCTGCGCGATAACCTCTCCGGCAAGCTCTCCGAGGAAGACATCACTTGGCTATGGCGCGCCGCTGAGCTGGACCAGGTGGCTTGGCAGGAGGAGTTTGGTCGCAACCACGACCGCACAGGTTTAGTCTCTGAGGCCAATATCTTCCGCTACCGCCCGCTGCTGACCAAGCTGCGTGTGCGTGTGGGAGAAGACTATGAGCTGCGCGAAGTTGCTCGTCAGGTGCTGGCTGCCGCAATTACCGGTACCGCGACGGAGATTTCCGCCACGCCGGAGGTTGCCGCCCAGCTGCAGGACCTCGGTTTCGATGTTAAGGCCATCACCGACGAGGCTTTTGCCACCGACGTGGCCAATGACCCCTCCTCCCGCGTGCGCGCCCTGGGCACCGTGCCGGATTCCATCTACGAGGCCGCGGTGCGTTCCAACTCCGTGGTTCTAGACCAGCCCGTGCTTGCCGACGGCCGCCGCGAGCTCCTTCCTTACCTCCTTGAGCAGGCAGTCTCCGTGACCATGCACCGCTTCGGCATTATCCGCAACGTGGGTAACCTGCGCGACGAATAGGTCCCCGCCGCATTGCAGTTCCCCATTAAAGGAACTGCGCGGAGGTAGCGCCCCGCCCGTGGGCCGCTACCTCCTTTTTCATATATGCGCTGCGGATTTTGTGTGGCATAGTAGTAAGCAATGTCTACGTCACATAATTCCTCTTCCCGCGACGAGGCCCAGCGCCCGTCTGCGCAGGAAAAAGGCACCGCAACACAGATCCAGAAGCCAGGCGAGGAAGATTCGCATACCCTCGTCGCTTATGATGACGCACACCTCGGCGCCGAGGCCGCGAGCGAGTACCCAGCCGAACGCGACGATAAATCTGCCATCCTGGCCAAGGACTTCCGCACCATGGCCAAGGTCTCAGTCGTCTTTATCCTCATCGTCGCCGGCCTAGCGCTAGCCGGCTACCTGCTCAAGTTCATTTGGGTAGGCCTGCTGCCGGTTTTGCTCGCCGTCCTCGTTTCCACGGTGCTCTACCCAGTCAGTGCCTGGCTGCAGGGAAAGGGATTTCCCCGCTCGCTCGCGGCGGTGAGCACTCTGCTCGGCCTCATCATCATCTTCTGCGGCGTCTTTGCTGCCATGGCCCCGGTAGTCACCAGCCAAAGCCAGACGCTCATTGACCAAGCCGAAGACGGCATTAACCAGCTGACGGAGATGGTGGAAAAGTCCCCCCTCGATATCCAGAGTGACCAGCTGCAATCCGTGCTCCAAGACGCGGTCAAGTTTGCCAAGGGCCAAGCATCCACCATCGCCACCGGCGTTATTTCCGGCTTTTCCATGGCCAGCTCCATCGTTGTGGCCGCACTGATCATGCTCTTTGTCACCTTCTTTATTATCAAGGACGGCGACAAATTCCTGCCTTGGTTGCGCAAGTACACCGGCAATTCCACCGGCTGGCACGTCACGGAACTCGGCTCCCGCATCTGGAAGACTTTGTCTGGCTTTATCCAGGCGCAGGCCGCGGTGGCCATGGTGGACGCAGTTCTCATCGGCCTTGGCCTGTGGGCGCTACAAGTTCCGCTAGCGCTCGTCATCGCTGTGGTGACGTTCTTCGCTAGCTTCATCCCCATCATCGGCGCCGTAACCGCCGGTGCCCTCGCCATCATCATTGCGCTGGTATCCAACGGCCTGACCAACGCACTTCTTGCTTTGGCCCTTATCATCATCGTCCAGCAGGTTGAGGGAAATCTCCTACAACCACTGCTCCAATCCAAGGCCATGGGACTGCACGCGGCCGTTGTCCTACTCTCCGTCACCGTCGGCTCTACCCTGGCCGGCATCGTCGGCGCCTTCCTCGCCGTCCCCGTGGCCGCAACCATCGCCGTTGTCGTGCGCTACCACGCCGAAATGGCTGCACTGCGCTCCGGGGAAGTCGACCCTTCAGATATAGACATCATCACCGGCTCCAAGGATGATCCTGAAGACTTCAGCGACGTCACCTACGAACATGACGAGACCCCACGCGACAAGGTAGAACAGCTCTACCAGTCAATGAGCCCGTTGAACTAAGACTCAGCCACAAGCGCGCCAGCCCTTCGCCGGCGCGCTTTAGTTTTTAGCGCAGAAAGCCTAAGTCCGTAGCGGCCGAGGCGAGCTGGCGCGCGCCCCGGTCGAGGACGTTGGCCCAGGTGCCCTTAGACTCCTCATTCGCGGAATCGGAGACCTGCTTGAGCAGGGTGCAGGGCACGTCGAAGCGCTGGCATACTGCGGCAATGGAATAGCCTTCCATGTCGCAGAGCTGGGATTTTTTGGCCAGCTCAGTGCGCAAGGCGGTATCGGAGACAAACATATCGCCCGTGGCCAGCCCACGAACTGGCAAGCGGCCGGAGGTCTCGAGCTCGATGACCTCTGGCAGCAGGTAGCGATTGATATCGGTAAGCACTTCGAGCTTGAAGTCGTGTTTGGTGACCTTATCTACTTCGAAGACGCCAGCCATGCCGTCGACAAGCGCGCCGGCCGTGCCGATATTGACCACGCGATCGGGAAGGGCGCCGTTAGCGCGGGCGTCGGCAAGAGCCTCCGTTAAGGCCATGGCGGCCGGAACCGTGCCGATCCCAGTAATGAGCAGGGGCTCGCCCTCCGGAATGTGCGCGGCTTCCGCATCGACAGCGGCGACGAAAAGGGTGCGTCCGTTGAGATTCTCCATGCCTGTGAGAATACCTGCCCGCCCTAGTCAAAGTTCAATGTGCGGTTCTTCTGGCGCAGGCGAATCGTAATATTCTTCTGGCCAGCGCCGAGTGCGATAATGTTCCCGCTGAGCACGCGCGCGACCGCCAGGTCGGCCTCCGTGGGAGCTTCGGCCGCCACCCGCGCCGTGGGCAGCCAGGCGTCGTGGGGATCAGGCGCGCCAAGGTGAATGAGTCGCTCGCGCTCCACGTCAATCCAATAGCCTTCAGTGGCCATAAAGCGATCGTGGCTCCCATCGAAGGAATCGCGGCGCCACCCGCCCTCGGCCACACGAAAGACAAAGGGGCAATAGCCAAAGCGCGAGGGCACGATGTAGCGCGTCTGGGGGCTAACTCGCCAATGGCCACGCGCGGAGCTCCAGACTTGGCGGTAGGTATCAGCTAGGCTCATTCCTAATCGCAAGCGCTGTTGCCTGTCCTCCTCGAGTCCCGCATCTTCTACCTGCGTATTTAGCTTGCCCAGGCGAGTAGCATCGGCCACATACATGCCCAGCCATGCCTCCTCCGGCGTCGTATACGGCCCGGTAATATCGCGGTGAAAGGACTCCGGGATAGCCTTTTCTGCGTCCTTGGGAAGGCGTTGGCGCGCGGCAAAAGCCCACAGCCGCGGATGCCCCATGCGGTAGAGCATCACCGTCGCCCGCGGCAGACGGTCATGTACTTGCTGGCGCGTCAAGTAATCACCCGCGCTAATGCGCCGCAGCAACTGCTTGGCGATATCCCCCTCCACCTGCTGCTCCACACTCGGCGCGACCTCCATATCCGGCAATTGGCTAAGCAACATCAGGTCGATGATGTCTCCCAAATCAAAGACCTTGCTCAATTCCGCCTGTGCTGCGGAGCCAAAGGCCTCGATCGCGTCATAGCCTAGGGGTCCACCCAAGCGGCGGATGAGATCCGGGGACACGCTCACCCGGTTGCGAGTTGCATGTAGTTCCGCAGCGTTGAGATTGCGGTCCAGCCCCACGAGGGCTCCTTTCTCCCCCTCATTGGGGAAATATTTTTTGGTCATGCTTGGGATTAAGCCAGACATTGGTCTTGTGGCCGTCTTCCATTGCGTCCCTTTCGCAGAGCAAGAACATTGTGTAGAAGCCTGCCTAGAGGATCTTGGGACTCCTCCGCTTCGCCACCGTTGATTCTCGGCCGCCCAACAGATGACAACCTTATTCCTTAAGGGTTACATCGTGAAAGACGCATTTCGTTGCAAATTCCCCTTTCATAGTCCAATTCGAGAGAATTCTTGGCACCCTTATGTCTATAGTATGACACGGAATGATCCTTAGTCATTCGCTTTCTTTCGCAATTTTCTCTCTGGACAGCGCACAAAGGAGCATTACCTTTGAACGACAAGAATTCTTGGGGTTCATCAGATTCAACCCCATATTCAGATTCGAACGAATCTGCCTCCCCTGTACAGGCCCCCGGTACAGGAACAAACACCAGCTCTTCAGGCAAAGGCAAGCGCACCGCAATTATTGTCGTTGCCGCTCTAGCCATTATCGCGCTGATCGGCGGAGGTGCCTGGGCGCTGATGACAAGCAAAGATTCTGAGGACGCAAGCGGCGCTGAACCGGGGTTTCAGGCTCAAGAAGCCAGCAGCGAAGAAACCACCCCACAACCGACTGGGGAAAAAGAAAGCTCACCCGAAAAGAAACATGAGGCTAAGCCGTCTCGGAACACAAGCGCTGGGCCTTCCACAGAGGAAAAGTGTGGAACACTAGCTAACGACATAATGGACTCCCCTATCGACACGCTTCAGCTTTTTTGTGATGGAACCTGGCTGTACCTCGCACAAAAGCAGTCCTCCAATTACGGACTGTTTTACTGGACCGATAATGATTGGAAGTTGTACCGCACTGACAACACATCCGGCGATTCCGTCAATAGCTGCTACGACAAAGAGAAACTGGACAAAGCCGGCGCCCCCAAGGATCTGACCAACCAACTCAAGCTCTGCGAAGCCCAGCAAACTCAGACCTCGAAGGTTCGCGACAAGCCCATTACCGCCGAAGAGGAATTTCCACCTGAAGATTACTGGTACGGCGAATGCGACGGCCGCTACGTGCTCATCGCGGAATCAGTCATTATCCCGCCAGCGACTGACCCGATTTCTGAACCCTACCGAGTACACAAAAAATACCCGGGCTCCAAGATTATTCCCGGCTCCGCATGTAGCTCCCTACGCAGCCATGTCGAAGGCGGCACCGTCTATGCCATTGTCTACGAAGCCGGCCACAGTGTGGACAAGGTCTGCTCGCTGAAGGCTAAATATGGCGGCAATGCCCGATCTCTCAATAACAACGCAGATTTCTCTGACCCCTGTTAACTCACGTCCTCTCATTCCTTATCCCTCCACCTGCCTCCCCGACGTTTTCCACCCCGCATCTGAAAGGACCATCCCGTGGCTCACTACAACCTCTACGATTCTCTCTCCCTCGACCCCTCCGCGGACTCTACTCAGCTGGTAGCTGATATCGACGCCAAGCTGGCGCAACTCAGCCCAGAAAATACGGCAGCTCGAGACGAGCTCACCACCGCTCGGGAGATCTTCTCTGTTGGACACCGCCGGACGAAGTATGACAAGGAACTCGCCAATCCTACCGGCCCAGAAGTAGACATCGCGCGTATCCGCGATATCGCAGCTCTACCTGCTGCAAGTGCTACTGATTCCTCTAGCCTTGCTGCCAAGCACGCAACACCTTCCCCGGAAGCAACCGGCACCTACACTCCGGCACCCGGATACACCGCCGCACATACACGTCAACCGCAACAAGGATGGCCTGCCCACACCGCTAGTCAGCAGGCTGCCTCCAATAACACCGGTTTCAGTAGCTCCAAAAAGCAGTTCACCGTTGACTTCAGCAATATGGCTTTCCCGGTCACCCCCGCTCGCCAACGCTGCCAGTCCATCATGTGGTGTGTGATTTGGGGAATTCTGCTGCTGATGTGGCTGATAGCCGGCATTCGCGGCCTCTCCCTGGCTAACACTGCTGGCGACACCACTGCAATGAGCCTGCTTTTTGATTCTTCTAATCTCGAAGCGAGAACCGCTGACTTCGCTGCCTCGATAATTAAGACCCTTATCGCGACTCCGCTCCTGCTCGTACTGGGCGAGTTCATCTGGTCCATTCGCAAGACCATGGGCCTTAAGGCAGCGAACGATGCCTAAGCGTACGCTGCCGGTGTGCAGTTTGCTTGCAGGCCTAGTCCTCACCGCTTGTACTGCAGAATCTCCAGAATCCACGCCACCAGAACCTTCGCTGGCCACTGCGCCGACGTCGACAACAAAAGAAGACGACGACGCCCCGCAGGAAGAAACATCCTCTACCCCTGCTGCGAGGGACGAGAAAACCACTCGTCCGGTGCCACCTAACGTCCTCTTAGACGACGAAGACCCCGCTTCCAAACCGGAAGCCGCGCCAGAACCCGACACATCTTGCGGTTCTGACGATGCACAGTCCGCTTTTGCTCAGGGCGTATCGCAGGTGCCCCTATGGGAGACCATCGGCTGGGAACTGTTCGACTCCTCTGGCTATGATCCCTGCGCCTCCCTATCGTGGGAGACCCTGATGATTGAAGGGGGAAGCAGTTCTTCACCCTTCCACATCATGCTGTTTAATCACGGCGAATACCTGGGCACTGCAACGGCCAAGCCCTATGGCTTCGCCCCCACCATTGAGCGGGTGAGTGATTCCGAAATCGCGGTGACCTATCACTGGCCGCGTGAGGGCGAGGGAAACGCCAACCGCTCAGGGACCACCCAAGCTGGCTTTCGCTGGGATGAGGCCCAGCAAAAGGTCATCATGTCTGGAGATGTCCCGCCCACGGGATAGAAGGAAGCGCACAACTGCATTTCAGTATTTCTTGATAGGAGCTGTTGCTACTCTCGGTAGTAACAGCTCCCTACGCTTAGCTCCGTGGAAGGAAGCCAGATCATGCTGAATACCCGCCTCCGCTTCATACATCATTCGCGCTCCGCCGCAGCAGTAGCTAGCGTCGGCATCCTCTGCCTTTCTTTAGCAGCTTGTGGAAGCGATTCCCGAGATTCAGGGGATTCACCAACCTTCTCTGCAGCTAGGGAAGCCACTTCAGAAGCAGATGCAGCCACTTCTTCTGCTAACGAAACGACCGAGGAAAAGCCCTCCCAGAAGACCACTACCGTCGCGGAAGTTCCCCCAGAGGAGGAACAGGAAAAGAGCATGCCACGTCGAGGTAAAGGCAACGACGGGTCTCCTGAGTGCGGCTCAGATACTGCCGAGACCGCCTATGAAAAGGCCATTCCGCAGGTAGAGCCTTATCCAGGACTTGATGCCCCGTGGGGTCCTTCTTCCTCTCAATACGATCCATGTGCAGCTCTTTCATGGATTACTGTGACGCTTGAAGGGGCGACTGTTTCCTCGCCGTATCACATTCTGCTTTTCCACAAAGGTGAGTATCTGGGAACGGCAACTGCTAAGGCATATGGCTTTTCTCCGCGAATTAGCCGCGTAGATGATTCCGAAATTGCAGTTACCTACCGCTGGCCAAAGGATGGTGAGGGCAATGCTGCAGCATCAGGGAGGACCCAAGCCGATTTCCGTTGGGATGAAGGCGCGCAAAAGGTAATTATGTCTGGGGACGTACCACCGTACTAGACCGAGGCCAAGCGTGCTTGTTTTGATCGAGGGACGGTCACCGTGCGGTGAGGCAAATCCTCCACGGGTGTGCGAGCCCATTGAATGGATACGTTATGGGCTTTCACGGAAAGCTGGCGGTAGTTATCGTGGCCGGTATTTGGCGGAAGGAGAGATCGGAATGAAGGAAAAGACGTTTCAGCAGAAATTTGGAGTCTTCGCTCTGGTGGCGGCGGTTCTACTGCTGATCGTGAACCTGACCGTAGCAGAAGCTACGGTGCTGGGGCTCTCCTCGCCACTGCTGCTCGGAGTCACGGGCACCATTATGATGCGCGATGACAGGAGTGAGAGCAGCAGCGGCGCGAAGGAAGACTAGCGCAGGCGATGGCCCACGAAGCCGGCGGCGAGAGTGTTGCCGGAGGACTGGTCGATGAGCAGGAAGTTGCCCACTGCGCCGCGGGCGGCGTAGTCCTCGACGGGAAGCTTCGCTTGGGTCTGGATGGTGATGTGGGCGATGTCGTTCATAGTGACGGACTCGGGATCCTCCACATCGGAGACGCCATCGAGATCCAGGGTGCGAGTGACGGCGGCGATGCGGGCCTTGACTAGGGAGGAACCATAGCGCAGCTTGAGCATCTGTCCGGGCTTGATGTCCTTTTCGGTCAGACCGACGACTGTGGCGTCGAATTCGCGGGTGGCCGCGGGGCGCTGAGGTCCGGCTATGAGATCGCCACGGGCGAGATCGATGTCGTCGGCAAGCAGGAGCGTCACGGAGTCACCGGTGGCGGCGGAGTCGGCGGGGCCATCGGCAGTGTCGATCTGAGTGACGGTGCTGGTGCGGCCTTCGGGAAGGCCAACCTCATCGCCTACTGAGATGGAGCCAGCCTTCACGCGGCCGGCGTAGCCGCGGTAATCGGAAGCGTGCTCGCGGATGACGTACTGGATGGGGAAACGGAAATCCAGCTCATCGGCACGGCCAGAGGCGACGGGGACGGTCTCGAGGACCTCAAGAACGGTCGGGCCGGTATACCACTCCATATTGGCGGAACGCTCAACCACGTTATCGCCTTTGAGCGCGGAAATCGGCACGACGGTGGTATCGGTGATGTCTAAGCGCGCGGCGATCTGGTTGAACTCGGACTCGATTTCGCGGAAGACCTGCTCATCGTAGTCCACGAGGTCAATCTTGTTCACCGCAAGGACCACGTGGCGCACGCCTAGGAGCGCGGCGACGTTGAGGTGGCGGCGGGTTTGTTCGACGACGCCATGGCGGGCGTCGATAAGAAGCACTACTACCTGCGAGGTAGACATGCCGGTGACCGTATTGCGGGTGTACTGCACGTGCCCCGGGGTATCGGCGAGGATGAAGGTGCGCTTATCTGTGGCAAAGTAGCGATAAGCCACGTCGATGGTAATGCCCTGTTCGCGCTCGGCACGCAGGCCGTCGACAAGCAAGGAAAGGTCCATGCCATCGAAGCCGCGGTCGGTGGAGGTGCGCTCCATGGACTCGACCTGGTCCGCGAGCACGGACTTGGTGTCGTAGAGTAGACGGCCGACGAAGGTGGACTTGCCGTCATCGACGGAGCCGGCGGTGCACAGGCGCAGGGTATCGCGCTGCTTGAGGGCGCCGACATTCGGCGCGAGGGTGGTCGTCATCAGAAGTATCCTTCCTTCTTGCGGTCCTCCATGGCGGACTCGGAGAGTTTGTCATCGGCGCGGGTGGCGCCGCGCTCAGAAAGGGTGGAAATGGAAATCTCCGCGAGCACCTCATCCGGCGTCGATGCGGTAGATTCCACGGCGCCGGTGCAGGACATATCGCCCACGGTGCGGTAGCGCACGGTGCGGGTTTCCAGCTCCTCATCTTCAGCCGGGCCGCCCCATTCACCAGGGGCTAGCCACATGCCATTGCGCTTGAATACTTCACGCTCGTGGGAGTAGTAGATGGAGGGCAGCTCGAGTTCGCGGGCGCCGATATATTCCCAAATATCGGACTCGGTCCAGTTGGAAATGGGGAAAACGCGGACGTTTTCACCGGCCATCTTGCCGCCGTTGTACAGATCCCAGAGCTCGGGACGCTGGCGGCGGGGATCCCAGCCGCCGAAAGAATCGCGGATGGAGAAGATGCGCTCCTTGGCACGGGCGCGCTCCTCATCGCGGCGGGCGCCGCCGCATACGGCGTCATACTCGCGCTCGGCGATGGTCTCTACCAACGGCACCGACTGCAGTGGGTTGCGGGTGCCATCGGGGCGCTCCTGCAGATCGCCGCGGTCAATCCAATCTTGGACGCGGGCGACGTGCAGGCGGGCACCGGATTCTTCGACGAGGCGGTCGCGGAAATCGATGACCTCGGGGAAGTTGTGCCCGGTATCGACATGGAGGAGCTCAAATGGCACCGTGGCCGGGGCGAAGGCGCGGCGGGCCAGCTCGAATACAACAACGGAATCCTTGCCGCCAGAAAAGAGGATGCCAACCTTATCGAATTGGCCGGCCACCTCGCGCAGGATGTGGATGGACTCGTTTTCTAGGTCTTTTAAGTGTGGAGAAAGTGTGCTCATTATTCGTGTAACCCGCATTCTGTCTTGCCGTCTGCAAATACGCGCCCGGACCGGGCATCTTCGCCTTCACCAACTGGGAAAGTCAGCGGAGCGCAGCCGATGGAGCGGTACCCCTGCAAGGTAAGTGGGTGGATGATGAGGTCGTTGTCCTCGATATAGCGGTCTGTATCGTCTAAATCCCAGGTGATGATGGGCGAGATCTTCAACCGTCCGGTGCGGTCGAGGCTCAGCGCCGGGGCGCTCGCGCGGTGCTCGGAATCGGCCCGGCGCAGACCGGTGACCCAGCCGGCATACGGGTCCATCGCCATATTCAGCGGCTCGACTTTGCGCATGCGGTTATAGGCAGCGGTATCGCGGGCATAAAGGCGCGGGCCGTAGACCTCATCTTGTTTTTCCGGGCTCAAAAGCGGAAGCACCCGCACCAGGGGCAGGTCCGGGTAACGCTTTTCTACCTCATCGGCCACCTGGAGGGTTTCCGGGAAGTGCCAGCCGGTATCGATGAAAAGCAGGTCCGCATCGAGCCCGGCGCGGTGGGCGAGCTCGGCCAAGACCGTATTTTCCATAGACATGGTCACCGCAAGGCGGCCGGGGGCGTGCTCGGCTGCCCATTCGGTGATGGTTTCGGCAGAGGCATCGTGCAGCTTATCCGCCCACTGGTCTACCAGTTGCTGGTTGCGCGCGGCTACCTCGGCGTCCAGCGGCGCGGTATCGCGCGTGCCCTCCGGGGAGATGCTGGGGTCGCGGTAGTTCTTGCCGCCGTCCAGCAGGTTCGTTGTTGGGTTCATGCCGTCACACATTAGGCAAAACCCTGGGGCGGTGCAGCGGATTGTGCGCGAAAAGCCGCTGAGCTTGGCGGGAGCTGCGAATAAAAAGTTTCCAATCCGTACCAAGCGGACTAGATTTACAGACAAGCCAGTCTATTACGGGGTGGCCACACCCCACACAAGGAGGTACTTCCGTGCAGCGTATAGCCATCATCGGGGAAGGTGCGGCAGCCCTATCCACCGTCGAAAAGCTTATCAGCGCTGGCATGTGTGTGGACCTCATTACCGAATGCACCGCACCATTCGGTCTACTTCGACGCTTTGCCGGCCTCACAGGCGTGCTTGCCGACGCCGTCTCAGGTTCCCACTGCGGCCCCGGCACCACTCCCCGGCTCCGTCTCATCGGCAACGTGGGTGTAGGTGCCGACGGCGATATCACCCATAACGAGATCCACCGCCTAGCCTCTTCTGGCGACCGCGAGCTGCTACTGCTCGAGCTCAAGGCCCGGGGCGTCGCCGTTACCACTTGGGAAGGCCTATGCGCTCCCCTCGAAGACTTCGAGGATTGGAACAGTGTCATCACCCGCGCGCAGCTGGCGCATGTGGGGATTTAACTCACACTAGCCATCTTCGCGTTTGGGCCTCTTCAAATCCTCTAAGGTCGGTAAACCTAAAGCTTGCAGAATATCCTCTACTGCATTGATTTGCGCCTCTAAATTGCACAAACGATCTGCTTGAAGCGAAGATAGGCGGCCGGTCTGCTGAAGGTACTGAAGCCGGGGATACCGACCCGCTAGGAGCGTCCCCCAGTAAATGCGTAAATCTAGGATTTCCTGGTTGCCGGGCACTGGCTCACCATTATGAAAGGCGATTATGTCACGAAGCTGCTGTTCCAACATTGCCAAATCCATATCCGCCCCCGCCGCACCGTTGTCACTGGTGTAGGTGTCTTCCCCATGGCGCAGCGGAACTGATTCTTTGGCATAGAATCGGTTCAATGTCATGGCTTCAGAAGCCAAGACTGGTTCATTCACAGGGAGTGCTGGAGCATTATCATCGCCAAGCAGCTGACCGCGCGACATACGAATAAAGGTACGCATATGTTCCATTCCCGGCGCGGTGCACTGGAGTCCCACTCCATAGGATTCCAAGTCTTCGCCTTGGAACATATATCCCAAGTAGCGCGCATGCGGGTTAATGCTGAAATCCGCGCTTGTAGCCCCAGGTAGATGAAAATCAACCTGGCGGATATAGTCGCGCACCCGTTGCACCTGCTCGGCGCTCAAATATAAATCTTCATAAAGTGCTCGAGACATTACAACTCCTAGAGCATTTGCAGGCGGTCATAACTATCGGTGTCTTCGAAGAACCCACCACGACCATTGCCTATGATGTCGAATCGGTTAACTACCTCGATACGGTCCAGCCACTTTGCGGACCGGAAACCGGTCGAGGTTTCTAGACGCAAGCGCATAGGCGCACCGTTCTTGATAGGGATTTCCCCGCCGTCGTAGCCGGTAGCGATGAGCGTTTCCTGCTGGCGGGCCTCTTCCATTGGCATGGACTCGTAATAATAAGAACCGTTGTAGTTGTCATCGTCACGCGTCATATTTTGGAAACTGTGCACCACGACGTCCGAGGCACCCTCAAGCGGCTTAACCAAATCCAATAACTGCGCCAGCGGTACGCCCTCCCACTTGCCCAAGGAGGTAAAACCCTGAACACAATGGTGCACGGTATTTTGCGAATACCCCGCGGAGAGTCGGCGCAGGTCTGCTAAGGACAAGCGCATTGGCTTTTCCACTAAACCGCCGATCTCTAGGACGTAGTCCTTCTCAAAGTCGTTGCACACCAAGGCCATATATTCTTCGGTACCCGGCGGCATTCCGGAAGCACGATGATGAGGCGCTTGTGTCACTTCGGAGTCGGCATAGACGCCACGCTGGCGCGAAAAAGCTTTGGCCCGCAGGAAGCGCGTAAAAGGACGTACCACTATATTGTGTAGCTTCGCTACTACCGCCGGTTTTTCCAAAGAAGTCTTGGTGGCCCAAATATGAATGAAGACAATGAGCACTAGCCCCAGAGTGAAAATGATTCCACCGGCAACCGGCTGTGCACTATGGCCGAAGACCATCTTGGATACCTCATGTCCGTAGCCATGCATGATCACCATGCCTACGTGGATGACAATAAACACGAGGTAAGCACAAAGGCCCCAAAAGTGCAGGGTACGAATGACTTGCCGCCCTCCCATAGCCTTAGAGAGGCGTGGGAAGTGATTATTAATCGCTGGCGATTGGAACATGCCAGTCACAATCATCCATAGAGGAAGAATAAGGATGACAAAACCATAAGACAGCTGTTGGATAGCGTTAAAGGGATACCCATCCATTGCGGTCGGAATCTGAAAACCCAGGTAGTGGACTAAGTCATCCCACGCTTGTGCGAAGACACCCCAGCTTTCTGGCCAATAGCGGCGCCATTGGCCTGTGGCCAGCAAGAGCACCCAATAGATTGCGAGCAGGAGCATCCACCCCATCACGGAGATGAAGTGCCAATAGCGACCCTGTCCTAGGGCTCCATACCCGGGTAGAGAAATGATTGGACTATAGTTTTCGTACTCACCAGATACCGGAAAATACTTACGCTTGCGTTTCTGCTTAATAGAGAATTGAGCCCACTGCTTGCCTATAGGCGTGTGAATAGAGCGGTGCAGTTTAGGGAAGGTCCCAAGTATTTCGATTCCGCTTCGAATAAATAGGGTGACAAACAGTATGTTGACAAAATGTTCAATACGCAGCCAAACGGGAAACTCAGTCAACATCATCTTTAGTCCTCAAATCCTTGATCATCGGGGTAGGCTACGAGAACTCCATACTCCAAAGCCCAATAAATAATTAAATAGACAATGCCGCAGAACGCAGCAGTATTCCAGGCAGCGGCGAGGTGAATGTCAGCACCGTTCCACACCCATGGTGGTGTTCCGGCAAGTGCACCAAAGTAAAGCACCAGTGCCCCGATAGCAGGAATGAGTCCAAAATCCCATATACGCCAACGAGTTACTGCTCCCAGCACTGAGAAAACGGCGCACAAAATCGAGATCGCGTAGAGAACAACCTCTTGCCCAGGAAAAATCACAAAATCAGTGTGCGCTATATAAAAAGTCAAGATGGCCTGCAGCGCCACCACGGCAACAATCAAAGCGCGAGTAAGCCGCGGCAAATTGATACGTATATAGCGGAAGAAGGGGGCACGTTCTTTACCTGGTTTAACGTGCAGGTTAATGTCATGAAGATTCGGGTCAGCCGAAAGCGGTGTGGCAGCCATGGCAGGGAAATATCCTCTCCTTCGCGTCGGTCCTAAGGACAGGAAACTTCATCCATACATTTCCCCAGGACTAGACGCTCAAGCGTGTGTAGTGTCAGGCGGTTCGCTACCACCGCCTTCTGCAGTGGCCTGCTCATCAGCTCACCGGAGTAACACATCGCTGAAATCAGGCCTTGATTCCCAGTTAACCCCGCCCCGCGAAAAAAGACGATTGTGGACACTCGTTCAACTCTACGTTGAGCGCACTACCTGCAATTTGAACGACCGTTCACCAAAGTTATCGCTCTGTATTTAAGCCTCGAACACGCCAGTGCTTAACTAGGATTTATCGAGCAACACGCTACGTTTGCCCTTCTTTTGCGTCTCTTTTCGCTACGCGCAACATAGGCAGACCAGCGCCGGAGAAGCATCGATATCTTGTCATTCTCCACACCATTTGAAAGGACATATTTTAAATGTCTGCCATGGTCATCTTTGGCCTTATTGCCTCTGTCGCTCTTCTTTTTGCTTTCGCAATGCTCAACCTAAACAAATGGACAGTTGAGGACTATCCGTATCAAATCCTGAACTTTGTCGGAGCAGGTTTCTTAGCCGCCTCCGCTGCCAATCCTTTCAATGCTGGTGTCTTTTTCACTGAGCTCATCTGGTCCCTTTTCGGCCTTTACGGCATCATCCGCATCTACCTTGATCGCAAAAAGCAGAAGACGCAGCACTAAGGTACGTGCACTTCCCTCCACTCCACGCTAAAAGAAGGAACTTTTCCATCATGACTTTCGCCTTTGAAATTGGCATCATTGCCGGCATCCTTTTCGTTGTTGCCTACGGCCTACTCAATTTCCGGGTCCTTACAGCCGAGTCTCCGATATATCAATCCCTTAACTTCCTAGGCGCTACCGGTTTTGTCTACACCGCAATTTCCCCATTCAACCCGGGCTTATTTATTGTCGAATTTGTCTGGGCCGTCGTTGCGCTCTTTGGTTTGTGGAAGATTTTCACTAAGAAGAACAAAGCAGCTTAAACCTAGAGGTTTATCTCACATCCCCTTCACCGGCCAGTTCGAACATTTTGCCACGGACCTGGCCGTTGGAGAAGTAGACTGAAAGACCGTCAAAAGTTGGGAGTGAGATGCCTACCCAAGACCAGTCAGCACAACTACAACCGCAGCGCAAAGAACTGATCCTTACCGCCGCGCTGCGCACCATAGCGCGCGATGGTGTTGCTGGACTTTCTTTGCGGACCGTAGCTACCCAAGCAAACGTGGCCTTAGGATCAATTGCATATTATTTCACCGACAAAGACGGACTTATCAGCGCCGCCTTCCACGATTTTGCGCAACGCTCGGTTGAGCAGTTTCGTTCCTTTTACGAGGGTGCAACCACTTTGGAAGAAGCTCGCGCCGCGACAGTTTCAATGCTTTCCGCTACTGCTGGCTCACGCACTGACATCATTTTGGGTAGCGAGTTATATGCTCTTTCCCTACGACGCCCACGCCACCGCATGATTCTGTTGGAATGGACCCGCGCGTGCCAAGGTGTCATGCGAACCTACTTCGATGAGGCCACCACGTTAGCACTTGATGCGCTTTATGAAGGCGCCATTTTGCATCACGCCATGCACGTAGGCGAGACTTCCACGGAACGGATCGCGCTCGCAGTGGAGCGATTAACCCCACCAGAGTCCTTTATCTTTGGAACGCCTTCGCCCTAGCACCACAGCGCCAAGCAGAAATAGACTTGCACAACTAGATAACTTCAGTACGAAAGAGTCGCAAGTTTATGGATTTGCTTCGCATCCTCTGGACACGGTCCGCGCCGTATGCACCATATGTCATAGCGGTTCTAGTGTTTCAGGCCCTATCCACGGCCGCCACGCTGTACCTGCCATCGCTAAACGCCAAGATCATCGATGAGGGCGTCGCACAGGGCGATGTGGACTTCATCTGGCACACTGGCACTATCATGCTAGCGGTGGCCTTTACGCAGGTCATTACCGCAATCGCTGCGGTGTGGTGCGGCAGCCGCACGGCCATGGGGCTGGGCCGAGACGTGCGCAGCCAAGTCTTTCGCCACGTCAATTCCTTGTCTACTGAGGACATGAGCCGCTTCGGCACCCCTACGCTGATCACGCGTGGCACTAATGATGTCCAGCAGGTGCAGATGGTCTATATGATGATGCTGAACTTCATGGTCACGGCACCCATTATGTCCATCGGCGGTATCATTATGGCCATCCGCGAGGACGCCGGGCTGTCCTGGTTGGTCTGGGTTTCTGTCGCGGTGCTGCTCGGCACCATCTCCGTCCTCTTCGCGCGGCTTATGCCGCTTTTTCGTTCTATGCAGGACAAATTGGACACCATCAACGGCACCTTGCGCGAGCAAATCACCAGCATCCGCGTCGTGCGCGCCTTTGTGCGCGAGGCCTATGAAACTGAGCGCTTTACCAAGGCCAATAAGGATATTACCCAGCTTTCGCTGAAAATCGGCCAGCTTTTGTCCTCATGTTCCCGATTATCACCGTCATCTTGAATGTGGCGACGGGCGCAGTGCTGTGGTTTGGTGGCCAGCGCGTGGATGCCGAGCTTGTCGATGTCGGCGGGCTCACCGCCTTCCTGCAATACCTGCTGCAAATCCTCGCCGCGGTCATGATGGGCACGTTTATGGCGATGATGCTCCCGCGCTCCCTCGTATGCGCCCGCCGCATCACCGGGGTCTTAAGCCACGAGCCGTCCATTACCCCGCCGAAAGATACCGTCACCCCGACGACCAATTCCGGCACCGTGGAATTTCGCAATGTCAGCTTCTCCTATGCCGGCGCGGATGCCCCAGTGTTAGAGGATATTTCCTTTACCGCCACTCCCGGCACCACCACTGCGATCATTGGTTCCACCGGCTCGGGCAAGACCACCATGGTCAATCTGCTCATGCGCTTTTATGACATCGATTCTGGGCGCATTCTTATCGATGGCCACGATACCGCCCACATGCCCCGCACCGCCCTGCGCTCCCAAGTGGGCATGGTGCTACAAGATGCCGTCCTCTTTGAGGGCACCATCATGGACAATATCCGCTACGGCCGGCTCGATGCCACGGACGATGAGGTCATCGCTGCGGCCAAGGCCACCTACGTGGATCGCTTCGTGCACTCCCTGCCGGAGGGCTATGACACCGTCATAGACCAAGATGGCGGCGCCATCTCCGCCGGCGAGCGCCAGTTGATTACCATCGCCCGCGCCTTTTTGGCCCAGCCCGCACTGCTCATCTTGGATGAGGCCACCTCGTCCGTGGATACCCGCACGGAGGTACTCGTCCAGGAGGCCATGAATGCCCTGCGTGCAGAGCGCACCTCCTTCGTCATCGCCCACCGCTTGTCCACCATCCGGGATGCTGATCTGATCTTGGTGATGGAAAACGGGGGCATCGTCGAGCAAGGCTCGCACGAAGAACTGCTGCGCGCCCAAGGCGCCTATTGGTGCCTGCACCAATCGCAGTTCAATAAGGCTTAAAGGGAAGCTGCAGCGTGGTTACTGCACGTTGAGCTGGACCTGCGGGGCGTGCAAATTAGCGCCCTGCAGGTTGACCAGCTCCATGGTGACATCTTGTAGCGAAATGTGCTCCATCAAAACGTTGGGGATCGGAGCATCGGGCACCACGTGCGGGTCGGGAACGCCTAATTGATCAAGCACCGCGTTGAGATCGCCGTTGGATAAATCGACGTTTACCGGAATGGTGGGGTGATCCACCACCGCGGGCGTTGTCTGTAGTCCAGTGGTCAGGACGGTGACCGGCCCGTCCGTGACGGTGGTTTCCACGTCACCAGTGGTTAGCTTGCCTTGTCCCACAGCCGCGGGCAGGGTCAACGCGAGGTTTCGCGCGGCCAACTTGTCACCTACGAGTTTCAGTGCTCGTTGTTCACCCTGTGCGGTAGGCACAGTAATAAGCGAGGCGCTTACGTTTCCAGTCAGGGTGACATTATCAGCAGTCACCGTGCTGAGTTCAGATTGCGCTAAGGCCAAGCCTTCCTGCGCACGGGTTTCCTCAGGTTGGTTCACCGCACACACCGCTGTAAAAGCGCAGAGCACTGCGAGCACACTACCTTTTACCACACGAGCGGAGCGACGACGCGGTAGTGAGCTCAGCCTGAATAGCTTCATGCTGAACCCGCCAGTTCTTTGGCCTGGGATTTTTTCTTCTTCTTGTGCTTCTTTGGAGACTTCTGGCGATCCTGTGGCTGCCAAGCAAATGAGAGCGCACCACCGATAATGCCCAAAAGGCTGCCGATCACGAAGCCGCCCAGGTTCGTGGTGGGAAGCGCGATGATCGCCACCAAGATGGCTAAAACACCCAGGTAAGACGAGGTCTCCTGCCGAAACCAAGCTCCAAGGCCGAACATGATAAGTGCCGCACCAATAAGGAGCGTCGAAACGCCCGACACCGTGGAAATCATGACCAACAGATCAGAAATGCGCACAGTAATATAGGCCGGCGCTGCGATGGCGATGCCGGACAAGATAAGCAACAATCCACCCGCGAACGGACGACGCTTACGCCAGTGTTTAAACCGCTTCCACCAGCTCTCTTTAGGAGCCACTCGGGTTACGGCTTTGTCATTTTTGTTATTCGCTGCGGAGTCCTGCGATTCACCAGCGCATTTAACCGCATCCGCTACCGACTGCAATGCGTTGTCTCCATCGCTTTCCGCCGCGGCCGTGGCTTCAGCGCCAGCCTTAGCGGTGTCGTCGGCCTTCGTCTCCGCAGCACTAGCGTGATCGGTGCCAGTGGCGGCCTCGCCAGCGGTTTTCTCGGCCGGCTCATGGGTGGAATCTTGGGCGCTGCGTGCAGCTTCGCCGTTATCGGTACCGGTTTCGTTCACCGCAGGCATGCGCAAAGTCTCATCATCAGAAGACTTAGCAGCCATTGTTGTTGCTTCCCCTCTTCACCGTCACATTCACACCAGAGGCAGCGAGCCTTTCTGCTCCCACCGAGGTCGTACGAATATCGTCCGCGCTCAGGGTCACCTTCTGCGCGTACAATCCCCACGAACCTGGATCTGCCTTGTCATTAACCTGGCTGGCGTCAACACCCACGTTGGCATTCGTCAGATCCAGCTGACCCTTAATATCGGTAGCACCAACCAAGAGATTCTCTACCTCCACACTGTCATCACCATTCGCACGGAGGGCGAAGGTGGTCTCGCCAATGCCTGGGACATCAGGAAGATTGGCGGACAGGCACAAGTTGGAAGCCACGGCGTGCTCAAACTTCAAGCGCGCGGCGGGGATGGTTTCTTCTCCCATCTTGTCCCTATCAACGAAGATCGACAATCCTTCGCCCTCTAGGTGGCTCATGTTCACCTTAAAGAAGGTTCCTGAAAGTGCGATATTAGCGGTCAAGCCACCTTGGGCTACCGCAAAACCTGTTACACCAAAAGCTGCAAGCCCGGCAGCCAGTGCGGTTGCAAACTTTGGAATACTAATCCTGCCCATGAAGGAACCTTTCTGTGGAATTGAAAAGGCGGGGTAGCTGCCTGTTTTAGCGGCGTCCCCCGTCTACGGTGAATTTTCAGCCCACTCTTTACCGCGGCAAGAGATATACAAGCCGACGATGAGAAATAGACTTACGCAATCCACTGATTAAATGAGCTTGAACACACGTTAGCACTACCTGAGACACGTCACACAGAAAGGGGTGCATTAAATACGCCCGCAACGGTGTAGCCCAGATCATGTGTTTAAAGAAAATTATCGCACTCCTGCCATTGTCAACTTCCAATCCCCCACTAAACCTGCGGTACACAACACTGTACCCCCAAATTTGTGCGCCATGTAATAGGTGTGCACCGGTGTGTGTTACGCTTCACAACCATCAGATTTTATCGACTAAGGAGGGTCGAATTGTCCAACTCACTGAAACCCGAAAATGCACAGGCAAACGAAGAAAATACCCACATTGATTCCACTCAGTCCGGTGCGGAAGAAGTAAACGCTCAGGACAAGAAGGAAGAAAAGCGCGAGCTGCGCCGCGCTCCTTTGGGCCCGGATTCCCTGTTGTGGAAGTGGGGCTCGGATAACCGCCTGCAGCTATTGCGCGGCTACACCGGCATTTTGCAGAATATGCACCCAGCGATTGGTCAATCCCTTTTGGACCACTCGAAGTTCTTCGACGAGCCTTTCGCTCGCCTGCAGCGCTCTACGCCGCAAATTATTGAGTCCATCTACGATGATGGGGACATCGGTGAGCGCATCCGCGACTACCACGTCACCATTAAGGGCACGCTGCAAAATGGCGAGCGTTACCACTCCCTGAACCCGGAGACTTACTACTGGGCACACGCTACCTTCGTCTACCGCGTTATCTACGCCCAGGAACTCTTCGGTACCCCGTTCACCAAGGAAGAGCGCGACCAAATCGTTCGCGAGGGCGTGACTTGGTGGGATAAGTACGGCATGTCTGAGCGTCCGGTCATCGATAACTACGATGACTTGATCAAGTACATGGATGACATGGCAGACACCGTGCTCGAGCGCAACCAGACCGTTGACTTCGCACTGCGCACCGCACGCGTAGAGCCGGTCAAAGCTCCGGAAGGCGTTCCAGAGGCCGTATGGAAGGTTATCTGGAAGCCCATTATGCGCAGCGCCATCTGGTTGACTGTGGCTACCCTGCCGCAGAAGTACCGCGACATCCTGGATCTGAAGTGGACCAAGCGCGACCAGAAGCGCTTCGACCGCATCGCTAAGTCCGTTCGCTTCATCATGGACCACCTCCCTGAGGACAAGCGCTACATGGAGCCGGGTCGTTCCTTGATGATCAAGAACGGCATGATCGAGGGCAAGTACAAGGAGCCGAAGAAGATCCAAGGCTACAACGCCGCCCAGGCTAAGGACTCTGCTGCCACCGCGGAATCTACCGACAAGCCGGATTCCGATGATGCAGTAGCCGCACGCCGTGCAGCCGGCTGCCCGTTCTAAAACACACCGGCTTCCCAATTGTTCGTGAGCTTTTTAGCTCACGAACCTTTTCATTGATCTTTCTGGAGCGTGCATTACATGTCTTTACCACGCCGTCTACAAGAACGGCCCTTGCCACAGCAATTACTAACTGAGCTACAACATCTCACCACTAACTACTCCACCGGCTCGCTGGATAAAGGCGAACGCAAAGCGGTCCACTCCCCCTTATTTGAAGAAGAATTAGGCTGGGTTGGAGTAGGTTCCGAAGAAGACGTAGATGAGGCTTTCCGCCGTTCGCGTCAGACCCAAAAGGCCTGGGCCGATACCGACGTTAAGCAGCGCGTAAAGGTAATGAAGCGCTTCCACCATCTCGTGGCTAAACACCGCGAGCTGTTGGCGGACTTCATCCAATTGGAAACCGGCAAGGACCGCACGGCCGCCTTTGATGAGGTACTCGATGTACTAAATAACGCGCGTTATTACTCAAATAATGCGCCAAAGCTACTGGCCACTCAGAAGCAGCCGGGCGCATTTCCGCTCATCACCAAAACTCACTTGCAGCGAGTTCCTAAGGGTGTTGTGGGGCAAATCAGCCCATGGAACTACCCATTAGCACTGGGCATTTCCGATGCCGTTGCGGCACTACTTGCCGGCAATGGCGTTGTGGCCAAGCCCGATGGATCCACCCCGTTTTCTAACCTGATTTCCCTCTACCTCTTGAGGGAAGCAGGACTGCCGAAGGATTTGCTGCAGATCGTTACCGGCTCCGGTCGAGTCGTCGGCTCCGCTATCTCCGAACGCTGCGATTACCTGATGTTTACCGGTTCCACCAAGACCGGCAAGATTTTGGGTACCACTGTAGGCGAGCGCCTCGTTGGATATTCCGCAGAACTGGGCGGCAAGAACCCTATGATCATCGCGCCGGATGCGGACATCGACAAGCATATTGACACCATCGCTACCGCTTGCTTTTCCAATTCGGGCCAGCTGTGCGTGTCGATTGAACGCATCTACGTACCCGATGCCATCTTCGATCAATTCATTACCGCATTCCGCCGGGCAACCGAGTCCATCAAACTTGGTTCCGGTTTGAACTGGGACTACACGATGGGTTCACTCATCGGCCAAAACCAATTAGATGTGGTGCAGCACTTTGTCGACGATGCGGTGGATAAGGGTGCCACCGTTATTACCGGCGGCAAGCCCCGCCCGGATATTGGCCCCTACCACTTTGAACCCACGGTTCTCACTGATTTGGGTGAAGGCGCCGAGCTTGCAGAGCAAGAGGTCTTTGGCCCCGTGGTGTACGTGCAACGCGTGCGCGATGTCGAAGAGGCCATCGAGCAGGCAAATAAATTGCCCTACGGCCTGAACTCCTCTGTATTCGGCCAACCCGAGACCGCGCAGGGCATCGCTGAGAAAATCGATGCAGGCAGCGTGACCATCAATGACGGCTACGCCTCCACATGGGCCTCGATTTCCACCCCGTTGGGTGGCGTCAAGGAGTCCGGTGTTGGCCGCCGTCATGGCCACGAGGGTCTGACCAAATATACAGAAGCGAAGAATATCTCCTCGCAAAGGATCATGCCGATGCGCGGGCCAAGCTGGCTTCCCAATAAGTACTACGGCACTTTGCTGAGCTCCGCATTGCGCTTAGGAAAGGCCTTGCGCTTCCTCCCCTGATTACTGCGCAGCATAAGCAGCCACCTTTTAAATTCAGTAACTCACTTCACATTCAAAGGGTATGTGTATACGATCACAACATACTCAGAAATGTGTTCTGCTGAATACATAAATTGCACAACACACAGCGGCCAGTAAGCGCCCTGTGAAACTCGAAAGGAACAGTATGTTCAAGCCATACCGCCGACCGACTGTCGCAGTGGTTGGTGCCGGAGTAGCCGGATGCGCCGCAGCTTCTGAATGCGCATTCTCTGGATTCGACACCGTTCTTTTTGAACAAGAACCACACATCGGCGGTCACTTCAATTCCGCTGAAGCCACTGAGGTTTCCCGGAAGTACCACTTCCGTACCCCGTACCTCCGTCTCACCAAAACTGATGGCTCGCCAGCTTCTGTAGTACGCCACCTTGAAGAGGCTGTTGCTGCCAGTGGCGCCGAGTTCCGCGGTTCCACCGCCGTTACTGGTGCCGAGTTCGACCGAGCAGAAGGCAAATGGGAAATCTCCTACCTCGGTGATTCCGGTCAGGAAACCCAAGCTTTCGATGTGTTGATTCGCGCCACCGGCGAGGAATCCCCGTGGATTTCCGTACCGGGACGGTCAAAGGCCAGCGTCGATGACATGTACCTCCACCACGGTGTAGAGGTATTTGGGCTGCCTAATGCCCTCTTTGTTGACGGCCCCACCCCGCGCGACTCTTACCTCAAGCGTCGCCCACTAGCTGTCATCGAAGCCCGCGCCGATCACTGCCGCCGCTACGTCCGCCAGCTCGAAATTCG
This sequence comes from Corynebacterium yonathiae, assembly GCF_027570195.1. Classification (GTDB taxonomy): domain Bacteria; phylum Actinomycetota; class Actinomycetes; order Mycobacteriales; family Mycobacteriaceae; genus Corynebacterium; species Corynebacterium yonathiae. The sequence goes on from NZ_JAKMUZ010000008.1 coordinate 60,255, forward strand.
TGGACCAGGCGAACTAACCGTCAAGCACGATAAATGGTTGGTTCAGCCCGGCACTGTACGCGGAATCCGCGAAGTGCTCGCAGGGTTCGATGCACCGGCCCATGATTTCAAGCGAGCATCCAACTACGCCCCTGAGTCCACCTCGTCCGAACGCCAGAAACATCAAAAGTCCGCTACTGCCCTTAAGGAGGCATAATGACTACTCTGAGCAATCCTGAAAGCACTGTAAACGACAAGCACACCCAGACTGCAGATATCAACACCGATAACCTGCCTGAGCTGGGTCCAGATTCCATCCTGTGGCAGCGCTTTGGTGACTGGCGCTCCGCATTCGTCGCACTGTCTGCTGGTCTTTTGCAGATTGCCCAGCGTGACATCAGCCGGTCTCTAGTGCAGCACTCCAACGTTTTCGATAACGAGGTTGCGCGCTTGGTTCGCTCCGCCTTCCCGATCATCCGCACGGTCTACGAAGGCCCAGAAGTTGGCGTCATGATTCGTGACTTCCACAAGGACATCAAGGGCACCCACCCAGATGGAAGCCGCTACCACCCGCTGAACCCGGATGTTTACTACTGGGCACACGCCACCTTCGCTGCTATGCCGTACCAGCTGGCCGGCAACTTCATGGATCCTCTGACCCCAGAGGAGCGCGAGCAGCTCTTCCAGGAGACCCGTACCTGGTACACCTTCTACGAGGTTGCAGAGCCCAACGATGCGCCCAAGACGTACGCTGAATTTGAAGAGTACGTGGACAACATGATCGAAAACCTCGATATCAGCGAGACCATCGAGCGCTCCCGCATCATCAACGGCCTTACCCTCGACACCCCAGATCCCAAGGTGCCCAACTGGCTGTGGAAGCCCGTTGCACCTTACGCATCCCGCCTGCTGTTGTGGGTTGCCATCGGCATGATTCCAGACAAGCTGCGCAACAAGATTGGCTGGGAGTGGACCAAGAAGGATGAGCGCAAGCTCAAGATCTTCTCCCGCGCCGTGCGTGGCGTCTTCTCCATCCTCCCGCGTAAGGCACGCATGGTTCCTATTGCTACCCGCGCCTTTGAGAAGGCGGAAGCTGAAGGCGGCTTCCACTACTAAGGCCTTTATCCCTTCACTCATAGTTACTGAATACTGACTCCCATGATTGCGCCTTGAGGCCTTAAGGTAGATAACAACGTGGAGCATCAGTAGTGAAGGAGCACGAATGACAACCGTGTCCGGTTGGATCGCTATAGCCACATCGATTCCGGTGTGGCTATACTTTTTCGCCCGCATAGGCGCGCTCATTAAGTTCATCCGCTCGGGCGGACCAACCCAACTAGAGCGCACCAACAGCCCCGTAAAGCGCGTCGGGCGCGTGCTGGCAGAGGTCTTTGGCCACTCCCATTTCAAGGGAAAACCTCTGGTCAATGCCGCCCACTGGCTGGTGATGGTGGGCTTCCTTTTCGGCATCCTGGTGTGGTTCGAGGCCTATATCCAAACCTTCGCACCGCATAAGGGCTGGCCGTGGCTCAGCCACTGGCCGGTCTACCACTTCGTGGAAGAAGTCTTGGGCATCGCGACAGTGCTCGGCATCGGTTTCCTCATCGGTGTACGCCTCAAGCTTGGCGATACCGAGCGTGGTAGCCGCTTCTTCAACTCCCAGACTGCCTCCGCACGCTGGGTAGAGTTCATCGTCTTTTCTGAGGGGCTCGGCATGATCTTGGTGAAGTCCACTAAAATTGCCACCTACGGCGGCGGCTCCGCTTGGGCGGATTTCTTGAGCATCCACTTGGCCAAGCTCTTCCCCGAATCTCCGGCCCTGGTGAGCTTCTTTGCTTTATTCAAGCTGCTGTCTGGCCTGCTATTTATCGTCTTTATCTCCCGCAAGTTCCAGTGGGGTGTCATGTGGCACCGCTTCACCAGCTTTTTCAATATCTTCTTCCAGCGCAACGCCACCGGTGAAAAGGCACTGCAATCCTTGCCCACCCCGGACTTGGAAGAGGACATCACCCCGGGTAGCTGGAAGATGCTGCTGGATTCCACCTCGTGTACCGAATGCGGCCGCTGCCAGGAATTGTGCCCAGCCTGGAATACCGAGAAGCCACTGAGCCCCAAAAAGGTCATGATGGATCTGCGCCAGGGCGCACTGGATAACTACAACCCGCACGAGGGCCTCGACGTGCTCTCTATGGCCGGGGTTATTGATGATGATGTGCTGTGGTCGTGCACTAACTGTGGTGCGTGCGTGGATCAGTGCCCTACCGATATTGAGCACATCGATCACATCGCGGATCTGCGCCGCTTTAAGGTGCTGGCGGAATCGGACTTCCCCTCCGAGCTCACCGGCCTATTCAAGAACATGGAAAACAAGGGCAATCCGTGGGGCCGGAATAACTCTGAGCGCCGCGCCTGGATCGATGAGGCCCGGGCCGATGGCATCGATGTGCCCATCATCGGTGAGGACGGGGCGGACTTCTCCGATATGGAATACCTGCTCTGGGTGGGCTGCGCCGGTGCCTACGATGATGAGGGCCGCCGCACCACCCGTGCGGTCGTAGACCTATTGCACACCGCGGGTGTGAAGTTCGGTGTGCTCTCCACAGGTGAGACCTGTACGGGCGATCCCGCGCGCCGCGCCGGCAATGAGTTCCTCTTCCAGATGATGGCGCAGCAAAACGTAGAAACCCTCAACAACGCCTTCGACGGCGTACCGGAGGGCCAGCGCAAGATCATCACCACCTGCCCGCACTGCTTTAACACCATCCGCAACGAGTACCCCGACTTTGACGGACATTTCGACGTCTTCCACCACACCCAGCTGCTCAACCGCCTGGTGCGTGAAGGATTGCTCAAGCCTGTGCCGCGCACGCCGGAGAACCGCAAGCCGATTACCTACCACGACCCTTGCTTCCTCGGCCGCCACAATAAGGTCTTCGATCCCCCACGCGAGCTACTCGAGGCCACCGGCGTGGAGCTGCGCGAGATGGACAAGAACCGCGACGAAGCCTTCTGCTGTGGCGCCGGCGGTGCCCGCATGTTCATGGAAGAAAAGCTCGGCACCCGCATCAATGACTTCCGCGCCGAGCAGGCTATGGGGACCGGCGCAGAAGAAATCGCCACCGGCTGCCCCTTCTGCAGTGTCATGATGACCGGCGGCGTGAAGTCCTTGGCGCAGGATTCGACCCCCGCCACCAAGGTCAATGACGTCGCTGTAATGCTGCGCAATTCCATCTCCCTCGATGAGGCCGGCACCCTGCCTGAGCCCCACCCCAAGGCCTTCCTTGCCACCCCGGTGCGCCACCAGAAGTCCACCGGTACCAATGATGCCTCGCTTGCCGACGCCCCCACTTCCGATGCTCCTAGCGCCCCCGCCCCGTCTGCCTCGGCACCGGCAGCTCCAAGCGCGCCCGCTGCACCTGCTGCACCAAGCGTGCCGGCCTCCCCTGCGGCACCGGCTGCGCCTGCGCCAAGTGCGCCTTCTGCTCCATCGGCACCAACACCGCCAGCTGCACCGCAAGCTCCCCAAGCACCGGCAGCTCCCGCAGCACCAAGCGCGCCTACCCCGCCGAGCGCCCCGGCAGCACCTGCACCAGCCGCTCCAACGCCGCCTAGCGCACCAACAACGCCTAGCGCACCCGCTGCACCCGCAGCACCGACGCCTCCAGCGACTCCGAAACCGCCACAGACGCCAGCTGCACCTAAGCCACCCATGGACGAGCCGCCGGCTCCGCCAGCAGCTCCGGCACCGCCAGCGTCGGAAAGCGCGCCCAAACCGCCCGAATCTGAGTAGGCGCGCAGGGGCATGGGTGCGTACGCTGTAGTCCATGCATTCTAATGCGGGACTACCCACCGATACCCTGCTGCTGGCGGCAGGCGCGACCGAAAATACGCACTCTCTCGTATCCTTCGCTTGGATTATGGCGGCGGCCCTGCTGGCGCCGCTGGTCTCCTATATGTTGGGCTACCGACTCCCATCGGTAGCCCTCTTGCTGATTTTCGGCATGATTATTGGTCCTTCGGTGCTCGACCTAGCCGCCGAGGACGAAGGCATCGAAATGCTCAAGGAGCTCGGCGTGGGGGCGTTATTTCTCCTCGCGGGCTTTGAAATTCAAATCTCCACCCTCAAAACCAAGGAAGCCGGAACAGCACTATCCACCTGGGCAATTTGCGCCCTCGCCTGTGGAGTGGGTGCCTACTTCCTGGTAGATAACGTGCCAGGTGCCATCGTGGTCGCCTTGGCACTGACCTCAACGGCGCTGGGCACACTCACGCCGATGCTGAAACAGGACGGCATTATGGGCACCAAGGTGGGCAACTCTGTGATGATTCACGGTGCCATCGGTGAGGTCGCCCCCATTACCGCAATGGCACTGTTGCTGGGTACTCGCTCCACGCTGACGACGATGATCATTTTGTTGTTCTTCATCATCATCGCCGTTGCTGTCGCCGTCATGCCGGCGGCTATCGCATCGACGATCCCTTGGGTAAAGACCGCTTTTATCTCTGGTGCGGGTTCAACCAACCAAACGATTCTGCGTCTTATCATCCTTATTCTGGCCATTCTTATGGCCGTTACCGCCGTCTTTGAACTCGATATTGTGCTCGGTGCCTTTGCTGCCGGCATCATTTTGAACCGCATTATCCCGGATGAATTCCACCGCCGCCTAGAGCACCGGCTCGATGTGGTGTTTTATTCGATGCTTATTCCGGTCTTCTTTGTGGTCTCTGGCATGAGTATTAGCTGGGATACCATCGCTAATAATCCGTGGAAAGTACTGGGCATTCCAGCTCTCATCTTGGTGACCCGTGGCCTGCCCGTCTTCTTGCGCGAAAATGTTGGGCATACCGGATCCGATATTGAAACTTTCCGCGAGCGCCTCCAAGTAAGTTTGTATTCCGCCACCGGTCTGCCGATCATCGTGGCGGTAACGTCCTTGGCGGTCAATTCCGGAATCATGGAGGCGGAAAATGCATCGATCTTCGTCTCCGGTGGAGCGCTTACCGTCGCCATCTTCCCATTCTTGGCCAGCTTGGTGGGCGGAAACAAGCAAGAAAAGAAGGACGAGAAGACCCCTGCCACTGAATCCAAAGATCTATAGGCTGCGTTCGCTAAGAGCATGTCCCTGGAAGGGCAGAATTTTCCTAGACTGGAAAACGTGAGTAATAACTTTGGTTCTTCCCCTGTCAATCGGACTCTGCGCCTGTCCGATTCCGAGCGCAACGATGCCATCAATGACCTCGCCCGCGCCGTGGGTGAAGGCCGGCTAACCATGGAGGAGTTCGAGGACCGCTCGGACGATGTCATGCGCGCCAGCACCCACCAGGACCTCGTGCCCGTCTTCCAAGACATTCCGGCGCGTGGTTCCCACGAGGTCAAGATTTATTCTCAGGGAGAAGTCACGCGCGCTCACAATGCAGGCAAGAAACCGAAGTTTGCGACTGCCCTTTCCGGCTCTGTGGTGCTTGCCGTAGCAAGCCCCACTCTGATCTTCTTGAGCGCTACCATGAGCAACCCATGGCTTCTGCTCGGGGGCGCGGTGACAGCCGCATTCATCCCTATCCTGTGGATCCTGCTCTACGTGGCCAAGGTGGGTCCGTCTTCCTGGCACGCCCCATCCGTACGCCAGATAGAGCGGCAGCAGCTGCGCGAGATTCGCGCTCTCACGGCGCATGAGCGCGCGCAGCAAAAAATGATCGAGGAAAAGATGTGGGCCGATCGCCGTATGCAAGCTGGCGAAATTACCGGCCAAGCCATGGATCTGGCCAAGCGGAAGTTCAGCGAGTGGAGTAAAAAATAGTCATCGCCGGTATTCAAGCATTTTGTGTGGCTGTGAATCGTGGCACAATATTCCCATGACTTCTCCCAAACACCGCATCTTTGACCAATCCGACAAACTCAAGGGCGTCGCGTATGACATCCGCGGCGAGGTCTCTGCGGAAGCGGAACGCATGGAGCTCGATGGCCACACCATCTTGAAACTCAACACCGGTAACCCGGCCGTCTTCGGTTTCGAAGCACCCGATGTCATCATGCGCGATATGATCGCCGCCCTGCCTACTTCCCAGGGCTATTCCACCTCCAAGGGAATCATTCCTGCGCGCCGATCCATCGTTACCCGCTACGAGCTGGAGGATTTCCCGCCCTTCGACATCAACGATGTCTTCTTGGGCAATGGTGTCTCCGAGCTCATCAGCATGACCACCCAAGCGCTGCTTAATAACGGCGATGAGGTTCTCATCCCAGCACCGGATTATCCATTGTGGACTGCGGCTACGTCCCTGGCAGGTGGCACCCCAGTGCACTACCTGTGTGATGAGGACGATGATTGGAATCCATCCATCGAGGACATCGAGTCCAAGATTACGGATAAGACCAAAGCCATTGTGGTCATTAACCCGAATAACCCGACGGGTGCGGTCTACTCGCGCGAAGTGCTGCAGAAGATCGTCAACATCGCCCGCGAGCATAATCTGCTCATCTTGGCCGACGAGATCTATGACCGCATTCTTTATGACGGCGCACAGCACATCTCCATCGCTTCGCTAGCCCCTGATCTTCTCACCATCACGTTTAATGGCTTATCCAAGGCCTACCGAGTGTGCGGCTACCGCGCTGGCTGGATGGTACTTACCGGCCCTAAGCACCACGCCCGTGGCTTCATCGAAGGCCTTGAGCTGCTTGCCGGAACACGCCTGTGCCCGAACGTACCGGCGCAGCACGCTATCCAGGTCGCATTGGGTGGCCGGCAGTCCATCTTCGAGCTCACCGGTACCAGCGGGCGTCTTTTGCGCCAGCGCAATATCGCCTACGAGAAGCTCAATGAGATTCCCGGCGTTTCCGCGGTAAAGCCTATGGGCTCGCTCTACCTCTTCCCGCGCTTGGATCCGAATGTGTATGAAATCCATGACGATGCCAAACTCATGCTGGATATTTTGAAGGCGGAGAAAATTCTCATGGTGCAGGGAACCGGCTTTAATTGGCCGAACCCAGATCACTTCCGCGTAGTCACACTGCCGTGGGCATCCCAAATCGAAAACGCCATTGAGCGCCTTGGCAACTTCCTGGTGAGCTATAAGCAGTAGCTTTCTTCCCCCGCCAGTTGCTAATGACATTGATAATACATAACAATATGGTGTATGGGAAGACATTCTGCGGCACCTAAGCCTCAGCCGACCCCTCGTTCATGGGGTCGGCTCTCTACTTCGTTAGCTCACCATCCATGGCGATTAGCCTTGCTCGGCGTGCTCGTCATAGCGCTTATAGCCACCATTGCGGGCATGGCATTGCTGTGGCCTCAGAGTCCAGCCTCCGAGCACACCTCCACCGATTTTCAGCAAACCTATGCCCTCAACCACCCACAGGTCGAGGGCACGGTCGACACGACAGATCACTCCGCTTGCCAATCGGAACTTACTGGGCAAGCCTTCGATACGCCACCACTCATTCCTGGGGCCGAGGAAGTGCACTGCGACCGAGCCTTGGTCAACATCACCTCCGGCGAGGACGAAGGACGCATGACCCAGCTTGTCACCTACGGCAATGCCGGCGATCCACAACTTAAACCGGGCGATAAAATTGTACTTTCCAAGGCAGATAACCCTTCCGGCGCTGTGTCCTATGCTTTTGCTGATTATCAGCGCACCGGCAACCTAGCTCTGTGGGCAGTTATCGTAGCCGTCGTCATTATCGCTTTTGCGGCTTGGCATGGAGTGCGCGCCCTTATCGGCTTGGCGCTAAGCCTAGGCGTGATCTTTGCGTTCCTCGTCCCCGCTCTTATCGACGCCCATAACCCCCTGTGGTCAGCACTCGTTGCCTGCTCCGCTATCATTCTGCTCGCCGTTCCTCTCGTCCACGGTATGAATTGGAAATCGGCATCGGCGGTGGGCGGCTCCCTAACCGCTCTCATTCTTGCAGCAGCGTTAGCGTGGGCCGCTATCGATAGTTCACAGCTACAAGGCTACAGTTCCGAGGACAACCTAAAGCTACTACTTTATATGCCCAACGTGTCCATCGTAGGCGTGCTTTTATGTGGCTTTGTTGTCGGCGCCTTGGGCAGCCTTGCCGACGTCGCCGTGGCCCAAGCATCCACCATTACCGAGCTCCACGGGGCGGATCCTGATGCCCGCCCTTCACAGCTTTTCCTCTCCGCAATGAAGGTGGGCCGCGACCATATTGCCTCCATGGTCTATACGTTGATTCTCACTTATACCGGCGCGGCTTTGCCGCTGCTCATGCTGATTACCGCAGCACAACGCCCTGCCGGACAGATTCTGAGCAGCGATCTCGTCGCTACTGAGCTGCTGCGCTCCGGAGTGGGTGCGATGGCATTGACCCTCGCGGTTCCCATCACTACAGCCATTGCAGCTTTCACAGTGCCACAGCGCGCACAAGCTTAGGCTCCTATACAAAAGGCTGAGCAGGGCGATTATTTCGCTGCTCAGCCTTTTGTGTCCAAAAAGTAGAGGACCTAGAGCGTGCGGCCCAAGGCCTCAACCTTCCAGCCTGCTTGCTGCCAATCGGCGACAGGCAACACATTACGGCCATCGATAATGTGCTTATTGTCCACCAGTTGGCCCGCCTGCTGCGGATCCAATTCCTTGAATTGCTTCCACTCGGTAGCCAAAATCACCAACTCTGCCTCGCGCAGGGCGTCATCAGTGTTTGCGGCGTAATCCAAGGTGGGGAATACCTTTTTGGCGTTGTCCATGCCTTCTGGGTCATAGACGGTTACTGCCGCACCGGCCAAGGACAAGGAACCGGCCACGGAAAGGGCGGGCGAATCGCGCACGTCATCGGAATTTGGCTTAAACGCGCAGCCCAGCACGGTCACGCGGTGGCCAAGCAGAGAGCCATTGAAGGCTTCCTTGGCAAGGACCACCACGCGGTCGCGGCGGCGCATATTGATAGCATCCACCTCGCGCAGGAAGGTCAGCGCCTGGTCGGCGCCCAGCTCGCCGGCACGGGCCATAAAGGCGCGAATGTCCTTAGGCAAGCAGCCGCCACCAAAGCCGAGCCCGGCTCCTAAGAACTTGCGGCCGATGCGCTCGTCGAGCCCAATGGCGTCGGCGAGAGCGGTGACGTCTGCACCCGCAATCTCGCAGATTTCGGAAACGGCGTTGATAAAGGAGATCTTGGTGGCCAAAAACGCGTTAGCGGATACTTTGACCAGCTCCGCGGTCTGCCAGTCTGTGACGATAAATGGGGTATCTTGCGAGAGTGGCTGGGCATAGACCTCGCGCGCGACTTCTTCAGCTCGTCTCTCTTCGGTGGTTTCACCAACGCCCAAAACGATGCGGTCCGGGGTGATGGTGTCCTTGACGGCATAGCCCTCACGCAGAAACTCCGGGTTCCAGGCGATTTCCACGGTGGTGCCTTCTGGGGCAAGCTCATTGGCTAGTTCCTGGAGCTCCGCGGCGGTGCCGACAGGGACGGTAGATTTACCGAAGATAATGTGTTCGCCCTTGAGCTTGGGCACCAAGTCCGTAATAACGGTCTTAACGTAGGTCATATCCGCAGCATAGGAACCACGGCGCTGCGGAGTACCGACGCCTAAAAAGTGCAGGTTACCGAACTCGGCTGCTTCTTCGTAGTCCGTGCTGAAGTCGAGGCGGCCGGCCTCGATATTGCGCTCCAGAACCTCGGGCAAGCCCGGTTCATAGAACGGAACCTTGCCCGATTTGAGAGCGGAAATCTTATTTTCATCTACGTCCACGCCTAGTACTTCATGGCCGAGCTCGGCCATGCACGCAGCATGGGTTGCACCCAAGTATCCGGTGCCGATTACAGTCATACGCATAAGGCCCGATCTTAAAGGCCTTATGTGAATGCCAGTTTAAGCCTATCGAAAATTCAGGTAAGACTTCGATGGCGTCGGGCCACGCTGGCCTTGGTACTTCGAACCCAACGAACCCGTGCCATAAGGGCTTTCAGCTGCTGAAGTCATCTTGAAAATCGCCAGCTGCCCCACCTTCATGCCCGGCCACAGGGCAATGGGCAGGTTGGCGGTATTAGAAAGCTCGAGCGTAATGTGTCCGGAAAAGCCTGGGTCAATAAAGCCCGCGGTGGAGTGGGTCAACAATCCTAAGCGGCCGAGCGAAGACTTGCCCTCCAAGCGGCCAGCCAAGTTCGCAGGCAGGGTGAACTTTTCCAACGTAGCACCGAGCACGAACTCGCCTGGGTGCAGAATGAAAGACTGATCTTCTTCTACCTCCACCAAGGTGGTGAGATCCGGCATTTCCTCTTTAGGGTCGATATGCGTGTACCGCGAGTTATTGAATACGCGGAAATATTTATCCAAGCGCACGTCTACCGAGGAGGGCTGGATAAGCTCGCTGTCGAAGGGCTCGATGCCCAATTCTTCGGCGTCGATGGCGGAACGGATATCACGATCTGAAAGAAGCACGGGCCCAATTCTACTCATGTCGAAGCCCAAGGTGTATAGTAGGCCGGAGCGCACAATTGCGCAGTGCCGACGTAGTTTAATGGTAGAACTGCAGCTTCCCAAGCTGCTAGCGCGGGTTCGATTCCCGTCGTCGGCTCCAATTTTCGGGGGGAATTTTCTTGCTAGTCTGTGGCGCTTAACCACTGGGCAAGTTCTTTTTGCGCCCGCTCCACCCCGCCTGGATAGTGCGCCTCTAGTTCTGCGGCGGCCGGCTTCAAGAATCTCTCCACAAGTTCGGCCATATCACGCTGAGGCACGGTGCCACGGATATCATCCAGCGGGGCACGAAACGTCACTCCAAGATCGGTCCGGAGCTGATATCCGCGCCAATCTTCGCTGTAGACGCGAAGCTCTGCCCCGCGCAGGTTCGATTCAATGACCACGTTGCCAAAGATAAGCGTTGTCAGAGTTCTCTCTTCCATGGCTCCGAGCCTACTAGCCGCAGCGGACGATGGGCTGCGGGTCGTAGACCGTAGTGGTGGTCTCGCGGGAGAGCTCCTTGCCGCCTAGGTCCTTGATGATGCGGGTATCGGACGTCGTAAAGCCTGGCGCACCAGAGGAAGGCGAGCAGTCGCCGCCCGGCACGGACATCGGTTGTGGTTCGGTCTTAGCCCAGCGGCCATTGTTCACAGACTCAACGTCAACGGTCTTGGTGCCCTTCAAACGCACGGTAATTTTGCCGCCCCCGAAGTCGGTCTCAATGCGGACTGGGGTGTTGAAGGTATTGGTGAACTGCAGGTCGATGGCGCCTTCGTAAACGGTGGCTTCGCGGCCGGCGGGATAGCGCGAAATGTAGTACGAGTGCGGGGTGTGGGCGGTATCTTCCATGCCCGCAAAGTAGGCAGCGTTGTACAAGGTGGTGGCGAACTGGGAGATACCACCGCCGACGGCGGAGCCGGAGTGGCCATCAATAATGATGCCGGATTCCACGTAGCCTTGGGCAGTACCGCGCGGGCCGGTGTAGCCGTTGAGGGAGAAGGTCTCGCCTGGGTTGACCACTGCGCCGTTGACCTGCTGGGCTACCAGCTCGATATTCTTGCCGGAAGCAGCCGAGTAGCCCTCGGTGGTGAATTCGCCGACGGTGTCGTTGAAGGTCGCCTTCTTGGCGTCTTCGGTGGTGAATTCGGCTGGGTCTGGTTTATAGGTTGCGTCCCACTCGCGGTCATCGCCGGTAACGCGCTTGTCAAAGTCCTTCATGGTCGGCTCCCAGTCGATGATTTCGCCATTTTCGGACGGGGTAACCTGCTTTTCGTTGCCATTGAAGGAAATCTTGGCATTCACACCGGGCACATCGGCGCCCTCAGAGCGCTCCGCTAGCAGCTCTTGCGCGCGGTTGGCATCTACGGCGAGCTTGAGCTTGCCCTCCTTCTTTTCAATGCTGGTGAATTGGGAAATTTCCGGCTTATTCAAGGTAGCGGTGACATTATTTTTGGCCTTCAAGGTAATGGGATTATCCAGCGCCTTAGCGGCGTCACCGGTGCGCATCGCCTCGATGGCCGCATCGTTGATGGCTGGTTCTACCTCTTCTGGGTCCACGTCCACGCCCTCGGAAGCGAGCCAATTATCCGTGACTGCATTATGCAGGGAGCCGGCATCCACGGTTTGACCAAGCTTCGGGTCGGTGACCTTGAGCTCGCCCTTGTTGAGCTCCAACATGCCATCGACTGGATCGGTGGAAAGATCCTTTTTCACCCGCTCCAAGGCAGGCTGCAGCTGGGTTTCATCCACATTGGTCTCTACCGGGATATCCCGGGTGGACCGGAAGAAGCTATAAAGGCGGGTAAAAGGGTTGAGGGAAGGCTCCTCAATATTGTCCACGGCGCGCTGGTTATCCAAGGCAAGGCCTGATTCGGAGGGGACGAGTTCCGTGTGGAGGTCACCGGAGGTGACGGTCACGGGCTCGGTCTCTACGCCCGCAAGCTCATCTTCGAGCTTCTCCACGGCGGCGGTGCGATCCATGGCGGAGATATCCACGCCGTTGACGGAAACGGCGCGCGGAATCTTATCTTGGTTTGCCGCGACGTCCCAGGCATAAGCAATACCCGCGATCAGGACAAGGCCGACAAATACACCGAGCGCGATGAGCCAGCCTTTAGCACCGTTTTTTCCTTCTGCCTTTTTCACGCCTTAAAGGTTAACGGCTTTAGTGGTATTTTTCCTAGTCCTGTGCAGCCTCGGGTGCAACTTCGGCTGGTGGAACGCTGACATGGCGGGCGGCGTCCGCAAGGCGTTCCAGCGGCAGGCGGCCCTCGTCCACGGCTGCAACAACGGCATCGATCACCGCATTGATATCGCCCTCGGTAGACCACAGGGGCATATCGGCACCGGCATTGAGGGAGGTCACGACGGCGTCGGCAAGCGGGAGCGAATCCGCAATCGCCTTCATGCCGCCGATGTCATCGGTATAGATAGGGCCGTCGTACTGCAGGGTCTCGCGAGCCAAGCCATAAGCCTCCGGCAGCATAGAGGCAGGGGTCTGGCCATCGCCCAAACCGGGCACAGCGAGGTGGCCCATCATCAGCGCGGCATTCGGCGCTTGGGGAAGGGCGGCCTGAAAGGGAATAAACTCGTGGCCTTCTAGCTCTTCAAGCGGCGGGGTGACCGCCTCAGCCAGGTGGGTATCGCCAGAAGCTCGTCCATGGCCCGGGAAGTGCTTGAATACGGCCTTCACCCCAGCGGAATCTAACCCGCGCGCAAAGGCTGCTCCGTATTCGCCCGCTTGGGCTGGGTCGGTGGAAAAGGATCGATCCCCCACAACCTCTAAGCCATTGCCATCGACATCGAGCACCGGCGCAAAGTCCACGTTGATGCCGTGCGCCTTGAGGCTCGTGCCAATCTCGTGAGCCAGCTGTTCCACCTCTTGCGGGGAACGCTCGGCCGCCATTTGTTGCGGTGCGGGATACTCGCCCAAGATCTCCGAGAAACGCTGCACGCGCCCGCCTTCAAAATCGATGGAGACTTCAAAGTCGCGGCCTACTTCTTGGCGCAGGGCATTAATATCGCGGCCCTCTTCCTGTAGCAGGTTGGGATCCGCCCAGCTGGGAATGAAGATTCCGCCCACGCCGGCATCCAGCTTGGCCTTAGCATCGTCATAGTTGGTGACCGGGGGCATTAATACGGAGGCGGCCATGGCGCGGATGTCCTGTTGCGGGGCTGCTTCCTGCGAGGTTTCTTCTTGCGTCTCTTGCATCGCGGCAGGTGAGCTCGATCCGGCTGGGGTGGTGGAGTCCTGACTCTCGGCGTCCTCCTGAGGGGAGGTGGAGCAGGCGCCCAAGGCCGTTACGAGGGCAAGGCTGGCAAGGATGCGCGGAGTTTTCATGCCTTCCAGTGTGCAATATTCCTCGCCTTCTGTCTGAAGCGGTGGGTAGACTAGGCACATGAGTAACGGCGAGACAATGCTAATTGCCTACGATGGCACCGAACGAGCCGGCCGCGCCCTCGAGCACGCGGCCCAGCTGCTGCGGCCCACCACGGTAGAAATCCTCACCGCCTGGGAGCCGGTAGCCCGGCAGACCGCCCGCGCCGTCAGCCGCACCGGAATGCACCAATCCACCATCTCCCCGGACGGCGTCGAGGAGGATCCAGCTTACGAGGAAGCACTGAAGATTTGCCGTCAGGGGATCGAACTAGCGGAAAGCTTGGGCCTTGCCGGCCGCGCCCACCTAGTGGAATCCGCTACCACCATTTCCTCCGCCATCATTGATGCCGCACACGAACTGGACGTGGATGTCATCGTGACCGGTACCCGCGCTTTGACCGGCTTCCGCGCCTGGTGGACCAACTCCACCGCCGACCAGATTGTGCGCAATGCCGGCCTGCCCGTCTTCATCGTGCCGCAGGAAAACGAGGATGACGCGGACGATGATGAGGCAGAATACTTCTAAATAGCTGCTAGTATATTTAGCCATGGCTCTGGAAACCGATTCTTTAAACAAGCGCACCCTTGGCCCCGCCATCGGTAGCGCTGTTGTGGGCATCGCGCTCGGCGTCATCACCATCATCGGCATCGCGCAATTCTCCGGCACCGATACCGTGCCGGAAGGAAATGCGGTTTCTGCTTCCGATGCGGTTTTGGGCGGCCCTGAGTATGGATCCCGCAACTAGGTGTGCGTACCCTCCGCGGGCGGCTCGCCCGCCCCTACCCGCTGGGGATCCTTGCCCTAGCGCTCATCCTCCTCGTGCAGCCATGGGGGTTGACAGCTGCCGATACCAAACATGATTTAGCGGCCAATCCGCTGCACTTTCTCCGCGGGGCGCTTAACGCCTATACGGACACCTTTACCCTGGGCCAGCTGCAAAATCAGGCCTATGGCTACCTCTTTCCCCAGGGGCCATTTTTCGTTTTAACCCAGCCGCTGCCCGATTGGGTAGCCCAGCGCCTGTGGTGGCTGCTGGTTTTAAGCGTCGGTTTTATCGGCTTCCATAAGCTCGCCTGCAAGGTAGGCCTGCGCGGCTGGTGGGTCTGGGTGGCGGCGATGCTCTACGCGCTCTCACCTCGCGCGCTTTCTACCCTGACTGCCATTTCTTCCGAGACTTGGCCGGTCATGCTCGCTCCCTGGGTCATACTGCCTTTCCTCAATGCCAAGCTCACCTGGCGCGATGCCGCCGCAGCCACCATCCCCGTGGCTCTTATGGGCGCGGTCAATGCCACAGCCACCATCGCGGCTTGTACCCCGGCGGCAATAATCCTGCTCTACCGCCGCGCACTCAAACCCGGCGCGGCCTGGCTTCTAGGGTGCCTAGCGGTATCGGCCTGGTGGATCGGCCCGCTTATCGTACTAGGCCGCTATGCCCCGCCGTTTACGGAATTTATCGAATCCGCACGTGTAACCACACGCTGGCTCAACCTGCCAGAAATCCTGCGCGGAACCACAAGCTGGACTCCCTTTGTCGATACCGAGCGCGTTGCCGGCTATGAGCTCGCCACCGAATCCTTCTTCGTGCTGGCCACCATGGGCATAGCGGCTATCGGTATCTATGGACTCACCAAACTGCCGCGCGTGTGGTCCGTCGTGTTGGTAGTGGGCATCGCGGTGCTGGGCTGCCAGGCGGGGTGGTACCTCGATGCGCTCGATGGCCCGCTGGCCGCGCTGCGCAACCTGCATAAATTCGATCCGCTGGTGCGCATCCCGCTGCTTTTGGGCGTCGCGCGCGCCTGCGCGCACCTGCCGCTACCGCGCAGCTTGCGGCCTACCAAGAAGCAGACGGTAGGCGCGCTGACCCTACTCTTGTGCATTGCGGTGGTCTCCCCAGCATGGTCGCAACGCTTGCTGCCGCTGGGGGCGTATAAGGAGGTTCCCTCCTACTGGCACGAGGCCACGGATTTTATCAATACCCACGCCGCCGATACCCGCACCCTTATCTACCCAGAGGCGTCCTTTGCCCGGCAGACCTGGGGGTGGACGCGCGATGAGCCGACCCAGCCGCTGCTCGATGTCCCTTGGGCCGTACGCGATGCCATTCCACTCGTGCCCCCAGAGGCTATCCGTGGGCTCGACGGCGTGATGGCCGCGCTCAAGGAGGACCCGGCCACCGGCGTACGTTCCCTTCAACGCCTCGGCATCGGTGCAGTCATGGTGCGCCACGATCTCTTCACCGGTGAGGACGAGGCCCTAGCTAGTAAATTTGGCGGCGAAGTCCACCGCTTCGGCGAGGTCGATGTCATCTTGCTCAACCACACCGGCATGTCCTTAGGACCCACAGACCCAGTCCGTGTGGCCGGCGGCGGAGAAGCCTTGGCGTTTCTCGACGCCCACTTTGGCCCCACCACCCGCCAGCTCGTCGATCGCGATGCAGATATCGTCACCGATACCCCGACGCTCACGGACCGCAACTACGGCACCCTCGATGGCCCCATCTCCGCGCCCCTGGCTGCGGACGACCCCAGCCACGTGAATAACCGTCTGCGCGATTATCCCTCTGCAGGCCCTCTTACCCGGGTCGAGACCCACGGTGGTTCTGTGGCGGTTTCTTCCTCTGCGGCCGATGCCACGGCCTTTGGCGGTGCCCAACCGCACAAGTCCGCCACGGCCGCAGTGGACGGGGAGAACTCCACCGCCTGGTGGCCCGCGCCGGGCGATGACTCCGGATGGATTGAGCTGCGCGGTCATTTCACCCAACCGCAACTAAAGCTCATGGCTACCAGCGCCACCACTGTAACCGTGCGCTCCGGCAGTGCCGCGGTGGACGTGGATCTCAAGCCTTTCCATGCGCAGGAGGTCCGCGTTCCCGGTGGCGATACCGAGGCCATTCGTGTGGAGTTATCCCACCGCACCGGCATCGCAGAACTTGGTGTGAAGGACCAGCCGGTCGAGCGCGTAGTGACCGTGCCGGATACCTCACCCAATGTGCACCAATTCTTTTTCCAGCAAATGCTGCAGGATACCGGCGTGCTCATCCGCGAGTTCACGGCGCCGCGCCCCATGCGGGTGACGGTGGATTCCACCAAGCCGGTGCTTATCGACGCCCACCGCTACTCCCCCGGCGATTCCCTCACCCTGAGCCCTGGCACGCACCGCGTGCGCACCACTGGGTCATGGGTGAGCCTTCGCGAGGAGGGCTGGAGCCCAGCAGGTGCCTCGGAGCCCACCGGGTACTCGATTAAAGCCGCAGATGAGGAGAGGCTCTTGGTCACTGGTCGCGCCTTTAATAAGGGCCTGCGCGGGTATTTGGACAATGAAGAGCTCACCCCACGCGAGATCGATGCCGCCACCCAAGCTTTTGTCATTCCGGCCGGTCGCTCCGGCGATTTCCGCATGACCTTTAGCGCCCAACCGATCTACCGCGCCACCCTCCTCTTCGGCGGTGCCTTGGGATTGCTCACCCTCGGCCTGTGCCTCCTAGCGGCCGCGCGCCGCCCGTCCCAGCCCGCCTGGCGCGCACCGCGCGGGGGCGCTACCTCGGCCGCCGTGGCACTTATTGCACTGGCCCTTACCGGCTGGCAGGCCGCAGTGGCGGCCGTGGCCGCCTGGTTGGTAGTGCGCTGGACCACCATCCCGCGTGCCTACCTCGCCTCCGGTGTAGTTGCTGCGGCCGGGGCCATCCTCGCCCGCGCGCCATGGACCTCGGGCTCCTATGCTGGCGATTCGCCTCTGCTTAGCTGCTTGTGTGCCGCGGGCGTGGCCTGTCTTTTCGTCGCCGACCGAGGAGAAGATCCCGGCCGGGACGCTCGATGAGCGTATAGCTAGCGGCCGAAACCACCACGGTACCCACCACCGTAACGGCCAGAATGACCCAAAAGTCCAAGGGCTTCCCGCTAAAGAGCGGCACCCCGGTAAGGGGAAAGGCCACTCCCAAGATGGCCACATGCCATAAGAAAATGGAATAGGACCATGTACCCAGTGCCTGCATGAGTGGGCTGGTCAACCAGGACTCCTTCTGCGGGGCGAGTGCCACCGGCACCACCACGAATGCGGCAAAGACCGCTCCCGCCACGATACGGCGGGAAAATTCGCCCGGTTCTGGATGCACTAGGTCCTGCGGCCCAAACCACTCACGGCTAGCAATCCACAGCACCACAGCCGCCGCGAGCCACCACGCCCAGCGCGGCCGTAGCACGCGCTGCATGCGCCGGCTAATGCCGGCTTCTTCGTATTCGGCAGCCAGTATTCCCACGGCAAACCACGAGGCATACGCCGGCGGCCAGATCTGCGAGTTAACCTGGTCCTTGGCGTAATCAGCTACAAAGGGCACGAATCCCCACGCCCAGCTGAGTACTCCTGCCAAGGCAATGGCGGCAATGCGCCAGCGCCGCGGCAGCGTTTCAAGCAGCCACACCAGCACAGGCAATAAGAGATAAAAGAAGAATTCCACGCACAGCGACCACAGGTGGGTAAGACCTGGGGCTAATCCATCCACCACATAAATCTGCGTGGAAGTAAGGTTGCTCAGCAGTTGGGTGAGGGTGAGTGAGTGGGCTTCGGGAAGCAGGAGCATCACCGCCACCACGCAGGCATAATAGGTAGGTAAAAGGCGCGCCACACGTGAGCGCGCGTAGCCGGCTAAGGTGTGCAAGCCGCGGCGGCGCCACAAGAGGAACGCGCTGAGCGCAAAGAAGACGGCGACAAAAAAGTCGAAGCGCCCGGCAAACCCCCACCCGGTTCCGGTTTGAAAAGACACGTGGGTGACAATGATTCCAAGAGAGGCGACCGCGCGTAGACCGTCTAGCTCCGGCAGATGCTGGGGTACGCTTTTCACAGATGCCTGCGGCTGCACGCTTGCTCCTAACCCCGGATCGACCTGAAACTGATTGGACATATTACTGCAATGAAACGCTACCTTTGGCCACGCTCGCCACTGGCGTGGGTTGTCATTGCCGCCGTCATTTTCTTGGTGCTGGGCACTGTGGTGCCGCCGCTGTATAACAATCAGACTCGGCCGCTCGCCTTCGACCAAAACATCGACACTGTCACTGCACCGTCCGCCGGCGTGTGGATGGAAACACCCGCCTTCATCACCAACGCCAAGGCAACAGGCGATAGTAACGACCCGCAGTGCCAAGAAAAGCAAGCCCCGATATGGTGCTACCTGCACCATGACCTGCTTACTATCGAGCGCAATACCGCCACCTCTGAGGTGGAGGAAGATGATGCGCTCGCTAATTCCGATTCGCTCTCTCGCCTGCTCGTCGGCGATACTCCCCTCGCCCAAATCACCGAGCATTCCGTTTTGAACCGCGAATCCACCTACCCTGTAGCCGCCCCAAAGGATAAATGGCAACTTATCCTACCGGCACTCGATATCGGCATGGCCCGTACTGATTTCGAACGCGATGGAATCAACTACTTCTTCCCCTCCGGTACTGAGCAGCGCTCTTACCCCTTTTTCGACCTCGCGACGCAATTCTCCACACCGGTGGACTTCACCACGACGGAAACGCTCGATGGTATCCCCACCTATTCTTTCCACCACGACATCCAGCCCACTTCCTTGGCTGATATGCGCAAAAACATCACCACCGAGGTCGATACCGGAAACGGCAATAAGCAACTAGCAGCTAAGGACTTCCGCATCTCTGGGCCGGCGAAGCGGTTCTACGACGAAGATTCGCGCGAGCTCCTCGGCTTGGATCCCGATGACCGGGTCACAGTGGAGCCTTTCTACACCATCGGCCGCGATATCTCCGTAGAACCCACTACCGGGACCATGGTGGATCTGCGCGAGAACATCAAAATCTTCTTTGCGGCGGACGAAAAGCAGGCCGGCACCATGGTGGCGAATAACGATACTGAGGATCGCTCCATCTTCGCCGCCGATATGCGCTGGTCCGATGAGACCCGCGAGGAGCGCCTCGATGAGGTGCGCCCGGTCATCCGGACCATTCGTGCCTTGATGGTGGTCGGCTGGGCAGGCAAGGCCATCGGCGTAGGCCTTTTGCTCTGTGCCGCCTATATGTACATGCGCCGCCATCGTGAAGGCTAGGCGTCTTTTACTCTTCGCCTGGGGCACTGCCCTCGTGGCCGCGGTGTGCTGGCCCTTCGCCCTGCCCGGCGAGTTCTTATGGCGCGATATGGCGCTAGTGAACCATCCGGCGCTTTCTCCCTCTGCCTTTGGCGGAGGAAGCTTACCCGCCCGCAACGCGCCACAGGACGGCTTCCTCGCGTTAGTAGGTGGCGCGTGGGCGGCCCGGGTGCTGATTTTTGCCGCTGCTGCGTCCTCCGCGCTCACCGCGGCGCGCTGGGCGCGCTCCACTGCTGCCGCGGTGAGCGCGATGGCGGTGGCGGTGGCCAATCCTTTCGTCATCGAACGACTCCTCCAAGGACAGTGGTCACTTGCTGTGGCCGCGTGGCTGCTCCCGGTCATCGCGTGGGCAGGAAAGCGACACAGCTTTGTGGCCTGGCTGGCCATGTGGGGTGCTTCGCTCACCCCTACTGGCGGGCTTTTTGCTCTAGTGACCGCGGCGGTGAGCTGCCGCAAGCGGGTGGCGCTCGGCGGTGTGGTTCTGTGCTTGCCGTGGGCCATTCCAGGCATGTTCTATCCCGCTGCGCCCGGCGATACAGCTGCAGCGGTGGCCGCGTTTGCCCCGCGAGCCGAAGAGCACGTCGGAACTGGCGGCGCGCTTCTGCGCTTAGGCGGCATCTGGAATGCAGAGGCAGCCATCGGGTTCGCGGTATACGGTGTCATTGTGGCAATCATCGCCCTGCTCGGGGCGTGGCGGGTTCCCGCTCGGCTGAGCCTACTGGCAGCTATTGGTCTTGGCGGGGCGGTGTTTTTCTGGCTGGTTCCGGGCGCGTTGGTGTGGTCCATCGATCACGTGCCAGGGGCGGCGCTACTGCGCGATAGCGGAAAGCTAACCATGTTGGCATTGCCGCTGTACGTAGCCTCGCTGGGTGCGCTGCCGAACCTGCCGGCGACACTAGCCACCGTGGCCGCAGCCGTGCAGCTGCTTCCGGTTCCGGGGCGGCTGGCAGTACTCACACCGCGGGATACGGGAGTAGATATGCAGCTGGTACGCGATATTGACGGCCGCGTGGCCTTCTTTCCGGAACGCGCCAACCTCGTGGAGGTGCCTGGCGGTGTGGCCGTAGATCCCTATTCCAAGGCGGTCGCCATGGTCGAATCGGGAGAATTGAGTGTGGACGGGGCCGTGGTGGATCAAGCCTCGCCGCAGTACCGGGCGGCGCTGCGTGCATGGGAAGGGCGCGATATGAACCGCTTGGAGCAGATAGGCGTCGGTGTGGTCGTGGTCGACGGCGCCATAGTCGCGGAAACGGATGCGCCACGGCCGCAGGTTCCGTGGGCGCTTACTGCGTTGTGGATGGTTTGTCCGCTACTAGCCTTTGCAGCAATTCCGCGAATTGCTCGCCGGTCTTCTCCCACGAGAAGCTAGCGGCAAAGTCGCGCGCGTTGGAGCCGAGGGTACGGCGTAAGGGGGCATCGGCAAGCAGCTGCTTGGTGGCCGCGACGAAGTCTTCCTCGCGCTCTACTAGGATGCCAGTCTCACCATTGATGACGCTGTCACGCAGGCCAAATGTATAGCCGACGGAGGGCACCCCATGTTGGGCGGCCTCCATCACTGCCAAGCCCCATCCCTCTTTTCGGGAGGGCATGAGCAGCGCGTCGGCACGGGCAAGCAGGGCATGCTTATAATCCTCGGTCACCTGACCGCGAAAGCGCACGCGATCGCTGACTCCATGCTCCTCGGCATAGGCACGCAGATTAGCCTCCCACCAGCCAGAGCCAATGACATCCAGAACCGCGCCCGGCGTCTGCGCCACCGTATCCATGGCGTGCTCAATCTGCTTATGCGGCACCAGGCGCGAGAGCGTTACCAAATGTATCTCAGCCTCTCGCTCCAAGGAAGGCACATGATCCGGAACCGGGTCCAGACCATTGGCAATAATGTGCGCACCCTTAATTCCCAGCGCCTCCAAATCCTCGCGGGAGGCCTCGGAAACGGTGACATAAGGAGCGCCGCGATACACTCGCGGAGCCACCCGGGACTCAAGGAACCAACCAAGCCGACCTAGGAGGGGGCCTGCCACCGGCCACTGCTCGCGATGACAATGGTGGGTAAGCAGCACCGTCGGTGCTCCCGATACCAGGCGGGCGAAGAAAGGAATGCCGTTTTGGGTATCGATGACCGCATCCACGCCGCGCAGATCACCCAGTCCCACACGGCCGGCCAGCATCGCCGCCCACGCGCGTGGATACACACCGAACTTGGCGCCACCACGGCTATAGCGCACGCCGTCGCGCACCTCCCGGCGCGCGGCATTCATGTGCTTGGAGGTGCGAAAGACCACCTCGTGGCCCTGCGCCGCGAGGTATTCGCCCACGCGCTCCAAGTAGCGCTCCGAGCCGCCTCCTTGCGGGTGGGTGGAATCGCGCCAGCATAGTAAAAGAATCTTCATTATGAGGTATTAGCCTAGTGGGTTATGAGACATACCCGCGAGATGGCCACACTGGGCCGCTCCTTTCAGCTGCTGCGCTCCTTCCGCTTTGAACAGACGCGACCGGAGATTTTCTACGGCGGATTAGCCGAGGATACGGCTGCGCTAGTAGATAACCTCGGCCGCGACCTGGGCGTGCCGCTTCCCGGGGCGAGGGTGCTCGATGTGGGCGGCGGACCGGGCTATTTTGCGGATGCTTTTGCCCGGCGCGGCGCCCGCTACGTGGGATTAGAGCCAGATGCCGGCGAAATGTCTGCGGCTGACATCCACTTGAGCAACTCAGTGCGCGGGGACGGCACCAACCTACCTTTTGCCGATAGCTCCTTTGACGTGGTCTATTCCTCCAACGTGGCCGAGCACATCCCCAACCCTTGGGATATGGGTGAAGAAATTCTGCGCGTAACCCGTCCCGGCGGACTGACCATCCTGAGCTACACGGTATGGCTCGGCCCCTTTGGCGGCCACGAGACCGGCCTGTGGGAGCACTACATAGGCGGCGAGTTTGCCCGCGATCGCTATACCCGCCGCCACGGCCATCCGCCCAAGAATGTCTTTGGCACTTCGCTTTTCGACGTCCCCTGTTCCGCCGGCCTCCACTGGGCACAGCGCACCGGCGCACTCAAACTCGCTTTCCCCCGCTACCACCCCAGCTGGGCTTGGTGGCTAACCCGCGTGCCAGGTGTGCGGGAATTCGCGGTTTCTAACTTGACGCTAGTCCTGCAAAAATAGCACCCAGCAACAGTGCTGTCGCTGGGTGCTATTGAACTTAGAGCTTAAGAGGCGTTCTCTACGCGCTCCTTCAGGGCATGGAACTGGTCCCATACCTCGGATGGCACGCGGGAGCCTAGGAAGTTGAGGTAGCTGGCGTTATCCTGCATATCTCCTTCCCAGTCCTTCGGGTTGACGGCGAGAGCAGCGCGAACATCCTCGATATCAAAGTCGATACCCTCAAGGTCAATGTCCTCGGCGCGGGCAGTGTGTCCCACGACAGTCTCCTCAGCCTCAACATTGCCTTCGATGCGATCAATGATCCACTTGAGCACTCGAGAGTTCTCGCCGAAGCCCGGCCACAGGAAGCGGCCATCTTCGCCGCGGCGGAACCAGTTAACCAAGAAGATGGCCGGCATACGGTCGCCGCCCTTTTCACCCATGTCAATCCAGTGCTGCAGGTAGTCGCCGGCGTTGTAACCAATGAACGGCAGCATAGCCATCGGGTCGTGGCGCAGGGTACCAACGCTACCCTCTGCTGCGGCGGTCTGGCCCGAAGCCAGCAGGGCGCCGATCATGGTGCCGTGGTTCCAATCAAAGGCCTGGGTAACTAGTGGAACGGTGGTCTTGCGGCGACCACCGAAGAGGATGGCATCGATCTTTACACCCTGCCAGTCGTCGTACTCTGGAGCGGCGCTCGGGCACTGGGAAATCGGTACACAGTAGCGAGAGTTAGGGTGTGCAGCCTTGGTAGACGAGGATGGAGTCCAGTCTTCACCGGTCCAGTCGATGAGGTGCTCTGGCGCCTCCTTGGACATCTCTTCCCACCAGACATCGCCGTCGTCAGTAAGTGCAACGTTAGTGAAAATGGCGTTACCCGGCTCGATGGTCTTCATGGCAATCGGGTTGGAATCGTAGTTGGTGCCAGGAGCCACGCCGAAGAATCCGTTTTCCGGGTTCACAGCGTAGAGACCGTCCTCGCGCAGATGCAGCCAGGCAATGTCATCACCGACGACCTCAGCCTTCCAGCCCGGAATAGTCGGGGTAATCATGGCCAGGTTAGTCTTACCGCATGCCGATGGGAAGGCAGCAGCGACGTGGTACTTCTTACCCTCCGGGCTGGTGAGCTTCAGGATGAGCATGTGCTCGGCCATCCAGCCTTCTTCCTTAGCCATAACGGAAGCGATGCGCAGCGCGTAGCACTTCTTAGCCAGGATGGCGTTGCCACCGTAGCCAGAACCGTAGGACCAGATTTCCTTGGTCTCTGGGAACTGGGTGATGTACTTGGTGTCGTTGCATGGCCAAGCGACGTCTTCCTGTCCCGGCTCTAGCGGGGCGCCCACGGAGTGGAGGGCGTGGACAAAATCGCCATCGGTACCAATCTTTTCCAGGGCCTCCGCGCCCATGCGGGTCATGATGCGCATGGAGAGCACAACATAGGCGGAGTCAGTGAGCTGCACGCCCAACTTCGGCTCCGGATCGCTAATAGGGCCCATGCAGAAGGGAACCACGTACATGGTGCGCCCCTTCATAGAGCCACGGAAAGCTTCCGTCATCTCTTCCTTCATTGCCGCAGGCGGAGCCCAGTTATTGGTAGGGCCGGCGCCGTCTTCATTCTCGGTGCAGATGAAGGTGCGGGATTCCACACGTGCGACGTCGGAAGGATTGGAGCGAGCCAAGTAGGAGTTAGGGCGCTTTTCCTCGTTCAACTTAATAAGCGTGCCCTTTTCCACCAGCTCTGCAGCCAAACGGTCAGCCTCGTCCTGGGAGCCGTCGACAAAGACCACCTGGTCCGGCTGAAAAAGCTCAACGTTCTCACTGATCCAGCCGATAAGCTTTTCGTTTTTAGTCGGCAGCTCTCCGACGAGCCCGGGGATAGTGGTGGTCATTAGTAATTCTCCTGAGGGTGGTGTGAAAATTGGGGCAATACACCCCAACTGTGCCTTCCACCTCAAGATTAACGTGCTCGCCAGAATAATTTGCGCAGATTTTGTCACACCGGTTATATCCACCACGTTAACCAGAACTTCACCAAGCGTAACTAAAGTTAATGTGGTAAAAATCGCCCTTTTAAATCCCCCTTTATGGGGGTTTATTACCCTCCCACGCGACACTTAAGACGATCATCCTCCACCCCCGACTAGGTCACTGGTTATATCCGGACTGACATCACCGCACACACCCCTCGGCGCGGCGTATTGCTTGGCGAGGCTAAGCAGGGAAAAATAGGCCGCAATGAATAGCACAGATAACTCTCAAAACACCCCTGCTGGAGAAATGCCTCCAGGGCGCCCACCACAGACTGACTTCAATGCCGTCTTCCACAACGAGCTCGATTACCCGCGCCTAGGCAACGTCACCTTCCGCCGCGGCACGCTCACCGATAACCAGCATGAGCTTTTTGAAAAGCGCTGGCCAGAGCTCGGACGTGTGCTGGAAGACGAGGTTATTGACCTCGAGGCCTGGTTTGGCCGCAGCGGCGCCAAGACCATCGTAGAAATCGGCTCCGGTACCGGCACTTCCACCGCCGCCATGGCGCCGAAAGAGGCCGATACCAATATCATCGCCGTTGAGCTCTACAAGCCGGGCCTAGCCAAGCTCTTGGGCCAAATTGAGCGCGAAGGCATCGACAATATCCGCATGATCCGCGGCGATGGCATCGAGGTCATGATGCGCATGTTTGAGCCAGAGTCCCTCGATGGTATCCGCGTCTTCTTCCCAGATCCGTGGCCAAAGGCGCGCCATCACAAGCGCCGCATCATCCAGTCGGGCACCCTCAATCTTTTTGCCTCCCGGTTAAAGAAGGGCGGCGTGCTGCACGTGGCTACTGACCACGCCGGATACGCCGAGTGGATCGATGAACTAGTTGAAGTAGAACCAAGCCTGGATTACAAGGGCTGGCCATGGCCGGAGTGCCCCCAGCTGGTGGACCGACAGGTCATTACCAAGTTTGAAGGCAAGGGCCTAGATAAAGAGCACGTGATCACGGAGTACCTCTGGGAGAAGAAATAGATGAGCACCTACCTACTTGTCTGGGATGCCCCCAATATGGACATGGGCCTGGGCTCCCTGCTCGGCGGCCGCCCGACCGCCGCACACCGCCCGCGCTTCGATGCCATCGGCCGCTGGCTGGTGCACCTTGCCCAGGACGTTGATGCGGAACCGCGCGCCGACGTCTTTACTAATGTGACCCCCAGCGGCGCAGATGTCATTCGCCCATGGGTAGAAGCCATCCGCAACGTGGGCTTCGGTGTTTTTGCCAAACCCAAAATCCACGAAGACGATGACGTGGATCCAGATATGCTCGACCACATTGACAGCCTTCGAGAGGACCTAGCCGGCGTCATCGTTGCCTCTGCCGATGGCCAGAATTTCCAAGAGCCGTTGGAAGAGCTCATTGCTGAGGGCCTTCCGGTAACGGTCCTGGGCTTCCACGAGCATGCCGCATGGGCGGTCGGCCATGCTGATATCAGTTTCGTGGATCTGGAAGATATCGAGGGCGTATTCCGCGAACCGCTACCGCGCGTGAACCTGGATAACCTGCCCGAGGGCGGTGCATGGCTGCAGCCATTCCGTCCCTTGGCTGCGCTGCTTAATAACCGCTAGGAGGCTGCCCCAATGTTTGAAAAGTGGGGACGTTTTTCCTATGCGCACCGCCGGCTCATCCCCGCCGTCATCGTCGCTGCCATCCTCGCTCTATTCATCGGTTTTGGCTTGCAGCTCGAAGACCGCATGAGCCAGGAGGGCTGGGAGGATCCCAATGCGGCCTCGACAAGCGCGGCCCAAATCGAGCAGGAAACATTCGGCCGCGATAACTCCGGCGATGTTATCCTGCTCTTCCACTCCCCCGATGAGAATTTCGACGCCGCCAAGCAGCACTTGGCGCAGCTGAAAGCGGAGTATCCGGACCAGATTGACTCGGTAACCAGTTACTTCGACACGAAGAATCCAAACCTGGTCAATGACGATCACTCCCTAGCTTTCGCCGCCATCGGTCTCAAAGGCGATGACGAGCAGACGCTGAAGGATTTCCGCACCATCGAGGACGCGCTGACGGATACCTCCGCCCCAGTGGAGATCGCGGGAGCTACCGCAGTTGCAGATGCGCTGGATGAGGGAATGTCCCATGACATCTCCCGCGCCGAAAAGGCTGCGCTGCCACTGGTAGGCATCCTCCTACTGGTGGTCTTTGGTTCCGTCGTTGCGGCCTGCATGCCGCTTGTAGTCGGTGGTCTCTCCATCCTGGGCTCGCTGGGGATCCTGTCCATCCTGGCTGGTTTCTCGCAGGTAAATGTCTTTGCCCAAGCCGTTGTCACGCTGCTGGGCCTCGGCCTTGCCATCGATTATGGCCTCTTTATGGTCTCGCGCTTCCGCGAAGAGTTGGATAAGGGCCGCTCCACCGAGGAAGCCGTGGCCACCACCACTGCAACGGCCGGCCAAACCGTGGTTTTCTCTGCGGCTATGGTTGCCGTTGCGCTTTCCGGCCTTTTCCTCTTCCCCCAGGCCTTCCTCAAGTCTGTGGCCTATGGTTCCATCTCCGCCGTGGGGCTAGCAGCACTACTTTCGGTCACCGTGCTGCCCTCCATTTTTGGCATGCTCGGCCCCAAGATCGATACCTGGTCGGTACGCCGCACCTCTCGGACGGCGCGCACGATTCAAGACACCTGGTGGTACAAGCTGCCGCGCTGGGCGATGCGCCATGCCCGCGGGCTAACCATCGCCGTGTGTGGCCTGCTCATCGCATTGACCCTGCCTATCATGAGCATCACCTTCGGCGGCATCAACGAGTCCTACCTGCCACCGGACCAGGACACCCGCGTGGCACAGGATAAATTCAACGAGGAATTCCCCGCCTTCCGCACGGAGCCAGTCAAACTCGTTGTGGAGAATGCATCGAACCAGCAGCTTGTCGACGTCGTCATGCAAGTCCGTGGCCTCGATGGCCTCACCGAGCCCATGGCGCCGACGACGGCAACCAAGGAGGGAACCACCGTCCTTTCCGCCGGTATCGAGGACCGCGATGATTATGCGAAAATCGTGCACGAGCTGGAAAAGGTCAAAGCTCCCGAAGGCGTAAACCTCTATGTGGGCGGCACGCCTGCCATGGAAGTGGAATCCCTTGATGCGCTGTTCCACAAGCTGCCCTGGATGGCACTCTACGTGGTGCTGGCCACGTTCCTGCTCATGGCGCTGGTATTCGGTTCCTTCGTGCTGCCACTCAAGGCCATCGTGATGACGCTTTTGACCTTGGGGGCTACGCTGGGCATCTTGACCCTGATGTTCGTTACTGGCCTTGGCTCGAGCGCTCTCAACTTCACCCCTGGCCCCCTCATGAGCCCCATCTTGGTGCTTATCATCGCCATTGTTTACGGCCTGTCCACCGACTATGAGGTCTTCTTGGTTTCCCGCATGGTGGAGGCGCGACGGCGTGGCGCTTCGACCGACGAGGCCATCGCGGCCGGTACCGCGCATACGGGCGGCATTATTACCGCGGCGGCGCTCATTATGATCGTGGTCTCTGGCGCGTTCGGCTTCTCCGATATCGTGATGATGAAATACATCGCTTATGGCATGATTTTTGCCCTGCTTATCGACGCCACCATTGTCCGCATGCTCCTCGTTCCCGCCGTCATGCACCTGCTGCGCGAAGATAACTGGTGGGCACCTAGCTGGCTGCGCCACGCCACCACCGTTTTGACCGGCGGCGCAAGACACCGCAGCAAAACTATTCCCTTCTCTGAGCTCAAACAACGCCTCGAAGGAGATAAATAAGTGAAAAACTGGCTGCGGCTTATCGCCTCGCTCATCGTCCTGCTTATCCTGATTTATGTCTTCCGCGATGAGTTGGACTTCCTGCGCGAAGGCTTCTCGCGGCTGTCTCATTCCGCCCCTGCCGCGGTAGCATTGGTAGTCGTCGCCTCTATTCTGGCGGTCCTTGCCATGGGTGAAGTCATGCGCCTGCTCATTCGCGCCGGCGGCGTACATGTGCCAGCCTCGGAGACGTCCGCCCTTACGCTGGCGGCTAATGCTTGGTCCACCACGCTTCCAGCGGGCCCGGCCTTTTCCGCCATCCTCACCTTCTACGTGCAACGCACGTGGGGTGCTTCCGTCATGCTCTGTGGTTGGTTCTTCGTGCTGTCTTCGGCCATTTCCACCATGTGGCTCGTACTCATCGGCTTAGGCGGCGTGCTCTTCCTCAATGCCGATATGGCGCTGTGGTCCCTCATTGGCACCCTGGTTCTCATGCTGGCGCTTTCCGGCGGCCTTTTTTGGCTAACCAATCACCCTGATACCATCATCCGCTGGCTCAACCGCCAGAAGCTCATTAAAGGCTCCAAGCGCGAAGCCCTCGTGGACCAGGTCAAAAATCTGGAAGAGGTTCACCTCAACCGCCGCCAATTCGCCTGGGTTTCCTTTTATTCCCTGGCCAACCGCCTCATCGATATGGTCTCGCTGTGGGGCTGTGTGTGGGCCGTGACCGGCCACCTACCTGCCCTGCACGCGGGTGAGGACACAACGACGATGGCCGGCGTAGGACTGGCGTATCTTACAGCCAAGCTGGCCGGCTCTGCCCAGGTCACGCCCGCTGGCCTCGGCACGGTCGAGGCCGCCATCATTGCCACCCTGGTTGCCACCGGTATGACCGCGGTGGATGCAACCGGGGCGGCAATTATCTACCGCCTGATTTCCTTTGCCCTCATCACAATCATTGGCTGGGTAATCTACTTCTGGCACTATGCTCGCAAGGGCATTACCTACGCCGCCTTGAATCGAAAGGAAAATGCATGAGAATCGCCCCCGTCATCGATATCATCGCCCTGATGCTCTTTGCTGTGGCCGCCCGCCTCGCCCACGGCGGACTAAGTTTTTCCACCTGGGTTGATGCCTTTTGGCCATGGGCCATCGGCGCGCTCATCGGCTGGGCTATCATCCTGGCCGCCAAGGTGCAGGGCAAGTGGAAAGAAGGCGGCGTTGTCTGGTTGAGCACCGTCGTGGGTGGCATGGCCCTGTGGATGTTGGTGAATGGCCGGCTACCACACTGGAGCTTCCTCATCGTGGCAACCGCTATGTCCGCGCTATTCTTCTTTGGCTGGCGGCTTTTCGCCCGCAAATAAAAATAAGGAGGGTAAAACCCTCCTCATTTTTGCTCGGTTTACTTGAAGCTTACCGGTACGCCTGCATGGTTGAGCATATCGACAACGAAACCAATGATCTCGCTAATGATGTCTACAGCGCTAGATAGAATCATAAATAACTCCTTGCCTAGGATTGGGACTTTATATTCCTATCGCTAATCCAAGCACACGACGTTACATTGGGGCAATGGTGTGCTTCTTCGGCAGATCGTTTTCCTGCTTCGTTGCCAGCTGCCGCAGCGCTTGGCGGAGAGCCAACCGGGATTGATTCGGCTGAATCATAGCGTCTAGGTAACCGCGCTCGGCGGCGACATAGGGAGCGGTCATGGTCTCATCGTAGAAGTCCATGAACATCTTTTTGGTCATCTCGCGCTGCTCAGGGGTCTCGGCGGCGTCTAATTGCTTACCGGCGATCATCACCACGGCGGCGGCCGCACCCATGACGGCGATCTGCGCGGTCGGCCACGCCAAGTTAATATCACCGGTCAGGTTCTTCGAACCCATCACGGCATAAGCACCGCCATAGGCCTTGCGCACGATGAGCGAGACCTTCGGCACGGTGGCTTCTACCACGGCGAAAGCAAACTTGGCGCCGCGGTGAATAAGGCCCACCTTTTCCTGCTCTACGCCTGGTAGGTAGCCCGGGGTATCCACCACGAAAACCAGCGGGATATTGTAGGCATCGCAAATGCGGATAAAACGCGCGCCCTTATCGGCGGCATCAGCATCGATGCAGCCTGCCAGGTGCATGGGATTATTGGCTACAAATCCCACCGTCTTGCCATCAATGCGCCCGAAGGCGGTGATCATATTGGGCGCAAAATTCTCCTGAATTTCAATGATGTCCTCGTCATCGCCCAGCTGGGTCAACAGGTCCAGCATGTCGTAGCCGGCATTAGTGTCATCCGGCATGAAGGAGTTGAGGTCTTCGTCCTCGGCCACGTCGGCATCGGAAGGCGCGGCGAATTCTGGGGCCTCATCAAAGCAGGTTAGCGGCAGGTGGTCCAAGAGATCGCGCACCATGTCAAAAGCGTCTTCCTCAGAAGGAACTACGGCCGAAACATTGCCGTTGAGCTCCTGCTGGCGAGCGCCACCCAGCTCGGCAGAGGTAACGTCCTCACCGGTGACCTCACGAATAACGTTTGGGCCCGTGACATACATTTCCGCTTCCTGGTCCACGGCAATGACAAAGTCCGTGGTCACAGGGGCATAAACTGCGCCACCGGCAGATTTACCCATCATGATGGAAATCTGCGGACTGCGGCCAGACAGCGGCAGCTGGCGGCGGGCAATCTCGGAATACATGGCCAGCGAGGTCACCGCATCCTGGATACGGGCGCCGCCGGAATCCTGAATACCGATTACGGGGCAGCCAATCTTGATTGCCATGTCCATGACCTCGGTAACTTTCTTGCCAAAGGTCACACCGACAGAGCCGCCGTAGACGGTCTTATCGTGAGCGTAGATGCACACGGGGCGGCCGGAGATGCGGCCATAACCGGTGACCACGCCATCGGAGTAGATAGCATCCGGGTCGCCAGGGGTTTTGCCCAAGGAACCCGTTTCGACGAAGGACCCCTCATCCAGCAATTCATTGATGCGTTGACGAGGCGTGGTACGCCCAGCCTCGTCGCGGCGCTTGCGGGAGCGCTCACTGCCTGGGTCCTGCGCCTTGTCTAGGCGCTCGCGCAGGTCAGCGAGTTTCTCAGCGGTTGTCTGCTTGGCCGCCACGTATCTTCTCCTCGATCCATTCGTCCATATGCTTGCCTACGATGCCGATGGCCGGCTCGTCCGGCACTGCAAGGTGATCGCCTTGCAGCTGCACAATTTCTAGATCCTTAACGATAACTCCCCAACCGCCGTCGGGGTCAATCTCAGCGTAGCGCGGCTCCAGCTCGATCGCACCGTCGTGCATGCGCTCGGAGCGGAAAAGCAGAACCGGCACGGAAACATCGGCCCAGCGATGGAAGTCAATCTTGGCCAAGATCTGGTTGTCCACGAAGGAAGCACGCTGGTGCTCCAGAACGCCGGCGGAAAGGCCGTGCTCGGAGGCGTCGGTAGTAGCGAGGAACTCTGCCAGCATTGTCATGAGCGCATCCTCGCCCATGGTCTCGAGCATCTCGTACGGCGGCTCAAAGTCCAATCCGTAGGTCTTCTTGGCAAAGGCCGCGTAGCGCTCCCAGCGGGCTCGGGTTTCCTCCGGGGTATCCGGGGCCGGGTGGGACGGCTGGGTGGTATCCAGCAGCGCAATAAACGCCACCTCCACCGAGTCCTGGGTGCGCTTTTGCAATTGGTAGGCCACCTCGTAGGCCAGCGCGCCACCGAAGGACCAACCACCGAGCACGACCTTGCGGCCACGAGCGTAGTGCAGGATGTCCTCGACATAGACCTTGGCTCGCTCCTCTAGCGAACCCTCGATGCGCTCGACTCCGTAGACAGCCACATCCTCGGGCAGGCGGCGGGTTAGCGGCTGGTAGACCACCGTGGTGCCACCGGCTGGGTGGAACATAAATACGGCGGGGCCGTCGGCTTCGCGCAGCACGCGGATATTGCCTTCTACCTCGGTCTCTAGTCCTTCACGGACCAAGTCAGCCAGGCTTTCCAAGGACTCAGCCTCATGGACCTGCTGGGCAGTGACTTCGATGCCTGCGCGTTCGGTGAGGCGCTCGGCAATCTGGGTCGCTACCTCTTCGCTTAACTCTGGCAGCGCAGAGGTAACACCCGCTGCGGCCTTGCCAGTAAAGGTAGCCCAGGTGCCAAAGACCATGCGCTCGGAGGCATCGCGCGGGGCAACGCCCACGCCCTGGCCAGGCTCGTCTTCTTCTGGCGCCGGCGTGTCTTCAGTAGCGATCTCACTGGTATCCACACTGCCGCCAGCTACGGCCTCTTCCACCATGGCGATGACGTCTGCCAGGGAGGCGTCACGCAGCGCCTGCACCTGCAGCGGCGGAATCTGGAAGTCATTTTCCACGCGATTCTTAATGCGCATACCCATCAGGGAATCCAGGCCCAGGTCAATGAGCGGCAGCTCTCGGGGCAGGTCAGAGACGTCATAGCCCATGGACTCAGAAACGATGAGCGCGAGGCGGTCCTCTACGGTTTCCTCCGTGGGGTCCCAGCGCACGGCGTCGACTTCTTCCGTCGCTGCAGGCGCGCTTTCGGGCACATCAGCCACGCCGGGGATTGGCGCCACACCCAAGTCCAAAGCGGAGGCAAAACCTTCCGCCAAGAGCTCAGTCTGCATACCACGAACAGCGTAGACAGCCACGGACATGCCGCCGATGGACTGGCTTACCACCGTAGTAACCTCGCCACGCGGCGGCAGGTCAGCGTGCTCTTCGGTGGCAATGATGCGTGCTCCAGGCTTGACGGCCTCGGCCGCAGCCTCCACGATGGCCAGCGCAGACGGCGCCTGGTCTGCATTGGTGGAGAAGGCAACCTTGCCCTCTGGCAAGTTAACGCGTGCGCCCGGCAGGCCGGATACGCCAGCCGAAGGACGCGCATTGGTCCAGAAACGCTGGCGGTTGAACTGGGTATAAGGCGCCTCTACGCGCGCGCCAGAACCAAAGACCGCGCCAAAATCCACCGGCATGCCAGTGACATAGAGCTTGCTGAGCAAGTCTAGGAGTGACTCGGTGGGATCTACCTTGCGCTTCAACGCATACAGCAGCTGCGCATCGGCCTTGCCCACGGCAAAGGCGGTGGACATTAGCCCCATGAGTGCAACCGGGTTTGGCGAGATTTCTACCAGCTGAGTGTGGCCGGCAGCGAAAGCCGCCTCGGTGGCATCCTGCAGGTAGACCGAGTGGCGGGTCATGCGCAGCCAGTAATCCTCATCGTGCACGGTGGTCCCAGGACGATAGACCTTGCCCTTATCCACGGAGGAAAACAGCGGAGTGTGCAGCGGCTTGGCTTCCATGCCGGCAATGGCTGCATGCAGCTCGCCCAGGATAGGATCCACAGCCGAGGTATGCCCGGCCGCCTTCACATTGAGGGCGCGGGCGAATTTGCCTTCGCCATCGAGCTTTTCCACCAGGTCCAGCACCTCTTGGCGCGGA
This sequence comes from Corynebacterium yonathiae, assembly GCF_027570195.1. Taxonomy (GTDB): domain Bacteria; phylum Actinomycetota; class Actinomycetes; order Mycobacteriales; family Mycobacteriaceae; genus Corynebacterium; species Corynebacterium yonathiae. The sequence goes on from NZ_JAKMUZ010000008.1 coordinate 94,469, forward strand.
CCGCCCACGGTGGTCATACCGGGGCCGGTGTATACGGCGGGCTCGATATTTCCGTCGAGCGCAGCAATATCTTCGGCCGAGAGCTCTACTACAGCCATGGCTCCTTGCTCGGCGTCGCTTAGCGACGCCTCACCCTCACCCATTAACCGCGCCCGGTGGCAGGCAATCACCATGGCGTCCTCGGCGGAAATGCCGCCTGCGGCATAGGCCGCGGCAATCTCGCCCATGGACATGCCCATCACGCCGGCTGGGCGCACGCCAAAGGAAGCGAGCAAGTCCGTCAACGCGATCTGGATAGCGGTAATGGCCACCTGGGCGGTCTCGGTGTCATAGGTCTGGGCATCGTCTTCAACGATATCGAGGATGGACCACCCGGATTCGAAGTCTACGATGGCGTCCAGCTCTTCCAAACGGGCCTTGAACTGTGGCGAAAGCGCAATCATATCCTTAGCCATCTTGCGATGCTGGGAGCCGAAACCGGAGTACACGAATACCGGGCCCGGGACCTGCGGCGAATCCGCAGCAGCGATACCGACGGATACCTTCCCCTCAGCCACCTGACGCAAGCGCTTGACCGCTTCTTCGGTAGAGCTAGCCATCACGACGGCGCGGGAGCGGGAGTGATTGCGGCGGGCAATGGTACGGGCGACGTCGACAAGCGCGGGCTTTTCCGCCTCAATGAAGTCCGCCAACAGGGCCGCAGCGCGTGCCCGGCGCGATGGCAAGAGGCCAGAGACCGGCAACGCGACCGTTTCGGTGGAAAGCTGCGGCTCGCGCTCGGCCGGGGTGCCGCGGTAATCAGTGAGCACGACGTGCGCATTGGTGCCACCAAAGCCGAAGCCGGATACGCCAGCGACCTTGCGGCCGGAGTACTCGGGCCACTCGCGTGGATCTTCAACCACTTCGAGGTGCTCGGTCTCGAAATCGATATAGCGATTCGGCGCCGAGTAATTGATATTCGCCGGAATCACATCATTGCGCATTGCCTGGATGACCTTGATGAGGCCCACCACGCCCGCGGCGGATTCGGAGTGGCCGATATTGGTCTTGGCAGAACCAAGCAAAATAGGAGTATCGTCCCCGCGCCCTACGCCGAGCACGCGCCCCAATGCAGAGGCCTCGATCGGATCGCCCAGGATGGTGCCAGTGCCGTGGGCCTCAATATAGTCCACGTCTTGCGGATTCACGCCCGCATCGGCATAGGCGCGGCGCAGCACATCTTCCTGTGCTTCCGGGTTCGGGGCGGTCAGGCCGTTGGAGTGGCCATCGGAGTTGACGGCTGAGCCCTTGATGACGGCTAAGATATCGTCGCCGTCCGCTTCCGCGTCCTCCAAACGCTTAAGCACGAGGACGCCGGCGGCGTCGGCACGCACGATGCCATCGGCGTCGTCAGAAAAGGCATGAATGGCACTCGTCGGAGAGGTCACGCCCAACTCCGAGAACGCCGTGGATGCATGCGGGGCAGCCAAGATATTCACGCCGCCAGCCAGTGCCACGTCTGCGCTACCCGTGCGCAGATCCTTCATCGCCTGGTTTACCGCAACAAGGGAAGAGGAGCAGGCCGTGTCCACGTTGATGGAAGGGCCACGGAAATCCAGGGCGTAGGAAATGCGATTGGCCACCACGGCAGAAGAAATGCCGGTCAGCGCATAAGGATGCATCTCGGCAGAATCGGCACCGATGAGCATGCCATAGTCATTATTGGTCGATCCCATGTACACACCAGTCTGCGTGCCACGCAGCTCGTTAGCAGGAACACCAGCGTTTTCGAGCGCTTCCCACACTAACTCCAGCAGGATGCGCTGCTGCGGGTCCATATTGGCAGCTTCAAGAGGGGACAGGCCAAAGAATTCAGCGTCGAAGGAGGCGATGTCTTCGATATAACCGCCATCGGTATTTTGCTGGGCGATTTTTTCGCTCATCACTGGGTCAGCAGAGTACTCGGACCACCGGCCCACTGGGAGCGGACCGGTTCCTGCGCGCGACTCTGCCAGCATGGACCAGAATTCTTGGGCGTTCTTTGCTCCCGGGAAGCGGCCGGAAAGACCAATCACCGCAACGTCGGATCCCTGTGCGATCTGCGGAGCGTGCTCCTCGGGCTGGGGTGCAGTTGGTGCGTTCAGCAGGCGATCCGCCAGCAGCTCGATGGTGGGGTATTCATATGCCACAGTGGCATCGAGGCGGGTACCGAGTAGATTTTCCAGTTCGCCGGATAGCACTACAGCATCCCGCGAAGAAAGACCATAGTTTTCCAGGGGCTTGGAATCTAGGATCTCTTCGGGGGAAACACCGGTGGTCTGGGCGACCCAGTCACGCAGCCATGCTCGCAGTTGCTCGATGGTCATAAAAAGGTCTTTCGTTACGGGATATTACTAAATGGCATGGGGGTATATCGCTATATTTTGTCACTTTGTTAGCGATAAATCAGATTCCCACATAGTTCTTCTTAGCTACGCGGCGCGCAATCTTGCCGGAGGAGGTGCGATTGATTTCGCCAGGTGTTTTCCACACGATGTCATCTGGCGTAATGCCATGATGCGAGGTGACAGCGGTGCGGATGGCCTCAGTTGCCTCGGCATCGCCGGCCGGCTGCGCATCATCGGCGCGCTCCACCAGCAGTACGAGAGACTCAGAGTCACCGCCTTCCACAGAGAAAGCAGCCACGGAGTCTGGGCGTACCTGAGCGGAAGCCGCTTGCACCGTGCCCTCAATATCCTGCGGATAGTGGTTGCGCCCAGCAATGACGATGAGGTCCTTCAGGCGACCAGTGATATACAGCTCACCATCAACAATGACTGCCAAATCTCCGGTGGCCATCCAATAGTCATCCTCTGGTAGGCCTTCCTGTTGACGCTCACCCAGCGTATTCCGGAAAGTGGCAGCAGTTTCCTCTGAACGGTTGAGGTAGCCGGTGGCCATGTTGGGACCGTGGACCCAGATTTCTCCAATAATGCCATTTTTAACCTCGGCGCGAGTTTCCGGGTCTACGATGGCGAGGTGCTGATGCGGCACACACTGGCCATTGGATGCGTAGGCGACGGTGGCGTCGGATTTGTCCTGAATGACAGCGCGACCGGCGGCCAACTCTGAGCGATTAAAGTGCGATATGACTGGGCGCTTTTCGGTTTGCGGGGTAGCTACAATCAGCGCCGCTTCTGCCAGACCATAGGACGGGCGAAGTACGGAACGATCGACGCTAAAGGCATTAAGGAAGGAGTCCACGGCCGATTCCGTCACCGGTTCGGAGCCAATAATGATGCCTGCCACGTGCGAGAAATCCGCATCCTTGGCATGACGTGCGGCAAGCTCCAGCGCAAAGTTAGGGATGGCTGCATAGGTGGCCTGACTACTTGCGGTAAGCCGCCGTACCCAGCGATCCGGATGCTGGATGAAATCACGTGGGGTCATCATCTCGAAGTCCAAACCCAAAATGGTAACGAATACGGCCAAAATGATGCCCATATCGTGGTGCATTGGCAGCCAGGAGACGATGCGAGCCGGCATCTGCAATTGCAGTGCTTGGAAGATCTGCGCAACATTGGTGATGATCGCTCGATTGGTGAGCTCCACGCCGGCCGGGGTACGGGTAGAACCGGACGTGTACTGCAGGAAGGCAGTGTCCTCTGCGGTTCCCTCCACGGGTGTCCAGGAGCCAGCCAAGGAATCAGGAAGGGCGTCGATGGAAATGACGCGCGGGCGTTCGCGTTGAGCAGAGAAGTACTTACGCACGGCTGCCGCCGATACACGATTCGTCACCACGATGGACGGTTCGCAATCACCGAATACCGCCTTCAGGTGGTCCGCGTGGCCCGGTTCATTGGGGTCATAAAGCGGAATCGGCACCATGCCCGCGTACAGCGCGCCCAAGAAGCCAAAGACGTATTCCGGTGAATTTCCAGCCAAGATGGCAACGCGGGTGCCAGGATCTGCTACCTGCTGCAGGCGTGCAGCCACCACCTTAATGCGGTTATTGACCTGCGAGCGGGTAAGCTCCCGGCAGGTTTCTTCTTCACCGTAGATCCACTGGCGCATCACCACGCGGTCTGGGTTGGTCTCCGCTTGGAAGAGCTTTTCTGCCAACTGGGCCAAGGTGAACTCGGGCGCTAAGAACTGCCCCATCTGCGCTTTCAGGTCCATCGATTCTCCTTAAGTGAATGGTTTCGGCAATAAAACTATCGGAGTTGGGGAAATGGTTGTTACGCGGCGTCGATAAGCTGGCGGGCCCAGCCCACTACCCACTGGTTAGCCGTTGTGCCATCAATGACTCCGCTATTGGAGGCATACTGCGCATGTACGCCATTCGCGGCAATTAAACCGTGCGCACGCTCCAGCGCATTAGACACGTTCGGCGGGGCGTCACAGACCGAATCATTGGGCGCGCAAATCTGGAAGGTGCGATCCGCCAAGCTACCGAACCCATTCTGGCGTGCACCGCGCATGGAGGCACCCGGAACAATGGGCTGAACCAAACCGGATACCGGCTGGAGGGCAATTTCCGCACCCACGCCGCCGACCTTGCGGCCTGGGTTTTGGCCAACGCCGTTTTGGCGGCGACCATCTGCAATGAGAGCCACACCTGCAATGCTTTCCGCCGGCACCGCACCCTGGCCGCCACCGATCTCATCAGCGACGTCACCAGCAATGACCGCACCCTGAGAAAAGCCACTCAAAATAAATTTGGTCTCCGGGCAGCTCTCGTGCACACCGCGCAGCTCATCATTCATCTTTGCGGTTCCCTCATTGCGGGAATCGTCGTAGCTCATTTCATGTTGCGCATTAATGTTTTTAAACTGCGCAGTATAAGGAAGGGTCCAGACCTTCACGTCGTCCCCGTAGGCCTCCTGCAGCGGCTTCGTTATAGACAGCATGAACGAGCGCGGATTAGCAGAAGGATTAATAGGGTCGTCGTCAGCCGCAGACTCCCACGTACCCGGGGCGGAAATGAACTCCACACGGGGGCACCAGTCGGGCTGCTGCTGCGGCGGTGGCGCAGCCTGCTCTGTGGGGCGCGGGGCTGGGGAGTCGGTGCCCTGGTTGAGGTAACGCGACGCGCCCACGCCGATGACAGCTAAAACGACGAGGACTGCGACGACGGTAATAGTTTTTCTCATGAATTAGTTGTACCAGGTAAACCTAGCAAATCCCTGTACGCGCGGAATCCGTAATCAGCTTGGAAAGCTCCTCAAAGTCCATCGTGGTCCGCTGCTGCTCAACAAGCTGGCCGGCGACCGCAGAGATGGTGACTTCATTCTCATCGCAGGCTGCTTTGCCCGCACCGAGGAGCTGATCTTCTACCCCATCAACGTTAACGCCGGCATCTTTGAGCTTGCCCAGATACTTGGCTTCCGATTCCGGCACCTCAGCGGACGGGATTTCAGAAATCTCGCGTGCGCCGCGGTCCTCCTGTGCCTTAGAGGATGTCTCTTCCGCTGAGGTAGGGGTATCCGACTCCCGCTCGAGGGGCGCGACCTCGGTCTCCTGCGAAGGCTCGCTATCCACAGTGGCGGAACCGCAACCTGCAAGGGTCAAGCACAACGCCGCGCCCACTACTACTAGCTTGCGCATGACTACTTCTTCTCGGTCCGAACCTGGCCCAAGACCTCACTAATCTTGCCATGCTGGAATTCCTGGCTCAGGCCACCAGCGGCAATCTCGGAGTAGTCAGAGGTAGGCCAACCGAACTCGCCCTGCTCCCAGCCAGCCTTGCCCCAGCGGTCCATAATCTTGCTCTTCAAGATGTAGTGCGCACCAGTCTTCGGGGACCAGTAGATGCTGCCCTTCTCAAAGGTCTGGAAGAAGCCGCCCTTGACGGCGTTCTCGCCGGACGTCGGGAAGCCCAGCGCAGACTCCGCGCCGCCCATGTCCTTGTACTTGGCGCCGATAGCACCGTGTACTACCTGGTTGGAGCCATCCGGGTTACGGGTAAGGACTCCGTTCTGGAATTCCTGCATATAGCCCTCACCGACCTTCTTTACTGAGCCGGTCGGGTACTTCAGGTCGCCCTTTTCGTAGCCATTTTTGCCCCAAGCCTGGAACATATCGCCGGTAATCTCCCAGGCACCAGTCTCCGGGGACCAGTAAATGGAGCCGTGCTCAAAATGTACGAAGCGGCCCTTGCCGTCCGATGTCTTGGACTCGCCGGTCTTCGGGAAGCCAAGCCAGGAGGTTGGTCCGCCGATTTCGGCATAGCGAGCACCAATACGGCCGAAGAGGGCGTGCGCACCGGTGTCCGGTGACCAATAGGCGGTACCAGTCTCGAAGTCTTGGGCTTTGCCTTTCTTGGCGACGTCGTACTCATTATTCAAGCAAGAACCAATAACGCCGCTCTTAGTCTCCTTAGCGATAGCACCGATTGCCTCACAGTCCGCACCGCGGTCGGCCTTGTCCATCTGCAATGCATCTGCGATGTATGGCCATGCCTGCTGCATCTCAAACTGCCAGTATTCCCAGCTGTGCACGCCGGATGGGCGGAACTTAACCACAGGGTCAATCTTGGCGCGCTTCGCATAATCAACATAGGTCTGGGTGGACATACGGGAGATGACCTCCAAGCCCATGCCAGCGAGGTTTGCCTGGCCCTTAGCCACGGAGTTGGCGTTGCCAAAGTCATCCTTGCCCGAACCTGCGGAGACATATACCTTCATGTCCTTCAGGTTTTCAATGCCCAGCTTTGGATCATGGTCGATCCAGTTTTGGGAGCCCGGCTGGCCCCACATCTTGCGGGAATCATAACCGCCGGCATCGCGCTGCGAAGCCATGATGGCTTCCGGCATGCCACGCGTAGTGGTATCGAGGTAGCCGGAGAAAGAACCCACGAAGCTAAACAGGTGCGGGTTGCGCTCAGCCAGGTTCATCGCGGCAGTACCGCCCATGGACAGGCCGGTTACCGCGCGCTTGTGGTTGGAGCGGTACTCATTGTCCAGGATCGGGATCAATTCCTTGGTCAGGAAGGTCTCCCACATATAGTGCTTACCGCGGTCTGCTTGCTCCCAGTCCGAGTAGAAGGAAGACTCGCCGCCTACCGGCATGATCAGGTTGACGTTGCGGTCGGCGTACTGGTTCAAAATATTGGTTTCAATGGTCCAGCCGGACTCATCGTCACGTGCACGCAGGCCATCCAGTGCCCATACCTCTGGGAACTTCTTTTCTGGGTGGGAGTACCAGTCACGGGCGAGCTGGATTTGCACCTTCTGCTCTTTGTCCGGCATCGCCGCAGACTTGATGTAGACCATCAAGTGGCGGTTGGTTAGGTACTCCACGCGGTTGATCTTCACGCCCTCCGGCAAGCCCTTAACATCCGGGTATTCGGTGTTCAGCGGGGTGCGGGCGGGTGGATCCTTCGGTGCGAAATGATCGGACAGGCTGGAATCGCCGCCGATTGCGGAAGAGAGATCGCCTACAGAAGATTGTGCGGTGGCGTTTGGCAGCAGGGCCAAACCCACGGCGATGGCGGTAGGTACTGCGGCCACAGCAAGGCCCTTGCGAGCCTTGCTCGGGGAAGTGCTTTTGCGCATAGGTAAACGTCCTTGAAGATTTGCCGCGGTACCTTTCCGAGGGTTCCCCTCCCCCGGACCGATGCCTACGGCGTGAGCTGTCTATCGTGTACTCAAGTTTAAGTTGAACTTGAGACTTACGTTAGACAGACACGCCGCTACATTGCCGGGGAATTACCCGGATTATCCTGTCCGCTCACGCGGTACAGGTGCTCGTTGACGAACTCGCCTACGCCCCAGCGCGCCAACTCGCGGCCATAGCCGGAGCGATTCACGCCGCCGAATGGCAGGCCTGCTGCGGTTACCGACGCCTCGTTAACAAACGTCATGCCATCGTTGAGCTGGTTGGCTACTTCAAACGCAGCATCCAAGTCAGTGCCCCACACGGAGCTAGACAGACCGTACTCAGAGTTATTGGCAATCTCGATGGCCTCTTCGACGTCCTTGGCCTTGTACACAATCGCCACTGGGCCGAAGATCTCGTTGCAGCCTACGTCGGCGGATGGGTCGACGTCGGTAAGCAGGGTAGGCTCCATGTAGGCGCCCTCGCGATCGATCTTCTTGCCGCCTACGCGAATCTTGGCGTCGCCGTTGGCCGCGGCCTTTTCGAGGCGCTCCACAATCTCATCGCGGGCGCCGATGGACGAAAGCGGTCCGATGTCAGCATTCTCGTCATTATAAGGGCCAACCTTCATGTCCCCGATCTTCTTTTCCAGGTACTCTACGGTGCGGTCATAGAAGTCCTCGAGAACGATAAGGCGCTTCGGCGCATTGCAGGCCTGGCCGGTGTTGTACATGCGAATCAGGTTGAACTGATCCAGTACCCACTCTAGGTTCTCATCATCGATAACCAGGAACGGGTCATTGCCGCCCAATTCCAGGACGGACTTCTTGTAATTTTCACCAGCGGTCTTAGCCACGGCAGCGCCCGCACCCTCAGAGCCGGTCAAAGAAACGCCCTTGATGCGCTTATCCGCTACGAAGGCATCCATCTGGGAGCCGGAAGCATAAATGTTGATGTACGCACCCTTCGGCAGGCCAGCCTCTTCCAAGATGTCCTGACATGCCTGGGAAGACAGCGGGCAGATGGAAGCGTGCTTCAGCACGATAGTGTTGCCCAGCAGCAGGTTAGGCGCCGCGAAGCGAGCTACCTGGTAGTACGGGAAGTTCCACGGCATAATGCCCAACAATGGACCAATCGGTTCCTTGCGCACCATGGTCTTGTGCGCGTTCTGAGCCGGCAGGTACTCATCTGCAAGCAGCTCGTGAGCATGCTCTGCATAGTAGCGATAGATATCAGCAACAATCTGCACTTCGGCCTTTGCCCAACGGGTTAGCTTGCCCATTTCACGGCCGATGTGGTCTGCCAACTCGTCAATGCGCTCTTCATAAAGGTCTGCGGCACGAGACAAAATCGCAGCACGCTCCTCGATGCGGGTACCACGCCATGCATCGTAGGCCTCGGTGGAACGGTCTAGGATGTCATCGCGCTGCGAATCATCGATGCGCTCAAACTTGTCTTCATTCTTGCCTGTGCTTGGATTCTCAATGGCGAACATGCGCCCCTGTATAGTCGCGGATCACAACCCACGCAAGCTTATGATAAGACGCTACTTCACTTTAGATTGGGCTAGGGACGCTAGAGTTACAACTCCACGGAACCCTCTTTAACAAATAATCTAATTATTTTTAAGCCAAACAACAGATCAAGCACCTACATCCGACTTGAGAACCACTAAGAGACACCCTCTATATCTTCTCAGAACCCGTCCTGACGCTAATATTTTAAGATATAACTGTTGCACTCTTTTGTAACACCTGGTAACTTACTGCTGGTACTAACCCCACGATCGAAGGAATGACTATGGACGTACTGCTCCAAATCAACGAAATCGTTTCTGGTCCCATTAAAGACCTACTAGTTCAAATTTCCGGGGGAAACTTCCCAGAAATTAAGCTCCCGGAAGTAAACCTCCCGGAGCTTCCACCACTGTCGTCTCCAACCTACCCAGAAGAGGTCAACCTTGAGGTTGGCGGATCCTCTTTCGGCGACCTGGGTTCTTCCGAATTCTTTAATGAGAATGGCTCCTCCGAGCTACTGAACGGAGCTGGCTCTTCCGAATTCTTTAATGAGAACGGTTCTTCCGAGCAACTGAACGGAGCTGGCTCTTCCGAATTCTTTAATGAGAACGGTTCTTCCGAGCTACTGAACGACTTTCAATCTTCCGATCTGGATCTCAGCGCACTAGGCAGCATTTTGGGTGGTTAACCCACCATCTGACACTCGGCGCCTTGCCCTACATAAGGGACACTGAAAGCGCTATACAGCACAGCAGCAGGTATGGCATGCGCCCCAGAAAGAGTGGGGTGAAACGAACTTATACGTTCGTTTCACCCCACTCTTTTATTATCCAGGGTCAAAATTGGGGTAAG
>NZ_JAKMUZ010000009.1 GCF_027570195.1 Corynebacterium yonathiae
TAGCCCCACACACAAACAACTTGACACGCTCTTGGAGTCCAGCCCAAGATACGCATTACACTGAGTAGGACAACTATTCAATGCACGGAGGATTTGACCATGGCACGTTTTATTGACCGCGTTGTCCTGCACCTACAAGCAGGTGACGGTGGACACGGCTGTGTGTCTGTCCACCGCGAGAAGTTTAAGCCCTTAGGTGGCCCGGATGGCGGCAATGGTGGCCACGGTGGTGACATCATCCTCGAGGTTTCTGAGCAAATCCATACGCTTATGGATTTCCACTACCGCCCGCATATTAAGGCCCAACGCGGCGGAAACGGTGCTGGTGATATGCGCAATGGTGCCCGTGGCGAGAACCTGATTTTGGAGGTTCCGGCGGGCACGGTGGTGCGCACTGAGAAGGGTGAAACTTTGGCGGACCTTACCGTTCCCGGAACCCGGTTCGTGGCCGCAGAAGGCGGGTTTGGTGGTCTGGGTAATGCCGCATTGGCTTCAAAGAACCGCAAGGCACCGGGTTTCGCTCTACAGGGTGAGCCGGGCCAGGCACACGATCTGATCCTCGAGCTGAAATCCATGGCGGATGTAGGGCTGGTGGGCTTTCCATCCGCAGGTAAGTCCTCGCTCATCTCGGTGCTGTCGGCCGCAAAGCCCAAGATCGGTGATTACCCCTTTACTACACTGCAGCCGAATCTCGGCGTGGTAGATATGGGAGATAGCTCCTTTACTATCGCGGACGTACCGGGCCTTATCCCCGGCGCAGCCGATGGCAAGGGGCTCGGGCTAGATTTCTTGCGCCATATTGAGCGCACCGCGGTGCTTGCTCACGTGGTGGATACCGCCACCATTGAGCCCGGCCGTGATCCGGTCTCTGATATTGAGGCGATGGAAAATGAGCTGGCAAAATACCAGGAGGCTTTGCAGGAAGATACTGGTTTAGGAGATTTGCGTGAACGCCCTCGCGTCATCATTTTGAATAAGGCAGATATACCTGAGGCTGAAGAGCTCGCAGAGTTCGTTAAGGATGACCTCAAGGAGAAATTCGGCTGGCCCGTCTTCATTATCTCCGCGGCGGCCCGCAAAGGCCTAGATCCGCTGAAGTATAAGCTGATGGAGATGGTGACCGAGCACCGCAAGGCCCAGCCATTGCCAAAGAAGGATAAGAACCACACCGTTATTCATCCCAAGGCGCAGGGCCATAAGAAGCATACCGGCTCCTTTGCTGATTTCACCGTGAAGGCCGATCCTGAGGTCGAGGGTGGCTTTATTGTTGAGGGCAAGAAGATTGATCGCTGGATTACCCAGACTGACTTTGAAAATGATGAGGCAGTAGGATTCTTGGCTGACCGCTTGGCCAAGGCCGGCGTGGAAGATGAGCTGCGCGAACAGGGGGCTGTGGAAGGCTGCCCGGTGACTATCGGTGGTATTACCTTTGAGTGGGAGCCGATGACCGGCGGTGATCCGACGATGGCTAGCCGCGGTGAAGACGCCCGCCTTAAGGGAACCGCCCGTGCTTCCGCAGCGGAGCGCAAGCGCGCCTCGCAGGCGCGCCGCGGTCTTATTGATGAATACGATTATGGCGATGATGAACAGGTCACTCGCGAGGGCGCTAACCGCGATAGGTGGCAGGGCTAGTTTCCAGATCCCCCTATTCTTGGGGTGTGCTGGAGGGTGGGCTTTGTAAACTCGGTTGGTATGTCTTCTGATGAACAGAAAGAGTCCATCCTTCCACTTCCGGTAGAGCCTTTTGCCGGACCTACCGCTGATACCCCTTTTCCGGAACCTCGCGTTGAAAACCCCACTGCTTCGGGGTTTGAGTCGGATCTTCGTCACGACATCGCGCACGCCAAGCGCGTCGTAGTAAAGATTGGTTCCTCTTCTCTCACGGATGAGAACTTCCGCGTTTCCCAGGAAAAGATTGATCACATCGTTGATGCCGTCCATGCGCGCATGGGGCGCTCCGATGTCATTATCGTCTCTTCCGGTGCGGTTGCCGCCGGTATGGGGCCGCTGGGCCTGCACCAGCGGCCGACCGATTTGGCTACCAAGCAGGCTTCGGCGTCCGTCGGCCAGGTGCACTTGGCCTATGTGTGGGGCCAGTCCTTTGCGCGTTATAAGCGCACCATCGGCCAAGTCCTCTTGACTGCCTCCGATACCGGACACCGCGATCGTGCCCGCAACGCGCAGCGCACCATCGATCGTCTCCGCCAGCTGCGTACCATTCCTATCGTCAACGAGAATGACGCCGTGGCTACCTCGGAGATGCACTTTGGCGATAACGATCGCCTCTCCGCGCTGGTGGCCAACCTGGTGGGTGCTGATGCGCTCTTCCTCTTCTCCGATGTGGATGGCCTGTATGACAAGAACCCGGCCGAGCCGGACGCTAAGTTCATCGATGAAGTGCGCACCGGCAAGGACTTGAAGGGCGTTGTAGCTGGCGATGGCGGCAAGGTGGGCACCGGTGGTATGGCCACCAAGGTCTCTGCAGCCCGCCTTGCAACCCGCGGCGGCATTCCGGTGCTGTTGACCTCCACGGATAATATTGGCCCCGCGCTTGCCGACGCCTCCGTAGGAACCGTCTTCCACACCCGCGAGGAACGCCAGCTTTCCGCCTGGAAGTTCTGGGCACTTTACTGCGCAGATACCGGCGGAGCCGTCCGCCTCGATGAAGGCGCTAAACAAGCCGTGACCGAGGGCGGTAATTCACTGCTGGCCGTGGGCATTACCGATGTGCAAGGCGAGTTCACCAAGGGCGAAATCATCGATATCCTCGGTCCGAATGGCGAGGTCATCGGCCGTGGCGAAGTCCGTTTCGACTCCGAGGAACTGCACGGTATTAAGGGAAAGAAGATGGAAGAACTTCCTGAGGAGCAGCGCCGCTCAGTTGTTCACGCCGATTACCTCTCCAACTTCGCCTCCCGTATTTAAACCCAAGTCCCTGATTCCCCGTATGGTTGGGGCATGAAATATTTCATGGGTCCGGACACCTGGCAGCCGATGGTAGAAGATATCGAGGCTGCCGGGCACGAACGCGTAAATAGCATTGAAGATGCCGAGGTCTATATCAACAATGCGCCCAACCCGCGCCGCATCCCCGAGATGCCGGAGAACATCGGTTGGGTGCAGCATTGTTTTACCGGTGTAAACCAGCTCATTGATGCCGGCGTCATCACCCCAGACGGCGTACCGTGGTGCAATTCCGCCGGCGCTTTTGCCCAGCCGGTGGCCGAATCTGCACTTGGCCTGGCACTTTCACAGGCGCACCACCACAAAGCCTTCGCCCAGGCCGCTTCGTGGTCGGTAGCGCAGGAGCTGGATAAAACCCAGGCGTGGCTTTATAACCAGCAAGGACCGAAGAAGGTAGCGATCTTTGGCGCTGGGGGCATCGGCAAGCAGCTTATTAAGCTTCTTAAACCGTTTGGAGTGCACATTACCGCGGTTAATCGCTCCGGCCGCGCCGTGGAAGGCGCGGGTGAAGTCGTGCCCATGGATCGGGCAGAACACGTGTGGGGCGAGGCGGATTTCATTTTCTGCATCCTGCCGGCGACCAAAGACACCGAGGGGCTTATCGATGCCGCCACGTTCCGCGCGATGAAGCCTTCCGCCATCTTTATCAACGTCGGCCGCGGCAGCACCGTAGTAACTGATGATCTAGTGGCGGCCCTGCGCGATGGCGAGATCGCCGGTGCCGGCTTGGAAGTTATGGATCCCGAACCACTGCCTGATGGCCACCCGCTATATGGCCTGCCTAATTGCACCATGACGCCGCACATGGCTGCTTCCGCGCACGTGGCGCAATATCACCTCGGTGCTATCTTCAACGCCAACGCTGCGGCGTGGGAGAGGGGAGAGGCCATGCCCACCCGTGTCGATGTGGAGGCTGGATACTAATGAAATACGCAATGCTGCCCACCCCGTGGGAGGAAACCTTGCACGCCCTGGATGCGGCGGGCCATGAGCGTGTTGCGCTGGACGACGCCGAAGTCCTCATCTTCAATGGCGGTCCGGATGACTTCCCGCAGCCCCTGCCACCGAGCGTGGGCCTCGTGCAGGTCCCCTTTGCCGGGGTGGACCACCTGCTCGACGTCATGCGTGATACCACCGCCCGCTGGTCCAATGCAGCAGGGCTCTATGATGCCACCGTGGCCGAATCCACTATCGGGCTCCTGCTCGCCCAGCTACACGCGCATAAACGCGTGGGAACCAGCTGGTCTAACCGTGCCGACGTCGAGGCTCATACCAGCTTTCTCTTTGAGGATAAGACGGTAGCGGTGGTGGGCGCTGGGGGCATCGGAAAGCGGCTTATTCGCATGTTGGCAGGTTTTGGTCCGCGCATCATTGCGGTCAATCGCTCCGGCAGCCCAGTGGAGGGTGCCGATGAAACCTTCGCTACCGCGGATATCGAGCGCGTGTGGCCGGCTGCCGATTATTTCGTGGCGCTTGCGCCGCTAACAGAGCAAACACACCAGCTTTTTGATGCTGCTGCCTTCCGCGCCATGCCTGACCACGCAGTGGTAATCAACGTCGGTCGCGGTCCGCTTGTGGACACCGAGGCTTTAGTCGAGGCCTTGCGCGAAGGGCAGATAGCCGGCGCTGGCCTAGATGTAACCGACCCTGAACCTTTGCCCGATGGACACCCGTTGTGGGAAATGCCCAACGTGGTCATTACCCCGCATCTGGCCAATCCGCCTTATTCGGTACGTCGCCGGATAGGGGTGCATACGGTAGGGGTTATAGAGCGTTTTGCTGCCGGTGAGGCTCTTCCCACGGAAGTAAATATCGAGGCAGGTTATTGATGGACACCCCGGATATTCCCGTTGGCGATGCCGAACGCAAAAGGGCCCTAGATGAGCTTGCCCAGCATTTTTCCAATGGGGATTTAAGCGATGTCGAATTCGACCGGCGTGGCAGCGCCATTGCAAGGGCTGCCACTCGCGCCGATATCGACTATCATCTTGCGGATCTGCCGGCGCTTGCACACACTGGCGCGCACGCCGACGAGCAACAGCCCCAGGATAGCGGCCTCGAGGACTCAGGTGAGCTCAACCCCAGCCCTGAAGAACTTGCAGACCTGCGCCGGCGTCACAAGAAAGTGCAGAGGGTCGACGCATTTTCCTGGAGCCTGCTTGTCGCGGTGTGCGTGCTCCACTTCTTTGTCGCTGACGTACCTTATTTTTGGGTGGTTTTTATCGTCTCTTTTGCGCTTTCAGCGGGCGCGCGCCAGGTATTTGATTTGAGCTTCTTCGAAGAAGAGCACCTCATGCTGCTCAAAGGAGAAGAAAAAGAAGAGCGCTGTGCTGCGGCCGAGCGACGCGGCGCAGGAAGGCCGAAGGAAGAAACGGCTGACACGCCCGTGGCCTTTCGTTAAGCTGGTATGACATGAGCAACACTGAACGTGAAGAAGTTCTGTCCAAAGCCCGTTCTGCCAAGGATGTCGCGCCTACAGTGGCGCAGCTGTCCACGCCGCGCAAGAATGAGATCTTGCAGCGCGCAGCCGAAAATCTTATTGCCCACACCGAAGATATTCTTGCCGCCAATAAGCAGGATATCGACGCCGGCCGCGAACGCGGCATGTCCGAGTCCCTTATTGACCGCCTGTCTCTCGACGCCGCACGCGTGGAAGGGATTGCCGGCGGCCTGCGCCAGGTAGCCGGCCTGCAGGACCCAGTAGGGGAGATCCTGCAGGGTCGCACCATGGATAACGGAATCCAGATGAAGCAGGTGCGCGTGCCGCTCGGCGTCATGGGCATGGTTTATGAGGCTCGCCCAAATGTAACCGTGGATGCTTTTGGCCTTGCCATTAAGTCCGGCAACGTGCCGCTGCTGCGCGGTTCCAAATCCGCGCGCAACTCCAACGCCAAGCTGGTAGAAATCTTGCAGAATACCCTTGCCGAGTTTGATTTACCGCGCGAGGCTGTGCAGCTTCTGCCGTGCGAGACGCACGATTCCGTCCAAGACCTCATCACCGCCCGTGGGCTGGTGGACCTGGTTATTCCGCGCGGTGGTGCAAAGCTTATTGAAGCCGTCGTTACCGGCGCCACCGTTCCCGCCATTGAAACTGGCACCGGCAATTGCCACTTCTACGTGGATGCTTCAGCCGACTTGGACAAGGCCATCGACATGGTCATCAACGGCAAGACCCGCCGCACTTCCGTGTGTAACTCCACAGAGTGCGTGCTTATTGACGCCGCATTGGAAGATTCCGCCAAGCTCCGCATCATCGCTGCGCTGCAGGAAGCGGGCGTGACCATTCACGGCGACGTCGCTGAGCTCGAGGCCTTCGGCGTCGAGGATGCCGTGCAGGCTACCGAAGAGGATTGGCGCGAGGAGTCGCTGTCCATGGATATCTGCGCCAAGGTGGTTGACGGCGTCGATGGCGCTATTGCGCACATCACCGAGTTCACCACTGGCCATACCGAGGCCATCGCCGCGCAAGACGCCGATGTCCTAGTGAAATTCGGCAACGAGGTGGATGCCGCAGCGGTGATGCTCAACGCCTCTACCGCCTTCACCGATGGCGAGGTCTACGGCATGGGTGCCGAAATTGGCATTTCCACCCAGAAGCTGCATGCCCGCGGCCCAATGGCGCTGCCGGAGCTCACCTCTTCTAAGTGGATCCTGCAGGGTACCGGTCAGACCCGTCCATAATTCTCCCCGCCATGATTCGATCTGCTTTCTTCCGTGCCGCCGTCGCCCTAAGCGCCTCGGCGGCGCTTGCCGTTTCTATAGCCCCCGCCGCCGCCACCGCGAATGCTGCCCCCGTCGTGCCCCAGGCAGCGGCACAATCCGCCCCATCACCGCAGCCTGCTGGGTGTCCCGAGTTCGTCGTTTTGGCTGCTCGTGGCTCCGACCAGAATGAGGAATACGGCGAGTATTTCGGACCGCAGCAGTATTCGCCGCATGCCGCGCCGTCGAATGGCTATGAAGGGGCAAACCTCTCCGCGCTTTTTCATCTAGTGGAAAAACGCCATCCCGGCACGATGGATAGAGTCCATGTCCTCGCCCTTGACCCCCAGGCATACCCGGCATCAATGAACCTGCCGCCGCTGGCGCAGGAAGGTGAGCAGTTGAATCCGCTCCAGCTTATTCGCCGCCTCGGTGGGGTAGTGATGGAGTATCCGTTGCACGAGCTGGCGTATTCGGTCACCGTTGGTTTTGTACATAGTTTGCGCACCGGCATGGCCAACGCTCCGCGCGTGGTGGAAAAGTATGAGCGCGAAACAGGCTGCCAGCCGCGCTATATTACGGCTGGCTACTCCCAAGGCGCCATTGTCGCTACCAGCGCGGAGCGCTACCTTGCGCAACGAGGCAAGCTCGCGGGGGCAGTTTACCTGGGCAATCCCCTCAGCCGTCCCCACGGTATGGCGGGCTGGCTACCGCAGCATTTGCTCTTACAACCTGCGGCATTGCCGGACTCGCGCCGCCTTAACTATTGCTTGGACGGAGACTTCGTTTGCGACCTGAACCTCGCCTCCGCCCACGACGCGTTGGCTACCAAGGCGGCTCGCCATGCTTCTTATTTTGTAGAGCCCTCGCTTGGCGACGCCGCTTTTGCCGACTCCCTCGCCACTTTGCTTACTCCCTCCTCGGCCGGGGACTATAATCACCACCCATGACTAGCCCACAGCGCATCGGCATCATGGGTGGCACCTTTGACCCCATTCACAATGGTCACTTAGTAGCCGCCAGTGAAGCCGCACATCGCTTTGCCCTCGATACCGTAGTATTCGTACCCACCGGGCAGCCGTGGCAAAAATCCCATCGCGAGGTTACCGCCGCCGAGCACCGCTACTTGATGACGATGGTGGCTACCGCATCTAATCCGCGCTTTACCGTCTCGCGTGTGGATATTGACCGCGAGGGGCCTACATATACCATCGATACACTGCGGGACCTGCGCGAACTTTTTCCAAAAGCGGAGTTTTACTTCATCACCGGGGCCGACTCGCTGGCCTCCATTATGAGCTGGCATAACTGGGAAGAGATGCTGGAGATGGCGCACTTCGTGGGCGTGACCCGCCCCGGCTATGAATTAAGCGCCGATATGCTGCCCGCCGATGCGCAGGAGGATATCGATCTTATTGATATCCCCGCCATGGCCATTTCCTCCACCGCGTGCCGCGAACGCGCCGCCCAAGGGCAGCCCGTGTGGTATCTCGTACCGGACGGGGTAGTGCAGTACATCACCAAGAATAATCTCTACGGTCCCAACCCAGATAAGCCTCTGTAGAAACTTCTGCGGCCTTTCCCAGATTTTGGGCACGGGCCTGCTAAACGTGCAAGAATAGAACTTTAATAGAGATAGTTCATATCGAAGAGATAGTTCATATCGAATGTACTCAGACGCGAAAAGGGAAGTTTTATACATTGTCTACTTCTGATCTTGCCCGTCGCATGGCAGAAACCGCGGCACACGCCGCGCAAGAAAAGTTGGCCACCAATATCGCGGCCATTGATGTCTCCGATGTCCTCGCAATTACCGAGGTCTTCGTGTTGGCTTCTGCGGATAACGAGCGCCAGGTGGGCTCCATCGTGGATGAAGTCGAAGATGAAATGACCAAGCAGGGCTTCGAACCGCAGCGCCGCGAAGGCAACCGCGAAAACCGCTGGGTACTCCTGGACTACGGCAATATCGTTGTCCACGTCCAGCGCAATGACCAGCGCGAGTTCTACGGCTTGGACCGCCTGTACCACGATTGCCCGGCACTGGAGATCGAGGGCATCGAAGCCCCGGAGCGGCCGGGTGAATGGACCAATGGCGTCAACCCACGTGAGGTTGATTCCATCGATGAGCTCCCACTGGCCGATAAGGTCCCGGGTGAGGACGAGGAGCTTTAAACCCGCATGAGCCGCCGCCTGATCCTGATCCGTCACGGACAAACTACCTATAACGCCACCGGCCGCATGCAGGGCCACTTGGACACCGAGCTGTCTGAGCTGGGCTATGAGCAGGCCCGCGCTGCCGCGCGCCTGCTCCAGGATCAGGGCGTGTCCAAAATCGTTGCCTCCGATCTCATTCGTGCGAAGGAAACCGCGCGCGTCGTTGCCGAAGCCCTCGGCGTGGACTTCAGCACGGATGCCCGCCTGCGCGAAACTCACTTGGGCCAGTGGCAGGGCAGAACCTCTGCCGAGGTAGACGCCGAGTTTCCAGGCGCGCGTGCTATTTGGCGCCACGACCCCACTTGGGCGCCGCCGGAGGGTGAATCCCGCGTGGATGTGGCCGAGCGTGCTCGCCCCGTTATTGATGAGCTCATGGCTGACTTCGGCGGCTGGGACCAGGGCCCCGTTCTCATCGTGGCCCATGGGGGTGCCATTTCAGCGCTTACTTGCCACCTGCTTGGCCTCGACCATGCGCAGTACGGGATCCTATCGGGGCTGAAGAATACCCACTGGTCGCAGCTGACCGCTCGCCCAGACTTTAACCCGGAAACGCCGCTGTCCTCGCTAGACTTCACCCCAGATAATGTGGGCCGCGCCCAGTGGTATTTCGACGGCTGGAATATGGGCGGCGAAGTCACCGGGGATGGCGGGGCGGATATCTAGTGGCGGTCCGCGTCATTACAGATTCCTCCGCGGGCCTGCCGCCGGAGCTAGCAGAGCAGCTATCCATCACCGTCATTGACCTCCACTTCATGGAACGCCACGGCAAGGATGGCCTAGAGCAATCTACCTCGGGGTTAAGCGCGCTGGAGCTGGCCGCCGCCTATGGCCGCGAAATGGAGCGCGCCCAGGATGATGGTGTGGTGGCCATACATTTATCTAAAGAGCTATCTTCTACTTATTCCGCAGCGGTGTCTGCTTCGGGCGTTTTCCCGCAGACTGTGCGGGTAATTGACTCCGGTTCGGCCGGTATGGCTATGGGTGCGGCCGCGATGTCCGCGGCTAAATTGGCCTCCCGCGGCGCCAGCTTGGAGGAGTGCTATGTCGCAGCTATCGACACCCTCAAGCGCGCGGCCACCTGGGTGTATCTGCATTCTACGGAGGACCTGCGCCGCTCTGGGCGCCTTTCCCCGGCCACGGCCATGCTTTCTACGGCGCTTTTGGCCACCAAGCCGATTATGTCCATTACTCGAGGCAAACTGGAGCTAGTGGGCAAGACCCGCACCCAGACCAAGGCCTTTACCAAGCTGGTGGACCTCATCGCCTCCCGCGCGGACGGGGAACCGGCCTTCGTCGCCATCCAGCACAATCACGCCGAAGGCGCGGCCGCCAAGCTGGAGGCGCTCCTTGAAGCGGCCCTGCCGCAGGGCTCGTCCTTTATCTGCACCGCGCTTAACGACGTCCTCTCCGTCCACGTCGGCTCCTCCGCCATCGGCGTATCTGCGGTGTTTAGCTCGGAGCCTCCCGCCGAGCCAGCGCATCCTCACACGCGTGGTCGACCACGCGCCTTCCCACCGCGCCGTTCTGTGGATAACTAGACCCAGTGCGCCGGGTTCGTTGACGTCCACAACAAGTTATCCACAGCCCGCCGCCGCTGTATCTACCGCCTAATGGCCTACGCATTTATTCTCAGCGCCATGGCGGCACCAAAGATCAGCGAACGACTCCGCGAATTTACCCAACCCACCGGCGAGGAAGAGCTCCTCGCCGTCGATTATCCTCGCCCGCGACTGCGCATCAGCCCGTGGCAAGCCTGCGCCGTGGCGGTCATCCTCGTCGTCGGTGTGGTGGTCTGGCTCGGCATCAGTGCACGTTCCGATAAATCCTCCGGCATGCCCGAGCCTGCGGCACTGAGCGGTGCGCCCGGCGCCGCCCCTAGCGAGGAACCTAGCGAAATCATCGTCTCGGTCATCGGCGAAGTAGCTGAGCCCGGCTTGAAGACCCTCGAGCCCGGCGCGCGCGTCGCCGATGCTCTCGACGCCGCCCAACCGCTCCCCGGCGCAGAGACCATGGCGCTCAACCATGCCCAGCGGCTTTCCGACGGCCAGCAGCTCCACGTCCTTCCCTCCGGCGCCGCCCCGCCTCCTGCACCCAGCGAACCCGGCCCAGCCGCCGCCAGCACCAGCGGGAGCGGCACCAGCGGCGTGAGCTTGAATAACGCCACCGCCGAGGAACTCACCGAGCTTAAAGGCGTTGGCGAGGTCACCGCGCAAGCCATAGTGGCCTACCGCGACGAGCACGGCGGCTTTAAGGATGTCGAGGAGCTCCTCGAGGTCTCCGGAATTGGACCAGCGAAGCTGGCGCAGCTCAAAGACCAGGTACAGCTCTAACCAGAGTTCGAGCGTGCGATGCGAGAATTACGCCTCGTCCCCGGCGCGGCCACCGCCTGGCTGGCTGTCATTGCCGTGCTGCTCGGCAGCCGTGGCTGGGCAATCTTCCTCATTGGGGCGGCCGTCGTGTTGTGCCTGTGTATGCGGCAATGGGGTCAAGCGCTTTTCTGCGGAACGGTCGCCACGGCTGCGGCGCTGGTTGCCGCAGCGCGCCAAGCCCGCGCCGCCGCCTTCGACCTCGGCACCGAAGTCACCGGCCGCCTGACCACCACGCCGACGCAGACCAGCACGGGTGGCTGGCTGCTAAAGCTCAAGGTGCCAGGGTATCCGACCCAGCTGCCGGTCTTTAGCTCGGAACCGGTCCCAGCCGTCGCGGGCGCTGAGCTCACGGCTAGGGTGGAGGTGGGGGAGTCGGATAGGGCGGGCGTCGGAAAGCTTAGTGCCAACGCCACGGATGTGCGGGTAACCGGTGAGCCTGCGGGCCTAGCCGGTTGGGCGGCCGAGGTGGCCGAGAATTTTCGCGCGCTAGTCCTCGATACCGTCGGGCCCTCCAGCCAGGGGCTCATACCCGGCATGGTACTCGGCGATACCGCGCTGCAAAGCGCCGCCGAGCGCGACCTGTATATCGCGACGGGGCTTTCGCACTTAAGCGCAGTATCCGGCGCTAATGTGGCCATCGTCTGCTCCGCGGCGGCCGTTGTCTGCGCCGCATTCGCGCTCGGGCCGCGCGCCCGCGTGGCCGCCTCTCTGTGCGCGCTGGCCACCTACGTTTTGCTCGTGGGGTTGGAACCCTCCGTCCAGCGCGCGGCCGTTGCCGGGGTAGTCGGCCTGCTCGCCGTTCTTAATTCCACGCGCATGGAGCCCATCCATGCTTTAAGCCTCGGCATTATCGCGCTACTCTTTGTGGATTCTGATCTCGCTGTGCATTTTGGCTTCGCCCTTTCCTGCGCGGCGACGCTCGGCATCGTGGCGCTTAGCCCGCTCATCTACAAGCACTTAGCCACAACCGGCTGGCCCGCCATCTTCCTGCGCGCGGTTGCTGTGGCCATTGCCGCCGATATCGTTACCCTCCCGCTAGTCGCACTCATGTCCGGTGAGGTCTCCGTGGTCTCCGTGCTGGCCAATATCCTGGTTGAGCCGGCCACCGTGTCGATTACCATCGTGGGGCTAATCGCCGCCATCTTCGCCCAGCTCGGTCCGCTCGACGTACTAGGTGCCGGCCTGCTCCGCCTCGTTGAGCCTTTCTCCTGGTGGATTAATACCATCGCCCACGGCGTGGCCCACCTGCCGGTGGTCACCATACCCGCCAGCCCACTTTTTACGCTGCTTGCCTACGCCTGGATCATCGCCGGCCTCCTCTATCACCGCCCTTGGCTTACCTTGGCGCTGACGCTGGCGGGCATCGCCTGGCTCGGCGTGGCCGCAGGCTAGAATGGCGGGCATGCCTCCAGTACACCTCATCCTCGGCGATGATGAATTCCTCACCGAACGCGCCCGCCTGCAGATCCAGCGCGCCGCGGCCGAGGAGAGTGGACCCACCGGTGCTCGCCCCGAGCTGACCAAGCTCAAGGCTTCTGAGGTCTCCGAGGGAGAAATCCTCGAGGCAACGAGCCCGTCACTATTCGGCGATAACCGCGTCATCGTCATCAGCGATTGCGAGCGAGCCGGCAAGGAAGTAATAGATATTCTGCTGCGCGCCTGCGCCAATCCCGCGCCGGGCATGACCATGGTCATCATCTACTCCGTGACGGCCAAGACGCTGAAGAAAAAGAAGAAGCAACCCGAGCTTGTGGCCAAGCTGCGCAAGATTGCCGAGGTCCACGAGGTCTTCTCGCTCTATCCCAATGAGCTGGGACAGTGGGCCACCCGCGAGTTTTCCAGCCATGGCGTGCGACCCACCCCGGACGTTATCCACGCCGTGCTCGAGGGTGTGGGCTCTGACCTGCGCGAGCTGGCCTCTGCTATCTCCCAGTTAGTTTCCGATACCGGCGGCAACGTCACTCGCGAGGCCGTGCAGAACTACTACGTCGGTGTGGCAGAGGTAGCCAATTGGGACATTGCCGACGCCGCTGTTGCCGGCCGCGTCGAAGCCGCCGTGTCCACCTGCCGACGCGCCCTTCAACTTGGTGCCAGCCCCGTAGCGATTGCCGCCGCGCTGGCCAATAAGGTCGGCGCCGTCGCTCGCCTGTACTCCGCGCGCGGGGACCAGTACTCGTTGGCTAGCCAAACCGGCTTGGCGCCCTACGTAGTAAAGATGACCCAGCCGGTGGCTCGCCGCTGGTCCGCCGATAATGTCACCAAGGCCGTCATCCTGGTCTCGGAGCTCGATGCCGCCGTCAAAGGCCAGGGCGGTGAGCCCGAATTCGCCATAGAGGCGGCCGTCAAACGAGTCGCGGAACTGGCGCGATAAGCTAGAAGCTATGTCTGAGACGCAAGTGCAAGAATTCGCCGGTCGGCTCTTCGACATGGCCCGCGAGGGCAATGTGGACCTCCTCGCTTATATCGACCACGGCGTAAATATCGACCTCGTCAACCAGGATGGCCAGTCCTTTATTATGCTCGCCGCCTATCATGGCCACGCCGAGCTGGTTACCGCACTTGCCCGCGCCGGCGCGGACGTCAATCTGCTCAATGACCGCGGCCAATCGCCCCTGGCCGGAGCCATCTTCAAGAAGGAAGACGCGGTCATCGACGCCCTCCTGGCCGCCCACGCCGATCCCACCGCCGGTCAGCCCTCCGCGGTGGATTCCGCCCGCTTGTTTGGCCGAGAGGACCTTCTCCCGCGCCTGGGAAGCGAGGCACGGGAGTGACCTGGACGTCCTTTTTTACCCTTCTTCTCATGAATTTGGTGGGCGTTGCCTCACCCGGACCGGACATTATCTTGGTGACCCGTTACGCCACCCGATCGCGTCGCCACGCTGTCGCTGCGGCCGCCGGTATCCAAATCGGCGTGCTTTTTTGGTGCGCCGCCACTGTTTTCGGTGCCGCCGCGCTGCTGACGGCTTTTCCGGAAATTTTGGGAGCGGTTCAGGCCGTTGGCGGCTGCTTCCTGGTG
Organism: Corynebacterium yonathiae; assembly: GCF_027570195.1. Classification (GTDB taxonomy): domain Bacteria; phylum Actinomycetota; class Actinomycetes; order Mycobacteriales; family Mycobacteriaceae; genus Corynebacterium; species Corynebacterium yonathiae. The sequence continues at coordinate 14,263 of NZ_JAKMUZ010000009.1, forward strand.
TTTATGGGCTCGCGCGCGCTGCGCAGCGGCATCGCCCAACGTGCTAACCCGCCGGTTGACCTAGAAGACGCCGCCGCCAAGCTGGGCCGCCTGCGCACCGCTTTCAAAGTCGGCCTAGCCACGAATATGTCCAACCCGAAAATCGTGCTCTTCCTCGCCGCGATGATTGCCCCGCTGCTGCCGGCCAGCCCGCCCATCTGGTTGGCCCTTGGGCTCACACTTTCGCTGTCGCTATCGGCTTTCCTTTTCTTCCTGGTCGTCGCCACAGTTATTTCCACCCACGCCGTGCGTCGCAAGCTCATCGCCGCCGGTCCGTGGATCGACATCGGCTCTGGCCTCTTTTTCATTATCGCCGGCATCGTCCTCATCGTGACTGGCGGGCAGAACCTCTTGGCCTAAAACAGGCGCGGGGTACCCTCGGCCACCGTATCGAGCACCCACTGGGTCCAGCGAGCAACGGTGGAGGCGCGCCGTCGGGACGTCGCCAAGCTCAGGCCCAGCCCGTCCATCCCCGCAATAATCTCCGCGGTGCTGGCGACTGTGCCGCGGGCTAGGCTCAGCTCAAGCACCTCGCGGAAAACCCGCCGCGCCGCCAGCGCCCGTATGAGTGCCGCATTCCGGGCGTCGCGCTGCGGCTGCTCGATAACCCGCCGCCCGCGCTCGGTGGGCTCCCAGGCTTCCTCCACGGGCTCCGCCAGCCCCAGGTAGCGCGCGGCGTTGGCATAATAATCCGCCTGCCGTGGGTCAAAGTCATAGCGCTGAGTAATCTCTGCCTTGCTCAGCGGCTGCAGCGCAATGAGTTCCAGCAGGTTAACCACCCGCTCAAAGCTATTGGCCTGTGGAAAGGGCACTGCCGGCTCGGCCTCGGGTTCTACCGCGCGCACAATGTCCAGCGCCGCCTGCGCATCCAGGTGGGAGGCCGACAGTGCGTAGCGGGCGCTATCGACTAGCACAATGCTGCGAAAATCCGCCGGGTCCCGAAATTCATAGCGGTACAGGTGGAAAATGCCATTGGAATAGACCAGATAAACCGGCACCACATTCTTGGCCAGGCGCTGTTGGAAGCGGCGGTAGGGAAAATATAGCTGCCGGATATTGAAATCATCTGATAGGTGGTTCTTCGCCTCTACCAGCACTAGGTGTTCGAGCGATTCGAAGCCACCGTCGATTTCCATCTGCGCGCGGTCTACCGCTACATCCACGCCCAAGTCCGGCAGCCGCACCTCTAACTCGCGCGTGGACATGCGTCCCGCTACCGTGGCCTGCAATGGTCCGCATCCCAGGAAGTCCTCTAGCATCCCGCTTGCCGACGCCCCATTGAGCGCTACCGCCTCCGAGCTCACCCCCTCCAACGAGAGGGTATCTAGCCCCGCCGGCAGCTCCAGCGTGCGTACCTCGCCGCGGAACGCTTCTGGAAACCTTTCGTACAGGTTGAACCGGCCCACTAAGTATTCGCTGCGGCTGACCGGCACGATGCCGAGCCGCAGGCGCTGAAAGATCCACGGCCTAGAGGTAGAAAAATCATGCTTGGCCATGAGCCGCGGCTGCCTGGCCGAGATCCTTTCCAATTCCCGGGCGCTAATGAAAAAATATCCGCGCCGCTCCAGCTCCTTGCCGTATTCCCCCGCCAGGATGCGTAGCCAGCCCCAGTCATTGACGCCGAGTTTCACCGAGTCCGGCACGTTGAAGCATGCCCGCAGCTTTTGATGCTCGCATTCCGCGTGCGGTTCCGTCCCGCTACTCACCGCTGACCTCGTAATTGCGCACCAGTACCTCATCGACCTTGCCACGCTTCGAACCCACCGAATTAATCGCCCGCGTCGCCCCCACAATGCCTACTTCATAGTCCGCATAAAGGTCTCGGATGAATTCGGTAGCCGAATTCGACAAGAGGAACTTTACCCCACGCCTATCCAAGTCATCGCAGACCTCTTTGAGACGCTCTTGCTCCCCGCGGTCAAAGCCGCCTTTTTGATAACCGGTAAACGAACTCGTCACGTTCACCGGGTCATAGGGCGGGTCGAAGTAAACAAAATCGCCCTCGCTTGCTTCTGCTACCGCCGCAGCGAAATCCCCTTGAGAGAAGGTGACATCATTATCCGCAAAATAGCCGTGTACCGCGCGCAACGTTTCCTCATCGCAGATGGTGGGGTTTTTATAGCGCCCAAACGGTGCATTAAATTGGCCGGCCGCATTTACGCGATACAGGCCGTTATAGCAGGTGCGGTTGAGATACAAAGTCCGTGCGGCACGCTCGAGAGGGGAGAGGCTGGCAAACCGCCGGGCGTCTCGGTCCACTGCGCGCAGTGCATAGAAAAACTCCGCCTCATTAGGGTAGCTCGCAAGTTCCTCAATGAGCTTGTCGACGCCGCCGCGCACCACTTCATATAAGTTAATAAGCTCACCATTGAGGTCGTTGACTCGTGCGCTGGCCGGTTCGAGAGAGAAAAGCACAGCGCCGCCACCGATGAAGGGTTCATAAAAACGCCGCGGGGCATCCGCCGGCAGGGCGGCGTGGATATGCGGCAGGAGCTGGCGTTTCCCGCCCGCCCATTTCACCAGTGGCTTAACGTTTTTCATCGGTGATTCATCTTAGCCGCCACACCGGACACAAGCACCATCGGGCTTTCGAACGCACGAGCGGGTAGATGGGGTGCACGGCCAAGTGGGGGTCAGGCAGTGTTGTCTAACGTCACAGTTTCTTCAAATAGTGCCGTGACGGGCGCAAATGCGCAGCCACGCCGGTGGGGAACCCTTCCGGTGCGAATGGTGGTTTCCTTAGTCGAATATTAAATAATAGAATCGCCCCAAAATCTCTTAGTTTGTAGGCAAAATTATATTTCCGCACTATGTCTTAGGGAAAGAAACGATACTGAAACTTTGAGAGCGTCGGGACAGAAAGGGGCATTTATGCCGCGTATATCAAAGATCCGAGTCGCTGCGCTCAAACTCGTCATCGAAAAAGGGTATGACGGGTTTACTATGGAGGAGCTCGCCCACAAAGTAGGCGTTTCTCGCCGCACCCTTTTTAATTACATTAAGGACAAAGAATCGGCAGTTTTGGGCCCCGAAATTTCAAAGGAAGTAGAGCTTCAATTCCAGAATTTCGCCGCCGGCCTGCCGACCGGAAGCCTGCGCGAAGATTTTAAAATCATGGTCATGGCTGAATTCAACCGCGCCGTCGGCGATGAATTCTTCCCCGAAATCTCCCAGCTAACGGCCCAGGCGCTAGCGGAGGATACGAAGCTGCGCAACCTGTACTACCAGCGTGATAGTCGCATGATCCAGCGCTTTCGCCAGGCCGTGCAAGCCCGCGAGGGCTGGAAGTCCTCCGATCCTCGTCTGACACCGACCGTCAACATCATCCACACCCAGTTCCTGACCGCCTTCGAGACCTTCATGGAAACCCGCGGCGGCACTTCGCTTACCGACGCCTTCCATAACGCCGGCGCCATTTTCGAAGACTACTTCAACGACGAACTGGCCTAGGCGTCCCCGGCTCAGCTTCCTGCCTTAGCTCTCCGCCTCCGCCCGCGCCTCGTTGCCTTCCAAGCCCCCACCTCTGCGCTCGGTCGGCTTTGCGTTCGGCTGCCTCGGCGCTCGACCGTTCTGGCAGCGGAACTGGTCTGGTGGTGCAACTGCTTGGTGGCGGAACTAGCCTGGCCGAGACGCTGACGCAGCCCGTTTTGGTAAAGAAAATCCCCCGGGGTGCTCCGTAGAGCTTGACCGGGGGAGAAGTGCAATGGCTCTTAGTCCATCTTATTGAACGCGGAAGCCATGCCGGACTTCTTATTGGCTGCAGTGTTGCGGTGGAAGACACCCTTGGACACGGACTTATCCAGGGCGCGGGATGCCACGCGCAGCTGCTTCTCAGCAGCGGCCTTATCGCCAGCGGCAACGGTCTCGCGGAACTTGCGGATCTCGGTACGGACGGCAGAGCGAATGCCCTTGTTGCGGCGGCGTGCCTTCTCGTTGGTGATAACGCGCTTCTGCTTGGACTTGATATTTGCCATGAAAAATACCTCTTAGTAATCGAAAGTGATTGACGTAGAAACCGACCTACTCGGACTACTCCCGCGGCCAGCAATTTCTAGCGCGCTCGGCGCTGGTATTCGAAAGGCGAACCCAAGGTCCTGCCCGCCCCGACCAACGCGCCCGGCAAGTAAGTAACCAACACACAATAGCAGTACCGAACCCGACCTGCCAAAACCCTCACTACGGCGATCTGGCCGTGCTGCGGCTACGCCCAGTGATAGCGCGCCCGTAGCCTATTCGCGATTCGTTCGAACCTGCGTTCTGGGAAAAGCGTGCCCTGGCGGCGCACCTGTTCCTCGGAAACTTCGAGTAGGCGGTCGAGTCGCACCCAGCAGTCGCACCCGGATTCGTCCCATTCGCCGGCGCCGATTTCTAACCAGGCGTCGTCAAGCGCATGCTTCGGGTTGGGGGAGATAAGCAACCCCATTACCGTGGTGCGGGTCCGGCCAACGACCAAAATGGCGCGCTCGCGCGGCGGGGCCTGCTTGCCCTCGGCCGGCACCCACACCCAGACCACTTCGCCGGAATCGGCTTGGCCGTCCATATCGGGGGTGAAAAATATAGAGCGGGGGTGGGAGGCGGTGGCCTCGATCCGGATATCGGCGGCCTTGCGCGGCTCGTGGAATTCATCCGACCTATCCAACCCCAACCGAGAATTGATGCGGGTCAGGCCGGTGTCTATGGGCTCGCGCTCGCTGATTCCCAGCGCTTGGCGCAGACGGGTGAGCATGGCGCTTTTCATGTCGACTATTGTAGACGTATGTCTGAAAACTTTGCGGCCACGACGTTTACGGATCCCGCCCGAATCCGAAACTTCTGCATTATTGCTCACATCGACCACGGCAAGTCGACGCTGGCGGACCGCATCCTGCAGCTATCCAAGGTGGTTGCGGAGCGCGATATGCGTGACCAGTTCCTCGATAATATGGATATCGAACGCGAGCGCGGTATTACCATTAAGGCGCAGAACGTACGCCTGCCCTGGGTGCCCCAGTCCGGCTCGGACGAAGGGGAGCAGATCGTCCTCCAGATGATCGACACTCCTGGTCACGTGGACTTCACCTATGAGGTCTCCCGCGCCCTTGAGGCATGTGAGGGCGCCATCCTGCTTGTCGACGCCGCTCAGGGCATCGAAGCCCAAACCCTCGCCAATCTCTACCTGGCGATGGAAAACGACCTGGAAATCATCCCGGTCCTCAATAAAATCGACCTGCCGGCCGCCGACCCGGAAAAATACGCGTTGGAAATCGCCAATATCATCGGCTGCGAGCCGGAGGAGGTGCTGCGCGTTTCCGGCAAGACCGGCGAGGGCGTGGTCGAGCTGCTAGATAAAGTCTGCGAGCTGGTGCCGCCGCCGTCCTCCGAGTTCGACGCGGATGCGCCGGCCCGCGCCATGATTTTTGACTCCGTCTATGACACCTACCGCGGCGTTGTGACCTATATTCGCATGGTGGATGGCAAGCTCACCCCGCGCCAGAAGGTCACGATGATGTCGACCAACGCCAACCACGAGCTACTCGAAATCGGCATCGTGTCACCCACGATGCAAAAATGTGAGGGCTTGGGGCCCGGCGAGGTGGGCTACCTGATTACCGGCGTGAAGGATGTCCGTGAGACCAAGGTCGGCGATACCGTCACCTGGTCCAATGGCGGCGCTGAGACTCCGCTCAAGGGCTATAAGGACCCGGACCCGATGGTCTACTCCGGTCTTTTCCCTATTTCCCAGGCTGACTTCCCAGACCTCCGCGATGCGCTGGAAAAGCTGCAGCTTAACGACGCCTCCCTTACCTTCGAGCCCGAAACCTCCGTCGCCCTCGGCTTTGGTTTTCGCTGCGGGTTCTTGGGCCTATTGCACATGGAAATTACCCGCGACCGCTTGGAGCGCGAGTTCGGCCTCGATTTGATTTCTACCGCGCCGTCGGTGACCTACCGCGTGGTGGCCGAAGACGGCGAAGAAAAGTGGGTTCACAACCCGTCTGACTGGCCCGAAGGCAAACTCACCGAGGTTTATGAGCCGGTGGTGAAGATGACCGTCATCGTGCCCGAGCAATTCGTCGGCCCCACCATGGAACTTTGCCAGTCCAAGCGCGGCCAGATGGGCGGCATGGATTACCTCTCTGAGGACCGCGTAGAGCTGCGCTACACCATGCCGCTGGGCGAAATCATCTTTGATTTCTTCGACATGCTCAAGTCCCGTACCAAGGGCTACGCCTCGCTGAACTACGAGGAGGCCGGCGAGCAGCTCGCAGACCTGGTCAAGGTCGATATCCTGCTCAACGGCGACCCAGTCGACGCCTTCTCCGCCATCGTCCACCGGGATTCCGCCCAGTGGTACGGCAATAAGATGACCAAGAAGCTTAAAGAGCTCATCCCGCGCCAGCAGTTCGAGGTGCCGGTGCAGGCGGCCATTGGCTCAAAGATCATCGCCCGCGAAAACATCCGGGCCATGCGCAAGGACGTGCTAGCCAAGTGCTACGGCGGCGATATTTCCCGTAAGCGCAAGCTGTTGGAGAAGCAGAAGGCCGGTAAGAAGCGCATGAAGACCTTGGGCTCCGTCTCGGTGCCGCAGGAGGCTTTCGTGGCCGCGCTGTCTACCGACGCCGACGATTAAAACACCACCTACGCACGCCGAACCCGCCTCACAGCCGCGGCTAGGTTGTGAGGTCGGTCAGCGTAATCGAGTAGTGTTTGGCTGAGTGATTTGGGCAGGTAACTTGGCCTATCGGGCCCACGGCGGGATCCACGTTATGCGTCCCCGTCTTCGCTCCAGTCGGCCGCGTACCGGCGGCGCGTTCGGGTCGTCGTCGTTGACGCCGTTGTGATACGGACACGCCACACTGAGATTCGCCATATTGGTCTCGCCGCCGTGTTTCCACGCCTGCAGGTGGTGAATCTGGCACTTATCAGCCGGATAGTTGCACTCGGCCCACGGGCAGGTGGGGTTTTCCGCACCTGCCATCAGTCGCTGCTTATCGGAGGCATGCCGCGAGGTGTGATACAGGTTCACCGGCCCCTCATAGGGATGGACGAGGGTGACGAGTCCGCATTCGGCAAGGCGCTTTTCCACCAGTTTGGCGCCACTGATTTCGGCCCCATTGGTCAACCGCAGCGTGATTTCCTCGCCTCCACCAGAAAGGATTTCATCTAATTCATCGAGCTGGATGATGATATTCGTCGTCGACGCAGGCCGGGCCGTGGCCTCACCGCGGAAGAAGATATTGCTTACGGAATCGAGCGGCTTGTCCTCGTTAATGCTGGCGTGCAGGTCAGCGATGAAATCAGAATCACCGGTGATGGAAAGAGTCGACGGACCGCCCTTGCGCCGGGTTACCCGAACCCCCTTCTCCGGTTGCCGCGGCGGATACATCTCCTTTAACCGCGTGCGAGCAAGGCGCTCCACATCCTGGTCAGTGGCACACAACTCCGAGCGCAGCGCCCACGCGTCCCGCTTGGATTTGGTGCGGGAGACGTATTTTTCGATGATCTTCAACGTCGCTAAGCAGTGCTTAGTTGCCCGGCACGAACGCTGCCGGCGGGTGAAGGGAGTGGGGCCAAAGTAGACGTCGGCAAGCGCAAGCAGGCTACGGGTCTCCTGCCGGGGCAGGCCCAGGCGCAGATCCGCCTCGCGCACGCCGGAGACCTCGCCGAGAAGCTCCATCGGCGAGGCGAGTTGGCGGGCGTAGTCCTGCAAGCGGGTCATGCCGGTGAGCCTAAGGTACCCCGCAAGACCGGGGTAGCTCACCCGAGCCAGCCTGTGGATAACTCGCCCCACCCGTCACACCAACCCCGAACCCGCCCGGCGGCCTGTGGATAACCTGCGGTACCCTCGAATGCGAAAGCGAGAAAAGGAGCTCCCCATGACTGACCCGACCAAGCGCATTCGCCCCACCAACCCCGGACGCCTGGCCGCCCCACGCCAGGCCCAGCAGCTGCCGCCCCTACCGGTGACGCGGGCACGCATCGGGGAGCGGATTGCCACCGAGGTCTTCCAGGAAATGGGCGAGGAGATGCTCGAAGAGCTGCAGAATTTTCGCCGCGACCTGCACCGCAACCCAGAGATTGGCCTGGATCTGCCGCGCACGCAAAAGAAGGTCTTGGAAGCGCTCGAGGGCCTGCCGCTGGAGATTCACGTGGGCCAGGACCTGAGCTCAGTGGTCGCCGTGCTGCGCGGCGGCCAACGCGGCGAGCGGCCGGTGTCGGTGCTTTTGCGCGCGGACATGGACGCCCTCGAAGTGCGTGAGCAGACCGGCAGCCCGTTCGCGTCGACGAATGGGTATATGCACGCCTGCGGCCACGATCTGCACACCGCTGGTCTGGTGGGCGCGGCGCGGATTCTGTGCGAGCATCGCGAGGAGCTGCACGGCGACGTTACGTTTATGTTCCAGCCCGGCGAGGAGGGGCCGGGCGGCGCGCTGCCGATGATTGAGGAAGGCGTGCTTGACGCCGCTGGCCGACGCCCCATTGCCGCCTACGGCCTGCACGTTGGCCCCCAGGACCGCGGCACGTTCCACTATGTGCCTGGCCCGATGATGGCCAGCTCGTCCAACCTGACCATCACGGTGCTGGGCAAGGGCGGGCACGGCTCCCGCCCGCACGATGCTATTGACCCAGTAGCGGCGCTGGCGGAGATCCAAATGTCGCTGCAGACCGCACTGACCCGCCGCTTCGATGCGCTCGAACCCATCGTGATTACCGTGACCAACCTGTGGGCGGGCGATGGCGCGTATAACGCCATCCCGGAACGCGCGGCCTTGGGTGCTACGGTGCGCGTGCTGCGCGATGAGAAGATCGACGCCGTGCGGCAGATGATTACGGAGGTCTCCAGCTCCGTTGCTGCTTCCCACCGGTGTACCGCGCAGGTGGATTTCGAGGTTTTGTACCCGACCACCAAGACGAATCCGCGGGAAAATCAGTTCGCCGCTACCTTGTGGAGCCAGATGTTTGGCACCGAAAACGTCCAGCCTTTTGATGCCCCGATGATGGCCTCTGAAGACTTCGGCTATGTCCTTGCGCAGGTGCCGGGCACGTTTATGTGGATGGGCACGGCCAATCCGGAAAAGCCCGAAAATCAGCGCGAGTGGAACCACTCGCCAATGATGCGTTTCGATGATTCGGTGCTGGGAATGCAGGCCGCAGCGTTGGCGGCCGTGGCATTTGAGCGCCTGGCCACCGAAAACGAGCATCCGTCTGCGCAGACGAAGGCCATGCGCGACGCTGCCGGGGTGCAAAAATAATTCATCCCTAGGGATTATGGCCATGGGCTTAAGCTTTAGGTCATGATCAGAACGAAGTGGAGCACGGCGGGAATTGTTGCCGCTTGTGCGGTGGCGAATTGGCTCATCGGCGTGGTGCTGATGAACCTCGACATTGAGGAGTATTCGCCGTCGTTTGCGGAGTACGGGCCCTATATCTGCACCGGTTTTGCGGTGGGGGTGGTGACGATTATCGCCCTGCCCTTTGCGTTAGAGCACCAGCCGCGCGAGCTTTCCGACGTCGACTATGCCGGCTCCACCCGTAGCTTCATCGCTGGCTGTATCGTGCTGCTGGGGTCGAGCTCCTATTTTGGTGCAGCTAGTGGAGTCGTGGCTTTCATTTCCATGGTCTCGCGCCGCTCGACTTCGCGCTCGGTGGCCGCAGTGGCGTGCTTCGTGGCGGCGTTTGCGATTGATGCGTTCTTCAACCCCTATATGGCCTGGGACGATATCGGATGGGTTGGTGCCATCTTCGTTGTGGTCGTGATGGTCGCGGGGTTATTGGTGGGACAAAAGCGCGCCAATTTGCGCGAAAAGCGGTGGCGGGTGGAGCAAGAAGCCCGGATGAATCGCGAAGAGATGCGTGCCAAGGTAGAGCGCGCGCGGCAAGAAGAGCGCGAGAGTATCGCGCGCGACATGCACGATACGCTCTCGCATCGGCTGAGCCTTGTGGCCATTCATGCGGGTGCGCTGAGCTATCCGCGTGAAGGCGTGCCGGCCGAGTTCACAGACGCAGCGCGCACCATCCGCACGGAGGCCCAGAACGCGGTAGAAGATTTGCGCACCGTCTTAAGCGCCTTGCGCGAAGACCTTTCCGAGGATCCGCGCACCACCTTAGAAGAGCTAGTCGCGACCGCGCGTGAGGCCGGCACGCAGGTGACCGTGACCTACGCGGACGGTGCCGGCCCGGATGTTTTTACTGGGCTATCCACGATGGCGCAGCACGCCGTGCACCGCGCAGTACAGGAGGGCCTGACCAATGCACGCAAGCACGCCGCTGACCAGCCGGTGAGCATTACGGTGCGCGAGGTGGCCGGTGAGGTGGGCATCGAGATGCGCAACCCACTACCGGCGGCACCGGCCGGGGATCGCGCAGGTGCCAGCGCCGGCGGCTACGGGCTGGTGGGACTGCGCGAGCGTGTGGAGCTATCCGGCGGGCGCATGAATGTTCACGTCGGCGAAGAAGGTGAGGAATTTAGCTGGAGCATCCAGCTACCACTGGCGCACAAGGAGGCCACGCAATGAGCGAGATGAGTTGGCACCTGCGCCATCCCGATTACGGGCTCATGCGCATTGACCTAGAAGAAACCACGACCCGCGAGGGCTGGACAGGAAAATACTTAGATTCTAAGCGCAGCCTTTTTACCTCCACGGTCAACGGCACTACGCGCAAGCTCAGCTACACCGATACCGATGACTCGGCCTATAGCGTGGAATTCCTGCGCGGAAATAGCGATGATAATGCGCCCGAAGACGCAGATCGCATCGAGCTGGTGGAGCGCCGTGGCTATATCGTGCCACAGTTTCGCGGGCAAGGAGCGAGGGTGATGTTTGCAGCGGTGGGGAAGGTGGACGTCGATAAGCGCCTGCATCGGGTGAACCTGTGGACATTGCTTTTGCAGACTGCGCTGACATTCATTGCGGCCACGCTTGTCATCGACTTTTTCCCCAAATTATTCGAAAAAATGACCGATATTGTCGTGCCCTCGTTCCTCAATGGCGTAGTGACAGGCCATGCCAATATAGTGCCGATAGCGCTGGCGATTCTTGTGGCGCTTACAGTGGCGTATACGCCCGTTGCGTCGCAGTTCTGGCGCGCGCGGTGGAACCAACCAGTAGGAAAGGAAGCATGATGGCAGATGCACTGCGCGTGGTGCTGGTTGATGACGAGGACCTAGTCCGCAGCGGGCTGCGCCTGTTGCTGTCTAATGCACCCGATATCGAGGTCGTGGCCGAGGCGAGCAATGGCCGGGAGGCGGTGGCAACCGTGCTCGATGCGCAGCCCGACGTGGTGTTGATGGATATCCGCATGCCGGTCATGGATGGCATCGCGGCTGTGGAGAAGATTCTGTCGGTCCATGCCGTGCCGATAATCATGCTTACGGCCTTTGATACCGATTCCTTCATTTTGCGGGCCCTGCGCGCCGGGGCGGCTGGGTTCTTGCTCAAGTCAACGCCGCCGGAATCGCTCATGGCGGCCGTGCGTGCGGCCGCGGCGGGGCAGCCGCTGTTGAGCCCGCAGGTCGTTGACAAGCTGGTAGGCATGCAAAGCCCCGCGCTTTCCGACGCCCATTCACACCACACCCGCACCGCTCGCACCCGGCTTTCCACTTTGAGCTCGCGCGAGCGGGAAATCGCCGGGCTGGTAGCCCAGGGTTTGAATAATCAAGACATCGCCGACCAACTGGTGGTGTCCATGGCGACGGTGAAATCGCATATGCAGCATATTTTGAAAAAGATCGGCGGTACCAGCCGCGTGCACATCGCAATCATGGTCTTAGAGGCGCGTGGCTAAGGCTGGAGAATCCTCCCTGCGGGGGATACCGCGCCGGCGGCAGGCCGGCTTAGACTGGTGCGCGTTATGAAGTTGTTCCGAAAATCCGACGAGATGCTCCAGCGCCCGCTGTGGCAGAAGATTCTCATCGCTTTAATCGTTGTCGTCGGCGACGTGCTGGTCACGTTGATGAGACTTGCGGAAAATGATGCCTCAGAGATTCGGATCCTTGTTACAGCCGCGGTGATGGTCGTTACCTGGGCGCTTTTGCCTTTGGCTTTGCGCCATGCCGTTGGGGAGCGTGACCCGCGCAGCACGCAGCCCGGCCCGCGCAGCGCGTTGGTAGCCGCAACCATTATTTCGGCGACGGTGACGATTGCTGAGTACCGTCCTTCGGTAATGATAGCGGCGTTTTCTGCGGCCTCGCGCCGCAGCCGGTTGTGGATCGCGCTGGTATGCACGGCCATGGTGGCCTCGAAACTAGTCGACACTGATTTTTCCGGTGCTAAAGGTGCAGATATTCCGTTTCAGATGGGTTATTACGGCAGCGCGCTTATCCCGGCGCTGGTCGTACTGGTTGTTGGGTTGGTTCGCTCGAACCAGAAGGAGCGCACGATTGCGCTGCAGGCGCAGGCGGAGCTCACGCATGAGGAAATGGCCACGCGGGAGAACTTTGCGCGGCAGGAAGAACGCGACCGGATCGCGCGGGATATGCACGATACGCTCTCGCACAGGCTGAGCATGATTGCGGTCTATGCCGGCGGGTTGGCCTACCGCAAAGACCTAGATCCGGAAGAGACGCGGCAATCTGCGCGCACGATTCGCGATGAAGCCGAGGCCGCCGTGGGGGATCTGCGTGAGGCGCTGCACTCGCTGCGCAGCGAGGGGCGCATCGATCCGCGCGAGGGCGTGGAATCGCTGGTGGAGCGTTCCCGCCAGGCGGGCATGGACGTGGAAGTGCGCTACCAGGCGGGCGCGGGGCCGCAATCGCTGGAGGAGCTGAGCACCATGGCCGGCCACGCGCTCAACCGCGCGGTCCAGGAGGGCCTGACCAACGCCCGTAAGCACGCACCCGGGCAGCCGGTCACCATCACCATCGCTACGCTTGCCGACGCCCTGTCTATCACCATGTCTAACCCCACCGCCCAGACTGGGGAAAAGGCAGGCATGCACAGTGGTGGGTACGGGATCGTCGGCATGCGCGAGCGCGCTAGCGTGGTGGGCGGATCATTACAGGTACAGGACGGGGAAGAAAGCTTCTCGTGGACGCTGCGCCTGCCAAGGAAGGAAGAAAAGTGAGTGAAATTCGGGTGGTGCTCGTCGATGATGAGCCGCTGCTGCGCCACGGCCTGCGCATGATCTTGGAAGGCGCGCCGGGCATTAGCGTCATTGGCGAGGCCGGCAACGGCAAGGAAGGCATCGAACTTATCCTGGCCGAAGAGCCTGATGTGGTGCTGATGGATATCCGCATGCCGGTCATGGACGGCATCGAGGCGACGGCGCAGCTGCACTCGCTCGCCGGCGCGCGCGATATCCCGGTGGTGATGCTCACTGCTTTTGATACCGACGAGTTCATCCTGCACGCCCTACGCGCTGGGGCAGTGGGATTTTTGTTGAAGACGACGGCGCCGGAGGCGCTGGTGGCGTCGGTAAGAGCAGCGGCCCAAGGCCAGCAACAGTTAAGCCCGAAGGTGCTAGAAAACCTGGTGGGGCTGGCGGACACCCCGCCGCAGCCGGAACAGGAGATGATTCAGCCCAGCAAATTGGCCGAGCTGAGCGAGCGCGAAAATGAAATTGCCCAGCTGGTGGCCCAAGGCCTGAGCAATGCCGAGATTGCCGAGCAGCTATTCATCTCGCTGACCACGGTCAAGACGCACATGAAGCACATCCTGGCCAAGATCGATGGCACCAACCGGGTGCACATCGCCATTGCAGTGCTTGGCGGCTAGGTGAGACTAGGCGCGGCGGAAGATGGCGGAGAGTAGGCCGATAAGCGCAATGGCGCCGACAATGATGGAGGCCGCCGGCCAGTATTGCGGGAAGTACTTGAGTGTGTAGCCAAAGACCTGGCCGTCGTCAAAGTGCTGCCATAGCGCTACGGGCATCCACCACAGCTTGGTCAGAGTGAGCAGCGCGCCTACGAGGCCTGCGGCAACGCGGCTGCCCCCGCGGAGGAAGAGGCTGGCCGCGACCAGCACGATGCCGGCGATGGTCAACGCGAAAAGCAGGGGAGTTTCGGTACCCAGCGGAGAGCCGCGCAGCAGGAACTCATGGTCAATTTCGTGTTGTTCGATGAGGGTATAACCATCGAGTACTACGTCATCTGGGATTCCCATTATTTCTCCTTGTTTGTACCCGGAGCGGCAGCGGCGCCTTAGGTGGCGTAGGGAGGGCCGACTGAAAGGCGGACAGTTGCCACCTTAGAACCGGGTTGTACATCTATTATAGACACATCTGTCTTTGGGGGCGTAGTCTGAGGCCTTTGACTCGATACAAGGAGACAGTGTGATTATTACCGGACTTCTCACCGGCATCGTCTTCGGTGCCGTGTTGCAGCGTGGGCGCTTCTGCGTGACCGGCATGCTGCGCGATATTTTCCTCAATAAGACTTGGCGCGGTTTTACCGCTCTGCTCATTTTGATCTCGGTCCATGCCTTTGGCCTTACCCTGTTGACCGGCGCTGACGTGCTCTCTCCGGAGATTGCTGATTTCAAACCGGTAGCCGTCATTGTGGGTGGTTTCATCTTTGGCCTTGGCATCATCTTGTCTGGCGGCTGCGCCTCCGGAACGTGGTACCGCTCTGCTGAGGGCCTGGTCGGCTCGTGGATTGCGCTGCTGTTTTATGGGCTATCAGCCGCGGCCATGAAGTCTGGTCCGCTCGAGGCGGCGAATGATTGGTTCAAGCAGTGGAGCCTGCCAGTAACCACCATCCACGACGCGCTACATATCTCCCCGTGGATTCTGGTCGCGGTTGTGTGGGTAGTGACCTTCCTGCTGTGGCGCCACTACCGCGCCAAGGACGCCGGCCGCCCGAAGGTGGACCTAGGCCAGCCGTGGTACGCCAAGCCACTGAACATGAACATCGCAGCCGTTGCTGTGGGCATTATTGGCACGGTGGGCTTTGTACTTTCTGCCGACGCCGGCCGCAACGGCGGCCTCGGCATCACCACTCCAACTGCGGATATCGTGCGATGGACCGCCACCGGTGATTCCGCCCGCATGAATTGGGGCACCCTGCTGGTCATCGGTCTGTTGGTAGGTGCGTTTATCGCCGCAAAGACCGCCGGTGAATTCCGGGTGCGCGTTCCGGATGCGCAGACTGCGACCCGCGCTATTTGGGGCGGCATCATGATGGGTGTTGGCGCGTCGTTGGCTGGCGGCTGCACCGTGGGCAATGGCATGGTGGAGACCTCCTTGTTTAGCTTCCAAGGCTGGGTATCGCTGTTCTTTATGGCGCTAGGCGTCGGTGCGGGCGCACGCCTATGGCTCAAACCGAAGAAGTCGCAGGGCCACCAGCCGCAGCAGCCGCAAAACTATTCCACCGCGGAGTCCGTCGATAACGCTGTAGTCTCTGCCGAGGACAAGGTCCTGCCCAGCTTTACCACGGCAACTGGGGCGGTAGCGCTTAAGACCAAGCCGCAGACCAAGGAAAAGGCCCGCGCCCTGGGCGGTGGGCGCTACGCGCTCGATACCCTTGGCGCGGTCTGCCCGTTCCCGTTAATTGAGGCCAAGCAGGTCATGGCTGAGTTAGAGCCGGGGGAGGCCCTGGTCATTGACTTTGACTGCACGCAGGCCACCGAATCCATTCCGCAGTGGGCAGCTGATGAAGGCCATGAGGTTCGTGATTTCCACCGCTTGGGCGATGCGGGCTGGCAGGTCACGGTAGTCAAGACCGGATAATTACATCATTGTCAGCTACTATGAGGAGGCAGAAGAATCGAGCGTGATTCTTATGCCTCCTTTGTGGTTTGAAAGAAGTTTTCTCATGCCCGAGTTTGATGATAATTCCACCGCTGTTGCCGATATTTTGCATGCCTTCGCCGTCTTTGAACGCGAGGAAGAACACGTGCTAGACGCGGAACTGCGCCTTAACGTGTATGCCAGCTAGGCCATGATTCGCGTCTTTGCCGCGCTGCTGCCTTCTGCCACCGCGCGCGAGCATTTGGTGCATACGCTGCGGCCTATCTATGCGGCAACCACCAATGAGTTGCGCTGGACGGACCCGGATAATTGGCATGTGACCATGGCCTTTTATGGTGATCAGCCCAATGATGCCGCGGCCGTGCGTGAGCACCTCGCCCACGCGGTGGCTGGGCGCTCGGCGGTGAATGTGCACTTGAGCGGCGCTGGAAGTTTTGAGCAGCGCACCCTGTGGTTAGGCGTCGGCGGCCAGGTGCGCGGAGTGCGGGAGTTGATGGCGGATTGCCAGCTTGCCGATGTCCCCTTTAATCACCATCGCCCCCACCTGACCGTCGCGCGTGCCGGTCGGCGCACCCGCGAGCCGTGGGCGTTGGCGGATTTTACGCGCGCCCTATCGGTGTATCGGGGACCGGAATTTTGCGTGGACCGGGTCTGCCTTATGCAATCGCACCTGGGTGAGGGCCGCGGCGGTGGGCCGCGCTACGAGGTACTAGAGGAATATCCCTTGTTCTAGGTGGCGCGGGCGGCGCGGATTTCCCGCACGAGGGTGTCGAGCTTCTCGCGGGTGGCGGTGCGGTCTGGGTGGGTGGTGCAAAAATCTAGTAGGAAGTATCCAGCGTGCTGCACAGCAATGTGGCGGGCCCAGAATTGGCGCACGGCATCTGGGTTATCGGCAGCGAGGGACTGGATGGCGCGGCGCTCCGAGAGCAGCTCGTATTGCAGGTCGCGACGCGCGGATAAAGCGGAATCCGGGGTATTGACAAAGAGCAGTCCGAGCAGGGTAGCCATGGATTCCATCGCGCGGACTTGCAAGCGGGCCTGATTGCGTACGGGGGCACTGCGCTGCCATAGCCACAGCACCGCGGTGGCGATGAGGATGGACAAGAGGATTTCGCCGCAGCGAGCTTGGATAGTGGGCCACAGGGGCCGGGTGGCGGAATTGCCCATCAGCAGGGCCAAGGGTGTGGAGAAGATGACGCAGATGGCGTAGTTTTTCGCCACGAAGATTTCGGCGCAGAATTGGCAGGCAGCCAGCGCGAGCAGGAGGGTCCAGCCACTGATACCAAAGTAGTGGAGGATGGAAAAGAGCAGCACGCCTACAACGGAGCCGAGCATGCGGTGGATGCCGCGGACGGTGCCCGGCACGTGGTCAGGCCCCCATTGCAACATGAGGAAGGCAGAGACCACACCCCAGTCCGGTCGGTCGAAGCCGAGGCTAAGGCCCACGAGCATGGTAATGATCGCCGAAAGAACCACCTTTTGGGTGGTGACCATGGCATGCGAATCCCGCACCGCAGCGCGGTAAAGCCTATATCGGCCGGTGGGGCGGGTGTGCGGGATAGCCGTGCGATTTGGGTCGACGTCGGTGACATGATCGGTAAGCTGGTCCGAATCGGAGCCGAGGTCGAGGGCGCGGTTATGCGCCACGATGGTGTGCTGGGCCGCAAGGGTGCGCTCCACTAGGTGGGCTCCTTTGGAGTCGATGATGCGGCCACCGCGGATAATGTGGGCGTCGGAAAGCGCCTGCCAAGCAGCAAAAAGCGCGGTCTGCGCTTGGTGGTGGCGTGCTAAGGAATCGTCGCGATCATTGTGGAATGCATCCGCGGCCTTCTCCAAGGTAGTGACCGCGCGGCGTTCGGGGCCGTGGGCGTCGATGAGTGCCGGCGCCATGCCCAGCGCGAGGCTGGCTAGCATGCCGGTCAGCGCCCAAAAAAGCAGCTGGCCCACGGTGACATCGGTGCGTGCCAACATGACCGAGCCGCCGCCGACCATGACGAGGAAGAAGGTGCCCGGCGGCGGCAGGCGCAGGGCATTTTGGGCAAAGCCACACACGGCCGCCAACGCCGTGGTGTAAAGACCAGCCAGCAGCAGCCACCAATGGCCGTGACCCGGTGCAAAAATGAGTTGGCCTACCAGCACGCCCACGGCCGCAACGCTAATAAGCGCGGTGCCTGCGGTGAGCATGACGCGCGGGCGGGTGCGATAGGGATGGCCCTCGCCAAAGATAACGGTAAATGCGCCGGTGGAAATGAGCAGGATGGCGTAGTCGTGGCCGGTAAGCAGCGCGATGGCGCCGGGAATGAGAATCGCCAATCCTGCGCGCAGGGCACTGGGCCAGCGCACCGAAGCGCTATTAAACGCGGTGAGCAGCTGGGTAGTGCTAGGGCGCTGCGGGAGGGGATAGTCAAGCTGGGCGGCCACGGAGCAGCAAGATCCTTTCTAGGCGGAGTTATCTGACCCGACTACCTTACGCCCTCCAGCGCCCGCTTCACATCTCGGCGGCCGCGATAAGCCGGCGCGTGTAGTCCGTGCTGGGGGAGGACCATACGGCCTCGGTAGGGCCGTGCTCGATGAGACGGCCGCGGTCGAGGACGGCGACGCTATCGCACAGGTGGCGCACCACCGCTAGATCGTGGGTGACAAAGAGCAAAGTGAGCCCTCGCTTATCGATGACCCCCGCCAGCAGCTCCAGCACTTGGGCGCGAACCGACATATCGAGCGCAGAAACGGCTTCATCGGCCAGCAAGATATCTGGCTCGCCGCACAGCGCGCGGGCGATGGAAATGCGCTGGCGTTGGCCGCCGGAAAATTCATGCGGGAAGCGGTCGAGGCTATCTGCCGGAAGCCCGACCTCTTCGAGCGCGCCCGCGACGCGGGAGCGCTTTTCGGCCTTGTTTGGGTTGCCCGGCATAGCTTCTGCGATGGATTTCCAGATCTTTAGCCGCGGATTGAGAGAGCCCTGCGGGTCTTGGAAGACCATCTGAACCCGGCCGCCGACGGTGACCTCGCCGCTTGTCGGCTGGTCGAGTCCGGCGATGAGCTTGAGCAGGCTGGTTTTGCCCGAGCCGGAGCCGCCCACGATGCCGAGGCGCTCGCCGCGGTGCACGCGCAAGTCGATGCCATCGAGTGCGGCGTTAGTGCCGTGCACCTTGCTTACCCTCTGGAGCGTGACCAGGCCATCTTCCGCTGCGGCCGGGGAAAAGCTCATCTCCGGGGGCTGTGAGGAAGCGATGAGCTTGCGGGTATAGGGATGCTCGGGTTGGGCAAGAATCCGCTCGGTAGGGCCCGACTCCACCACTGCGCCGTGGTGCATTACTAAAACTCGGGGGCACATGCGGCGGATGACCCCCAAGTCGTGGGTGATGAAGATCAGCGCGGTGCCGCGGGCCTCGGTCACCCGCTCAATGACGTGCAACACGCCATCCTGCGTGGTGGCATCCAGCGCGGTGGTCGGTTCATCGCAGATGAGCAGATCGGGGCGGCCGGCCATGGCCATGGCAATGAGCACGCGCTGGCGCTGGCCGCCGGAAAGCTGGTGGGGAAACCGGGTGGCGATATCGGCATCAAGCTCTACTTCTTCGAGCGCGGTTGCGGCATCGCGCACCCCGGCTTGAGATAGTTGCTTGCCCACGCGCATGAGCGGATCTAGTGCGCTCATTGGCTCTTGGAAGACCATGGCCATGGTCGTTCCGCGCAGGGGGCGGACGCGGGCATCGCCTGCGCCTATCACCTCGTGGCCATCCACGGTGACGGAGCCGCTCGCGCGAACTCCATCGGGTAAAAGCCCCATAATGGACAGTGCCGTGAGCGATTTACCGGAGCCGGATTCACCCATGATGCCGAGCTTCTCGCCGGCCGCGAGCTCGAAGTTAAGCGGCCCCAAAAGGGCAGTGGTGGATCCGGCGGCGGTGACCGCCAGGCCATTTACTTTGAGCAGGCTCATCGCGCGGATCCTTTCAGGCGGGGATCGAGGAGGTCACGGAGGGCGTCGCCAAGCAGGTTAAATCCCAGCACTGTTGCCGCAATGGCCAGGCCGGGCCAGAAGGCCTGCAGGGGAGCGGTGCCCAGAAGTGACTGGGAATCTTGCAGCATCCGGCCCCACGAGGCGGCCGGTGGGGCGGTGCCCAAGCCTAGATAGGACAGGCCCGCCTCGGCCAGGATGGCAAGCGCGAAATATACCGAGGCCTGCACGATGAGCAGACCGGCAAGATTGGACAGAATATGGCGCCACGCTACCTTCCAGCCTGGCACCGCGGAAATGCGCGCGGAGGAAATATAGTCCTGCGTGATGACCTGCAACGTACCTGAACGCGCGACGCGGGCGAAGGAAGGAATGCCGGCGATGCCGATGGCAACCATGGCCGTAAGCGTTGAAGGCCCCCAGACCGCGCCGGCAATAATCGCCAAAAGCAGCGCGGGGAAGGCAAGCAGCAAATCTGCACCGCGCATCACTATCGCATCGGCCCACGTGCCACGGCGCATGCCAGCGAGAATGCCGAGTGGCACGCCGACCACGGCAGCGATTCCCACCGCCACTAGGCCGACGAAGACCGTAATCTGGGCACCTGCCATGATGCGGGAAGCGGTATCGCGGCCAAAGCGATCCGTGCCGAGGAGATGCTCGGCGCTGGGGCCGGCAAGCCGCACATCCGGGTGCGCCAGGGTCGGGTCATATGGCGTCCACACCAGAGAAATCACTGCCACCAGCACCGTGGCGGCGACGAGGATGGCTCCCAGCCAGCCAGAAAAACGCAGCTTCATTATTTCTCACCTGCCGTGATGCGCGGATCGATGAATCGGTAGGCAACATCCGTGAGGGCATTGACCACCAAGGCGAAGGCGACGAGGAGCATGACCAAGGTCTGCACCGTGGTCAGATCGCGCACCGCCACCGCATCCAGCAGCATCGAACCTATGCCGGGGATGACAAAGACGGACTCAATTACTACGGCGCCTACGACCATCGTGGTTAGCTGTACGCCGGCCACGGTAAGCACCGGCAGCGCCGCATTGCGCAGGCCGTGGCGCTTCAGCGCCTGCCACGGGGATTGCCCCAGCGCACGGGCGGTACGGATATAGTCCTGATGCAGTACATCGAGCACAGCCGAGCGCACATAGCGCGTCAGCATCGCACCTTGCACCACGGCCAGCGCGATGACCGGCAAGATGAGGTGGCGCATAAACTCGCCTGCGCCCTGGTTCGGCGGCACCCAACCATTGGCCGGCAACCAGCCTAGGTGAACGGCAAAGATGGCCACCAAGATGATGCCGAGCAGGAAGCTGGGCACCGCAATGCCCAACTGCGTACCGGCAGAAACCACATCCGCGCCGCGGGTACGGTTGCGCAGTGCCAACCACATTCCCACCGGGATGGCCCCGGCCAGTGCGAGCAGCATCGCTAAACCAATCAGGATGAGCGTGACCTGGGCGCGGTCCAGCACCAGCGGCGTAATATCTTGTTGCGAGGACAATGACTGCCCAAAACTGCCGGTAAATAGGCCTTTTATCCACTCCCAATATTGAGTGAGCAGCGGGCGATCCAGGCCCAGCTCAGAGCTGAGCTTGCCGACGGTCTCTTCGGTCGCATTCACTCCCAGCGCCACCCGCGCCGGGTTGCCCGGCACCGCGCGCATGAGCGCGAAGATGATGATGGAGGCGGCTAAAAGCGTTAACGCAACCCGCAGCAGCGGGCGCACGATGGCTCGCCCGGCAATGCGAAGGGAAGTCATCGGGCCTCCTTTGCGGTGGTATCTGTGGTGTTATCCGCAGAGTCTGTGCTGGCAGTAGCGTCTGCGGAGCTCAGATCGCGCAAAATCAGCGCGTCCGTGATCTGATCAGGATGCAGCCCGCGCACGCCTGTGCGGGTGAGCACGATATTGGGCATATTCATCAAGGTCAGCGCGCCGGCATCAGCCATGATCTGGTCCACGGCTTGTGCCATGAGCTTGGGATAGTCTTGCTCTGGCGCGGAGTCGGCCTGGGCCAAAAGCTCGCGGGTGCGCGGCGAATCGTAGTTGAGGTAATAGTCCGGATCGCCGAATAGGGTCGGCACATCGCGCGGCTCTACGTGGGAGATGAGCGACATTTGATAATCTTTGGCGCCCATGACCTGGCCCAACCATACGGCTGGGAACTCGGCGGATTCTAGCTTCACCTTAAAACCAACTTCGGTGAGCTGCGAGTACAGCAGCTCAGCGACGGTCTGGGCATAGGGCAGCGTCGGTGTAGTCAGCGTGATTTCGGCCCCTTCTGCGCCGGCCTCTTCGAGCAACTGGCGGGCCTTATCCGGGTTGTAGTCGTAGTAGTGCTTGCCTTGGAACCATGGATCTGTAGGTGGGATTGGTGCACCACCGGTATCTTTGGCTAGCCCATTCCACAAAATGTCATTGGCCGCCTTGCGGTCTACGGCATAGGCGACTGCCTGGCGCACGCGCGGATCATCAAAGGGAGCTCGGGCATTATTCATGGATAACAACACCTCACCATTGGTGGTGCCGACCTCGGTAACGATGCCGTCCTTGACGTCGTCGAGAAGCTCTGGGTTTTGCACGCCCCAGACCACATCCACGCCGCCGGCCTGCAGCGCATTGACCGAGGAAATGGTATCTGGGAAATAGCGCACGGTGACATCGTGCGCGGCGGGCTTTCCCCAATAATTTTTGCGGACCTTGAGCTCTACAAATTCCGAAGGTGCAAAGCGGAAAACCTCAAAGGGGCCGGTACCTACCGGTTGGGCGGCGAGGTTATCCATGCCATTAGGCGTCATCATCGCGCCGGTGGCTGTGCCCATGGACCAGAGCCAGCCATTCGACGGCTGTTTAAGGCGCACCTTTAGTGTGTGATCATCGATTGCCGTGGCCTTATCTACCGGATCCATGGCGGCAGAGATGCCGTTGGTCCATTTTTCGCGCACATAATTGATGGAAAAAGCAGCGCTTTCGGCCGTGAAGGCATCGCCATTGGAAAAGGTGACGCCTTCGCGCAGGTGGAAGGTATAGCTGCGGGCGTCGTCGCTGATCTCCCACGAAGTGGCGAGCCCTGGGGTGATAGAACCATCCTCATCGATGCGCACGAGAGTCTCATAAACATTGTCCATGAGTACAGCGGGGATGGCGGCCCCACCGGTAGTGGTGAAATCCAGCGAGGTGGCCGCCGAGGTGGAGGCTACGGTAAGGGGAGAAGAAGCGGAGTTGCTTTCTACTTGGGAGGTATCAACCACCGCGGTATGGCCTGCCGAGCACGCTGAGACAGTTCCTACAGCGGCCGCCATGGCGAGGCTACCCAGCGCTTTGCCGGCGCGAAATCTTCTCATAGAAAGCAGGGTAGCCGGTGGGGATAGCTGCCGTGAAACTTATGCAAAATTTCCTGGTGTGGGGATAACTTCTAGGGGTGACACGCCCCCGCGTACGCTATTCATAGCCAGCTTCATGCGGTCTGCACGATAGAGGTACACCGCCAATTCCACTGGTTCGCCGGAGTGGTTGGATATTTCCATTTGGAGTCGCCACAGTGGGGTGCCGGTGGCTACTCCAAGTGCCTCGGCATCCTCGGCACTGGCTTCTTCCAACGTGAGTTCGCGGCGCACATTATCAAAGTCCACGCCGCACTCGCGCAGGCGCGCGTGAATAGAGCCGGTATCCGCGTCGAAGTCTAGGATGTGCTTTCCCACCACCATGGGGAAATACATGCGCTCGATGGCAATGGGTTGGTCCTCGGTATAGCGCACGCGGTGGACAAAGACCACATTTTGTTCTGGGTCTACACGCAGAAAACGAGTGATTTCCCGCGGGGCGCGGCGGCGAGCCAACCACAGGGTATGTTGCTGTGGATCCACGTCATATTCGCTAAGCCAGCTGGAGATGGAATAGATGGATTCAAAAAGCTCTGCCTGGGTAGAGGCTAGAACGGTGGAGCGGCGCCCGCGGCCGGAGGAAACCAGCCCTTTGGCCCGCAAAGCCGCAACCGCTTGGCGCACGGGTCCGCGGGAAGAAGAAAACTTCTCGCATAAATCTGCTTCACTAGGCAGAAAATCGCCTGGCTGCAGCACGCCAGAGCTGATCTGATCTCGCAGGTAATCAGCGATCTTTCTATGCTGCTGTTTATCGCGTGGGCTCATTCAACTTTTGTCCTTAGTCTCTCCGGGGCTTTTCGCAGCGGAGCGAAACACAATAATGCTATTCCATTTTTCTAAGGCGCGCTAATGAAGCAACGCCACTTAGAAACTACGCTCTATTCGGGCGAAAAGGCACTAAATAAAATCACGCGCCGCTCCATCAGCACTAGGTTGATGGGGGAGCGCGCTAGGCTAAGTTTTCGTGGACGAGAGCACCGAAACCATTGAAGTACGCGAAGCCGGTGGAACCGCGCGCCTGGGCAAGGCGGTGACGGTGGCTGGCATCATCGCCGTCGCGCTACTGGTAATCGGTGGGGTGCTCATTTATTCGGCGCTGCAGGAACAAGCCGGTACGCGCTTGCATGCCGTCTACCTCATTGCCGCGCTCATGCCCTTAGGTGGGGCGCTGTGCGCGATGCTGGCGGTGGTAGCCTCCGCGCGGCGCCGAGCTCGTGCGCTGCTGCGCATCGGCGAGGATATTTCCCTGCCCTTCCAGCGGACCAGCTTTCCGGCCGCTGAGCTAGAGCGCATGCAGTTCTATTCGCTCGAGCCGGGCCAAAATTTCCTGGCCCTGATTCCGCGTGGGGTACGCGTTTCCACCTTGGACGAAGCGCAGCAGTATTCGGTGCGACTGCCGGAACAGGCGAACCTGGGACCGCGGGAACTTGAGGAAAAACTCCGGGAACGGTTCCCCGAGGTCCCCATTGACCACCTAGGCCACGTAAGGGCCGAGGGCTAGCTCGGGGTTCCGGCCACGCGTTCCGGATCGAGCTGCCAACCCTGCGCGAGCAGCTGCATATTCTGGATTACCTCCTCGTGCGAGCTGGACTGCAAAGAAACCATCAGCTCATCAGCCTTAGCGTGCTCTTGGAAGGTATCGAGGTAGTTTGCCACCTCATCGGCGGTGCCCACGGCAGAGTACTTCAGCATATCTAGGATCTGCTGGCCCTGGTAAGAGCCGATGATCTGCTCTACCTGCTCATCAGTGAGATGCTTGCCGCGGCCGGCGAAGGCCTTAACGCGGTTGAAACATACGCGCTCGTATTCCTCCTGTGCCTTTTGGGTGGTCTCGGCGGCGGTGACGTTGACGCCGGCGATGAGATATGGCTCGCTGAAGCGCTCGGAAGGCTGGAAGTGCTCGCGGTAGTAGGCGGTAGCTTGCTCGAGGTGCTGCGGGGCAAAGTGAGAAGCAAAGGCATAAGGTAGGCCGAGCTTGGCGGCTAGCGAAGCGCCGAACATGGACGAGCCCAAAATATAGATCGGTACGTTGGTATTGGCACCTGGAACGGCGCTGACCCCCGGGATATAAGACTTGCCCTCGAGATAGGAGTTGAGCTCTTTGACATCTTCGGGGAAGCGTTCGGCAGAGTGGGCGTCGCGGCGCAGGGCGCGGCCCAGGGTATTCATATCTGTGCCGGGTGCGCGGCCTACGCCCAAGTCGATGCGCTTGGGATACATCTCCTCCAAAGTGCCGAATTGCTCGGCGATGACATAAGGGGAGTGGTTGGGCAGCATCACTCCGCCGGAGCCTAATCGAATGTGCTCGGTCTTCGCACCAATGTGGGCGATGAGCACGGCCGGAGAAGAAGACATGATGGACTTCATATTGTGGTGCTCGGTGTACCACATGCGAGAATAGCCCAGCTTTTCTGCTTCCTGTGCCAACTGCACGGAGCGGGCGATGGATTGTGCTGGGGTCTCGCCTTCATAAATGGTGCAAAAGTCCAAGACGGAAAGATGAGCGCGTTCGGTCACGGGGAGCCTTCCTTTTGCTTTCGGTAAATCCTGTCTAAGTTCTCTTCTTCCAACGGTACGCGCCGCCTGACTATTCCGGGCGGGTCTTACCGCATCGCGGCCGGGCGCTGTTGACATAAAGAAATCCCCTCGCCTCGGCACCGCGGTGAGGTGCGGAGAGGGAGGGGAAGGTAGGAATGAGAGACTAAGCCTCAACGAGGGCATCGGCCTCCGCGGGCTCTGCCGCCGATGGGTTGGCGGCCTCGTGCTTCTCGCCGGCCTTGGTAGCGATATCAACAACGAGGCCGATGACTGCGGCGATGGCGGTGGGAACGATCCAGCCCAAGTCTACGGATTGGCCGGGCGCCAGGCTCAAGAAAGGATCGAGTGCGTCGGTGCCCCAGCCTTGGGCGGAAATGACGGATAGTGCCGACCACAGCACCGAGACCCACAGTGCCAAGCGGTAGGTCCAATAAAAGACCACGGACTTTTTCACCACTGGCTGGATCAGGGTGAGGACGATAAGGGAAATGGCCGGTGGGTACAGGAAGGTAATGAAGGGAACCGCGATGGACAGCACTGTATCTAGACCCTGGAAGGCGAAGAGGATGGACAGCGCGGTAAAGAGGCAGGCCCAGACGTGGTACTTCACCTTAGGTACAAGCATCTCGAAGAAGGCAGAGGTGGAGGTGATGAGACCCACCGCGGTAGTCATGCAGGCCAGAATGACGATGGCGGAGAAGACGACCTGGCCGATGGTGCCCATGGTGAGATTTGCGGCGTCGGCAAGCAGCGGCGCTCCTGACTCATAGGACTGGCCATTAGGAATGGTTTGGCCTACCCATGCCAAGCCGAGGTAGATGGCGGCCAGTAGGCCGCCGGCAACCAGCGCGGCGGTAATGGTGCCGTTAATCAGGGACTTCTTGGTCTGAAAGCCCTTGGAGCGCAAAGAGCCGACAATCACGATAGAAAAGGCCAGACCCGCGATGGCATCCATGGTGTTATAGCCCTCAAAAAGGCCGGTGACCATGGGGGAAGAAGTATAGTCTGCAGTAGGGGTCTGCGGATCGCGGGGATTGTTGAAGGCTGCCAGGGCGATGAGGAACACCAACAACGCCACCAAAGCCGGGGTGAGGAACTTACCCAAGGTATCGATAATGGAATTTGGTTTCCAAGACAGCGCTAGGGCGATAAGGAAAAAGACCACATTGAAGATGCCATTGGCCATGGTTCCCTCCCAGCCCAATAGTGGGGTGATGGCGGTTTCCATGGAAACGGCGCCGGTGCGCGGCAGGGCGTAGAAGGCGCCGATGGCAAGGTAGGCCATTACAGAAAAGACGAGGCCGAAAAACGCGCCGCCGTTGGAACTTAGATCGCGCACGGAGCGGCCGGAAATGGAGACGGCAACAATGGCTAGGACTGGAAGGAGCACGCCGGCGGCCAGGAAGCCGAGGACGGCGGGCCAAAAATTGGTGCCGGCCGAAACGCCCACCATGGGCGGGAAGATGAGGTTGCCGGCGCCGAAGAACATCGAAAACAGCATCAACGACGCAATTACGATGGTGGCGCCGGGCTTAGAGGTGCTTGACGCAACTGGGGTAGCCATTGTGGCTCCTTAATTTTCCATGTACAGCTAAAATGCGAGGTGCTTTCCCATTCCGCCGAGGGGTGGTGGCGGAACGGGGTGCGCCTTCGCGGTTCGAGGTGGCGGGTCACGCCTGTTCGTGTAATGAGACATTACCGCCCACATGGTGAGAAATCAAAGTGTGGGGGTGACGCAGGCTACATGGTGGCTCCAGCTGATGGGGCTTAATCGAGAGCCGCAAAGGCGCGCTCCATGCGGTCGATTGCCTCCTCCAAAATCTCGCGTGAGGTAGAGAAATTCAACCGCGCATGGCCCGGACCGCCGGTGCCAAAGGTATCGCCCTCATTGAGCGCGACCTTCGCATTCTCCCGCAACCACTTGGCTGGCTGCGGATTGCCGCCGATGGCGGTATCGGAAAAATCCAACCACAGCAGGTAGGTGGCCTCTGGTTTGCTGGTCTTTAAGCCCGGGATGCGCTGAGGTAGCTCCTCCACCAACCAATCGCGGGTCTGGCGCAGGTAGGCTATCTCTTCATCGAGGAAGTCGCCGCACTCGCGGTAGGCGGTCTCGGCAGCCAGCACGCCTAGCGTGCCCGTGCCGTCCTTGGCCACGCCTGTCAGGCCATTCCACGTGTGTACATCGGCCGTGTTGGAAAAGATCATCTGCGCGCACTTCAGACCGGCTGTATTAAAAGCCTTAGAAGTAGCGGTTACCGTAATGGTGCGCTCTGCAGCCGCCGCGCTAAGCGACGCCACCGGGATATGCCGTCCCTCATAAACCAGTGGGGCATGGATTTCATCGGCCAGGATGCGCGCATCATATTTTTCTGCCAGTTCTACCAGGCCGGTGAGGTAGTCCTCGTCCAAGACGCGGCCGAGCGGGTTATAGGGGTTGGCTAGCAAAATAGAGCCAGCGCCCTGTTGGAAGGCGCGCTCAATATCCTCGAGCTCCAGGCTGGTTTCGATCTTTTCGCGGCCAGCGGTGCGCGGCAGCTCTAACAGCGGTGGGTAGGAAGGCACTGGCACGATGACCGGAGAGTCTTCGCGGGTAAAGTACTGCACGCTAAGCAACAGGCCGCGCACCACATCGCCGATCCAGAAAATATGATCCGAGTTGGGGCGCCAGCCATAGCGCGTGTCATAAAAATCAGCCACAGCCTCGCGCAGCCCCGAGGCCTTGGGGGCTGGGGTATAGCCAAAGGTTTCCTTGTCCACCAAGTCCTCCAGCGCCTTTTTTATGGCGGGCGCAGTGGGGAAGTCTGATTCCGCAATCCAGAGCGGCAACACATCTTCTTCGAAGACGGTCCACTTGCGGGTTCCGCGGGCTTGCAACTCTTCTAAGCTAGGAAACTCCATGGACATAACCATAACGCGAAGCCCGCGGTCACCCTAGTGCTGTTATGCGCTTTTATTCATCTTCCTTTTCGGACCAGTTGGATTCCTCTGGGTCTTCCACGTCCTCGGCCTCGTCGGAGACATGGCTGGAGACAAAGCCATACTTTTTCAACCGGCGGCGGTCCGCCGCTGAGGTGGACTGGGTGAGCTTGAGCAGTTCAGCATAAATGCCGCCGGACTGCGCCAGCTCGGCTGGCGAGCCCATCTCATCGATGCGGCCGCGGTCCAAGGTGATGATGGTATCGACGTCCGCAATGGTGGACAGGCGGTGGGCAATAATCAGCGTGGTGCGGTCCTTCATCAGCTCATCCAAACCGGCCTGCACGGCACGCTCGGACTTGGTATCTAGCGCCGAGGTGGCCTCATCCAGTACCAGGATGGGGGCGTCTTTAAGCATGGCGCGCGCCACGGAAACGCGCTGCTTCTGCCCACCAGAGAGCTTCAGGCCGCGCTCACCAATGACGGTGTCATAACCATCGGGGAAAGCCTGGATGAAGTCATGGGCGTTGGCCCGCTTAGCGACGTCTACGATTTCCTCCTCCGTCGCCCCCGGCTTGCCATAAGCAATGTTCTCGCGAATGGTGCCGGAGAAAAGATAAGACTCCTGGAAGACCACGCCCACCGAGGCGCGCAGGCGCGAGGCAGTGAGATCGTCTACCCGGTGGCCTAGCACATCGAGGTGCCCCGCTGAGGGGTGGTATAGGCCCAAAAGCAGGTTCACCAAGGTTGACTTGCCGCCGCCGGACTCGCCCACGAGCGCTACCTTATGGCCCTCTGCGGCCGCAAAGGAAATATCCTCCACCACGGGTTTTTCCTCCTCATAGGCGAATGAGACGTGGTCAAAGGAGAAGACCGGCGCGCCGGGCGTGGGCTCAAGCGGGCGTACCGGGGTGAGATCGAGCTGCGGCGTGTGGGATCCCGTAGTAGCTGCCACCAGTTCGCGCGGGGCGGTGGGCTCGAGTTCTTCTTCCATGACCTGGAAGTAGTCCTTGGACCCAGCGATGGCGCGTTGGGCGGTATCGACAATCCAGCTCATCATAAAGACTGGCTGCTTCGCACTGGAGACCATCTGCAGCAGCATGACCATATCGCCCAAGGAAAAATGCCCCTCAAGGGTGCGCCAGAAGATCACGCCGTAGATACCTAGGAAGATAAACGCCATGGCCAGGCCGCGGAAGGTATCCATCATGTGCCACCAGCGGGACTGCGGCTTAGTGGTATCCACCACGGCGCGGTAGCGCGTTGCAAAGTGGAAGAGCTCGCGGGTTTCGCTCACGAAGGACTTGGCCACCTTGACCTGGCCGATTACCTCCGCAAAGCGACCATTGGCCACGTCGATATTCTCGTTTTTGACAGCCTCAAACTTCTGCCAGCGCTTCGAGGTCAGCGCGGTAAGCCACATATATACGGGGAAGAGCAGTGCCAGTAGGATGGCCAGTGGCCAGTAGAACCACGCGGTAATGGCTAGTACCGCGAGGGTCTGAATGATCATCGTGAAGAAGTTATTGGCAAAGGACTGGACGAACTGCGTGATATTGGCAATCGAACGATCTAGCCGGGCAATGATCGTGCCGGTGACCTGATTATCGTAATAGCCTTGGGGGAGGGCAAGCAGCTTGGCAAAGTAACGCGTGGACAAAATCTCGCGCAGGCGTGAGACCATGACATCGCCGATATAGCCGCCGATATTGCGGAATAGGGCATTGGCGGCGTCGGCAAGAAAAAGCGCCACTGCCAATAACAACACCGTGCGCAGTGCATTGCCCACTGGGGCGTCGTTCTGCAGGGCTTCGACGATGGTATCGGTAGCGTGGCGCGTCAAAAAGGGCGAGATCAGGGCAAGGATCGCGGTCACTGTGGCGGCCAGGAGCACGCCCAGATAATAGGGCCACAGGGCGGAGGCACTGCGGGTGATGCGCAAAATAGAATTCATAAAAAGACCACACTCAATTCGAAACGGCGGGTAGTGCGCGGAATTGGGGATAAGGGGGAGAGATTTAAACGATTGCCCAGTATGCCACATGCGGCGTTAACGAGCGTAAATGCTTAAGTTCAAGGAGGTTTAGGCTAAGGTACTTGTGCAGAAATACAACAATCTTCGCGTGCAAAGGATTCTTCCACGGTGAAAATTTCCCACACACTCGGCGCGGGCGTAGTCAGCGTACTCGCCGTGACTCTGACCGGATGTAGCGTTCTCCAGCCGGAAGAGACAGGGCTGGGGGACAATATCACCGTCTCCAGCTTCGAAGAGGCCCCGTATGAGGCCAAAGACACCGACGACAAAGAAGTCACCTCCAACCTGGCCGAGCCTGTAGAGGATAAGGGCTTAGGCGTGAGCTGGGAGCTACAGGGTGTGTATACCGATAGCAATTCCGGCGGCACCGTAGTGACCATCTTGCTCAAGAATGAAAACGACGTGCCTCTGCCTGTCGACGCCTTTGAGGAGCCCACCCTAGAACGCGCCGACGGCAACGGCGGCTGGGCCAAGATCAAATCCTTGCCCTATGACGAACAATCTGCCCCAGGCGTAGCGCCCCCAGGACTCGATCACCCGTTGGGCGCGGGCGCATCTGTCAACCTGCAGTATCGCTATGACGTCACGCCTGGCAACCTGTGGAATGCACGCCTACATATAGGCAACGTGACCTGGGTAGGAGACCTTAATCTATGACGGAACTTGTAGTCTTGGCCTCTGCCGCGGGGGAACCCATCGGCACCGCTTCCAAGGCCGAAGTTCATACCACCGATACCCCGCTGCACTTTGCCTTTTCCGCTTGGCTAACCTGCGGCAATAAGGTACTGGTCACTCGCCGCGCGCTGAGCAAACAAACCTGGCCTGGCGTGTGGACCAATGCCTTTTGCGGCCATCCCGCCCCCGGTGAGGAGACCGTGGATGCGGTGCTGCGCCGCGCCTCCTTTGAGCTCGGCATCGCGCCCGCTGATCTATCCGCACCGCGGCTTATCCTGCCGGACTTTTCCTATCGCGCGGTGGATTCCTCCGGCACGGTAGAAAATGAAATTTGTCCGGTCTATACCGTCGAGCTTGCCCCCGATGCGCAATGGGAGCCCAATCCCGACGAAGTAGATTCCTACCAGTGGGTTGAACCGGCACGGCTTTTTGCCGCCGCCGATGCCATGCCCGGAGTCTTTAGCCCGTGGATGATTGATGAGTTAGCGGACGAAAAGCTGCGCGCCGCGCTATAGCTTCAACTTCGGCGCCTGCTACAGCTCAAGTTCGTCGTCGGTATAGAAGGCCGCGGCTACATAATCCAAGGTGGCATAGGCTAGGCGGCGCTCTCCCGTATCGAGGTCAAATTCCAGCACCTGGTGGTCATCGCCGTAGCATGGGAACCCAGCCTCGCCGGTGGTGGCATAGTGGCGCAGCCATTCATTGAGCTCGCCAGCGGGCGCGTTGGCGGCCGCCTCATTGTCGGTGCCACCAAAAATCGGGTCTAGCTCGTCACAGTGCACTGCGGGCGCATCGGTGCGGGTAAATTCCATCATCCACGTGGGACCAGGAGCATCCTCGGCTACCTGGGCGGTCCATCGGCGCACGGCGGCATCACCGATGAGCCGGCCCATCGGCCGCTGCGGATCGACGTAGTGCGCCAGCTGCCGCCATTGCTTGAAACGATCGTGCGATATCCCAAACTTGGGCGAGAGGTAGCGAGTAATAAAGCCGGCCAGCGCCATTTTGTCTATGCGCTGGGCAGCGGGCATGTCATAGAACTCATCGCGGGTAGACGTCACCACGATGGGGATGTCCGCCAATTCTTCGGCACGTAGGGGTGCCGGTCCCAAGGCGACGTCAAAGCGATACTTTTTACGGAACTTGGCATACCCCTTGGCCAGCGATTCTGGATCCAGCTTCTCTAATGCCTGGCGCGTGACCGGCACGCCGAGGGCTCGGCGCAGGTCAGTGACGCGGTGCTCGAAGCGGTCGCGCGGGAATGCCGGTGACAGCGCCAGCACGCGGCGGAAACCGCCCCGGAAGTGATCGCGGCGTGCGAGCCACAAGCTTATTGCCGCCCCAGCGGATTGGCCTACCAAAGTGATATTGGTTTTATCGCCACCAAAGGCCTCGATATTGTGCTGCAGCCACTCCAAAGCTAAGAGGCAGTCATCGATGCCGCGGTAGCGGTCCGCCTCATCGCCGTCAAAGCGGGCGAAACCAGCCAACCCCACCCGATAACCCACGTTGACCTGGATTACACCGTGGCGGGCATTCTTCGTCCCCGAAAGCCGTGGATCCTCGTGTGACCCGTGCTCGTAGCGCCCGCCGTGAATATAGACCACCACAGGGCAGTCGTTGGCATCGGCAGGAGTGGTAATGGACAAAGCAATATCTTCTGGGTGCGGCTCGCGGGCGTCCTGATCGACGCTGCGATCATATGGCTCGGCAGGAGAGTAGGGGCTGGGGATGCTGCAATAGCGCACCGAATGGAAATAGTGCAGGCCATCGCGGCGCACGCCGGTGATCCGGCCGGAAGCGGTGGCGACGGTAACAGGAATCTGGGCGCTCGACATGTCAGCCAGACTACCGCGAGCAAGTAGGATAAGTAGCCATGGAGTGGTTGACGAGCTTGGGCAGCACGCTATCGCAATTGTTGGTACAGGCGCCCGTGTGGATTCAGATGGTCATCGTAGTCGCCATCGCCGTGCCGCTCATGGTGGTCGTAGCTTGGTGCCTAATGTGGATGGTCGACCGCGTAGCCAATCGCGCCGCCAGAGCGATTTCCCAGCGGCGCAGCCACAGCACTAAAGTAGACCACCATGGCTGAGGAATATAACGAGCGTGCACGGCAGGAGCGCGCCGAGCTGCGCGCCAACCCCCGTGAGGGCCTGTGGGATCCTGAAGCCAAGCGTAGCGCCCAATCTTCCACCCCAACAACCACGCCTGGCACCCATCCAGTAAGGCGCAAGCGCGCCCTGCCCAAATCCCGGGTCTCGCTCACATTGTGGACGATGATTGCGCTGGTTATCGTCGTCGCGCTGATCGGCCTGTGGACCTAAACCTGCTCCACCCCGCACCAGCGCCTAATCCCAGCGCTAGCCCTTCCGGCTGGTGGCCTCTAAGCGCTGGAAGAACTCCAGACTAGGAAGATCCTCAATGAGCAGGGGAGCGCCGTTGGTATCACACAGCGGCACGCACCAATTGGGATAAAGATCGTGCGTGGTACCCGGCTGATTCTGCGCATGGACATCACCCACCATGTCCACCAAGCTGGTGCAAGCGAGAGCCGAAGGTGTGCCCGCGATATAACGGTGCAGGGCCACGCTGATGTCTTCCTCCTCGCCGCGCAAGGAGCGCTCGGCAGGATCTACGAGGTAATCGCGCTGTGGCAATAGGCCTTGGCCTGCTACCGCACCCAAAACGCGGGCCTGCCACTCGATGTCATCGCGCTGCTCATCATCCACTGAGCGGGTCAGCACGCCTAAGCGCGCGCGAAGCGAAATATGATCACCGCGCAGGTAGGCCAAGGTGGGCGGCAGATCATGCGTATTGACTGAGGACAGCGCCAGCTGGCGGTATTTCTCCTGCGGCAGCGGGGAGTAGTCATCATCGTCGCGTTCAAACCACACGATGGAGGTGCCCAGCACCGCCTTCTGAGCGAGCACGTCTTGTA
This sequence comes from Corynebacterium yonathiae, assembly GCF_027570195.1. Lineage (GTDB taxonomy): Bacteria > Actinomycetota > Actinomycetes > Mycobacteriales > Mycobacteriaceae > Corynebacterium > Corynebacterium yonathiae. The sequence continues at coordinate 48,418 of NZ_JAKMUZ010000009.1, forward strand.
CCCACGGCTCTACAGTGCCGAGGTCTTCACCAATGACCACGGCACCAGCGCGTTGCGCCTCCAAGGCCAAGATGCCCACCATGGCCTCAAAATCATAAGAGACATAGGTACCCGTTAGCGGGCTAGCCATGCGCGGGATCCAGTACAGGCGGAAAAGGCCCAGGATATGGTCGACGCGCACGCCCCCGGCATGGCGCAGCACGGTGGAAAGCATCTCGCGCCACGGACCGTAGCCCGCCGCCGCTAGACGCTGCGGGTGCCACGGCGGCTGTGACCAATCCTGGCCCTGCTGGTTATAGTCATCCGGCGGGGCACCCACCGAGCACTGCGGGGCTAGGTATTCGTCGAGGTTCACCGCATCGGCACCACTCGGGTGCACGCCCACCGCCAGGTCAGTGACCAGGCCTAGGCGCATGCCAGCATCGAGCGCACGCTCCTGCGCGGCGGCCAGCTGCTCATCGCACAGGAACTGCAGCCAGGAATAAAAGCGGGTGAGCTTTTCCATATCCAGGTCTTCGGCATGGCGCTGGCCCGATTGCGCCGCGGCGTCTTGTTGCGCGCACCAGGCTGCGAAATCGTGCAGGCCGCGACCCTCCTCGCGGGCGAAGCGTACGAAGGCCTCTTCGCGCTCCGGGGTGGGCTGGTAATTGAAGAGCTCACGCAGCACCTGCAGCTTGGCCTCAAAAATAGTGTCACGGTCAATCTCCTCAGCGCTGCGGTTGCGCTGGCGAAACTCTTCGGCCAGTTCGCGCACATCATCTTGTAAGTCTTCCGGCAACAGCTTGAGCTCCGGGATGGACTCGATGTGCAGGTACAACGGGTTGATAAAACGCCGCGTGGTGGGCAGGTACGGCGAATCCTCCACCGGCGGCAGCGGCTCGGCCGCATGTAGCGGATTGACCAGCAAGAAATCCGCGTGCGGGGCGAGTGTTTCAGCCAGTTGGCCTAGGTCCTGGAAATCGCCAATGCCCCACGAGGACTCTGAGCGCACCGAATAAAGCTGTGCCATCACGCCGCTAATCGGGTGCTCGACAAACTCATCGGCCGTGGTGAGGCGCGCCGGGGTAATAATCAGCGAGCAGGCATGCTTGCCGATGCCCTCTGACTCCAGCACCAGCTCGTGATAGCCCAGCGGCAGATCGCCAGGGATATGGAAGCTGGCCTCGCCCCATAGCGTGCCATCGACGTCTGCGTCTGGGGCGTCGTTGCGATCTTGGTAGACCTCGCGGGTGCCGCCTTCTTCCAACTCGATGTGTACGTTGGCGGCGTCGCCGGCATGTACATGGACAACGAACCCGCGCTCCTGACCCTGGGGTGCGACGACGCAGTGGGGAAGGGGCTGAGAGGAGCGGGTGAGGTAGTCGTCGTAAAGCAGCTGTGTTAACGCAGCATCGTCTGGGTGATCAGGGACGGCCACGCCCAAGGCTCGCAGGGCATAGGCAATAGTGTCTTCAGCAACGTGGACGGGGTAACCAGACTGGGAGGTATAGCTGGTGGCCACGCCGTGGCGCTGAGCGAGTTCTTCAAGCAAGTCGCGGGTAGTCACAGGCCACATTGTGCCACGGGGACAACGCGCCTGCTGGGAAACGGATTGGTACAGTAGGCGGAGATTAATTAAAAGCTGTTCGAAAGGACACCGCGTGACCCTGCAAGAAGTGCATACCCCGGCGCAATTTACTATCGAGCCGGGCGAAACCTGCCTGACCGCCCTGATGGACACTGCGAAGAAGCGTCCGCACGGCGTCATGTTTACCCGCCCAGCCAACTACGAGTGGGTCAATGTAACAGGCAAAGAATTCATCGATGAGGTCTTTGAAGTAGCCCAAGGGCTTATCGCCCTTGGCGTGCAGCAGGGGGACCGCGTCGCTCTCATCTCTGCCACCCGCTATGAATGGTCCCTTTTGGATTTTGCCATCTGGGCCGCGGGTGCTGCCTCCGTGCCGGTCTATCCATCTTCTTCTGCCTCCCAGGTGCGCTGGATTATTGAGGACTCCGGCGCAGTGCTGGCCATTACCGAAACCCGCGAGCACTCCGAGCTGGTAGAAAACCTGGTCTTGCAAGAAGACGGTGAGCCCAACCTCAAGGGCTCTCCTTCGCAGCTGCGCCGCGTGCTAGAAATCAACTCCTCGGCCATTGACACCTTGAAGTTTGAGGGCCGCGGCGTGGCCGCCGAGGAGGTCTACGCGCGCATCAAGGCCACTTCCACCGATGATCTGGCTTCCTTGGTCTATACCTCGGGTACCACCGGCCGTCCCAAAGGCTGCATCCTGACCCACCGCAATTGGCTGGCCCAGACCCGCGGCTTGTGCACCAATCCCATTGGTGTCTTTGCCGTCCCCGGCAGCCATACCTTGACCTTCCTGCCGCTGGCGCACGTCTTTGCCCGCGCGGTATCCATTGCGGTGGCCATGCGCGGTGCCTCCCAGAACCACTGGTCAGATTTTTCTACCATTTCCATGGAGTTCGCCCGTTCCCGCCCGAACGTCATTTTGGGCGTGCCACGCGTCTTTGAAAAGGTACGCAATTCCGCTGCTGAAAAAGCGGCCGATTCTGGCATCAAGGCCCTGCTGTTTGAGCAGTCCGAGAAGGTAGCCATCGAGTACTCCAAGGCTTTGGATAAGCCGGAGGGCCCAGACCGCCTGCTGAAGGCCAAGCACAAGGTCTTTGACAAGCTGGTGTATTCCACCATCCGCAAGGGCGTGGGTGGCAACGTCAACTACTGCATTACCGGCGGCTCCGCTATGGGCCATGACTTGCTGCACTGGTACCGCGGCATCGGTATCCCGGTTTATGAGGGCTATGGCCTCACCGAGGTCGCCGCTGCGGCTGCAGTGGACTTTGTGGACCAGTCCATCGGCACGGTCGGCCCGCCCATGGGTGGCGTGACCTTCCGCATTAACGATGAAGGCGAAATCTGCATCAAGGGCGATATCGTCTTCCACGGCTACTGGAATAACCCGGAGGCAACGGCTGAAGCCCTCGAGGATGGGTGGTACAACACCGGTGACTTGGGCGAGATTGATGAAGACGGCAAGCTCGTTATTACGGGCCGCAAGAAGGACCTGATTGTCACGGCCGGCGGCAAGAATGTTTCGCCTGGCCCGATGGAGGATATCCTGCGCGGGCACCCGCTTATCTCCCAAGCCATGGTGGTAGGCGATGGCAAGCCCTTCGTTGGCGTGCTGCTGACCCTGGATCCGGATATTTTGAAGCGCTGGAAGCTCGACCACAACATTCCGGAAAACCGCTCCATGCGTGAGCTGGCCACCGACCCCACCCTGCGCGCGGAGCTGCAGGATGCCATCAACCAAGTCAATGCCACCGTCTCCCACGCGGAGGGCATCAAGAAGTTCTACATCCTTGAATCCGACCTCACCGAGGAAGAAAATGAGTTAACCCCCACGATGAAGGTCAAGCGCAACGTGGTAGCGCAGCGTTATGCCGCGGCCATTGAGCATTTGTACAAGCGCTAATCTGCGCGGTGGGTACACCCGAGGAAATATCCTCGGGTGTTTCTTTTTGCCCTGCTTGGCGACGCCCCTTGTGCAGCTCACCCGTTCGCCATTGGCTTTGGATGAGCCAACCTGCCATAAACCTGTGAATGGCTTCGGAGTGTCGCGCGCCCGCGGCGGCGGATCTCGCATAGAGTCGTGAAGCGTTACAGCAAACCTCAACCTCTACTAGAGGTTAGAAATGAGACCGTGGAAGGGAGTGGCTCGAAGCCAATGCATAAAATCGCCGCCGAGCTGCGCCACCGCGAGCTTACGCAAGAGATTTATAATATCGGCGACGAAGTCGCAGAATATCTCGAGCACCTCATTGAAGCCATCGAGGATTGGGACGAAGAGCTGTGCATGGATTGCCTAGCCGAGCTAGGCGATATCGTTGAAGATGCCCGCGTTGATTCCGGCCGGTGCGTAGGAGAGCTGATGGGCCTGCGCCAAGCATTGGTTTCCGGCGTGCGCTCCGGCACCATTTCCGCTACTTCTTCCGGCGTTAACGACGTGGAAGAACCGGAACAACTTACCCCGCGCCTGCTAGATGAGCGATTCCCCATCTCCAAGCCCATTGTGGTTCACGAGCTGGCCGAGTCTTTGCGCTGCCGCACCCAGGCCGTAGCGGACTACCTGCGCGAGGTGGTTGAGTACGTGCTCGCGCAAACCGACGCCGTAGCCCGCAACCTCGACATGGTCTCCTTGCCGCATCTGTACAAGCGTACTGGCGAGTCTGCTCTCATCGCGGTGCAAGCGTGGAAGCACACGGTGCTCGATACCCATCCAGCCTATGTGCGCACCATGCGTGGGTATAACCCGCCACAGTTCTTGGAAGAACGCGCCCGGGTGGCAGCGGTGGTGGAAAAGGTTCGCGCCAAGCGTGAAGCGGCCCGCCGGGCTACAACTGCATAAACCAAAGGCTTCCTTGTTTTAGACAAGGGGATTTTCACGGCCACCGAGATTCCCTCTCTCGGTGGCCGTTGAAGTTTTCCGCGTTGGGTGCCCCAATTCGGGTAAGGATTTAGGGAAATTTTAGGTTAACAACCGTTCTATACGTTTATCGTTATGCCTGTTCAGCTAAATAAGGGGCGTATCCTGAAGTGTTGTTGCTGAGTCCACCTTAAAATTTAAGTAAAATTACTCTTAGTGCGCTGTAAGGTAATTTCCGTCCACGCGAACGCCGTGCCCTAGCACCCTCCACACACGGCGCGCGCAATTTCATTCTTCAACTACATCCACAGGGAGTAAATTCATGGGAGCACGTCGAACTTCTCGCCTCATTGCCAGCGCAGTGGCCGTAGCCACTTTCTCTTCCATTACCGTTGTCCCTAGCGCAGTCGCTGCCGAAGACACCACCTTCGTCGAGGAAAAGACCACCGACGATACCGTAAGCCTCAACGGCATCGAATTCGATGAGGACGGCAACCTGCTCGAGGAAAACAATGCCGGCGATAAGGCGATGGAAGAGCTCAACGCGGAGGAAGATGCCGCCGATTCCATCACCCCGTATGCCGTAGACGGTGCCGAGGAAACCGCCGAGGCTCCGGCCTCCGAGGAGTCTGCAAAGCCGACTTCCCTGGAAGAACTCGCACAGACGGAGGCCTCCAATGGCGACGTCAACGTCAAGGTGGTCAAGGATGAACAGAAGGACAAGCTCGTTTGTGAGGTGACTGATGCCCCTGACAAGCAGGGCAACATGCTCGACCTCAAGCTTGCCTTGGCCAAGGCTTTCTATGATGGTGGCGAAAAGATAATCAAGACCGTCTGGGAAATTATCCCGGTTGTCGGCGACCTGGTTCCGGCCGATTTCATCGACAAGATCTCCGGTAAGACTTGGGACGGTATTGCCAAGCTGGTCAAGGAAGGCGAGAAGGACAAGACTGTTACTTGGGATCTCTCCCGCGCCCAGGGCATGGCCATCGGACGCATCGATAACGCTGATGCCGATGTTGATATGAATAACCCGGATGCCGCTAAGAACACCGTTTCTGGACTGCTCAAGTTCGTAGACGGTACTTTTGGCAAGGGCGCCAAGCTCATCCTGAAGCTCTTTAATGCAGCCGTTACCATCGCGGGCTTGGTTCCAGGTGCGAGCGTCGCTGGCGACCTGAAGCTGAGCAAGGACCAGCAGAAGAGCATCGAAGAATCCCTGAACAACATCTCCACCGCAGCTTCCGATCTGGCGGCCGTCAACGCTCCGGCCGGCCAGCTGTGCTCCGACATGCTCAACGGCAAGAAGACCAAGGAGCAGCCTGCTGAGGTCAATCCTTCGGAGGAACCTTCCTCCGAGGACACCACTTCCGAAGCTCCGGCTTCCGAGGAAGCTACCTCTGAAGAGGCCACCCCTTCCGAGTCCGCGCAGGAAACCTCCACCGAAGAGTCCTCTGCTGAGGAAACTTCCACTGAAGAGCCGACTTTTGAGGAATCCGAAGAATCCGAGGAGCCAACCGCAGAGGAAACTACTCCTGAGGAGTCCACCGAGCCTACCTCTACCGAGGCCGCGGTTATTCCAGGAAAGAATGACTAGGACGGCGTAGACGGTAAGGATGGCCAGGATGGTCGTGACGGCCGCGATGGCCGTGATGGTAAGGACGCGGACCTATCTTCCGTAGCAGGCTTCTCCTTCCTGGCTGCATTCGTAGGTGGTGGCACGGTGCTGGGCATCCTGTCCACCATTGATTACCTCTACACCCACGGTATGCTGCCGAAGAGCAGCGTTTCATGGCGCATCAACCAGTAAGGCCTTTCTCTTAGGCCCCTAGCTGGAATCATCGGAGCCTCCCAGAGTCTGTGCTCGGGGAGGCTTCTTCGTTTTGCAGTCACAGTCGCGTCGCACCCCGCGAGAAAATTTCTCGCACCCTCCCTTCGCGCTCACCGGCGCAGCAGAATTTGTCGCGACAGTGCTCCCGGTGAGCGCGAAGGGCAGGGGAGGGGACCAGTCAGAGGTGGCGGTGGGTATAAACCGCGGACTTAAACGGAACGGGCGGCTTTCTGCCTGGCAGAAATGGTAGCGGTGAGGTCGGCAAGGAAACGGTCGGGGTGGTCGACGAGCTGCCGCGGGGTATAACAAAAGACGGTGAATCCCGCCTCTCGCAGGAGCTGGTGACGCTTGCGCTGGTGGCGCAGGGCCTTCGCCGGGACGATGTCGATGAGGTAGGCGTTATTGATACACAGAGCGGTGGTGATGCCGGGCAGGGCAGTGAACTGCGTCTTGAAGAAGATGGGCCACGGAAACTCAGCGTCGATGATGAGGGCGCGGGCGAGGGACTCATATGGCGAGCGGGAAAGCTCAGAGGCGTGGTGTATTACGGCGCGGATAATACGGCTATTGCGCACTCGGCCCATGCGGGAGAATTCTTCGGTGAGGTCTGCCTGGCTCACACCGGCGCGCAGCGCCGAGTCTGCGGCGATGAGGCCATCGCGGAAGCCGTGGTAGCGGGCGACGTCAATGACCGCGCGGGCCTTGGAAACGCAACGGATGCCGTCTACGAGGACAGGTTCAGGAAGGGAAGCTTTGCGGTAGATGCGCTCGGGGTGGCGGCGATTCTTGTGGGGAAGCGTATTGGTGGGAAGGGCCATTTCTATCTTTTCCTCGGCCGTGGCGATGACACACAGGCCATGCACTCGAGCAGCGGACTTGGAGATGAGCACTGCGGTGTAGGCGCTGCGGGCGGCAGCGATGGCGCGCAGGCGCAATTGGGAAGGAAAATCGAGGCCGTGGTAGTGATCACGCCGTACTGCGATGCGCGGTGCCAGTTTGAGGTAGGTGCCGTTTTTCAGGTCGGTCCAAAAGGTGGGGTGATTGGCGCGGATGGAGTTGATATTGGTCAGTGGTGTTGTCATGCCTCTAAGGAAAAGGCACGCTGCCGGCCGGTGCGAGCCAGTGGCGGCCGGGGCTGTGGATAACGAGGCGGCTAGATGAGCAAGTGGGCAATGTGGCAGGTGGGATAAGTATCGGCCGTAGTTGTCCACAGTCGGATAGATTGCACTTGCGCGCAGGCATGAAAAGCGAGGGCAGGAAAACAGAAAAGCCCGTGCCCGCCAAGATGAAGCGGGACACGGGCGGGAAAGCAGCAGAAACTAGACGGCTGGGGGAGGGGTGACCTTGTCTAGTTGCTCGGTAATCTGCGGCCACAGCTGGCCCATGATGTCATCCCAGGTGAGGATCCACACGGCATTGTCCTTATCGGCCTTGCCCACCATGACAAGCTGCTCGTTGCGGGCTCGCATATGATCCAAGGTCTTTTGCACGGTGGTGGAAGAAGATACGGATAGCGCGGGGCGGGAGAACTCGAGGACTGGGGTCTCTGGGTCTGCCAGCAAGGTATCGCGCACGTGGACGACGCGGGGAACGCGGGAGTCCTTGGGAAAGACCAGCACGCGCATGATGTTCTTGCGCACGACGAGGTCCTGGAGGTCGGCCACGGTGGCGTCGGAAGGCAGGGGCACTACCTCCGAGCCGTGAGCGCGAGCCATGGCGCCAACGGTGGAGTTTTCCAACTCGATGACATCGGAAATCTGGTTGGCGGACTCATCGTCTAAAGCGCCGGTTTCGCGGGAGTGCTCGACCAAGGTGCGCAGGGTCTCGGCATCATAGCCTGCCGCCCCGGCACGGTCGACGGGCTCTTCGCCAGCCATGGACACCATCTTATTGGCCATGCTGTTTATCCACTTCAGCAGCGGGCGGAAGATCCACACGAAGCCGCGTGCGGGAACGGCGATGACCTGTAGGGCGGTTTCCGGGTGGGTAATTGCCCAGGACTTCGGCGCCATTTCACCTAGCACAAGGTGAAGGAAGGTGACTACGAAGAGCGCGAGGAGGAAGCTGACGACGTCGGCAATGCCCAGCGGTAGTCCCGCGGCCTCCAGAGGCGCCATGAGCAGGTGATGTACCCACGGTTTGGTCACTGCGCCCAGCACGAAGGTGGCGGCGGTAATGCCCAACTGTGCGCCGGCGAGCATGATGGTCAGCTCGTTGAGCGAGCGCAGACCGGCACGCGCGGTGTGGGAGTTTTCCGCATCCTCTTCCAAGCGGTTGCGGCGAGCACCCATCAAGGAGAACTCGATAATCACAAAGAAGCCGGATGCAGCGATGATAAGCAGGGTAACGAGGAGGTTAAACCACCAAGATTCAGTCATTATGCGTCCTCCTTTTTATCCGCGTCATCATCGGAGCGGTCGGAATAATCCTCCACCAGCTCGATGGCAAGGACGGACGGCACGTGGCGGTCCACCTCTTGCACCCGCAGGCGGATGGAGCGAACGGGCGCCTCATCGTGGTCCACCCAGTCATCGGGCTCAGCCTCGAGCTGGATGGTGTGTTCCTCGCCTACCTCAGGCAGCGAACCAGAGTGGGCAATGACCAGGCCGGCGGCGGTCTCGAAGTCGCCCTCGGGCAGGTCGTGGCCGATGGCGCGCTCGATCTCATCAATCGGCGTATCGCCGTCGACCAACCAGTGGGAGTCATCCTGCTCGGTGATTTCCTCGGTTTCTTCGATATCGTGCTCATCGGTGACATCGCCCAAGATTTCCTCGGCCAAGTCCTCCATGGTCACGATGCCTACGAAGCCACCGTATTCATCGATAACACAGGCCATCTTTTGCTCGCTATCGCGCAGCTCCACCACCACATCTGGAAGCGGCATCAGTTCAGGGACCACCACGGGTTCCTGCATGATGCTGGTGGCCTTGGTGGCGGCGGGAAGGTCGCTTCCCAGGACGTCGATAAGATGCACCACGCCCACCGGGTTATGTTCGTCATCGATGACGGGGTAGCGGGTGTGGTCGGAAGACATCATCTCGCGGACCTCGCCGAGGGTGGTGTCTGGGTCAATGACGTCCACGCGGGAGCGCGGAATCATGGCATGCTCTACGTCGTGCTCAGGGAAGTCCAGCAGGCGGTCGAGCACCATATAAGTATTCTCATCCAAATCGCCGGCCTCATGGGAGGAATCCACGATGGACTCCAAGTCATCGGCGGTGGCGGAGGAGTCCACGTCTTCTACCGGTTCAATGCCAAAGACCTTGAGGATGGCATTGGAAGAATACTCAAAAAAGTGGATGAGCCAGCCGAAAAGGCGTAGGTAAATTTGCGTGGAAGCGGCCAGCCAGCGCGCCGTCTTCATGGGGGCAGCGATGGTGTAGTTCTTGGGGAAGAGCTCCGCGAAGAGCATCGTTGCAATCGTGGAGATGAACAGTGCCGCGATGGTGCCCACGGTGACAGATACCGCGGAGGGAACACCGACGCCGCCGAGCAGGGTACCTAGTCCCTGGCCTACGAGGGGTTCTGCTACATAGCCGATGAGCAGGCCGGTAATCGTAATACCAAGCTGTGCGCCGGAGAGCATGAACGAGGTCTGCTGGGTAATGGCCAACGCGCGTTGGGCTGTTTTATCCCCCTCAGCAGCCTGAGTCCGTAGCTGCGTGCGGTCCACGGACATAAAGGAAAATTCTTGGGCCACGAAGTATGCGTTCGCGACGATGATGAGGCCAATGACTACGAATCCGGCCAGTATCATCAAAATAGCCGATAACATGATTTACTCCCCACCGCCTAGAAGGTGGTAGGGACATCGACTCGGAGGTTCCACTGAGGATGCCTTTCTACTTGGGAAGATGCAAATATACTACATGCTTAACCCCGCTTTCGGCCATTTTGTTCCCGTCCTATTAGGGTTTTATCCATGACTGAACCCTTCGGGCTGTATATTCACGTTCCCTTCTGTGCCACTCGCTGTGGCTATTGCGATTTCAATACCTATACTCCAGGCGAGTTAGGCAGCCCGCGCGATCTCACCGGGCCCTATCTGGATGCTTTGGACCGCGAGTTGGAGTTGGCGGCCGCGCGGGTGGGGCGGCCGGCCGAGACTGTCTTTATCGGCGGCGGCACGCCTTCCTTGCTGGGAGGGCGGGGCCTTGCCCGCATCCTTAATACCGTCCGTTCCACCTTCGGCTTGGCGCCCGGGGCGGAGGTCACCACCGAATCCAACCCGGAGTCCACCTCACCGGAGTATTTTGCCCAGCTTGCCGACGCCGGCTACACCCGCATCAGCCTCGGCATGCAGTCCGCATCTCCCGGCGTCCTTCAGGTTCTAGAGCGTGCCCACACCCCCGGCCGCGCCTTCGATGCCGCTCGCGAGGCCCGGGCCGCTGACTTCGAGCACGTCAACCTAGACATGATTTATGGCACGCCCACCGAAACGGATGACAATGTGCGCGAAACGCTAGACCGCGTATTGGAGACCGGTGTGGACCACGTCAGCGCTTACTCGCTCATCGTGGAAGATGGCACCCGCATGGCCCGCAAAGTCAACAAAGGCATCTTGCCCGCGCCTGATGAGGACGTGCTGGCTCGGCGCTACGAGATGATTTCAACCACCCTCGAAGCGGAAGGTTTTGAGTGGTACGAGGTCTCCAATTGGTCTAAGCCCGGCGGCGAGTGCGAGCATAACCGCATCTACTGGGTAGACGGCAATTGGTGGGGCGCAGGCCCCGGCGCCCACTCGCACTTAGGCAACGAGCGTTTCTTTAACGTCAAGCACCCCTCGCGCTATATCGACGCCCTTGGCCGCGGCGAGCTGCCCATTAAGGAAACCGAAACCCTCACTGAGGCCGACCGCCACATGGAAAAGATCATGCTTGGCCTGCGCCTACGCGAAGGCATCCCGGAGACCTGGCTCGATGCCCACGCCGCTCCCGCCCTCGAGCGTTTCATCGGCCGCGGCCTGCTCGAGCGCGCCGGCGAACGCATACGTATAACCAAGCCCGGCCGCTTGCTGGCCGATGGCATCATCACCGATCTCCTCGTCGCGGAAGAAACCTAATCTTCGTCCCGTCTACACTCGAAAGCACGTGAAAGAGCCAAGCGAATAGGAGTGACAAAGTGTCTACCTCAACCGATGCTCGTCGCAAGGAAGTCCTGCGCGCCATCGTGGCGGACTATATTGCCTCCCAAGAACCGGTCGGTTCCAAAACGCTGCTGGAGCGCTACCAGTTGGGCGTATCCTCGGCCACTATCCGCAACGACATGGCAGTGCTGGAATCGCAGGGGCTAATCTCCCAGCAGCACGCCAGCTCCGGCCGCGTGCCCACCCAGCAGGGCTACCGCCACTTTGTTGACTCCCTCCATGAGGTCAAGCCGCTTTCAGCCCCGGAGCGCCGCGCGATGCTCAGTTTTTTGGAAGGCGGCGTGGACTTGGAGGACGTACTGCGTCGCTCGGTGCAGCTATTGGCGCAGGTGACAAAGCAGGCGGCCGTCGTCCAGCTGCCCAACCTCAAGGTCTCGCGTGTTAAGCACTGCGAGGTTGTGGCGCTGTCCTCGGTGCGCCTGCTGCTGGTGCTTATTACCGATAACGGCCGCGTGGACCAGCGCAACGTGGAGCTCGATGAAATTATTGACCAGGATCAGACCTTTCGCCTGCGCGACATCGTCAATAGTGCGCTAGTGGGCAAGACGCTTAGCGACGCCTCCGTGGAACTTGCCCACCTCGTCGATGACGCTCCCTTGGATATCCGCCACCATGTGCTCAAGGTGGCCACCACGCTCATCGAGACCCTAGTGGAGCAGCCTTCCGACCGGCTTATTATGGCCGGTGCTTCCAACCTGACACGCGTGGCCCGCGAGTTCCCGGAAGGTTTGCCCAAGATTATTGAGGCGTTGGAAGAACAAGTCGTCGTCCTCAAGCTGCTTGCCCGCGTGCCGGATCTAGGCAACGTCTCCGTTGTCATCGGCGAGGAAAACGAAGAAGACCAGTTGCGCCAAGCCTCCGTTGTGGCCACGGGCTATGGCCTCGGCACCGGCGATGAGGTGGCCACGCTCGGCGGCCTTGGCGTGGTGGGGCCTACCTTTATGGATTACTCGGGAACAATCTCTAAGGTCTCTGCTGTTGCACGGTATGTGAGCGAAATTTTGGCCGGCGAGCAGTGCGAGTAAACTAGCTGGCCGCGCATTATTTTTTCAAGTTAACCCCAACAAGACGATTTAGAAGGAATATCTCTTACAGTGGCTCGTGACTATTACGGCATCCTCGGTGTTGATAAAAACGCAACTGACCAGGAGATTAAGAAGGCCTACCGCAAAATGGCCCGCAAGTATCACCCGGATCTAAACCCGGATGATGAAACCGCGGCTGAAAAGTTCCGCGATGCCGCGCTGGCCCAGGAGGTCCTGCTGGATCCGCAAAAACGCCAGATTGTGGACATGGGCGGCGACCCCATGGAACAGGGCGGCGGTGGCGCCGGTGCCGGCGCGGGTGGTTTTGGCGGCTTCGGTGGCGGCGGCCTCGGCGATATCTTCGCCGAGTTCTTCGGCGGCGGTGCTGGTGGCTCCCGCGGCCCGAAGTCCCGCGTCCAGCCGGGCAATGATGCCCTGCTGCGCACCCGCATCACCTTGGAAGAGGCCTATACCGGCCTGAAGAAGAAGGTCACCGTGGATACCGCCGTGCTGTGTGATAGCTGCGGCGGCACCGGCTCTGAGTCCAAGTCCAAGCCGGTTACCTGCGATAATTGCAATGGCATGGGCGAAATCCAGGAGATGCAGCGCAGCTTCTTGGGCAACGTGATGACCACCCGCCCGTGCCCGAAGTGCCAGGGCTTTGGCGAGGTCATTACCGATCCATGCAATCACTGCGCTGGCGATGGCCGCGTGAAGAAGCGCCGCGATATTACCGTTAATATCCCGGCCGGCATCAATGACGGCATGCGCATCCGCATGGCGTCCCAGGGTGAGGTCGGCCACGGCGGCGGTCCGGCCGGTGACCTCTATGTTGAGGTCCATACGGAGGAACATCCCGTCTTCCAGCGCAATGCCGATGACTTGAACCTCACCGTCCGCGTGCCGATGATCGATGCCGCACTGGGCACCAACTTCACCATCGACCAGCTCAATGGCGAAGAGCTCACCATCGATATTGAGCCGGGCACCCAGCCGGGCGAATCCATCAAGGTGGACGGTGCCGGCATGCCGCGCTTGCGCACCGATGGCTATGGCAACCTCTTTGCCCACGTGGACGTCGTTGTGCCCAAGGACCTGGACCGCAAGACCCGCGAGTCCCTGGAGAAGATCCGCAACTCCCGCGACGAGGGCGCGCGCGTGCGCACCACCGGCGATGGACAGGAGGAATCCTTCTTCAGCCGCATCCGCGATAAGTTCCGCCGCTAATGTCGCTGCCCGTCTTCATCCACCCGGACCTTTCCACCGCGCGCACCGGCGAGGCCTTCAGCTTTTCCGGACCGGAGGCCCGCCACGCCGTGACGGTCAAGCGTATGGGGGAGGGCGAGCGCCTCGAGCTTATCGACGGCACCGGTATCCGCCTCACCCTCACCATCACCGCCGCCACGGGCAAGGACTCCCTGGAGGGAATGGTCGAGTCCATCGCCACCACGCCTGAGCCCATCCCGCGGGTGACCGTGGTACAGGCCATCCCGAAATCCGAGCGAGCCGAGCTCGCCGTGGATCTGGCCACCCAAGCCGGCGCCGATGAGATTATCGCCTGGCAGGCAGACCGCTGCGTGGCTAAATGGGACGGCAAGAAGGCACCCAAAGCGGTGGCCAAGTGGCAGGCGGCCGCAGATTCTGCGGCCAAGCAATCCCGCCGCGCCCGCATCCCGCAGGTGCGCGGCCCGCTGACCACCCCGCAGCTCGTCCAAGAACTCAGGCGCGACCGTGCCGCCGGTGATGCGGCGGCTGCACCCACCGTGCTCGTCCTGCATGAGGAAGCTACTGCTTCTATCAAAGACGTGCCGCTAGCAGATGATGTCGTGGTGTTTGTAGGCCCCGAAGGCGGCATCGGCGACGCTGAGCTCGATCGCCTCAAGGAGGCCGGCGCAACGCCTATCAAGCTCGGCCCGGAAGTGCTGCGCACAGCCAGCGCGGCAATGGTGGCGCTAGCGGCTATCGGCATGCGCACCCAGCGGTGGTAGCAGGCGCTGATAGCAGGCGCTGGTAGCCTAAAGCACGTGCCTATCATCACGAAGAAATGTGAGCTAGATTCCGCCTACGTTAGCAGCGTGCTGGGTAGCGCGGACGATAACTTGCGCGTGCTCAATAACCGCCTGGATGCGGACCTTTTTGCCCGCGGCAATGTCGTTACTATCACCGGTCCCGATTATGAGGTAGCCCGCGCCGTCAAGATCCTCGACGAGCTCGAAGCCATCGCTCGCCGCGGCCACGCCGTATCCACCGATACGGTCAAGCACACCATGGACATGGTGGCGGTAGAGGCGCCGCAGTCGGTTTCGGCGGCGCTGGCGGCGGACATCGTCAAGCGCCGCGGCAAGGCTATTCGCCCGAAGACGGTGGGCCAGTCTGAATACGTGCAGGCCATCGACGATAATACAGTGGTCTTTGGTATCGGACCAGCCGGCTCCGGTAAGACCTACCTCGCGGTAGCCAAGGCGGTGCAGGCGCTGCAGACCAAGCAAGTCTCGCGCATCATCCTTACCCGCCCAGCCGTGGAGGCAGGGGAGAAGCTGGGCTTTTTGCCGGGCACGCTCAATGACAAGATTGACCCGTATCTGCGCCCGCTTTACGACGCCCTGCGGGACATGCTCGACCCAGAGATGATCCCAAAGCTCATGGAAGCTGGCATCATTGAGGTTGCCCCGCTGGCTTATATGCGCGGCCGCACGTTGAACGATGCCTTTGTCATACTTGACGAGGCCCAAAACACCACGCCCGCGCAGATGAAAATGTTCCTTACCCGTCTAGGTTTTGGCTCCAAGATCGTGGTCACCGGCGATGTCTCCCAGGTGGATCTCCCACATGGCCAGGTCTCCGGCCTGCGCATCGTCCGCCGCATCCTGCGCAACGTGGATGATATTCACTTCGCGGACTTGGGTTCCAAAGACGTGGTTCGCCACCAACTGGTGGGGCGCATTGTCAATGCGTATGAGACCTTTGATAATAAGAAAGCCGCAGAATACGAGGGAATGGAATGAGTATCGAGTTTCTCAATGAATCCGGCTTCGAAGGCGTCAATGAGGAGATGCTGATTGACGTCGCCTCTTTTGCTTTCGGCGCCATGGACATCAACCCCGATGCCGAGTGCACGATTACCTGTGTGGATTTGAAGACCATTGAGGATCTCCACGTGCGCTGGATGGATCTGGAGGGCCCCACCGATGTCATGAGCTTCCCCATGGATGAGCTCACCCCCGGTGCCATTGCTGGTGGCGGCCGTCCCGATGCCGCCGATCCAGGCCCAGCCATGTTGGGCGATATTGTGCTGTGCCCCGAATTTGCTTTGCGCCAAGCAGAAGCCGCCGGACACTCCCTGGGCCACGAGCTCGCCCTGCTCACCGTGCACGGCTGCCTGCACCTATTGGGCTATGACCACTCCACTCCGGCCGAGGAAAAGGAAATGTTCGGCCGCCAAAACGAGCTGCTCGCGGATTGGTATGACGATGTGGCCGAGCGCGGCGTTTCTTATCAGCCCAAGCCTTCTGGTCCGAAGGCTTTTCCCGACGCCGCTGAGCGCGCCAACCTGGACAAGCAGGTTCCTGGTGGGGGCATACCTGCGGTGGGGGAACCACAAGATCGCCCGGAAGAATAATTTTTCGGTTTCTTTTGTGGGCGCGTGCGCCGCGTAGCACAATGGACACTTATGACTATCCTTTCCATCCAGTCCCACGTCACCTACGGCCACGTTGGCAACTCCGCGGCCGTCTTCCCTCTGCAGCGCGCTGGCCACGAGGTTTGGCCGGTTCACACGGTGAATTTCTCCAACCACACTGGCTACGGTGACTGGGGCGGGCCGATGATTCCGGCCAGCGATGTCACCTCCATTATTGATGGCATTGAAAAGCGCGGTGCCTTCCCGCAGATCGACGCCATTCTTTCTGGCTACCAGGGCGGCGCCGACATTGCCGACGCCATCGTGGAAACCGTCCGCCGCATCAAGGCAGCTAACCCAAAGGCCCTCTACGCCTGTGATCCGGTGATGGGCAACGCTAAGTCTGGCTGCTTCGTTTCCGATGAGATCCCGCCACTGCTGCGCGATCGCGTCGTACCCGTTGCCGATATCATCACCCCCAATCAATTTGAGCTGGGCTACCTCACCGATTCCGAGGTCGGCACCCTTGATCAAACCCTCGCCGCGGTGAAGAAGGCTCAGGAAATCGGCCCAAAGACCGTTCTGGTTACTTCCGTTAAGCGTCCCGAAACCCCAGAGGACCAGATCGAGATGCTCGCCGTCGACGGCGAGCGCGCCTTCCTGGTATCCACGCCACTATTGCCGTTTAAGCGCAACGGCTCCGGCGACGTTACCGCCGCTTTGTTTACCGGCCACTACACCGAGACCAGCGACGTCAATGAGTCTCTGCGCCGCACTGCCTCTTCCGTCTACGACCTGCTAGAAAACACCTATGAGGCCGAGACTGCCGAGCTTCAGCTCATCCAGTCCCAGGATGTATTCGCACATCCGCGTATGCAGTTCCACGCGGAGGAGCTCTAAGTTCTAACGGTACCGCTTGTACTAGGCCAGTAGAACTCCAACCGAGCCGGGGAAGCTTTCCTCGCTCGGTTCTTTTGTTTTGCTCCGTTCATTTTCGAGGACTGCTCTTTGCGGTTTCCCGTTGACTTCAAGCCGGTCTCAAATACGAGACCATTCCTCCAGATTAGAGTTGTGATGTAATCCTAAATTTTCAGTAATATGGTCGTCGTCACATACTTCGGTTTGCGATAGGAGCTCCAATGTCTAGTACTGGTAGCATCAGTGCATCCCCCGACGGCCTTTTGATGGCCCTCATTCAGTACCCCGTCCCCGTGGTTAACACCCCAGAGGACGTCCAAGCCAGCGTGGATGAAATCTGCCGCATGGTTGCCTCCACCAAGGCGGGTTATCCAGATCTTGACCTCATTGTCTTCCCGGAATATTCTTCCTCCGGTCTCAATACCAAGATTTGGTCTTATGATGAATTCCTCATTGGTCTCGATGATCCCAAGGTAGATCAGTTCAAGCAGGCTTGTAAGGAAAATAACATTTGGGGCGTCTTCTCCATCATGGAGCCCAACCATGAGGAAGGAAAGCCGCCATTTAATACCGCGATCATCATCAACTCCGATGGCGAAATTGCGCTGCACTACCGCAAGCTCCAGCCATGGACTCCCATCGAGCCTTGGTATCCGGGCGATTTGGGTATGCCGGTTTGCGACGGCCCCAAGGGCTCCAAGCTTGCAGTGAATATCTGCCACGACGGTATGTTCCCTGAGCTGGCACGCGAAGCCGCATACAAGGGTGCCAATGTTTATATCCGAATTTCTGGTTACTCCACGCAGCCCCAGGATCAGTGGATCATGACCAATAAGACCAATGCCTTCCAGAACCTGATGTTTACCGCTTCGGTGAACCTGGCTGGCTATGACAACACCTTCTACTACTTCGGTGAAGGCAATATCTGCAATTACGATGGCCACATGATTTCTGAGGGGCACCGCAACCCGGGTGAAATCGTCACCGCCGAAATCTTCCCAGAATTGGCCGACAAGGCGCGCATCAATTGGGGCCTTGAAAACAACATCTTCAACCTGGGCAACCGCGGGTACGTTGGCTACCCCGGCGGCAAGACCGAAAACTATCTCACCTGGGTCGAGGACCTGGCCAAGGGCGAATACAAGCTCCCTTGGGCTGACGACGTCCGCATCAAGGACGGCTGGAAGTACTACCCAGACGGCCCGCAGCTTGGCCCGCTGCCGGACGAGTTTAAGTAAGCTTTACTAATCTAGCCGCAAGCCCTGCACCCGTTTCGACGGGCGCGGGGCTTTGACGTTGTTCAGCGTGCGGTCTTTTACCTGCTAATACTCTTAGCCTTCTACGGCACCTGTATCGGCAAAGGCTGGAGTATCTAACACAGCGTCATACTCTGGTGTGTACCCAGCATCTACGTCGCCATAGTCATTAAACGAATCTGAATCTGACGGTGGAAGGCCTCCATTGCACAGTTCAGCCCATTCCTCGGGGTACTTATACCGGCCGTCTAGACTGCCGCACACTCCTTCTGCACGTACAGATCGGCGATGAGCGGGGGTGTCGCATAGCTCTGTGGGCCTTTCCGTGCCGTCAGAAAATGTACCGATGATGGTCAGGTTTCCTGGATCGCAATACAGTAACTCCGGCTCCGCAGCCGCAGCCTCGGCCTGGGTTTCCGGCTCGGGAGCAACGCTATGTGCAGGTTTTTCAGCCACGCTCTCTTCGCTGCTGCTGGTAGCGGCAGAAGAGGCCGTACTCGAAGAACTGGTGGCGGTCGAAGAAGAGGTCGTCGAAGAGGTAGCGCTCGTCTCCGGTGATGTTTCAGAATCGGGCGAAGAGCACGCGGAGAGGAAGAGAGTGAGTGCAACGCCCACAAATAGGGCAGGGGACTTGCGGGGCATGAAGGGGCCTTTCGGAGAGTGAGCACGGTGTGTGCTGGGAAGAGAGGTTTCTTCACAGATTAGCGCTATGTCGTGTCACCGGTGCGATTTGACCGTGAACTAATCGGAGATCTTGACTCTGTGGGCTATTATTGCGGGTAATGAGTTCTGATTTTGATGCACAGTTTGATGCGGCATTCGAGGGTCTTCCGGAAGACCCTGATGATGCCGTGCCGGAAGACGCCGAGAATGCGGCCGCCCCGCTTGATTATTCGCAGTACACCGATACTCCTGAGGGATTCCGTTCCGGCTTCGTGTCCTTTGTCGGCCGCCCGAATACCGGTAAATCGACGCTGACTAATGCCCTGGTAGGCCAAAAGATTGCGATCACAGCCGACCAGCCGGAGACCACCCGCCACACCATCCGTGGCTTGGTACACCGCGAAGACGCCCAAGTTATCGTCGTGGATACGCCGGGCCTGCACCGCCCACGCACCCTGTTGGGCGAGCGCCTTAACGAGGTAGTCAAGGATACCTATGCCGATGTGGATGTTATCGGCTTGACCATTCCGGCCGATGAGAAAATCGGCCCGGGTGACCGCTGGATTTTGGAAAACGTGCGCTCCATTGCGCCGAAGACGCCGATTATCGGCATCGTCACCAAGCTGGATAAGGCCAGCAAGGACCAAGTAGGTGCCCAGCTTCTGGCCCTGCACGAGCTACTTACCCAAGATGATCCGAATGCGGTAGTCATTCCGGTGTCCTCCAAGGAAGGTGTGCAGCTCGATGAGCTCGTGCAGGTTATCGTGGATCACCTGCCAGAAGGCCCGAAGTTCTACCCGGATGATCACATCACTGATGAGGGCCAGGAAAAGCGCATCGAGGAACTCATTCGTGAGGCCGCATTATCCGGCTTGAAGGCGGAACTGCCGCACTCGGTGGCAGTACAAGTAGACGAGATGCTGCCATCGCGCACCCGCGAGGGGGTATTGGATATCCACGCCATTTTGTATTTGGAGCGGCCTGGCCAAAAGCGCATTATTGAGGGCAAGGATGGTTTGCGGTTCCGCCGCATTGTGGGCAATGCCCGCAAGGAAATAATTCAGCTGCTGGGCCAGAACGTCTACCTAGACTTGCGCATTAAAGTGTTGAAAAATTGGCAGTCTGACCCGAAGTCACTGGGCAGGCTCGGTTTCTAAGCAGATATGCGCGAGAACTATCGTGACCGCGCAGTGGTCATTCGAACCTACGATTTTGGCGAGGCCGATCGCGTCATTGTCCTGCTCACCCGCGATCACGGCCTTGTGCGCGCGGTGGCCAAGGGTGTGCGACGCGCCAAGTCGCGCTTTGGCTCGCGCCTGCAGCTCTTCGTCAACCTTGATGTCCAGCTGTATGTGGGCAAAAATCTAGCCACCATTTCCCAAGCGGATACGGTGGATTACTTTGGCGCGCGCCTCATCGAGGACTATGAGCGCTACACGGCAGCCTGCGCGGTGCTGGAGTCAGCCGAGCGCCTTGCGTTCGCCGACGCCGCCCATGACCCCTACCTCTACGAATCCGTTACCGCGACTTTGGGGCGGCTGCAAACCGCGGACCCAACCATGACGTTGGATGCCTTTTTGCTGCAGGCAATGGCGCATGCCGGTTGGGCGCCGAGCCTCTTTAACTGTGCCCAGTGCAACCGGCCAGGTCCACACCACGCCTTTCATCCGGCAGTTGGTGGGGCGGCGTGCCACGAATGCCGGCCTCCGGGTGCCGCGGAGGTGGATCCGGAGACCCTACATCACCTGTGGCTTTTAGAGCATAATTATCCGACGAATCCCACGAATGCCCAAAAGCAGGAGGGGCATCGCCTAGCGCGGGCGCACCTGCAGTGGCACATGGAGCGCAATGTTTCCGCATTGCAGGTTATGGAGCAGTAGAATATAGCCCGTGATTACGCCAGATCCGAACCGCACTTTGACCCCGCCGAATATCCCGGACGAGTTCATGCCTCGCCATATCGCGCTGGTCATGGACGGCAATGGCCGCTGGGCTCAAGAAAAAGGCATGAAGCGCACCGAGGGGCATAGGCGCGGCGAAGCCGTGCTTCTTGACGTCGTCGATGCCTGCCTTGCCGCCGGCGTTCCTTACCTTTCTGCCTACGCGTTCTCCACCGAGAATTGGCGCCGCAGCCCCGAGGAGGTCCGCTTCCTTATGGGCTTTAACCGCGATGTGCTGCGCCGCCAGCGTGAGTGGCTCAATGAGCGCGGCGTGCGCGTGGTGTGGGCTGGGCGCCGCCCGCGCCTATGGCGCTCAGTGATTAAGGAGCTTGAGGCTGCCCAAGAGCTGACCAAGGATAACACCAAGATGACCTTGGCCATGTGCGTGAACTACGGCGGTAGGGCAGAGCTGGTGGATGGTTTCCGGGACATCGCCAAGCAGGTTGCAGCCGGCGAGCTCAACCCGCGCGATATTAAGGAAGAAACCATCGCGCAGCATCTCTATGATCCGGGCATGCCGGATGTGGATCTCTTCCTGCGCCCGTCCGGGGAGAAGCGCACCTCGAACTTCCTGTTGTGGCAGTCCGCGTATGCGGAGATGATTTACCAGGATAAGCTCTTCCCAGATTTCACTCCCGAGGATCTCTTTGCGGCCATCGAGGAATACGCGCGGCGCGACCGCCGTTTCGGTGGCGTTAAGAAGTAAGGCGAAGCACCAAAGCGGTGTGCGTTAATATCTCAGGGAGGAAAATATTCTCGATTGACCAAGAAAAGTGGCGTGACGCGTTGCCACTGAGTGCCGCACAAGAAAACCCCAGGCTCTGGGGGAGAGACTGGGGCTAGGGGAGGAGCGGCTTCGCTAGGCGGAGTGAGGATGCTTAAGCGGAAGCGGCGCAGTCGCTGCAGATGCCGAAGACTTCGGCGTCGTGACCGGTGAGCTCGAAGCCGTAGTCCGCGGCCACGGAGGTTGCCCACTTTTCAATGGGCCCACCGTCGATCTCCTCGGTGCGGCCACACTTGGTGCACACCAAGTGGTGGTGATGGGCGTCGGTCTCGCAGTGGCGATAAAGGGTTTCGCCATTGGGCATGTGGAGTGCGTCCACTGCATCGATATCGGTCAGGGACTGCAGGGTGCGGTACACGGTTGTCAGGCCCACCTTTTCCTCGCGCTCCTGGAGCTCGTGATAGATCTCCTTGGCGGAGGCGAATTTCTCCATGTCCCGCAGCACTTCGACGACTGCGGTGCGCTGCTTGGTATTGCGCGCTCCTAGTTTGGGAATACTGTCGTGTAAAGCCATGACCATAATATTATCAATTCTTTTTCAACAACTGCATGCTCAGGCGGCTTTATATGCGCGGCGAAGGGGTGGGCTAGGAGGCGATCCTTGCGGCGTCGGCAAGCAAGTCCAAAACTCGTGGGGCAATGAGCGAGTAAGTTACCTCGCGGCCGCTGCGCTCGGAATCAACAATGCCCGCCTGCTTGAGCACGCGCAGGTGCTGGCTAATAAGCGGCTGGGACTTGCCGGTGGCCTTAACTAGCTCGTGCACGAAGTGATCGCGCTCGGCCAGGCGGGAGATGATGGCAATGCGTAGGGGCGAATCGAGGGCAGCGATCACGCCGGCGGCCGCAGAGCTATTAATCGCCGTATCAGTGGTCGTCATAGGGAATGTCACCTTCAATTAAATAACTATTACCTGTCGGGCACCCTTATATTACCCGATGTGTGCAATAGCTCGTATATATTTCAAATTAAATTCATGCCCCAATCCCACCGCAGGAGAGTGCTACGGGTTAGACTGAACGAGATTGTCAAGACTGTCCCCTACCAGAGGAGTCCGAAAACTTATGGCATCCGTCATCGATACCGTTGTAAACCTGTGTAAGCGCCGCGGCTTGGTCTACCAGGCAGGTGAAATTTACGGCGGTTCCCGCTCCGCGTGGGACTACGGCCCTCTTGGTGTAGAGCTCAAGGAAAACATCAAGCGCCAGTGGTGGCGCCACATGGTCCAGTCCCGCGCGGACGTTGTGGGTGTAGATACCTCCGTCATCCAGCCGCGCCAGGTCTGGGTATCCTCCGGCCACGTTGAAGTTTTCTCTGACCCGCTGGTGGAATCCCGCCACACTGGTAAGCGCTACCGCGCCGACCACCTCATTGAAGCTTATGAGGAAAAGCACGGCCACGAGCCGGAAAACGGCCTGGCAGATATCAATGACCCGGAAACCGGCCAGCCGGGCGACTGGACCGAGCCGAAGGCATTCTCTGGCCTGCTCAAGACCTTCTTGGGCCCAGTAGACGACGAGCAGGGCCTGCACTACCTGCGCCCGGAGACCGCACAGGGCATCTTCGTTAACTTCAAGAACGTGATGACCTCCTCGCGCATGAAGCCGCCGTTTGGTATTGCGAATATTGGCAAGTCCTTCCGCAATGAAATTACCCCGGGCAACTTCATCTTCCGCACCCGCGAGTTCGAGCAGATGGAGATGGAGTTCTTCGTTAAGCCGGGCGAGGATGAAGAGTGGCACCAGTACTGGATCGATGACCGCTACAACTGGTACGTCGACCTCGGCATCAAGGAAGAAAACCTGCGCCTATACGAGCACCCGAAGGAAAAGCTCTCCCACTACTCCAAGCGCACCGTGGACGTTGAGTACGCCTTTGGCTTCAAGGGCTCCAAGTGGGGCGAGCTGGAAGGCGTGGCCAACCGCACGGACTATGACCTGTCCGTACACGCCAAGGGCTCGGGCGAGGACCTGTCCTACTACGACCAGGCCAATGACGAGCGCTGGATCCCGTACGTCATCGAGCCGGCCGCCGGCCTGGGCCGCTCCATGATGGCCTTCCTGGTTGATGCCTACGATGAGGAAGAAGCTCCCAACGCCAAGGGCGGCACTGATAAGCGCGTGGTTCTGCGCCTGGACCGCCGCCTGGCGCCGATCAAGGTAGCCGTACTTCCGCTGTCGAAGAAGGAAGAACTTTCTGAGCCTGCCCGCAAGCTGGCCGATAAGCTGCGCGCTCACTGGAACGTGGACTTCGATGTCTCCGGTGCCATCGGCCGCCGCTACCGCCGCCAGGATGAGATCGGTACCCCGTTCTGCGTCACCTTCGACTTCGACACCCTCGATGATGACGCCGTGACCGTGCGCGAGCGCGACACCATGGAGCAGGAGCGCGTGAAGCTCGATGACCTCGAGGCCTACCTCGCTGCTCGCCTGATTGGGTGCTAAGGATGCATTACACCAGCTGGGATCGCTCTGACCGCGCAAAACCCGTGCTCTTGGCCGAGGATGGCCCGGAGCAGTTGGGCGTATTCTCGGAGCATTCCGCGGAGGTGGACGGCCACTTCTGGCGCACTGAGGTCAGCGATCTAGGCGCCTCTGCCACGCTTGCCGACGGCTCCATCTACCGCCTCGCCGGCCGCCCCGGCCGCGATAAGTGCCTAGAGGCATCGCTCAACGGCCGCACTTTTCACTTCATCAATGAAAACAGCGGCGACTGGATCATCGATGATGTCGATGATGAAAAGGTAGGGCAGTTCTCCGCGCGAAACTCCGGCGTGCGCAAGTCCATCCTCGAATTCGAGCACGATGCCGAAGGCCTGACCACCGCCGAGATTGCCGGTTTGAGCTGGTTTACTCGCGTCATCCTGGACGCTAACACCCAAGGCAAAGCCTGGGCTTGGATCATTACCTTGGTCCTAGCATCCATTGTTGCCATCTTCGCGCTTTTCATCTTCTAATGACTGTGCAGTGGGCTTGGCGCGCGGACGTGCTCACCAACGCCGCAGGGGAGCAACTGGCTTCCGTGCGCGATGGTGAGCTCACCACCGCGGGAGGAGAGCACCTTTCCCTAGAATCCTCGCTGGATTCCTCCTCCCCGCGCTTTTTCCTGCGCGCGCAGACCGCGGCGGGCGCGGGCGAGGAATTCGCGGTCTCCCAGGCCGGGATTACCGTCACCCGCCTGCGTGCGGTCTGCGGGGAGCGCGAGTACCTGCTGGAGCGACGCAATCCATTCCGCCGCGAGCGCCGCATCGTGGCCCGCGGCACCGGCGTCGAGGTCGCGCACACCGCGCCGGCCGGCGCGGGCCTGCGCGTGAGCGTGGGCGAACTGCCCGAGCTAGACGCCATTTTCTTGAGCTACGCCTGCGCGCTTCTCGACGCCACCCCGCGCACCCTGCGCACCTAGTTCGGCGCAATCAACGAAGGCGCCGCCCACGGAGTGAGGCGGGGTGGGCGTTGCGCTGTTAGAAGGAGCCGCCGCGGAAGCCGCCTCCGCCACCGCCGCCGAAGTCTCCGCCGCCAAAGCTGCCTCCACCGAAGCCGCCGCCTCCGAAACCACCGCCGAAGCCGCGGCCGCCGCCGAGCATCTGGCCAAGGACCATGCCAGTGACGATATTGCCGGCCGCATTGCCCATCTGCTGCCGCTGCTGGCGGCGACGGTGCTCGTCGATGTCATTCTTGGCGCGCTGCAGCGCCGCCTGGGCGGCGGCCACCGCTTCGCGGGAGGACTGCAGCGCGGCGCGAATATCGCTGCGCTCAGTGTGGAGGGCTTGGGCGTGGAGACGTTTGGCGTCGGCAAGCGCGGTGCGTGCTCCCGAGCCGATGATGCGTCCGCGGGAGGAAATGAGGTCCTCCGCGGCCTGAATATTGGATTCCGCCACGGAAATCTGCTGGCGGAAGAGATCCAGCTGGCGCGCGTGGGTGGAGGTCTTTTCCCGCACGCGGTCGAGCGCCTCATCCAGCTGAGTATCGATCGAGGTCAGCGCGGTGTGCTGGCCCAGCGGATCCTGCTGGCCTTGGGCTTTGGCCTCAGTGACTGCGGTACCGGCCCGACCGAGCAGTTCCTCCAGCGCGTTCCAATCCGCTGTGGTTCCCTGGGCCTTTCCTTGGCGCTCGAGTTCGCGGGCCTCGTCGATTTCGCCTTCGACCTCGGCAATGAGGGACTCGAGGTTAGCGCGAGCCGTGGCGATATTCTCCTCGGCGTTTTCCACGCCGGTCAGCAGGCGATCCGTCATCGCGCAGGCATGTTCAATATCGCGGATGAGCCCTACCAGCGGGCCCTGTTGCCCGGCCGGCTGGGCTTGGACTCCGCGGGCCTTTTCTAGCAGCTTTTCTGCCTCAGCAAGCGAAGCAGCGGCAAGCTCCGGGTTATCGGCAATGGAGGACAAAACGTGCTCATCATAGTTATCCTTCAATCCGGCCAGCGTGGATTCGGCCTCCGGTAGGCGGGCGCGCAGGCCCACGGTGCGCTGGGTGAGCTCGTCCAGTTTCTCATCGGAGTGGATAAGTAGGTCGCGCATCTGGGCAAATTCTGCGGCCTGCGCGTCTAAGGCATCATCGGCCTGTCCGCATGAGGAGACGATTTGCACGAGCATCTGGCGGCGTTCGGCTGGGGACTCCGGAACGGCATCATCCAGGCGTTGGCGTAGGTGGAAGGCCTTTTGCAGGGTAGAAGTGGAGTGATTCATTGCCTTGGTAAACGGGCGCACGCGCTCCGGGCCAAACTCCGAAAGCGCGATATTGAGCTCCTCCTTGCCACGGCGAATGGACTCATCAGTAGAGACCAGCTCTTCCTGCGCCAGCTGGTCCAAGGTCTCAAGCGGCAGGCGGTTGAGTTGATCGGTATCGCCCGGGGCGATTTCGCGGGCTGACTCAAGCGTCTGCGCACTATTCTTCTTAGTGCTGCGGCGCGAGTAATACATGATGCCGCCGCCGGCGGCGACGATGGCGGCCGCGCCGCCACCTAGCCACGCTATGCCGGAAGAATCGGAGGAGTTGGAGGAGCTGGAGTTGCCTAGGGCGGCGTCGGCAAGCGCGAGGGCGGAAGCACCGTACTCATCGCCGGTCAGCTTGTCATAGGCGGCGTCATACATCTGATCGAGCCGGCCATTGGGCCAATCCTTGCCGGTCTGCACGCCCATTTTGCGGTCGTTAATGGAGAGCGCATAGACCGCGGAGTTCGGCCCCTTATCCTTGACTGCTTGGTTGGCAAAGCTTTCCGGATCGGTGCCCAAGTCATTGGTGATATAAACAAAAAGCGTTAGGTGCTCGTTCTTTTGCAGCTGGCCAATCTTTTCTCTCAGCTCGGCCTTTTCTTGGGTGCTTAAAACGCCCGCGTCATCGGTAACCTTCTCCGTGAGGGGGGCCGTACCGGTGCCCTGCGCCACGGTGGTGGTTTCAGCGGCGAAGGCAGACCCCGCACCGATGGAGGTGCAGCCCAAAATGAAAGCGGCGATGGCCGCGCGGCCCAAACGTGCACTCAAATTCATGCCCACCACTTTACCGGTTCCGTTTCGCCCTCCGGCGGGTAGTGTAATGGGGCAGTGAAGTACGTAATTGTTTTAGGAACCGCCCAATATGACGGCCGGCCCTCCCGCATCCTTGCCGGACGCCTGCGCCATGCCGGTGAGCTAGCCACGGCCGAGGGACTGGAAGTCATTACCGTGGGTGGCAAGCTACCCGGAGATAGGTTTACCGAGGCCGGCGTCGGCCGCACCTTTCTGCGCGAGCACTTCCCGCACCTGACCGTCCACGCGGTGGAGGAGGGGATGGATACCCGCAGCTCCCTGGAAGCGGTCAAGGAAGCCTTCGCGCTTTCCGACGACACCATCATCACCGATCCCCTCCACCGCCCGCGCACCGCACTCATCGCCCGCCAAGAAGGGCTAAAAGCCACCGTGTCCGGCACGCCGTATTACCCGGCCGCACGCTTTTCTAAACCCTGGTGGCGCTACCTTGCCCACGAAACCGGTGGCGTGGCCTATGCATTAGTGGCCGGAGTGCTGCCTCCGCGCGGTGCCGCCGCACTGCGCAATGGTTTCTACCGCGTGGAGCGGGTGCTGCGCCCGAATCAAAAGCTGCGGCATCAGACGATTGAACAGGAAGACGACCGCACTTAGGCCACGTTGCTCACCCAAAAGACCAGTTCGCGGAATAAACTTGGGGCGTGTCCTATTCTTATTCCGCCGCCGACTTCGCCCGCCTGGCCGATGAAAAGCCGAAGGGATCAGCCTTCTATAGCGTGGAAGAACATCGCGGCGTCTTTGCCCGTGACCGCGCCCGTGTGCTGCACTCGGCAGCCCTGCGGCGCCTGGCCGATAAAACTCAGGTCGTCGGCCCGCGCGATGGCGACACCCCGCGCACCCGCCTGACCCACTCGCTAGAGGTGGGCCAAATTGCGCGCAGCATCGGTGCTGGACTCGGACTCGATCCTGACCTATGCGATATGGCAGGGCTTACCCATGACATCGGCCACCCGCCCTATGGGCACAATGGCGAAAACGCGCTCAATGAGGTGGCCCTCAATGGTTTCGAGGGCAACGCGCAGACCCTGCGCATCCTCACCCGCCTCGAACCGAAGGTCATCGTGGACGATGCCCACGGCCAGCCGCAAAGCTATGGCCTCAACCTCACCCGTGCCGCCCTCGACGGTGCGTGCAAATACCCCTGGACTATGACCAATCCCGATGGCAGCACCAACCGGAAATACGGTGCCTACGATGAGGACGCGCACTTACTGGAGTGGCTGCGCGAGGGCCATAGCGATAATCGCAAATGCATCGAAGCCCAGGTCATGGACTGGTCCGATGATATCGCCTACTCCGTGCATGACGTGGAAGATGGCATCATTTCTCGGCGCATCTCCCTCAATGTCCTATGGGACCTCGTCGAGCTAGCCCAGCTGGCGGAAAAGGGCGCTAAGGCCTTTGGAGGCACCGCCGATGAGCTCCTGGAAGCGGCCGATAGCCTGCGTAACTTAAGCGTCATCAATGCCATCGGCGATTTTGACTACTCCTTGCGCGACTATGCCAACTTGAAGAAGATGACCTCTGAGCTCGTGGGCCGCTATGTAGGTGCCACTATCGGCGCTACCAGCGAGGCCAATGCCGAGCTCATCGCCTCCGATACCCTTGGTCGCATGCACGGTGACCTCGTCGTGCCTAAGCAGGCCGAGGCCGAGGTCAAGCTGCTTAAAACCATCGCGGTCCTCTACGTCATGGACGAGCCCGCCCACCTAGCCCGCCAAGACCGCCAGCGCGAGCGCATCTACCGTGTCTACGATTACCTCGTGGCTGGCGCCCCCGGCTCTTTGGATGCCACCTTCCGGCTGTGGTGGGAACAGGCCGATTCTGATGCCGCCCGCGACCGTGCCATCATCGACCAAATTGCGTCCATGACCGAGTCCCGTCTCGAGCGCCTAGCCCGCCGCAGTGCGGAGCTATCTGGGTTTTTGAGTTAGCTGCTCACGCAGCTAGCGCACCAACTTCACGCCCTGGTCCTCCAGCACGGTGGCAATAGCGTCTAAGCCTTCGCCGTCCATATCCATATGGGATGCGACAATGACGCTGGTGCGCTGTTCGCGCAGGAAATCCGCGAGATCATCGAGATTGCGCGGACCGCAGTCTTCGCAGCCGCGGGTGCGGCCAAGTGCGTTAAAAAAGTCTGCGCGAGTGCGGATGTGTTCAGTAATGAGGATGCGTCGCATTATTATTCCTCCGCGTCCGGGATAGAACAGAAGCTTTCATAGTGGTCATCGGTGTAGTACCACACGTCTGGGTCGGTCTCGCTGCCGCCACCGGTAATAATGCGGCGGGCGCCGCGGTTGTGGCTGCCTGGTGTTTCTACCGTGTATTCGCGGTAGTAATTCTTGTCCTGCTGGGGCAGCCGGCCTTCGTAATTGCCAAAACGGGCATTGTCATTATCCGGGTAGTCGTAGGGGCCACCGGCCAGGATATCGTCCGCGGTGTCTTTGGCCTCGGCGGGGAGGGAAGACATGTTGCAGGTATCGGCGTCGCCAGTCGCGGTCCCTGCTGCGGACTCCGACGGTGAAGAGGCAGAGGATTCATCATTGCCGCCGAGGTCGAAGCCGAAGTAGCCTGCCACGACGGCGAGCGCAAGGCCGCCGAGGGCAACGGGGAGCGATTTCTTGGACGCTTGGGACTTGGGCATACCTTTATTGTTGCAGGTGCGGCGCTAAAAGTAGAAATCGTCCCGAGTCAATAGCGAGGTCAAAAATTCCCCCGTCACGGGGGTAGGTAACAGTGCGTGGAAAGTACCCCAACAGAGGGTAATTTGTGCCCAAACTGTGAACCCTGGCGAAGGGCCCCTTCCTGCCCTATGCAGTTAAGCGTTCCTACCGCACGCGGGGTAGTCTGTACGCATGGCAAAAGGCAGAATTCCGGACAGCGATATCCAAGCTATCCGTGAACGCGCGCCTTTAGAAGAAATCGTCGGCGAGTACGTGCAGCTCAAGCCCGCTGGGCACGATTCGCTCAAGGGCCTTAGCCCCTTCAAGGATGAAAAGACCCCTTCCTTTCACGTGCGCCCGCAGCGCGGCTACTATCACTGCTTTTCCACCGGCAAGGGCGGCGATGTTTTCAGCTTCTTGATGGAAATGGAGCAGGTCTCCTTCCCGGAAGCGGTTGAAGCAGTAGCGCAGAAGATTGGCTATCACATCAACTACCAAGGCGGTTCCACAGGCGCGCGCAATGAGAAGCCGGGCACGCGGCAGCGCCTCATCGCTGCCAATAAGGCCGCCCACGAGTTCTACCGCCAGCAGTTGGAGACCCCACAAGCGGCAACAGCCCGCGATTTCCTGCTGGATCGCGGCTTTTCTCGCGAAGTCATCTATGACTTCGAGTGTGGCTATGCCCCAGAGGGCTGGGATACGGCCACCAAGCACTTGCTGCGCCTAGGCTTTTCCTTTGAGGAGCTGGAAGCAGCTGGCATTTCCAAGATGGGCAAGCGTGGTCCCATTGACCGCTTCCATCGTCGTTTGCTGTGGCCGATTAAGGACCTTTCCGGCAACGTCATTGGTTTTGGTGCCCGCAAGCTTTTCGACGACGACAAGCTCGGCAAATACATGAACACCCCAGAGACCATGCTCTACCGCAAGTCCAAGGTGCTCTTTGGCCTTGATTTGGCCAAGCGCAATATCGCCGAAAACCACCAGGCTGTGGTGGTAGAGGGCTACACGGATGTCATGGCTATGTATGCCGCAGGTGTTAAGACCGCTGTTGCTTCCTGTGGCACTGCCTTTGGCGGCGAGCACCTGCAGGTCCTGCGCCGGCTCATGCTGGATGATTCCTACTTCAATGGCGAGCTCATCTATACCTTCGACGGCGATGAGGCAGGGCAGAAGGCCGCCATGCGCGCCTTTGACGGCGAGCAAAAGTTCACCGGTCAATCCTTTGTCTCCGTGGCCCCCGACGGCATGGATCCGTGCGATCTGCGTCTGCAAAAAGGCGATGCCGCCGTGCGCGAGCTCATGGCGGACCGCATCCCCATGTTTGAGTTCGTTATCCAGTCCGTCATCGCGGAATACAGCATCGACAGTGCCGAGGGGCGTTTGCAGGCCCTGCGCCGCGCGGTACCCGTAGTAGCGCAGATCCGTGATCAACCTTTGCAGCGTGAATATGCCCGCCGGCTAGCCGGTTGGGTGGGCTGGCCCGATCCGGAAGAGGTTCTCCGCCAGGTGCGCGCGGAGGCACGCAAACCCAAAAAGGCCGAAAAGCCCATCATTCGACGCTTCGAAAATGCGAAGCA
Source organism: Corynebacterium yonathiae (assembly GCF_027570195.1). Classification (GTDB taxonomy): domain Bacteria; phylum Actinomycetota; class Actinomycetes; order Mycobacteriales; family Mycobacteriaceae; genus Corynebacterium; species Corynebacterium yonathiae. The sequence continues at coordinate 79,783 of NZ_JAKMUZ010000009.1, forward strand.
GCAGCCGGCGCAGCAGGATGTGCCGATGATCCATCCGCCGAGCCCGAAGGAGACCCACCTGTGGCCCCAGCGCGAGGCCCTCAAGCTGGCTTTGCAGATGCCGCAGGTGGCTGGTTCTTACTTCGATGGCATTACTGCCGACGCCTATACCAACGACGCCTACCGCCTCGTCCGGGAGGCCATTTCTACTGTGGGTGGTGCAGCTCAGGGCGCCACCATGCCGGCCGTGGAATGGATCGCCGCGGTGGCCGACGAAATGCAAGATTTTACCGGCCGCAATTTCGTCTCCGAGCTTGCCGTGGAGGCCATTTTGCCAACCGACGTCGGCCCCGAAAAATACGCCGACTCCGTGCTCTCCCGATTGCAAGAGACGGTGGTGGGCGATCAAATCGCCCAGCTGAAGGCCCGCCTTGGCCGGATGCGTCCCTCCGATGATGAGGCTAGCTATAACTCGCTTTTCGCTGATCTCGTCGCCCTGGAACAGGCCCGCCGCGAGCTCAATGACCGCGCCTTCCGCGGCACGCCTCTTCAAGGCTAAAAATCTCCCCTCGGCACCGGGCTTAGTTAGCACCGCGCCGAGGGGAGGGAAGAGGCCTAGAGGCTAAACTTTAACGAACCTAGTCTTCATCGGGTTCATATATTCGGTCCGCGTTATCCACTTGGGATCCGCGCAGCCGGCCTTTGCCCTTGCGCTTGGAAGATAGATCGCGAACCTCGCGCATGCGCGGTTCTGGGTCCAAGCGATTGGCTACCGCCTTGCGTGCGGAAGTGACGGCAGACTTGGTCACGGGGGAGTTGATGGCCTTCTCGTAGGCGCCCTTAATCTGGTGGTAGCGCTTGCGGCCAGCCTTAGTGCCAAAAACGTATCCTGCTGCGGCGCCGAAGACGAATTGGATCATTATCTAGCGTGTCCCCTTATTCCGGTGCGAGTAAAAGTTCCCCACCACCCTACCGCGAAGCCCCGCCGTGCGCTGCTAGCCACTAATAAGGGGTGGCATTATCCGCAATTTGGACTAGCGCTTTTCAGGGCGTGGAATACGCGCTAGTTTAAATGTGTGGAAAATAACAAGCGCAGGGACTCAGCGGTGGCCTCAGCAGTGGCGCTGGCCGCGCTTTTTACCGCAAGCATCACTGCGGAATCCTCCGGCCACCAGCCGGACTCCGCTGCGGCTTATCCGGCCCCCACGTGGCCCGAAAAGCGCTAATTGGTATCCGCAAAGGTCTATCCGCTAGCTCTTAATTGTGCACGCGGGTTTAGCGTCACGTTCACCTAGTTGTAACTTTAGCTAGATATTATGCGTGGGAATTCGTTACTAGTTAAAGGTTTCCACGTTGAACTATCGGAATAATCTCCGCCCGGCAGTTCGCGCACTCGCCTTGTGCGCGGCCACCGGACTGACCATAACGCTGGCACCGGCTGCTAGCGCCGCCCTTCCCGTGACGGTGCCGCAGCTCCGCGAGCCTGTTACCCAGCAGACCACCGGCGCCCTTCCGGTCCAACATCCCGGTGCACCGGTTCCGGAGCCGTTTAGCACGGACTATATTGCGGGCTTTGAATCCGATGTTTCCTCTTATCAATTTGGCAACTACTGGCAGGTAGTCCAGCTCTTTGACCACATTAAAGCCCAGCCAGAAATCCGCCAGGAAAATATGGATAAGGCCGTGGCCATAAATAACGCCGCGGCAGGGGACCAAGCCCTTATTCAGCGTGCGCAGTCCGACGCCAAGGCCAGCTCTACCAGCGTGCTCAACGCGGTGTCTGATGCTATGGGCAAGAATCTTGGCGATGCCTTCCGTGCTTCGCTTGCCGAGCACCGCCTGCCCAAAACCGAGTACCTCCTGGGCAATGGGTACGCCGCTCGTGCAGGCGGCCTAGCCAATTCCACCATGTCAGAGAAGTACTACTTCAACTATCAGCGCCCGTACCAGCGCGCGCCGCAGGCAGTTAAGCGCTATGATGACGGTTCCAAGGATCTCTATCCCACCTCGCCAGCCTTCCCCTCGGGCCACACTAATCAGGCAACGTGGATTACCACGCTGATGTCCTTCATGCTGCCGGAGGTAGGCCCACAGCTCATGCTGCGCGGCGCTGAGGCCGGCAACCACCGGGTAGTCCTGGGCGTGCATTACCCATTGGATGTCATAGGTGGGCGTATGACCGGCCAAGCCGCCGCGGCCGACCGCCTCAACGATAAGCGCATGCGCCACGCCCTATGGGAAGCCTCGATGGAAGTGCGCCAAGAAATCAAATGGCGCACCGGCAAGACGGTAGAAGAACTTGCGACCCAAGATAGGGAAGAGGGCACCGACTATCGGTCCACGAAGGATGCGGTGGAGCAATATTCCAAGCTCATGGACTATGACTTTGCCCCGCGCTACCGAACCGACGCCCCGATGGTGGTTCCGCAGGCCGCTCCAGTGCTGCTAGCAGCGTCCCACCCAGAACTGAACTGGGATCAGCGTGCCGAAGTGCTCCGCCAGACCGCCCGCCCAGCCGGCAACCCATTGGACTGGCAAGCAGAGGGCGGCTCTTGGCAGCGTCTCGACCTGGCCCGCGCCATGGCGGCCAATGTGACCATCACCCCAGACGGCGGCGTGAGTGTTAGCGGCTAGCACGTTCGCAATCCTGTACGGGGTTACAAGGCTCCCGTACATGTTCAATAAGGAGGAATCTTCATGTACCTAGAGGAAAAGTAATGATTAAGCCCAAGGTAATGACCATCTACGGCACCCGACCGGAGGCCATCAAGGTCGCCCCTGTGATCAAGGCGTTGGATAATGATGAGCGCTTTGAATCTATTCCGGTCTCTACCGGCCAGCATAAAGAGATGCTGGAACAGGTCAGTACCATGTTTGGCATTAGCCCGAAGCACGACCTCGTCTTTATGAAGCCGGGCCAGGGACTCAATGAAATTGTTTCCCGCGCAATTGCGGGTCTGGATTCCATCATTGAAGAGGAATAGCCGGGCGTCATCATCTCCCAGGGCGATACCGCTACCGCTATGGCTGCAGCACTCGCTGGTTTCCACCGCGGGGTAAAGATCCTGCACCTTGAAGCCGGTTTGCGCACCGGCGATATCCATTCGCCGTTCCCAGAGGAAGGTAACCGTAAGCTTATTGGCCAGGTAGCCGAGCTGATTCTGGCTCCGACCGAAGGCTTGATGGAGAAGCTGCGTCGCGAAAATGTGCGTTCCAAGGACATCGTGGTCACCGGTAATACCGTCATTGACGCTCTGCTGGAAGCAGCATCGTGGGATGCCAAGTTCGCGGACCCTGCCCTGCAGGAAGTCGCAGAGTCCGATAAGCGGCTTGTCGTGGTTACCACCCACCGCCGCGAGAATCTTGAGGCGATGAAAGAAATTGGTGGTGCAGTCAAGGACTTGGCAGAGGCCTATCCAGAGATTAACTTCGCATTGCCGCTGCACCTAAATCCCAAGGTGCGCCAGGCCGTTCTGTCGGAGGTCGAGCACCTGCCAAATATCATCATTACGGATCCGCTGCCTTACGACCAGTTCACGCAGCTACAAAACCGTGCCACCATCATCCTGACTGACTCCGGCGGAGTCCAGGAAGAGGCACCAGCATTGGGCAAGCCGGTGCTAGTCATGCGCCAGAACACCGAGCGCCCCGAAGCCGTGGTTGCCGGCACGGTTAAGCTGGTGGGCACTAATCGCGAGCTCATTGTGGCAGAGGCAAAGCTTTTGCTTTCCGACGCCGCCGCATTCGACGCCATGGCCAACGCCGTTAACCCCTATGGCGACGGCAAGGGTGCTCAGCGCGCTATTGCGGCCATCGCGGAGTTGACCGGGGTAGGCAAGCGTGAAGAAGATTTTCTGCCGGAGGTCGATTCCTCTAAGGGGCCCCAAGGCAAGGAATAACTCGCTCGCCTGTCGGAGAAAGCGGATATATTAAAGGTATGAAACCGCTGGATATCCGCTGTAACCACCGAGAACGCACGAAAGCTGCAGACATTTTAGGAGATGCGCTTTCGGGAGGGCAGATTGACCTCGATGATTTTGAAAAGCGCTCGGCCGCCTGCGTAAATGCAACGACCCGCGCTGAGCTCATCGAGCCACTGGCTGACCTTGTAGAAGACCCAGAAGTTCTCCTATTCGGGCAAGAACGAAAAATCGCAAAGGCCTATGCGGGCCAACAAGAATCCAAAGCCATTGCCAAGGTGGAGCAGGCCATCCGCCAAGTGCAGCCGAGCGCGCAGGAGACCCGCTCCCTTGCGGTGGGGATTTTCGGCGGTTCCACTGTCAGCGGTGGGGCAGTGGATCGTTCCCTGACGGCCTTGGGCCTTTTCGGCGGCGTGGACATTGATCTCACGGGCGTCGCCCTGCACGGTCGCACCACTACCATCAACGCGGTGGGCGTCTTTGGTGGTGTCGATGTCTATATTCCCGAAGGCTTCCGAGTCCACGTCAGCGGCGTAGGCCTTTTTGGCGGGCATGACCTCAAGGTAGAGAACGGCGCCATCCATCCGAATGACCTGCCAGTGGACGCGCCAGAAATCAACATCAATTGCTATAGCCTCTTCGGTGGCGTAGACGTTCACGTGGGGCGCCGCTACGGCGAGTAACCAAGTGCGATTATAGTGCAAGCAACCACTTGCACTAATGAGGGTGGGCCAGTGCTTAGGCGGCCTCGATAATCGCAGCTAGACCTTGTCCGCCTCCAATACACATGGTAACCAGCGCGAGCTTACCGCCGGTGCGGTGAAGATGATGCGCGGCGGTGACGACGATGCGGGCACCGGTAGCACCCACGGGATGGCCGAGTGAAATGCCAGAACCGTGCGGGTTGAAGCGCGGATCATCTGCCGAAATACCCCATTCTTTGAGAACAGCCAATGCTTGGGCAGCAAAGGCCTCATTGAGCTCAATGAGGTCGAGGTCGTCGAAGGTGATGCCGAGGCGATCCATAACCTTACGGGACGCCTCCACCGGGCCGATGCCCATGCGTTCCGGATCCACGCCGGCTAGGGCCCATCCCTTGAGCGTGACCATTGGGGTAAGACCCAACTCCTCGGCCTTTTCACGGGTAGTCACCAGGACGGCCGCGGCACCATCGTTTTGGCCGGAGGCATTGCCAGCGGTAACCGTTGCCTCTTCGTCCTCCTTGCGCATGACCGCGCGTAGTTGAGATAGCTTGTCTGTACTGGAATCTGGGCGGACGTGTTCATCCTTGTCTACGACGATAGGCTCTCCCTTGCGCTGGGGGACGGTGACGGGGATGATTTCGGCGTCGAAAAGCGATTGTTCCTGTGCAGCGGCGGCATTGCGGTGGGAACGTGCAGCGAGCTCGTCTTGGGCGACGCGCTTGATGGAGTATTCCCGACGGAGATTTTCGGCGGTCTCAATCATACCGCCGGCAATCGGGTGGTGCTTTCCGCCGGCGGTCTCGCGGGCTTCTTGGAGGCGATCGCGAAAGATCATATTTCCTCCCTTTGCTCCCCAGCGTACATCCGCATCAACGGTGTATTCGGTGCGGGACATAGACTCCGCGCCGCCGGCGATGATGACATCAGCAGCGCCAGTAGCAATGTGGGCACCTGCGGTAATAATGGCCTGCAGACCCGATCCGCAGCGGCGATCGAGCTGCATACCCGGCACGGTGGTGGGCAGGCTAGCGTCTAGGGCAGCCACGCGGCCCAAAGCGGGTGCGGCACCATTAGGGGAACCTTGGCCCAAGATGACGTCATCGATTTCGGTGGGGTCGATACCGGACTCATCCACAATGGTCTTGACCACGAGGCTGGCTAGTTCTTGGACGGGGACGGACTTTAGCGCGCCACCATAACGGCCGACAGGGGTGCGCTTGGGGTAGCAAAGGACTACGTCGCGGGTGTGCATGATAATTCTCCTTTAAGAAAGTTCGGTGGTGGCAAGGTCATGGGAGATTGCCTTGCAGGTAGCGATGAGCTCCGGCAGGATGCGCGTGGTGAGATCCTCAGTGGAATAGACGGATGTTTGGGTTGAGATATTGATGGCTGCAGCAGTGCGGCCCGAACCAGAGCGAATAGGAACTGCAATGGAACGCAGGCCCTTCTCTAGCTCTTGGTCTACGATGACCCAACCACGTCTCCGGATCTCCGCTAGGCGCGCCCGAAGATCCGCGGGTGCGGTGAGCGTGTGAGGGGTGACTTTCTCCAGCGACGCCGTTTCTAGGAATTCATCCAACTGCGCTGGAGTGAGATCCGCTAAAAGTACCTGTCCCATTGAGGTCGCGTGCGCGGGAAAGCGGGTGCCGATGGTGATATTGGTGGCCATGATGCGGTGTGCAGCGGCGCGGGCGATATAAACCACGGAGTCCCTATCCAACACACTGACAGAGCAGGATTCATCGAGTTTGGCGGATAACTCCCTCAAATGGGGCTGGGCAATATCGGGAAGACCCAAACTCGATAGGTAGGAATAGCCCAGTTCCAAAACCCGGGGGGTAAGCCAAAACTCAGAGCCATCCGTGCGCGCGTACCCCTCCGTTACCAAGGTGTGCAAAAAACGGCGTGCAGTGGCACGTGCTAGCCCTGTGACCTCGGCAACCTGGGCCAGAGTCTGGCGTGGGCGCTCGCCATTAAAAGAGTGCAAAACGGCTAATCCGCGGGCGAGTGACTGCACCGTGGGGGTGTCATTCAAGGTGTGGTCTCCGATTCTAAAAATTGATGAAGTGGCCTACATCTCGTAATTGTATCCAAAAATGTTCGCACTGTGAACCCTTGTGCAACATATGAACCACACGTAGGCTGAAGCCATGTTAGATAAAGTCATCGACTCAGTAGAAAATGCCGTGGCCGATATTCCAGACGGCGCTTCCATTGCGGTGGGCGGATTCGGACTCGTGGGAATTCCGGCGCGTCTTATTGGTGCTCTGCGTGAACTCGGCTCTGGAGACCTCACCATCATTTCCAATAACCTTGGTACCGACGATTTCGGGCTCGGGCTCTTGCTTAAAGATCATCGCATTTCCCGCTCTATTGGTTCCTATCTCGGAACGAATAAGGAGTACGCCCGCCAGTATCTCGAAGGTGAACTGACTGTGGAATTTACCCCGCAGGGAACGTTGGCCGAGCGTATGCGCGCTGGCGGTGCCGGCATTCCCGCCTTCTATACCAAGGCCGGTGTGGGAACCCCGCTTGCGGAGGGAGATATCCCCACCCGCTATAACCCGGATGGATCCATAGCGCAGACTTCTAAGCCGAAGGAAACTCGTGAGTTTAACGGCGAGCTCTACGTGCTGGAAGAGGCACTGACCCCAGATTTCTCCTTCGTTCATGCCGCTCGCGCAGATCGATACGGCAACTTGGCTTTTGCTAAGACTGCGCAGAACTTTAACCCGGATGCCGCTCGTTGCGCTGATATCACCATTGTGCAGGCGGAAGAATTGGTGGAGGCGATTCCACCGGCCGAGGTTGACGTGCCGGGCATCTACGTCGATCGCGTCGTAGAAGTGGGAAAGCAAGAAACTGGAATCGAATTTAGGACGGTGAGCAAGTAATGACCTGGTCACGTGAAGAAATGGCGGCTCGGGCCGCACAGGAATTGAAAAACGGCGACTACGTCAACCTAGGAATTGGCATGCCAACGTTGATTCCTGGGTTCCTTCCGGAGGGCCTTGAAGTGGTGCTTCATTCTGAAAACGGCATCTTGGGCGTAGGCCCGTACCCGGCCGAAGATAAGGTGGACCCAGAGCTTATCAATGCTGGCAAAGAGACCATCACCGCTGCCTCCGGAGCTTCATTCTTTTCTTCTTCGGAATCTTTTGGAATGATTCGCTCGCGTGCTATCGACGTAGCGGTACTCGGCGCCATGGAAGTATCCCAATTTGGGGACCTTGCCAATTGGATGATTCCGGGCAAGATGGTCAAAGGTATGGGCGGTGCCATGGATTTGGTGCACGGCGCCAAACGCATTGTGGTGATGATGCAGCACGTGTCCAAACATGGTAAGTCCAAGATCCTTTCAGAATGCCAACTGCCGCTCACCGGCGCGCGCTGCGTGGACCTTATTATTACGGACCGTGCCGTCTTTGAGGTCGATGAGTTAGAAGGTCTGACTTTGGTTCAGATGGCCGAGGGGGAGACCGAGGACTCCATCCGCGAGGTTACTGATGCCCCATTCATGCTGGACCTGTCCTAGTCCTGAACTATTCCCGAAAGCCCGCCTTCTAGCATCCGGAAGGCGGGCTTTCTTCTTCTTTCTAATGAGAGGGGGCTTCGGTGCTGAATTAGCTAAAGGCTGGGCCGAAATGATTCATGGTTCGGCCCGGCCTTACGTGGGAATGAGAGAGGTACTAGTTAGACATCGCGTAGATCTACACCCTTGGTTTCAGGGAGAATGTACATGCTAATCATGGTGAGGACGCACAGAGCGATGACATAAAAGCCAGAGGCCCACGCCAGATCGTGTGCGACAAACCACTGGTAGATATAGGGCGCGGTTCCGCCAAAGACAGCTACAGAAAGGGAGTATGCAAGTCCGATACTATGTGTGCGCTGGGCGGTAGGGAAAACCTCGGACATGATGGAAGATAGCAGCGCGCCACCGGCGGCGACGATGATCACGCCTACAGTAGAAGCGATGAGCAAGGTCCACGGACGTGAATCGATCAACGCCATCAGTGGGATTTGCAAAACGGCCATACCTACCGCGCAGATATAGATGACGGGTTTGCGCCCAATCTTGTCCGAGAGACTGCCCCACAGTGGTAGAGCGATAAGGCCAGCAACTTGAGCAACCACCGTGACCCAGTACGCGCCTTGTGTGGTCATTCCTTCGTGGCTAATGGCATAGGTAGAAACGTAGGAGGTCCACGTGTAGTGCGCTGAAGTAACGCCGGAGACCATGCCGATAACGAGCAGGATATTGATCCAAGCCGGACGAGTAGCGGAGGCGGATTGTGGGATTGCTGGACGCTCCTTGCGCGCTGGGGTGTCTACGCTGGGCTCGGAACTGTCGATTTCCTTGAAGTGATCGGACTCTTTCATGTGGCGGCGTAGGTATAGCGCTACACAGGCAGAGAGCGCGCAGAGGAAGAAGGGGATGCGCCAGCCCCATGAGGCAAGTTGTTCATCATTGAGTACGAGGGAGATTAGGCCGCCGAGCACGTAGGCGATGACGGAGCCACCGAAAATGGAAACGTAGACCATAGAGCCCCATTTACCGCGGTGGGCGTTGGGGGCGATCTCTGGGATATAGCTATTGGCGGCAGCTGATTCACCTCCGTGTGCGAAGCCCTGCAGGATACGGATCACCAAAAGGCCTACAGAGGCCCAAATGCCGATCTGGTCATAGGTAGGCATGAATCCGATGATCGCGGAGGCGATGGCCATCATGATGATGGTCATCATAAGTACGGATTTTCGGCCACGCTTATCTGCTACACGGCCGAAGACGATTCCTCCGAGCGGGCGCACAAGGAAACCAACGGCAAAAACGCCGAAGGTAGCCAAAAGGGCGGAGGTGGAGTCGCCTTTATTGAACATAGCGGTGGCAATGAATGGGGCAAAGACTGCATAGGAGCTCCACTCATACCACTCCAGGATTTGCCCGGTAAGGCTGGCTCCTAGGGATTTGATGTCGGTGGTAGAAGCTGCGTCTTTACCGGATTCGGTATCTGGTGGCGATGTCGGCTTGGTGGTAGAGGTCATGAGTTCTCCTTGTAGTGGGACCGGTACGGTTGGGGAAAATATTACCCAGATCACACAAAAGGGCGGCGGGGATCTAAAGCGCTGAGCTGGCGGTGACGTCATTGATGTTGTTTGTCGTGTGGGAAACTGCACGTGATGAACCCCTTTCGGGGACAACCTGTGGTTAGATTTATGGTTCGCATTGTGAACTTGAGTGCGCATAGTGGCCCCACTTGGGGGTAGTTGGGTAAATGTTTAGCGTTTCTGAGCTTGGATAACGGCGGGAAAGCTCTCCTTAGGCAAAAGTTTTAGGTTCACAGTGGTGGGCACTGGTGTAGCGTGTGACACATGACACGGACGGAAAGGTATGAGTCCTAAGCCACCCGAGTCTTGTCGGAGCCGCACCCTAAGGAGGGATTTATGACTGCTCTTAGCCCCGAGGAATTGAGCACAGAAAGCCTCGCCGAAGTCATGGCCGCGGGCGGACGCCCAGCCGATAGCGAGCGTGAAATTAAGATCATCGATACCACCCTGCGTGATGCGCACCAGAGCATCTGGGCCACCCGCATGACCACGGAACACATCCTTTCCCTGTTGGATGACGTCACCAATGCAGGGTTCGAACACGTCGACCTAGTCGCCCCCATCCAGTTCGACGTGGCCGTGCGCTACCTCAAAGAGGATCCCTGGGAGCGCGTACGTCTCGTCCACGAGCATGCGGCTCCCGGTACTAAGTTCCGCGCGCTGATTCGCTCCAAGAATCTGGCATCCTTTGACTTCCTGCCGGATGATGCCATCCTTAACTGGACTGAACGCCTTTATGCCAACGGCTTCCGCGTCATTGGTTCTTTTGATGGGCTCAATGACATCAACAACATTGACAAGGGTCTCAAACTTGCCAAGGAACTTGGCGCTGAAACCTTTGGTGCGCTGTCCTACTGCCTTAGCCCAGTGCATACCGATGAGCTCTACAAGCAAAAGGCGGAGGAGCTGCTTGAGCGTACCGATGTTGACCGCATCATGCTGAAGGATGCTGGCGGATTGCTCACTCCGGACCGCATGAAAACCCTTATCCCGGCTATCCGCAGCTCCATTGGAGAAGATATCCCGCTGGAGGTACACACCCACTCCCTGACCGGCTTGTCTCCATTGACCTATCTCTTTGGTGCGGAGCTAGGCGTGGATTCGATCCACACTTCCATCGCCCCACTTGCCAACGGCCCCGGTCAGCCTGCGACCCAGGCTTTGGTACGAGATCTGCGGGCGCTCGGCTATACCGTAAACGTTGACGATGATCGCATCGCCTCTGCCAGCGACCGGATCCAGGAAATCGCCGATACTGAGGATAAGCCGGTGGGTGTGCCCCGTGCTTTCGACGGCCTCCACTACATGCACCAGCTGCCAGGCGGCATGCTGACGAACTTCGAATCTCAGCTGGAAACCGCCGGCCTAGGAGATCGATTTGAGGAGCTTCTCTATGAGGTGGCTCGCGTGCGAGAAGAGCTGGCATACCCCATCATGATTACGCCATTTGCCCAGTTCGTGGGTACGCAGGCCGTCATGAATGTGATGACTGGCGATCGCTACTCCGTGGTCCCAAATGAGATTAAGAAGTATGCCCTGGGCTACTACGGTGAACCTCTGGCTCCGCTGGACCCAGAGGTATTGGAAAAGATCCTGGCCAACGGTTCCTCCGAAATCACCGAGGAAATCCCAGAACTCAAGCCGGTACTGCCGGGCCTGAAAGAGGCGCATCCGGACGAGGACATCGACACCCTGCTTTTGCGCGTTATGTTCGCCGGCAGCCAAGTCGATGAAATGAAGCGCTTTGTAGCTGAGGGCCGCGCCGGCGAGGGCGAAGGCGTCAAAGGCGGCGTCTTGACCTCCCTCGTCCAGCAAATCTACAACTCTTCCGATACCACCGACTTCCACCTCAAGACCTCTGACTTGGAAATTAACCTCACCAAAGGAGAAAAGTAATCATGACTGATACCACCAACCTGCAGGATCTGAAGGCCCTCCTGAAGTGGGCCAACCTTTCCGATGACATCCAAGAGCTGCAGATCAAGTATGGCGACATCGAACTCGCCATGTCCCGCACGCCTGGCGGCCTCAACCGCCCAGCCCCGGCTCCGGAAGCAGCTGCCGCACCTGCAGCTGCTCCAGCCGCATCCCCGGCAGAGCAAGTCCCCGCACAGCAGGCGCCTGCGCAGGAAGAGCCCGCATCGGCACCCGCTGCACAAGAACCAGCTGATCAGGAGCAGTCGAAGGCTTCCGGAGCTCCGGCGGCAGAGGGCGAGACCGTCACCGCTCCTATGGTCGGTACCTACTATGCTTCCCCGAAGCCGGGCGCGGACCCATTCGTCAAAGTTGGCGATGAGGTCGAGGTAGGACAGGTGCTGTGCATCGTCGAGGTCATGAAGCTGATGAACAATATTGAGGCCAAGTTTGCCGGAACTGTCAAGGAAATCCTCGTGGACAACGAGGATGCCGTTGAGCACGGCCAGCCACTAATGATCATCGAACCAAAGTAAACCCCGTTCCCGCACACCGATCTGGAGGAAAACATGTCAGATCTCTTAAATAGCGTTCTGATTGCCAACCGCGGCGAGATCGCCTTGCGCGTTATCCGCGCCTGCAAGGAGCTGGGGATAAAATCCATCCTCGTCTACTCCGAGGGTGATAAGGAATCCTTGCCTGTCAAACTAGCTGATAAGGCAGTCTGCATCGGCCCAGCCAACGCCGCGAAAAGCTATAACAGCCCCGAGCTCATCCTTTCTGCGGCCATGGCTTTTAAGGCTGACGCCATCCATCCCGGCTACGGATTCCTATCTGAAAAGCCCGACTTTGTACGCATGGTGGAAGAAGAAAACATCGGCTTTGTCGGTCCCTCTGCCGAACACATCGGCTTGATGGGAGACAAGATCGAGGCAAAACGCATCGCACAGGCTGCCGGGGTGCCCACCGTGCCCGGCTCCGATGGAGTAGTCACCGAAATTGATGAGGCGATGGAAGTCGCCCGCAACACAGGCTTCCCGCTGCTTATTAAGGCTGCAGCCGGCGGCGGAGGTCGTGGCATGCGCGTGGTTGAATCCGAGGACACGCTGGAAAAAGATCTCAATGAGATCATGAACGAGGCCGAATCGGCGTTCAACGATCCCTCGGTGTACATCGAGCGCTATCTCACCGATATTAGGCACATTGAGATTCAGGTGCTTTCGGATGGAGAGAACGTCGTGGCCTTGGGAGAGCGTGACTGTACCTCCCAGCGCCGTAACCAGAAGCTTATTGAGGAAGGCCCGTCCCCGGTCCTGACCGAGGAACTCCGAGCGGGTATGCAGGAAGCTGCCATCAACCTGTGCAAGGAAGTTAAATACAAAAACGCCGGTACCATCGAGTTCGTCTTCGACAACACGGAAAACAAGTACTACTTCATCGAGATGAATACCCGTATCCAAGTCGAGCACCCGGTTACGGAAATGATCACCGGCGTGGACCTCATCAAGGAGCAGCTACGCATTGCCTCCGGACAAAAGTTGTCCATCAGGCAGGATGAAATTGAGATACGAGGCCACGCTATTGAATGCCGCATCAATGCTGAGGACCCGAACCAAAACTTCGCTCCTCGCCCCGGCAAGATCGAACACTATCGCGTTCCAGGCGGCTTTGGTGTACGCATGGATACCCACATCGAAACCGGCTACACGATCCCACCTTTCTATGATTCTATGGTCGGCAAACTAATCGTGTGGGCAGAAGATCGCGATGAAGCCATCGCCCGCATGCTGCGCGCTATCGATGAGCTAGAGGTGGAGGGCGTGGTGACGACTGCGCCGTTCCAGGCGATGTTGCTCGATAGCGAAAAGTTCCGCAGCGGTGAGTTCAATACCGGTTATGTGGCCAAGCTACTGGAGAACACTGACTCCATTCCCACGGATTAATAAATCTTCTGGTAGCTAGCCCGCACCATCTCATGGCAGTGCTACCGCCATTCCGAGAGTGCAGTCCCACAACCCTGGGCCTGCACTTTCAGTGTTTCTGCATTGTGCAATGAGGCAGAAGCCATGCTTGGCGATGCCCCCAGCTGCTTACAAGAAAGGACGCCCTATGTTGGTCATTGCCGCCCTGCTGGTCGGCGCCATAGTGCCGGTACAGACGGCCATTAATACGCGGTTTCGTGAAAGTATTGGCTCGCCAATTGTGGCGGGATTCTTTTCCTTTATTATTGGCTTGTTCGTTTCTGCGCTTATTGCTCTTGCGCTTACCGGCCACCTAATTCCGGATTTAGCCACCGCTGCGCAACAGCCCTGGTGGGTGTGGCTCGGCGGGTTTATGGGAGTTTCCTTCATCGTGGGAAATATTCTACTTTTCCCTCGCATCGGCAGTGTGGAGACCGTTATCTTGCCTATCTTGGGGCAGGTAACAATGGGTCTGCTTTGCGATACCACCGGCATATTTAATTCCCCACACGTTGGAGTCGGCCCGCTGCGCATCCTCGGAGTGGCCGTGGTGTTGGTCGGAATCGCGTTGGTATTGGAAATCGGGCGCGGTGCCGCTACTACGCATGCTACAGCCAGTGGTGTGAAGCTGTGGTTGTGGCGGCTTTTTGGGGTTCTTATTGGAATGGGCTCAGCAACCCAAACTGCTGTCAACGGCTTCCTCGGCCGTGCATTGGGCAACCCCCTTCCCGCCGGCGAGGTTTCTCTAGCAGTCGGCGTGCTCTTTCTTGCAGTGCTGTCTATCGCCCCCCGTGGTCCGCGGCGTGCTCTTTTCACCCGTCCCGCCCCTGGTCCGTGGTGGATGTGGTTCGGTGGAGTGCTTGGGGCACTTTTCGTGGTTGGTGGGGCTAAGCTTTCTCCCATCTTGGGCACGGGAACGACCGTGATTGGATCGCTGGTGGGATCAATTGTGTGCGGTCAGGTAGTAGAGTCGCTCGGCTGGGGGCATGCGCGCCGGGGACTGCCCCCTATTCACCGCGTAGTGGGACTGGCCTTAGTCATCATTGGGGTCGTGATGGTGCGTTCGCTCTAAAACGTAGTGCCTTAGCGGCGCCAGCGCTCGAGCACCAGGCGTCTATCCAGTGACCGTGAAACGCAGGGCGCAAAGGCGCCGTCTGCATGCATTTGCTCATTAAAGACGGAATCTCGATGATCTGGCTCGCCTTCTATCACTTTCATAACGCAGGTGCTGCAGGTGCCTTCTAAACAACGTGACATCACCGGCAAGTCAGCTTCCTCGAGTGCCTCGAGCACAGTGGCATTGGCTGGAACGTGTACGGTTTCCCCACAAAATTCCACATCGAAAGCGCAACCGCCTGCACCGGCATTTTTCTCTCCGCTAAGCGCTTCCATATCAGGGTGGAAGTTTTCCCAGTGGAAATTCTGGTGGGGAAGATAGTCCAGCACTACCTCCTTCGCGCCGGACATGAACCCTTGCGGACCGCATACATAAAACACTGTTTCCTGCGGGGCTTGGGATAACAGGTGTCGGTAGATTTCTTCTTGCCGTGCACGGGGTGAGCCGAAAACTTCAATGAGACTATCGCCGCATATGCTGCGTAATTGGGGCAGGAGTACGGCGCGGGTAATGCTAGAGACAAAGTAAAGCACCATGAAGGGTTTGCCTTGGTGCTGTAGCGATTGGGCCATGGATAGCATAGGCGCAATACCCACACCGGCGCCGACGAGTACATAGTAGCTGGCGGTGTCAACGAGTTCGAAGTTATTGTGCGCTGGGGAGATAAGCAACTCATCGCCCGCGCGAAGTTGCATCATGACAAGGGAACCACCCCGCGAATTCTCTTCGCGTTTAACGGCGATGCCGTAAGTTAAATGTGCACCGGCGTCACAACTGGAGATCTCCTTGGGTGGCATTTCAAAAACGGAGTACTGGCGCACTAATTCCGTTTCTTCTGGTCCGGTGAGTGTGACGTCTACGTGGCAGCCGGGGGAGTAGTCGGGGAGTTCCTCGCCATCCTTTAAGCAGAATTCCAGCACCATAAGGTCATCAGCGACTCGGGTGATCTGTTGTACTGTGGCCCGCAGCCGCGAACCTTCGCTCCTTTTTGCTGTGCCTCGTGCCGGAGAGTGTTTTAAGGAAGTTTCGTCCATTGTGGCCCCTTTCTGCTCAATGGCGTGGGCGGATCGAGGGAAAAATGTGAAGCCTTTACACGTCCTGCAGTTCGTTCGTGTCTCGCGGTAGCGATTCACGCCATTCAGCCTTTTAAAGTGATTGAGGACATAGTATCTACTAAACGAGCCCCATGTCACTCATGTGGCAAGCCTGCGTCGATTAACCGTGTTTGATACACCCACATGGGTGGGTGAACGCTTCCAATTGAAAAATCTTTTGGCGCATCCACCCGCTTTATTTCTCGTGGTGGGGGAGTGTAGTCCGAGACCTTTTACCTACTTTTGAGAGTTTAAGACAAAGCAAAATGGGCAAACCTCAGCGGGTTCCGTTGCGGTGTGATCTGACTCCCTATACGATAACCAGTAGATACCAAAAGTGATTTAGCACACAGATTGTTCAACAGTGCGTAGTATGACACTTGAAATAAGAAAGAGAGTCACTGCAATGTCAACTCCCACCAAGCCCTTGGCGAGCGAAGCCACGCAGCCAGAGATTTTGCCGATGTCCGATAATCCTTATGAGGATTTCCGCTATTTTTACCGCGATGGAATGCCGCTGCGCCCGGCGCCTAAGCGGCGCACCCCCACCCCGAGCTGGTCCGCGCTGCGCCATAATATTTTTGATTCTTGGCACTCAGTGGAAGATTCTTGGGAGGGCTACGGTACTGCGCAAACCCGCCTTTTAGATGACCACATGTGGCAAACCGATGAGACGGGTGAGAAGCTCGCCCAAGCCTTCCGTCGCGATGGCGCGAAGGAATCGCGGAAAAAATTTGAGCAGGCGCTAAATCAAGGCATCGATACTGTGCGTGAACCTGCCCCTGAGCTGGTGGAGTTTTTCCAAGAAGTAGATCGGATCCCCAATTGGCTAGACCTCGAGGCCGCCGAACGCGGGCGCATAGCCTATTACAACGTCACCCGCACCTCAGAGATTCTTGCTATCGCCTTTGCTTATTGGGCAACTACGTTGGAAGACCGCACCTCTGCGGCCACGGGCGAGACCGGAATGTTTGAGTTCCAAGCCATGCAGCGGTCTATTGAGACTGCACAGTTCTTTGTGGATCTAGGAAAGAAGAACGTTTTCGAGCGCTTTGGTGAGGGGCGCAAGGCGGCGGTTCGCGTGCGCCTGCTCCATGCCCAGGCAAACCGCGGATTGGAAAAGATATGGGGACCGGAGCACTATAACGAATTCGGGCGTCCAATCGGCTCTAGCTTCCTCGTCTCTGGAGAAGGCTGGTTTGGCATGATGCCGCTTGCGATCGACGAGTTTTTTGGCCGGCCGCATAGCGGCCAGGAATGGGATGACGTGGCTCAGTATTGGGGATACATCCTCTACATGATGGGAGCGGAGGAGCGCCTTATCCCTAAAACTGGCGATGAAATGCGCAAGATGACTGATTACATCTATGGCAATGGCGGATATTCCTCTGCTTACCATGAGCGTGTGGCTACCGCGCTGATGTCCATCCTGGAAAGCCTCAACCCCCTCGTGCCACACGTTGCCCTTGGCGCACTATCTACCATCTGCGGCGAGAAAGATACCAAGTTTATGGTGCAGGGCACGCGCTGGGAAAAGATCAACTTTAGGCCTTGGGCCATCCTCTTCAAGGCGGCCGCTAAAGCGGAAGCTCGTGCGGCCCGAGTTCGGGACAAGCTGCCAGGTGCGAAAAAGGCCAGGGTAAAGCGTGCCAATAATGGCAAACCCCCTTGGACTGCGGTGACGGAGGTGATCAAAGACTACATCGCTAAGAACGAGCCAGATACCAAGTCCGATTACACCTTGCACGATGACTCGAAAGAAGCCCGCAGCTAAACCGACTTTACCAACTCTCATCAGGCTATAAGGAGAAACCACAATGAATGCACCAGCACCGTTGAGCACCGTAAATGAATGGCCTGCCGGCCGCGGTAGCCGCGAAGAATTTGTGGCCAAGTATGGCACGCAACGCGCAGACCGTTACCAAGAGGCCTTCTGGGCTATGGATCCCGTGGCGGACGCTCTATTCACCAGCGGTCATACGGTTAAGGAAATCATGCCCAACCTGCGCGAGGCCTTAGCTCGCGGCACCGCCGATGACGATACCCTGCCGGAGGTAGCGGCATTGATTGAGGATATGACCAAGGCACTTGCTGGTCTAGACGCGGAAAAGCTTGAGCGTGGTCGCCGCACCTACCTATCCATCCCGCCGTTGAGTCACGGTCTGGCGTTGGGCCCTGGTTCCTTGGTGCATACGTATGCTACCCCGGCCATCGCTGACCTTTTGATTAACACCGGCGAGCTTACTGACGGTGCAGTCAAGCGTCTTGCCTACACCACAAATTGGACCTATTCGCTCTACCTGCCGGATGCTTTGCAGCCAGGAGGGGAGGGTTTTATTCATACAGGCATGGTGCGCGCGATTCACGCTCATGTGCGCCGCGTACATAACCGCAAAGGCTTGGACTATTCCGACTATGGTGCACCGATTAGTGAATTCGACATGCTGCGTACCTGGTTCGATTTCACGTATATCCCATATGCCGGGCTGCGCCGCATGGGCTGGCAACTCACCGCGGAAGAAGAAAGAGATGTGTTTTATCTGTGGAAGATAGTCGGCCGCATGTTAGGCATCCACTCCGATCTCTTCCACGGCGAAGATGGTGTAGAAGCCTCGCAGGAGACCATGGACGCCATCCATGCGGTTGACGGTGAGATTAACGAGGCTGCCCGCCAGCTTGTCGATGCCCTGATGTCCGGCTTCGTTGTTAATGCTAAGGAACTCACTGGCTTCCCAGAAGACACGCTTGCAGATTGGACCGCTGCGCACGTGCGCATCATCCACGGCGATGAGGTGGCTGATGCCTGTGGCGTGGCGCAGTCCGTGATGCAGCCCATCTTGGAGATGGAAGCTCCACTGGTACAAGAACGTTTTGACCTGCTGCGCCAAGACAAGGAAGCCCTCGAGGCGGAAATCCAAAAGAATGAGGACATGGTGCGTCAAATGCTTACCCGTGATGCCACCTACATGAAGCAGGATGAGGGCGTGAAAATGAAGGACGGTTCGATGGCCGTCGGCGCTTAAATCGGTGACATGTATAACAAAAGTAGCGTACTGTTGTGACAGGCACAATGCCTGCGCGATGTACATCAATATCAACACCCCATAGGAAGGAAGTCCCGATGTCTAAGGGCTACGCAGTTACCAACCCCGCCACAAATGAAGTGGTAGAAACCTTCGATACCTTTACCGATGAGCAGATCCAGGATGCACTAGCCAAGTCTCACGAGGCTTTTCAAACCTGGCGTAAGACCCCAATTGACGAGCGCGCCAAGATTGTCTCCCGTGCTGCTGAGCTCTTTAAGGAGCGTAAGAGCGAACTAGCCAAGATTGAGGCCCAGGAAATGGGCAAGGCGACCCCGGAAGGGGAGTGGGAAATCAACTTCTCTGGCGATATCTTGCAGTTTTATGCGGATAACGCGGCAGAGCACAATAAAGACAAGCCAGTCGATGTACCCGGCGGAAAGGCCGTGGTTCGCCGCCTTCCCGTTGGCACGCTCCTGGGCATCATGCCGTGGAACTATCCCATCTACCAGGTCGCCCGCTTTGCCGGACCTAACTTGATGAACGGCAATTGCATTTTGCTAAAGCATGCCGAAATTACCCCGAAGTCCGCCGCTGCTATCGAGGAGATCTTCCGCGAGGCTGGCCTGCCCGAGGGAGTGTACATCAATATCTATGCCGATCATGACCAGATTGCGGACGTCATTGCTGATTCGCGCGTCCAGGGTGTTTCTCTCACTGGTTCTGAGCGTGCCGGCGCCGCCATTGCGGAAATCGCCGGCCGCAACCTTAAGAAGGCTGTGCTGGAGCTCGGCGGTACTGATCCGTATATTATTCTCGATTCCGCCGATGTCACTAAGGCGGCTGAGGAAGCCTGGGTCAAGCGCATCGAGAACGTCGGCCAGGCCTGCACCTCCAATAAGCGCATCATCGTCATGGAGGATATCTACGACGAGTTTGTTGATGAAATGGTGCGCATCGCCGAGGGAATGGCACAAGGTGATCCTTCCAGCCCAGCGGATAACCAGTACTACCCAATGTCCTCGCGCAGCGCCGCAGAGAACCTAGACAAGCAGGTCCAGCGCGCCGTGGACAATGGCGCCACCATCCGTACCGGTGGCGAGCTGCATGAAACCGCGGCCTATTACACGCCAACCGTGCTTACCGACGTCCCCGTAGGCTCCGACTCCTACTATGAGGAGTTCTTCGGCCCTGTGGCCGAAATTTATAAGGTCTCCTCCGAAAAAGAAGCAGTGGAGCTAGCCAATAACTCCAACTACGGTCTGGGCGGCGCCGTCTTCTCTGAGGACACCGAGCGTGCCACCAACGTGGCTGACCAGATCGATACCGGAATGATTCACGTCAACCTGGGACAGTACTTCTCCCCAGTGCTGCCTTTCGGTGGCATCAAGAATTCCGGCTATGGCCGTGAACTTTCTGTCTTCGCCCTAGACGAGTTCGTGAACAAGCAGTACCTGTACATCAACGACTAGGACAGAGTGGCGACCGGCTAGCAATATGCTAGCCGGTATTGCCGTTGCCGTTTAATCAGAATCTAACATTCGTAACTACCGAGCCTGACCCCCGGAAAGTAGACACGTCGGGGTTAGCTATGCTGCTTGGATCAGTGTAGCTGATGTGAGTGTTTCGAAGTCATCGGGAGCTAGAAGGTTGCACCAGGAGTGTCGTCTGCGCGTGTTGTAACGCATGCACCATCGAAAGTCTTCCTGCCGGCAGATAATGGGATTGTCAAAGACTTTCCGATCACGCAGCACTTCACGTTTTAAGGTGGCGTTAAATGACTCTGCCAGGGCATTATCGGCACTAGGTCCCACTGCACCCATGGATTGGCGCACACCAAGTTGGGCACAGTGGTCCCTAAACGCCTGTGAGGTGTGCACACTGCCATGATCAGAATGGAAAATTGCCCCTTTAAGGCTTCCGCGGACTTTGCTGGCATGAGACAAAGCTTCGATAGCCAGAGATACCCGCATGTGATCGGCTAGTGCATGGCCGACGAGCTTGCGCGAGTAGGCGTCAATGACCGTTGCAAGGTACATGTTCTTGCCACTCTTACACGGCAGGTAGGTGATGTCGCCTACATAGACGTGGTTCGGCCTGTTAGCGGTGAATTTACGGCCTACTAAATCTGGCATGACACGGTGACCAGGCTTGCGCCTAGTGGTGATGCATCGACGCCGTTTACTAAAGCCTTTTAACCCCATGGCTTTCATGATGCGTGCGACCTTCTTATGGTTGATCGGGCCGAGATCCGTATCGTCGTTGAGGCTTGCAGCGATGCGTTTAGCACCATAAAGCCCGTGCTCATCATCGAAGGTGGTTGTGATTCTTGCACCAATAAGGGCATCAGAATACATCTTTAACCTGCGCTTTTCACGGGTTTGCACCCATTTATAAAACGAGGAACGGTTCAGCTTTAACACGCGGGACATCCGTGTGAGCCGAGTACTTGGTTCGGTGGTCATAGAAAAACTGGAAGCGGATTACCAGCGTGTCTCTTCGGCAAGATACTTCGCGGCCTTGCGCAGGATGTCGCGTTCTTCGCGCAACTTTGCGTTTTCTTTTGTCTCACTGGCGGATTCGCTCAGAATCAGTCGTCGCCTGAGTTTTATCACGCATGTTTTTCGAGTGGGCACGTTTGCCGGTGCCGTACTGCTTAAGCCGGGAATAAAGTGAAGAACGATTGATTCCCAGCTCTGCTGCAGCCGTGTGAAGTGAGAGGTCCTCGTTGTTTTCGTAGAGGGCCACAGCATCACGTTTGAACTGTTCGGAGTACCTAGGCATGGTGGTAGATTACCTTTCTTCCCAACCCAACCGGGCTGGATATCAGGTGTCTACCAAACAGGGGTCAGGTCCCGAGCGCATTTGGGTGGAATGAAACAAGACTCCACCAATGCTTAGGATGCAAACCTTGGTCGAAGGTGAAGAAAGTTGTAGGAGAAGTACCTGTCAGACGGAAAATTGCAAAAGGAAACAAGAGCTTAGAAACTAAGTCAGGACGCTACACCTGAAGCTCAAATGGGCATTTAGTTAAGTAGGCATTTCAGTCCTTGTATTCAGCGCTCTTTTTAATAAATGCTTCCAATCTCCCGTAGGGAATGTACGGCCACACCGTAAGAGTTCAGCAGCAAAGCGCTCAGAATAGCTCTTTTGCATTTATATTTCATCGAAAATCTTCGCGTAATATTCGTCCATACAGGAAAGCGAGGCTTTTGAGTTTGTGCTCTGAGTCTAACTTTAAGATTCCCTTGTATACAGGGGATTTGTGTCTAAGACCCACTTCCGTATATAGTTAATTCTCGTTGCACGGAGAACGGTGAGTTCGAAGTGCTAGCAATAAAATATTCCTCCATAGCTCAGTTGGCAGAGCATTCGACTGTTAATCGAAGGGTCACTGGTTCGAGCCCAGTTGGAGGAGCAGTTAGGGCCTGCTGTTTACAGTGGGCCCTGTTTTGTTTAAACGACACTTGGGGATGCAGAAATTTTTAGGAATACCCAGAGGGGTAGCTTGCGGGTTAAGTAGCGAAATGGGTTTTGCTCATCACGTAGCGGAGCTCATTGGGCCAGTAAATTAGTAGGCACTGCATAGCGGGTGAGAGTGTGAAATCTCAGGATTGGGCCTAATCAGTTTGTTGGGACGTCAAGAAGCTGTTGTAGAGGGTACTCGAGCATTGTCGCCCAGCCTTGTCTTTAGAAGCGGAACCGCTTTTTCTACATTGGCGCAGCGCATAAAGAGGCTTAAGGGACATTT